>NTKI01000020.1 GCA_002457315.1 Rhodothermaeota bacterium MED-G19
TTAGTTGTGCACCCTTACCTTTACTCTTATTTTACAATTGGTGTGTTATCAAGACAATATAAATGGTTTATCAAACATAGAAGGTGGGTTAAAATAGAAAAAGATAATAATATAGGGGTTAAAGATTATGTGTTTCTAGACACAAATAGACAAATTATTCAAACTAAAAAGTGAAGTCTCTTACTTGTTTTTTTGCACTTATTCTTTTATCGTGCAACACGAGTAATTGCCCAATAACAAACACAAAAGGTTACCCAAAAAACATTAAGATCAATTATTTGGTTGATGAAGTGGTAAGTATAGAATCTAGAAATGATTTTTTAAATTTTTTAGAAACATATAAAAACATTTTATACCCATTTTATGAAATACACGACACATTAAACCTAGATTCTAAAATAAACAACATTTATTCATTGGTAGACAATATTTATTTTGATAGCCTTTATTTTGATGTTCGTAACGAGTTTGGTAATAAAAAACAACTCTTCTTAAATTTAGATCATGCAATTGGAATATATAATTCAACAAGCAAACAAAAAATTAATCCTAAAATCACTTTGTTGTTATCAGGCTTTTATAATGATATTGTTGTGGATAAAGAAAATATAGTTTTAGGAGTTGACTACTTTCTAAATAAAGAAAACAAATTTAAGCCCCGCGATTTACCCTTATATGTTTTAGAAAGATACACACCACACCACATGACATCAACAGCGCTTTCAACATATTTATCTCAATTTAATATTGTAGATGATACAGATAAAACCATGTTAAATGAAATGATTTCTTTTGGTAAACTTTATTATGTTGTTGAAAAGTTGTTAGCCTGCGAGGGTCAAAATATAATATTAGGATACTCAAAAGATCAGCTGGATATAATTGAAGAGAATGAAGCTTTTATTTATAGCTTTTTTCTACAGAACGAGCTGTTTTTCAAAGAAGGAAAATTAATTAAACAAAAGTATTTGTCAGAGAGGCCAAGTACATTTGAAATATCTCAATCTATTCCCGGTAGGGTAGGAAGATGGATGGGGTGGAAAATTGTCACCTCTTTCATGAAAAAAAGCACATACACCTTGGAAGATCTTCTAAAAGAAGATGATTATAAGAAAGTTTTTTATAATTCTAATTACAAACCAATCTAAAGTGAAAAAAAAAGATAAAGTAGAATTTGTCATTCAAACACTAGAAAAGCTCTACCCAAAAACAAGTATTCCACTCAACCATAAAAACCCATACACACTTTTAATTGCAGTCTTACTTTCTGCTCAGAGTACTGATGCTGGTGTAAATAAGATAACGCCAAAACTTTTTGAAAAAGCTGATAATCCACATGACATGATTAAACTTTCTGTTCCTGAAATTAGAGAAATTATTAAGCCGGTGGGTTTATCTCCAATGAAGTCTAAAGGAATTTATGGTCTTTCTAAAATTATAATAAATAAACATAACGGTAAGGTTCCTTGTGACTTAGAATCATTAGAATCACTTCCTGCTGTTGGTCATAAAACAGCTAGTGTGGTTATGTCTCAAGCTTTTGGTGAACCTATGTTTCCGGTAGATACCCATATTCACAGATTAATGTTTAGGTGGGGCCTTTCATCGGGAAAGAATGTTGTCAAAACAGAAAAAGACGCTAAAAGACTGTTTCCTAAAAAACTGTGGAACAAATTACACCTACAAATAATTTATTATGGAAGAGAAAGGTCTCCCGCAAGAGGTTGGGACATACACAATGATCCTATTACCTTAAAAATCGGAAGAAAACCAATTATTAATAAATCACTAAATCATTAAGCAAAGTACTCGCTTTCTCTATTTTGTATAGAGTAGGCTTTTATTTTATTTATAGTTTCTTCAGAAGGCTCTAAACAAAAGTTATCTAAACAATCTTTAATTCCATTTAAGGATTCAATTTGACTTTTTGTTTTATCATCTATAAGAGACTGAATTGTGATTTTATTTTTATTAGGTTCTTCTAATTCGTTGTAGATATATTTTACTATATCAAGATTAGTAGAGGTTTTATTCATAGGCAACTTGTTTTGGTTTTATTTTTTTTCTTAACGCAATCAGCGCATATCTCATTCTTCCTAAAGCTGTGTTAATACTTACACCTGTTGATTCTGCAATCTCTTGAAAACTCATGTCCATATAATGTCTCATAACTAAAACCTCTCTTTGCTTGTCAGGCAAATCTTGAATAATTTGTTTTAAATAAAGTTTAGTTTCTTTTGATAGATTTTCAGATTCAGTAAAGTCCTCTGAAAACTTTAGACAATTAAACACATCTGAACCATCTGCTAATGTGATTTTGGGGTGTCTCTTGTTTTTTCTAAAATGATCTATTGATTGATTGTGAGCAACCCTTAAAATCCACGGCAGAAACTTACCTTGTTCGTTATACTTTTTTTGTTTGAAAACGTTTAATGTTTTAATAAAGACGTCTTGTAAAATATCTTCTGCTATGTATTTGTCTTTTACAATTAAATAAATTGTTGTGAATATTCTGGATTTATGTCTGTCAATTAATGTAGACATTGCCTCCTCGTTACCTTGAGTGTAAAGTGATATTAAACAACTATCACTTAATTCCGTTTTTAACATAATAAGTTATTATAATTTAGTAACGTAGAGGTCTATACCATATTGTGTTGTTTTGTTAAGAATATTTTAACTAAGATAAAGATTGATTTTATAAATTCAAAAAAGATGTCAGAACCAAAAAACATAATTATTAAAAAAGCGAGAGTAAATAATTTAAAAAACATATCTCTTTCTATACCAAGAAATGAGTTAATTGTTATTTCTGGTGTTTCTGGTTCAGGAAAAACTTCTCTTGCTTTTGACACGATTTTTGCTGAGGGACAAAGAAAATACATAGAAAGCTTAAGCTCTTACGCGAGACAATTTTTGAAGAGAATGGATAAGCCTAATGTTGATATGATAGAAGGTTTATCACCAGCTATAGCGGTAGATCAAAAAAGAAACAATAAAAACCCTAGATCAACAGTAGGAACCCTTTCTGAGGTATATGATTATTTAAAACTTTTATATTTAAATATAGGTCAAACCATCTCTCCTGTTTCTGGAAATGTTGTAAAAAAAGATAGTTATGAAGATGTTTTAAAATATGTTCTTAATAATAAAGGAAAGAAATATTTTATTTCAATATATAGAAAAACAACAAAAGAAAATTATGTTAGAGAGTTAGAGGTGTTGTTGAATAAAGGTTTTACTAGGCTAATTATAGAAGGTGAATTCTATACAATAGAGTCAGTACTTACTTCTGAAAAAAAACATTTGGACTTTCAGGTTCTTATAGATAGGGGAGTTGTTCATGTGGGAGATGAAAATTTCAAGTTTAAAGTTGTTGAGGTCTGTAAAGAAGCTTTCTTTGAGGGTGAAGGAAGACTATTGGTAACATTTCCTCATGAGAAAAAAGAATTTTCAAATAGGTTTGAGTTAGATGGAATAAAATTTCTAGAACCATCCATTAATCTTTTTAGTTTTAATAATCCATACGGGGCTTGTTCGGAATGCGGTGGATTTGGAAATATTCTCGGTTTTGATGAGAATAAAATTATACCTAATAAAAATCTTTCAATTTTTTCAAACTGTATTGCTCCTTGGAGAACAGAGAAGATGAAAGTGTGGCTGAAGCCTTTAATCTCTAATAACAGAGAATATAAAGTTAATATTCATAAGCCATTCAATCAGCTCTCACCAGAAGAGACACAAATAATTTGGGAAGGGAAAGGTGCATTTAAAGGGATAAATAAGTTTTTTCAATATTTGGAAAAAAAGAGTTATAAAATACAGTTCAGAATAATTGCTTCTAGGTATAAAGGAAAAACAAAATGCAAGATGTGTTTAGGTTCTGGCATAAGAGAAGAAGCTAATTATATCAAGATAAACAACAAGAGTATTATAGACATTGTTTTAAGACCAATAGATAATATTTTGATATTCTTAAAAGAATTGTCTCTCACGGACAATGAAAAAAAACTTAGTGAAAGGCCGTTGCAAGAAATTATTACAAGGCTTAATTATATTAATGAAATTGGGCTAGGGTATTTAACGTTAAACAGAAAAGTTAATTCATTATCTGGTGGTGAGTTTCAAAGGATTAAATTAGCAACATCTTTAGGTAGCTCATTAGTTGGATCTTTATATGTTTTGGATGAGCCTACTGTAGGATTACACCCTCATAATACAAATAAACTAATAGAAATACTCTGTGCTCTTAAAAATATAGGAAACACAGTGATAGTAGTAGAGCATGATGAAGATGTCATCTTATCTTCCGATTACTTAATTGATATAGGTCCTGGCGCTGGTAGTAAAGGAGGCGAAGTTGTTTATTCGGGAAAAACTAAATCTATAAGTAAATCTACAGATAGCCCCACAAGTGATTTTATTTTTAACAAAAAAAAAATGGAAAAATCTCATGTCAGAAAACATTCTAAAAAAATTACAATTTGTCAAGCCAGAGAGAATAATTTAAAAAACATAGATGTCAACTTTCCACTCGAATGTTTAGTTGTTGTTACTGGGGTTAGTGGTTCTGGAAAATCAACCCTTGTAAAACAAATTCTCCATCCTGCCCTAGCAAAGAGGTTAGATAAAAAGTATGATAAAGAAGGCAACTACGGCTCTTTAAAAGGTGATATTCAAAATATTCAAAATATTGAGATGGTAGACCAAAACCCAGTAGGGAGGTCTTCTAGATCAAACCCAGCAACATACTCTAAAGCATATGATGCTATAAGGAAGATTTTTTCAAGTGAGGGCTTTAAGTCTGATAAGTCAATTAAGCCTTCTGACTTTTCCTTTAATGTTGATGGGGGTAGGTGTGATGAGTGCCTTGGAGAGGGAACAAAAAAAATTGAGATGCAGTTTATGGCAGATCTTTATTTAGAGTGCAGTGCTTGTAAAGGAAAAAGATTTAAAAAGAAAATACTTGAAATCACATATAATGATAAAAACATTTATGATGTGCTAGAGATGACAATAGAAGAATCACATCTTTTCTTCTCGTCGTCTAGAACAATACAGAAAAAACTTAAACCTATGTTAGATGTGGGTTTAGGATATTTGAGATTAGGACAATCTTCTAGTACACTTAGCGGCGGTGAGGCCCAAAGGCTGAAGTTAGCTACGTATCTTTCAGATGATAAAAAGCTAAATGAAAAAACTCTTTTCATATTTGATGAACCATCTTCTGGATTACACAATAAAGACATTTCTTATTTTATGACTTCAGTTTTTCGTTTGATAGACAGTGGTAATTCAGTTATAATAATTGAACACAACACAGAGTTGATTAAGCAAGCAGATTGGATAATTGATATGGGGCCAGACGGTGGACAAGGAGGGGGTTTAGTCTGTTTTGAAGGAACACCACAAAACTTAATTAAACTAAGGAACAATAAAACAGCAAAATATTTAAAGAGAGAGTTCGTTATTTGATTTTCATAACCAATAAAATATTTAAATTAATTTTGTAGTACAAAAAAGAATATAATGGCACAAAATATAATTGCAGCAAATTGGAAAATGAATAACGACGAGTATTCTTCTAAAAAATTAACATATGAATTTTTAAAATTATTGAACAGGAAGAATAACCCCAAAACGTTAAAGGTTTTATGTGTTCCGCATCCGTTTTTATTATCCATTGACAATATGTGCACTGGCACTGAATCTGTTTTTGTTGGTGCCCAAAATTGTAGTTCTTTTAAGCAAGGCTCATTCACAGGAGAGGTGTCGGCTTTAATGTTAAAAAGTCTAGGGATAAAATATGTCATAATAGGCCATAGTGAACGCAGAGACTTCTTTTCTGAAACAAATGAAGAATTATTAAATAAAGTTTTGAGATCAGTTGAAAGAAATATTTCTCCAATTTTTTGTTGTGGTGAACCCCTGATCTTCAGGAACAAAAACAACCACTTGGAATATGTTATAAATCAACTTAAGGAAACGGTTTTAAAATTAAATAAAGAAAGTTTTCAAAAAGTTATAATAGCCTATGAACCTGTTTGGGCAATTGGTTCAGGAAAGACAGCAAGTAATAAAGAAATAGAAGAAATGCACGTTGCTATAAGAAAGACTATTAAACAAAAATTTGGTTCTTCAGTATCAAAAAACACAAGTATACTGTATGGAGGAAGTGTTAATGCGATTAACGCAAAAGAAATTTTTGAAATCCATGATGTTGATGGTGGTCTAATCGGAGGAGCTTCTCTTCAAGCACAAGAGTTTATTGATATTGTTAACTCAATCAGTTGAATATCATGAGTATAGGCCAAGTACTAATTAAAATAACTTTTAGCCTGATCTTTCTGTTTTCTTTTTTTGTTTCTTTTTCACAGTCAAAAATTAACTACTCTCTTGATCAATTTAATGATCAAATAAAATTAGATTTTAAAATTTTAGATATAGAAAGTTCGGAAAAAGAAATATTATTAAGAACCCTAGACAATTGGAAACAAAGTTTTTCTAACGAAGAAAAACAAACTTTTATTGAAATACTTAATTTTTTATCCTCATCTAATACTAAAAACTACTTAGCTTTTCTTTATTACTCGGATTGGATTTCAAATAATTTAGATTCTAAATCATCATTTGCTGATGTACTTCTTTACCATTATTATTTTATTTATTCTACAGATGAACCCGCTCGTTATTTTCAGTTATTATGGGAAAAAATAAACAATAAACACTTTGTTGAAAGGGCATCCCATAAAATAAATTATGAGTCTACTTTTAAAGTTAGTGTAGATAAATTTTCAAATTATAATATATATACTGAGGAAGGCAATGATTTAGGTGTTTTAACTTTTAATTTTTATAATTCTGACATCAACTTTTACACATCCAATGAAAATTTTAAAATCTCAAAATCAAACTTTAATTTTTATCCAGATTTCAATGTTATAGAGGGAAGTGATGGACTAATCTCATCTTATATCAATAATGAACAACTTGATAAGGTTGAGTTTATTTTAAATCGTTTTAATATTGACCTTGAAAAGGGAAAAATAACATCTAATGAAACAAAATTTAATTCAAAAGAATTCAAAAATATTTTAGGAGTATTTGACTATTTACCTCCAAAAAATTTAGGAGGACCTGATAATAAATTTTCATTCATTTCCAATGAGTCTAACATTGATTTTACTTTTCAAAATAATATTCGTATTAAAATGGGATTAGCTCTTGAAGGAGATAATCTGGTAACAAAATCACTTGCTGGTGAAGACAGTGAAATTATATTTAGACTAGATAATGATAAACAAATAATTATAAACAGTCACTCTTTTAAATTAGATAAAACTACTATATCATCACCTTCATCATATTTTAAAATACAACACAAGTCTGACTCTCTATACCACCCCTTAGTAGAGTTTAATTACAATAAAATTACAAACAGCATTGAAGTTTTAAATTTAGAAGGACCACTAAAAAACACTTCTTTTTATTCATCATATTTTGATATTGAATTTGATCCAGATTTTTTGCGTTATCATTTAGAAAACGATAAAGTTGAATTCGGAATGATTATAGCGCCTAATCAACGTCCCATAAATGTTTTTTCAACTCAATATTATTCGAATAACAAACTAAACGAAATGTCTGACCTTAACGGGATAAATATTTTAAAAGCTACTTATACTTATTTTTCTAAGGTGAAACGAAGAGATTTTTATTTAACAGACTTAGCTTACTTTTTTAAATCAAAACCAGCTCTTATAGAAGGAGGAGTAATGAGTCTTTGGAGAAATGGGTTTGTTGCTTATGATCGTTCAATTGGTTTGATCAAAATATTACCTAAACTTAGACATTATTATACTTCACACCTTAAAAGGTCTGATTACGATGAATTTAATTTTGCTTCTTTATCTCCAAATTCTAAAAATTTAATTTATGATCTTTCTAATAATTCAATGCATTTTGTTGGTGTAGAAAGCATAACTATCAGTAAAAAAAACAACATTATAGTCTATCCAAAGAACGGAAAAGTTGAATTAAATAAAAACAGATCTGTTAAACTTATTGGGGATATCTCTGTTGGTAATTTTGATTTTAATGGTGTCAAAGTTCACTTTGATTATGATTCTTATCTTCTAGATTTAATCGAAATTGATACTTTGAAGATGATGACTAAAAACAACTCTAAAGATAGTTATAACTATCTTTTTAATATAGGTGGTGACTTATTTATTAATCACCCTAAAAATAAATCATCAAGAAGGCAGCTCCCTAAGTTTCCATCTTTTATTTCTAAGAAAAGTACAAAGGTTTATTTTGACCTTCCACAGGAATACGGAGAAGAATACGATAGTACTTTTTATTTTTCAATTGATCAGTTTAGAATCGATAGTTTAGATAAATCTAGCTTGCCTAAATTTGAATTTCCAGGAACATTTCATTCAAACAACATATTTGAACCAATAGAAACAAACTTAATCACGATGCCAGATAATTCTCTCGGTTTCAATATGAAGATTGAAGAAAAAGGAATACCAGCGTATAAAAACAAAATTAACGTTTATAATAATTTATTAATGGATTCTACTGGACTATACATGTCTGGCAATATTAAATATAAAACCACAATGTTATTTTCTGATAGGGTAAGGTTTTTTCCAGATTCACTAACAGGAAATCTAGATAAGGGATTTGTTTATAAAGGTTTTTATAACAACGAAAAATTTAATTATCCTCCGATGGAGCTTTCGGGTTTGAATTTTACATATTTTAACCTTAAAGATGATTATGTATACTTAAATTATGACTCTATAAATAACAATAAGGTTTATGCTTATGATAAAAACGTAGAGGTTTTTGGTGATCTAATTATATCATCAAAAGCGGTTACTTCAGAGGGAATGATAAGAACAAATAATTCACAATTTATTTCTGATAATTTTTCTTTTAGTGATGAATTATTAATTTCTGAAAGCACAGAAGTTAACCTTAATCATAATAATCACAAATCAGGACTTCTAAAGGCTAAGGATGTTTTTTTTAAATTTGATATTATGGCTAATGAAATGGAATTTAAATCAAACTTTTTTGATGAGAGAAATTTTATATTGCCTCATTATAAAACCAGCTCATCTCTATCTTATGCTAATTGGCTAATTAATGAAAATAGAGTTGATTTAAATGCTGAAATTGATGAGAACCATTACTTTTATCCTTTAAGCGAAAACTTCAGCAATTGGAATTTTAGAGCTACTAACGCTTCAATAGATTTAAGCTCTGCCAATATAAGTATTCAAGGTATACCTGAATTGCAAGTTGCAGATGCCTACATAATTCCCAAAAAAGGTTCTATTACAGTAAGTGAAGAATTTAATATATTTCCCTTAACAGAAGCCAATCTAATTTTAGATACAATTAATGAATATCATAAGTTTACTAATTCTGATATAACCATTAAGTCTAAAAATAAATTTGAAGGCCAAGGCATTTATGAATATGTTAATTTTGATAATGATACTTTTAATTTACCCTTTTCTGAATTTGAATTAAAGTCATTGGATTACGGATTAAAGTCTTCGTTTTCTATGGGAATTGTAGAAGAATCCTCTCCTATTCTTATGGAGCCGGGCTTTAATTTTTATGGGAAAATAGAACTTGTAGCTAATAATGAGCAATTACTTTTTAAGGGTAATATTATTCCATCAGAAATTAAGGAATTTAGAATTGAAAACGCAATTCCGTTTGATGGTTATTTTTCTCCAGGTGACGAACTTACTTTAAATATTTCAGAAGGAGACGGTTTTTATAATGCAGCTATATCAAAAAACTCTAACGAATTGTTTTTTGATTTTTTTAATAATCCTGTTAGCAAAGGTAGTTTGGTCTTTTTTAACCCCTCTGGGAAACTATCTTACGATTCCTTTACTGGAGAATATTTGATCGAAACTGTGGGCAAAAGAAATCAAGATGTTTATAATGGTAACTCGCTATTATTTAATCCTAAAAAAAATCAAGTAGCCTTTGAAGGTAAAGTTAAAATGATTGATAACGATAATAATTTTAGAGTTTTTTCATCTATGTCTGGTAAATCATTTTTGGATTCAATGAATATTAATTCTGACTTATTTTTAATTATAGATATTAACTTAAAAAGATCAATAGTTGACGAATTAGGATTTGCTTTTAATGATATTATAGAAACTTATGGCGCTCCTATAGCTCATGATAATGAAGAAGATGTTTTGATGAGGCTTTCTGATATAATTGGACATCAAAAAACTCTTGCCTATGAGAACATGATATTGAGTGAATACAAGTCTTTAACTGAATCAGAGGCTGTGCTGAATAGCACTTTTGTTTTTCCTAACACAAACTTCAGTTGGTCTCAGAAGAATAATTCTTGGTATAATACCTCGGTGGTTAACCTTTCAAATATAGGACCAAGAGATGTCAACGCATCTATAGATGGATTTGTAGAAATAAAATACATAAGTGATTATGATTATGTTTTTAGTTTGTTCTTACAACCCGCACCTGAGTTTTGGGTGTATATGAGTTATGATGGGAAATCACTTAAAACCTTTTCTTCGAACGAAAGGTATAACTCAGAAATGATATCGACTTCTGAGTCAAAAGACAAATTTATACCTATCAATATTGTTGATGAAAATTATATTTTAGATTATATAAATAACTTCAGACTAAGGTATTTTGGAATTGAGGAACCCTATGATTTAATGTCTCCTTCAGATACTTTTTTAGAAGATGAAGTTTTCAAAACTGTTACTGATGACGAAGATGATGGTTTTTAATTTTTGTTAATTTTTTTTAACAAATTTAAGTTGATCATATCTTTAGGTAACTCGTATATATGATTAAATTTGCTTCCTATGATAAATGAATATATTAATAACAATAAAGACAGATTCTTAGATGAACTTTTTGAGCTTTTAAGAATTGAGTCAGTTAGTGCAGATTCAAAATTTAAGAATGAAGTTGATAAGGCAGCAGAATGGTTGGTTAATTCTTTTATGAAACTTAACCTTGATAAGGTAGAAAAAATAAAAACAAAAGGCCATCCAATAGTTTATGCTGAAAAAATATTAGATACTTCTTATCCAACTATTTTAGTTTATGGCCATTACGATGTTCAGCCAGCTGACCCCTATGAGTTATGGGACACACCACCCTTTGAACCTACGATTAAAAACGAAAAAATTTATGCTAGGGGATCTTGTGATGACAAAGGACAAATGTATATGCATCTTAAAGCCTATGAAGCTTTGCAGGAAACTGGAAAAATAAATTTTAACATAAAATTTATGATAGAGGGAGAAGAAGAGTGTGGGTCAGGAAGCCTTGAAGAATTTGTTTCTTCTAATAAAGAAAAATTATCTGCAGACGTAATTGTTATTTCTGATACAAGTATAATTAACAACGATAACCCTTCGATAACAGTAGGCCTAAGAGGTCTTTCCTATATGGAAGTAGAGCTAACAGGACCTAATAGAGATTTGCACTCTGGAACTTATGGGGGAGCTGTTAATAATCCGATAAATCAATTGTGTGAAATAATAGCATCTTTAAAAGATAGCAATGGTAAGATCCTAATACCTGGTTTTTATGATAATGTTATAACCTATCAAGATGAACAAAGAGATGAAATTAATAATGTCCCGTTTGATCTATCAGAATTTAAGTCACACATTAAAATTGGAGATACTTTTGGCGAGAAAGGATATTCCACAGTTGAAAGAATAGGAACAAGACCAACGCTTGATGTAAACGGAATTTGGGGAGGATATACTAATGAAGGTGCAAAAACAGTATTGCCATCCAAGGCTTATGCTAAAATTTCTATGAGATTGGTTTCTAATCAATCAAGCTCTGAAATATCAAGATTGTTTAAGGATCATCTAAATAAGATTTGTCCTAAATCTTGTAGCATTAAAATCACTGATCACCATGGTGGCGAGCCGTGTATTGTTAACACAGACACTAAAGGATATAGGTCTGCTTATAAAGCGTTTCAAAAGGTTTGGAATAAAGATCCTGTTCCAACTTTTGATGGAGGCAGCATACCGATTGTTGCTCTTTTTAAAAAAGAACTTGGTTTGGACTCTATATTAATGGGATTTGGATTAGATGAAGACGCAATACATTCTCCTAACGAGTCTTATGGATTATATAACTTTTATAAAGGGATAGAGACGATAACCTGTTTCTATCAGAATTTTGCTGATGATGAAAAATAAACTCTTTAGTTTAATAATATTTTTTTCTCTCATTTTCGTTTTTATATCACACTCTCAAATATTGGAGCCAATAAAATGGGATATTAATATTGATAGCTCTAATTACGAATCAAATAGAACATTAAAATTAATTTTTAAACCAACAACTGAGATAGGATGGTACATATATTCTAGTGATAACGACCCAAATAGTGGGCCCCGAACTGAGTTTGAATTTAACTCCAATAAAACGCATAGCCTTAACGGTAATGTTGTTCCGGTAAATGTTAAAACAAAATTTGATGAAGTTTGGGATGCTGAAGTAAAATATTTAGGTAATACGGGTTATTTTTCTCAAGAAGTGAAATCAGAGAGTGACAATGTTTCTATTAGTGGATATATATCTTATCAAGTTTGTTCAGAAATCGAAAAAATGTGCATACCCTTAGAAAAAGACTTTGTTTTTTTTAATGATCCCCCAAAGGATACAATAGTTTATAAGGAAGCCTCGTTAGGCTTTGAAGAGGAAAAGTCATTATTGTCTTTTATTTTATTCTCTTTTTTTGCAGGTTTTTTGGCTATACTAACACCCTGTGTTTTTCCTATGATACCCTTAACAGTTTCTTATTTTACTAATAAGAAAAGTGATAAAAAATCCTATTTTGATGCTGTTTTTTTTGGTGTTTCAATTGTTTTTATTTTTACTTTTTTAGGTGTTTTTTTATCAGTCTTAATTGGACCTCAATCAGCAAACGAAATAGCAACCTCTTGGCTCCCCAACATAATATTTTTTATTTTATTTATAGCTTTTGGGCTTTCTTTAATTGGATTTTATGAATTAACTATTCCTTCAAGTTTTATAACCTCTGTTGATAAAAAATCTCAGCAAGGAGGACTTCTCGGAATATTCTTTATGGCCTTTACATTGGTGTTGGTTTCGTTCTCTTGTACTGGTCCTTTGGTGGGCAGTATATTAGTTCAATCTGCTAGTGGCCTACAAATTAAACCTGTTCTTGGAATGCTTTCATTTTCTTTAGCATTTTCTTTACCATTTACTTTATTGGCAATTTTTCCACAGAAACTCCAAAGTTTACCCAAATCAGGCAGCTGGATGGTTAATTTGCGGATTATTTTGGGCTTTTTTGCAATAGCTTTTTCGTTAAAATTTTTAAGTGTAGTAGATAAGGCTTATCATTTTAATCTTTTAAATAGAGATGTTTTTTTAATAATTTGGTCTTCTCTTTTTATGATTTTATCACTTTACTTATTAGGCTTTGTTAAACTTCCTGATGGATTTATTAAAGTAAAAAATTCTAGAGTTAGGTTTATAGGAATGTTTTGTCTCTCTTTATCATTATATTTTGCTACTGGTTTATTTGGAAACCGACTATCTTATTTTGCTGCCTATTTGCCACCAACTCAATCTACATATATTGATATAAGCACATTTTCTCGTAAGCCATTTTTTGATGATGAGAGCTCAAGTTCATTATCAAATGTTAAGTATTCTGACATTTTAAAACTACCACATAATCTTCAGGGCTTTTTTGATTATAATCAAGCTTTAGATTATGCAAAAAAATCCAACAAGCCAGTACTTTTAGATTTTACTGGTCATGGCTGTGTAAACTGTAGGGATATTGAGTCTAGGGTCTGGCCTGATGCTAGAGTCAGAAATTATCTTAACAACAAATACGTGTTGTTGTCTTTGTATGTTGATGACAAAACAGAACTAAAAGCTTCTGAATGGTATACGTCTAAATATGATTCCAAAGTAAAAAAAACAATAGGGAAGCAAAATGCTGATTTTCAAATAACAAGATTCAACAATAATGCTCAGCCATTTTATGTAATATTAGACCCTTTTTCTGAAAAGATAATTTACAAGCCATGGGGGTATGAATTAGATGTTGAAAACTATTTATCTCACTTAGAAAATGGAATTAAAATCTTTTATGATTAATAGGTTTCTTTTAACTACCCTTTTTTTTTACCTGATATCTTGTGATACGAAAACCCCCAAGTTCTTAGATAAAAAAATTAATGAAATAGAATCGGTTCAAGAAACAGAAGATTCTATGCCGGCATTTCATTATGGAATAAACTTAGATTCTTTTTCACACATATCTAAAAAAATAAAATGGGGACAAAGTTTTTCTGATATTTTATCAAAACATGGAGTTTCAAATAAAGTAATTTATGAAGCTTCTCAAAAATCAAAAGGAATATTTAATTTAAGAAATCTTAAGAAAGGTAAAGAGTATTCTTTATTTTTTAAAAACGGAAGAGACATACCAACATATTTTATTTACGAGTCTAGTAAATACGATTACATTTTATCTAAACTAGATTCGCTTATTTCTTTTGAAAAAATAAGTAAGCCTATTGTATATAAGGAAAAAACAATATCTGGAGAAATTAATTCAAGTTTATACTTAAGTTTTGCTGATAATGATTACCCTCTTGATTTAGTTAATTTAATGGTTGATGTTTATGCTTGGCAGGTTGATTTTTTTAGAATAATGCCGGGAGATAAATATACCATAATTTATGTTGAAGAAATTATAGATGAAAAAGTGGTTGGTGTTCAACAAATAAAGGCTGCAAAACTTATTCATAATAATGACACATACTTTGCTGTCGGCTATGATCAAGGATTTGGAAATGATTTTTTTGATGATCAAGGCAAAAGCTTAAGAAAAACATTTTTAAGGTCACCTCTTAATTTTTATAGAATATCATCAAAATTTCAAAAGAGAAGATACCATCCTGTCTTAAAAAGATACAGAGATCACTTGGGAACTGATTATGCTGCCCCTCGCGGCACTCCAATTATGAGTGTTGCTGATGGTAAAATTGTTGAGGCACGGTACGGAAGAAATAATGGAAATTATGTTAAGATTAAACACAATAACATATATACAACTCAATACCTTCATATGTCAAGGTTTGCAAAGGGAATTAAAAAAGGTAAATCAGTAAAACAAGGCGATATTATAGGGTATGTTGGCTCTACTGGCTTAGCAACTGGTCCGCATGTTTGTTTTAGGTTTTGGAGAAACGGAAGACAAGTAGATCCTTATAAACAAAATGATTTGCCTGAAGGTGATCCTATATTAAAAGATCATGAAAACGCATTTCAGTATGTAAAGAAAAAATATCTTGAGAAACTTAATATCTAACTTTTTAACAAAACACCTTCAGCTTTAATTCCAATTTCTTTAATTACTTTAAATAAGAATTCTACATCTTTTTTATTTCTCCTATGATTTACACAGTTAATTCTTAAAACATTTTCATTATTTATTTTTGTTCCAGAAAAGAAAACCCTACCGTCTTCTTCAATCATATCTATAATCTTTTTGTTGATAAGGGAATCAGAAACACCTTTAATTTTACTTTTGTATTTAAAGCAAAAAATTGAAAGTTCAGGAAAATGAATTGGCAAAAAACAAGAGTCATTTTGTACTATTTCATAGGCGTATTTAGCCATTGATATATCGTTTTTTATTCCGTTTTTTATTTCTTTATACCCATATGTTTTTATTGTCATCCAAACCTTTAATGCTTTAAAATCTTTTGATAATTGGATACTATAATTCATCAAGTCGTCTCTGTCTTTATTTTCTGTTCCACCAAGTAGGTACTCTGGAATTAGGCTAAATGTTTTTCTTAGGTTCTCTTTGTTTTTTACTATCACACAAGCGACTTCGAATGGCACAAACATCCACTTATGGGGATTAACTAATATTGAATCTGCCTCTTCTATTCCTTCAAAAACATTTTTTAATTTCTTAATACTTGCAGCGGGCCCCCCGTAAGCAGCATCAACCATAAACCACAGGTTAAACTCTTTGCTGATTTGTGCTAATAATTTTAATGGATCTACTGATCCGGTATTTGTTGTTCCGGCTATACCAATGACACCTATAGGTTCATATCCTTTTTTAATATCTTCATTTATTTTTATTCTTAATGACTTAGTGTCAATTTTAAAATTTTTAGTCTTTATTTTAATGAGATTATTGGTGCCCAGTCCTAGAGTATCCATAGCCTTGTCAATACTTGAGTGTGCTTCTTGTGACACATATACTCTCATGATCTTATTTCCATAAACACCATTCTTTGAGAGGTTTGTGTTGCCTTTCATTTTTCGCATAACCGCGATGTTCATTAGGTTTGCAACAGAACCCCCACTTACCAGCACTCCTCCACTTTCTTTATGATTATAACCTATAAATTTAGAGATCCAGTCTATTGTGATAGTTTCTATTTCGCTATTTGCTGGGGCGCTATGCCATTTTAAGTTGTTTTGATTTAATGCACTCTTTATGAATTCTCCAAGTATTCCTACTTGATTTCCTCCTCCAGTAATGTACCCATAATAATTTGGGCTAGGATTAAAATTAGAATGCTTTATTAGGTTTTCATTAAGATGTTGTATTACGTCTGATGGATTAGTTTTTTCGTTTTTACTTTTAATTTTAAAAGCTTTTCTTATTTCTTCTGGCGAGCTGTTGTTATAAATTTTTTTGTCTCTTAAATGATTTGAGTACCAGTCTTCAATCATTTTATATGACTGGTCTAATAGCTCACGAAACTTTTCATTTGAAAAATCCATATTATTTGTTTTGGTACTCTTCTCTTGCTGGAGTAAAAACATCTATTAACTCACATTCAGTAAGTGCCTTTCCAGAGTGGTTAACATTAGATGGTATAATTATAACCTCATTTTCTTTTAGCACTTTTTTTTTTGATTCAATGGTTAGCTCAAACACACCTCTTTTTACATAAAGGCATTGTTCATGGGGGTGATTGTGAAGAGGAACTGTTGAATTCTTTTTAACGTTCCAAAACGCTAAACTCATTTTTTTTCCGTGTACAAACTTCCCTAGGAAGCCAGGAATAATTTCGTTTTCTAAAATCTTATTTAGTTTATTTATTTTCATGTTTTTTTTTCCAATATCTTTTTATTCCAGCAACACTCATATATGGAGGGTTTGCGGCAAAGTATTGATTTATTAATTCTTCACTTATGTTTTCTTTTTTAATTTCACCCAAAACATAGTCATTAAATTTATATGTTAATATTTCATTGTTTTTATATTTTAATTCATTTTTCTTAATCCAATCAAACCATAATTTTAAGGTTTTTCTCAGTTTTTCAAAATGATCTTTAATATTATGGTGTTCACCGAAATGAGTTAAATATAACTTTGTTGGTTTTTCTTTTTCAATAATTTTTATGCTTTTCTCCCATAACTCTAAATTTATATCAGGTGGTGGGCACGCCGGCATCACGGGACCATTTTTTATTTTAGCACCAGCAACATCTCCTGTGAAAATTACATTGTTAAGCTTCCAAGCAATATGATGACTTGCGTGCCCTGGTGTATATAATGCTTTGAATTTATAGTTATCAACTTTTATAAGTTCATTGTCTCTAACACTATAGATTTGTTTAGAGTCTATCTTATCAACCTTACCCCATAACATATCCATTTTGTCTCCGTAAATCATAGTGGCTGAATTAATGAGTTTTTCCGGATTTTCTAAATGTGAAGCTCCTTTTGGATGAACATATATAGTTGCTCCATTCTTTGCAAATCTCCAGGCACCACCTGAGTGGTCTAGGTGAATATGTGTTACAAAAACATGTTTTATTTTATTAACGTCTTCACCTAATTCTAATATTTTTTTTTCAATTTGAGAGTAAGAATTAGATGGCCCCGTCTCTACTAGGATAAGATTTGTTTCGGATTTTATTAAAAAGCAAGCAACAGCTGACTTATAACCTTGGAAATTTATGTCAATAATTTTAATCATATTTACTAATATTAAATAAGTATTTATGTTATCAAAAAATTCACCTCAAATTTTTCAAGATTTTATGCCAGGAAATATTTGTTTTGGATGTGGTAACGACACTAAAAACGGACTCCATGTAAAAAGTTTTTGGGGTGACGACGTTTCGCTTTGCGACTGGCAACCAAAAGTTTCTCATCAAGGTTGGCCTAAAATAATGAATGGTGGTATTATAGCTACAATTATTGATTGCCATTCAATGGGGACCGCAATGGCTTATGCACTAAAACATGAAAACAGATCACTCGGTTCATTACCAGAGTATAAATATGCAACAGGAACGCTAAGTATTAAATATATTGCCCCTACCCCGAACCTACCAGTTAGGCTTAAGGCTTCAGTTATATCATATTCTAAAAAAAAGGTTTTAATAAAATGTGAGTTGACTCCAATAAAACTTAGAAAAGTCACTGTAAGCGCAGAAGTTTTAGCTTTTAGAGTTTATGATAGTAGTAAAAAAATCGATAACAAATTTCAAACTTAATTTTGAGTGACATAAAGAATTCCGCCCAATAATATTTTAACAAACCTATCATCTTTATAAACCTCAGCTCTATGTCCTAAGCCTGTATAAAATGATCTTCCACCATCAAACTCATGAAACCAAGTGATTGGATGATTGGTTCCATTTTCTCCTCCTTTGTAACTTGATTCATCCAGGTTAAGTAAAACATTTATGTTGGGGTTTATATCTTTATAATTGTACCATTCATCAGTAATTTCCCAACTCTCATCCAGGTGAGTTGTTGCAATGTGTTTATTGTTTTTTGTAATAATTCTTGCTTTTTGAATCTTAGGGTGATTTTTAAAGTATCCACCAACAAGTTTTCCATACCATTCCCATTCATATTCAGTGTCTGCAGCAGAGTGAATTCCTACGTACCCTCCTCCTTTATTTATAAACTCTTTAAAAACTTTTTGCTCTTCATTATTTAGCACGTCTAATGTTGTGCACAAGAACACAATAGCATCTGTTTGTTTCAACTCTTTTTTAGAGATAAACTTTGAACTGTTTGTGAGGGTAACATTAAAATTATTTTCAAGGCCA
>NTKI01000021.1 GCA_002457315.1 Rhodothermaeota bacterium MED-G19
TATCCGAATCATTAGGGTCGACAACGATATTACCTATGTGCTCAGAAGTCTTTAAACCTACATTTTTCCATGATTTTCCAGCATCTGTTGACTTATACACACCGTCTCCGTAAGGAACTGATCTCTGGTTATTATTCTCTCCTGTACCAACCCAGACTGTATTTGAATTATTTGGGTCAATAGTAACAGAAGCAATCGAGTATGAACTCTCATTATCAAATACTGGGATATACTCAAGTCCCCAATTAGAAGTCTTCCATACACCACCAGAAGCGACTGCAACATAATACTCAAATGGATTATTTTTATTAACAGCAATATCAGAAACTCTTCCTGAGGTTAACGCAGGTCCAACAGATCTCCACTTTAATGCATTAATTGAAATGTTTTCAAGATGGTTTTCAATTCCTTTATTTTTTTTCTGGGAATATAGATACTCTTGATTTGTAGTTATTAAAAAAATTATGATATATAAAAGTCTCATCTTTGGGTGGTTTAGGTTAATTAGTTTTAAATTCTTTAGTTAATTTTCAATTTTACATTATCAGGTTTTACATTTTTGTTTTTCACATATCTCTCTAGCCAGGAGTCCATCTCGTAAAGCATGTGTAATATTGACTCTTTTGCCCTGTAACCATGACTTTCTTTTGGTAGCATCACCAACTTTGACGTGCCTCCGTGGCCCTTTATCGCATTAAAAAACCTTATACTCTGTACAGGGAAAGTACCAGAGTTGTTATCTTCTTCTCCATGAATTAATAGCAATGGCTCGTTAACTTTATCTGCGTGCATGAAAGGTGACATGTAATTATATAATTCAGGAGCCTCCCAGTAGGTCCTCTCCTCTCTCTGGAACCCAAAAGGTGTAAGAGTCCTATTATAAGCACCACTTCTAGCAATTCCAGCAGCAAATAAATCTGAGTGAGCGAGTAGATTAGCAGTCATAAATGCACCGTAAGAATGCCCTCCAACTCCTACTCTGTCTCTATCTCCAATGCCCATATCTGAAATTTTATCAATAGCTGCCTTTGCGTTCATTACCAACTGGTCTCTGAAAGAATCATTAGGCTGATCGCCATCAAATCCAACTATTGGCATCTCCGTGCTTGCCATGACAGCATATCCCCTTAATGCCCAGAAAATTGGAGAACCATAACTTATTCTGGTAAACCTATAAGGTGAGGTTCTAACCTGACTCGCAACCTTTTTGGATGTGTACTCTCTTGGGTATGCCCATATGAGGACAGGAAGTCTTCCCTCCTTAGCTGGATCATATGATTCTAATGTGTAAACAACGGAACTAAGGTCTATGCCGTCATCTCTCTTATAGTTAATAACCTCTTTCTTTAGCTGTTCTAACTTTTTATAAGGGTTCTCAAAATATGTAATCTGCTTACTGTTTTTTGAATTTAAATTTCTGATAAAGTAGTTTGGGTTATCAGATTTAGATTCTCTAGAGGTTATTAACGTCTTAGAATCGCTACCAGTAAGTTTTATAGGCCTCTCATAGTATGGAGCTTCTGATCTAAATAGAATCTTACTCTCAAGAGTTTTTAAATTTAACTGGCTTAGAAAAGGTCTATACCCTTCAGGTGAACCACCTTGACCTATCATATAAAATGAGTTTTTCTTTATTTCTACTACGTTTCTATTAAATGTGTTAGGTGATAGTACAGGGGACCCTGGATCCGAATAAATGTCATCATACTGTCTATCAAATAATACTTTTTTTACACTCCTTGATTCAGTATCCAAAAGTGAAGTAATCTCATTTCTGTTTTTCCATAATCTCTCTCCCATAATTGCCTCATTTCCCATTCCCCAGATTATATTTCTAAACCTAAGTTTAGTCCTGACAAGTTCCTCCTTCTGTGTTTTAAATGGACTGGATAGAGTATAGACAATATCTCTATGATCAGTCTTAACCTTAGGATCACCACCATCATTTGCCTCAACCCAGTAAAGTTCGCTGCCAAGGTCATTCCTCCAAGACACAGACCTAATTCCTTCTCTTGTGGCATCAAAACCCTTAGGCCTAACTTCATCAATTGGAATATTTGCAATAATTTCTATCGAGTTATTATCAAGATTTTTTGTTGATACAGTGTAAGGAAACCTGTAATACGGCACTAGATATGAAAAAGGTTTATTGATTGTTTTTGTTAATAAATAATTTTGGTCAGGAGAGAGATCATAATCCTTAATCATTCCCTTTTTAATTATCTCAGAAGAACCATTTAATGACATTTTATGAAGTTCTACTGAAGCATAATGCTCAAAGTGTATCTCATCATTTTTATTTTTAATAAGATCTTGATAAGTCCTTGATGGTGCGTTTTGGTCTGTTGTCTCTTGGATTATAGGTCCAGTTGGGACAGTGCTAATATTAGGTTCCTTAATATTAGAACGTAAACTCACAAGAATTTCATCATTGGAATTATACCACTGAAATGGACTATTAAGAATATCATTTATGTATCTATCTGATACTTTCTGAGATTTTTTTGATTTTATATCAAGTACCCATAACTCAACTCCCTTATCAGTAGTATTTGTATAAGCTACTTTTTCTTCATCAGGAGACCATCGAAAAAATGAAAATTTTCCATTTAGAGGAAAATCTACTGAAATGTTATCACCAGACTTAATATCAATTAATGAGAAGGACTTATAATATGTCATTCTTGAAGAAGTGTACCTCACAGGATCTAATCTAGTTCCAGCAATTCTAAGCTCATCTTTTGCAAGTTCATCTATAGACTGGTAGCCATCTCTAAATAAAACTAAACCTAAATCGCCTTCTTTTGTTAGGCTTATTGTAGGTTGAGGGTCTGCATCAATTAGTGATCTAATAACATCAGGTGGCACTTTATAATCTTGAGATAATAGTGGAAAATATACTAGGAGTAATAAAATAATTTTTTTCATATTTTAAATATAATAAAATAAGATTTTATAAACTTCTGGGCTTTTGATATTACTAAGGTTATATGTAGATTAGATAAAGTATAAAATAAAAATACTAAGACTTATATAAAATGAAAAAGCAAGACAGAAAACAACATTATTCTGGGATTAGAACTACTGCTATTCACGGTGGTGAAGGTCCGGATCCTTCCACAAATGCATCTTCCCCACCACTAAATATGTCTTCCACATTTGTCAGTGAGGAAGCAGGTAGTTTTTCAGCCCACGATTTAAAGGAAGACAGCCCTTGGTTATATGGACGCTGGGCTAATCCAACTGTATCAATGCTAGAGAAGAAAATTGCAGCTGTTGAGGGTGTGGAAGATGCACTATGTACTGCCTCTGGGATGGCTGCAGCAACTTCTATATTTATGACGTTTTTATCAAAAGAGGATCATGTTATTGTATCAGATGTATCTTATGCTGGAGTGGCTGAGTTAGCTAGAGATACACTCCCCCGTTTTGGAATTGAGACATCTTTTGTTGATATGTCAGACCTTAAAGCATTGAAATCAGCTATTCAATCAAATACAAAATTAATACATATAGAGACGCCTGTGAATCCTATATTACGTCTAACAGATATAAAAGCAGTAAGAAAGATTGCTACTGAAGCAGGAGCATTATTATCTGCAGATTGTACATTTTCAACTCCATTAGGAATAGATGCAAAGAAGTTAGGGATAGATTTAATAATGCACTCTGCAACTAAATATATTTGTGGACATGGAGATGCTGTAGGTGGAATCATCGCAGGGTCTCGACTATTAATTGATAAATTAAGAGTTGAAGCAAGCATACACCATGGTGGAATAATGTCTCCTTTTAATGCGTGGCTAATTGCTAGAGGGTTATCAACGCTACCTCTACGAATGGAGGCACATCAACAGAATGCTATGAAATTAGCAAAATGGTTAGAGAAACACCCAAGCATTACAGATGTTAAATATCCTGGTTTAAAAAGTCACCCACAGCATGATTTAGCATTATCTCAGATGAATAATTTTTCTGCTATGCTTAGTTTTCAAGTTGGAGATGAGGAAAAGGGAAAATTATTAGCAAACAAAATGATTAAAAAACTTGAAATAATACATTATGCAGTTTCATTAGGACATCACAGAAGTCTTATTTTTTGGATGCCAACAAAAGACTTAATAGAAGGTTCTTTTAAATTATCTAAAACCCAGACAAGAAGCTATAAAAATTATGCAGGTGAAGGAATTTTTAGAATGTCAGTTGGACTAGAAGACACAGAAGATTTGATATCAGATTTAGATAGAGTTATTTAAATAATATAAGAGTAATTAAAATCAAAAGCTATACCCTATCATAATGCCACCTCTGTATGGAATCCACTGAGAACTAAAATCAACATTTGAATCTGTATTATATCTTGATCCTGTCTGTTTATCAAAACCTTCATATGTAGCTTTAGAATATCCTCCTCCTATAAAAGCATCAACAAGCCACCTATCTTTAAACTGCCACTGGTATCCAAAAGTAAAACCAGAAAAAAATATATAACCATACTGATATTTATTTTGGGATGCATAACTTTTATTTTTTGATATTTTAAACATTCCATAACCAAAATGAGTTCCTACATAAAACCCATCATTTATTTCTTTTGTAAAATATCTAACTTCAGGAAAAATTTGATTAAATACATATGGTCTAGATGAAAATTTATCAATTGTAATAGAATTCCAAAATGACATCGTTGCGTCAAGTTGAAAAGTAAATTTCTTAGATATAGGAACTTCTATTCCAATTCCTGGTACACCAACTAAAGAAGTTGCTCCATTAAGTTTTATATAAGTTTGTGAGTAAACATTATAGCTAAATAAAAAGAAAAATAATAATAACCTTGTCTTCATCAGTTAAAGAAATACCACTTTATCCCTAAATCTAATACTTTTTTCTGAGCAGGATAGTAAGGAGTAACAAAATACCCATCAAATTTATCAAATTGACTAAAATGTGTCATCTTAAGAAAGACTCTTAAATTTTTTACTTGCATTGCATAAAATAAATTCAATCTTAGATTTCTCTCTAAAAGAAAATTATTCTGAACATAATATGCTTGTAGAGAAGGTTCGTAAGCATTCCCATAATACTCTGATCTCAAATAGGCGTTAACACCAAACTGGACTGGGATTGAATTATTAAACCATTTTCCATTATAAAATAATCTTGAGTAAATATGGTGTTTTGGAATGTTAAATATATCTGCAGAAGATTTTGATACCGTATTATAAGAATATCTACTCTCTAAGTTTATTATTTTATTAAATAAGTTAAAGTTTAAATTAACTCCAAACTGGTTATTAATTAGAATTTCATCATGTTGAGTTGGATTTTTCTCATTTGAAAGATAGATGTAATCTTTTATTGATGATAATCTAATAAAAGGAGAGAACATTATAGAATTAGTATTAATCTTGACTTTAGCTTCTAATGTGTTAATAAATGATGAATTAAATTCATTATCCCACTGAAAATGATTCCCGGAATATGATGACTGGAACAATGTAGGAACATGTAATCCGCTATAATAACTAATTTCAAAAACTTTAGATTTTAATTTACCTAGGAGACTATAATCACCAGTTGTTTTTAACTTAAAGTCTGTAAGAATATCGAATTCTTTTCTTGAAAAATTGATAATTCCACCAAGATAAATCTCGTTAAATATGTTGGTGTTCAAGTTATCTGTATACAAATAATTAAGGTTTTTATAATTAGCATAAAAATTATAATTAATATCACCTAAAAGACCCCTAACACCCGCTCTGTTAGCAACTGATTTTATCTTAATTGAATCTAATGTCGAAATATTACTAAGAAAAAAATCATTATAGTAAGGAGCATTTTCTACATAATTTTCATCCATATATTCAACCTGTTGAGTCTTAAAATAGAAATCATTATAAATTTCAAGTCCTTCAATTATTTTATAATTTAAAAAGAGGTTAAGTCTTTTTCTTCTCTCAAGATTTTCTATATCCTTAAGTCGTGTACTAAAATCATTATAAGTGAAAAAATTTAGTGGAAGTGAATCATAATCAACATCTACACCTCCATTCCCTAAAATTTGATGTCTAAAAGAGACAAAATCAGAGTATAAAGTAAGTTTTTCATCTTCAGATTTGTGATACACAAACAACTTAAATAATGATGAATTTATATTCTTATCACCCTTAGCTTTTGATGCAGAAATTTGCTTATCAGCTGAAATTCTATGAATATCAAAACCAATATTCCAATTTTTATTAATATTTCTTGAGAAAACAAAATCAACCATAGACCTTCCGTTTCCACCAAAAAAAAGGGATAAATCAATATAGGGGGATCTTGTATCATAAAACTTTGCCTCAGATGAAACTAAGTAATAGTAATTAAGAGAATTAATTCCCGAACTAATTGAAAAAGTTGATGGGTAATAATTAAAAATATTATTTATTGGAGTTCCTATATTTCCAAGACTCTGGTAAGTAAATTGATTTTTTTCATCAGGAGAGACTTTTTCAATGTTTGTTAAAGATGAGTCTAGAGTAATAAATGCTGTGTCTCCTAATAAAAAATTATCTTTAGACATATACCTTGATGTATTCATCCCATAAATAGTCTTAGTAGAATCATCTAGAATAGTTCTTAACTTCTCTCCTTTATTTTTACTTCCTCTATTCTCTGTATTTTGGATACCCCTTTGTTGTGACATCACCTCAAGGCTCATAAAGATTAAAATGATGGAAAAGTATGTTCTCATACCCTAGATATATTCAGATAATTTATTACTAAATAGAAAATTAATTTTAATCGGAATATAATATACGCTATAAGGTCCTAATATATTTGAAAATTCACATATTTTAACAGCATCTTTCTCTGTCATAATAAGGGAAATATTATCATCAAGGATATCCTTTATAGAATGAACTTCATTCTCAGTATATTCATGATGATCATTAAATTCAATTTGTTTAATAACATCGTATTCTGAGTTAACATAATCAAAAAACATTTTAGGGTACGCTATTGATGAGATAATAACTACTTTTTTACATAATTTAGAACCAAATATCTTAATAGGATTTAAATAATTCGTATTAGAAAATAATACTGGTATTCTATTATTTGAATATTTTAAAGACTTATTTGTGAAAATACTCCTTTGTCCGGCATTCATATCTTCTGGACAATCAGAAAAAATTAGAATATTAGCTCTATTGGTACTTTCTCTAGATTCTCTCAGCATCCCCATTGGGAAGATATAGTCATCAAAAAAAGGCTTATTATATGAAGAAACAAGAATATTAAGATCCTTCTCAAATGAATGATTCTGATAAGCATCATCCATTATCACATAACCTATATTATTATCATCACAATACTTCAAGGCTATATTCCTATCCTCAGAGACCATTACCTTTGAATGATTTTTGAATTTATTAAAGTATTGAGTTGGTTCGTCTCCAATAGTCCTGAAATTATCATTTTCAGATGCAATAATAAAACCCTTAGTTTTTCTCTTATAACCCCTACTAACTATAGAAAAAAAAACACTTTTCTTCAAAAAATATCTTGATATATACTCAACTGTCGGTGTCTTTCCTGCTCCTCCCATTATCAAATTACCAACAGAAATGATTTTAGTTTTATATATTTTACGTTTAAGTATTCCTAATTCATATAAAAAATTTCTTAGACTTGTAAAAAATCTAACTATCTGAGATAAAGGAAATAATAAAATATTTTTAAAAAACTCCATTGAGTATGAAATTAAGTAAAATTATTGAATCTTTAGAGAAATGGGCTCCACCAATTTATCAGGAACACTATGACAACTCTGGCCTCATGGTTGGAGATCAAGATGCAATAATTAGTGGGTGTCTTATTTCTTTAGATTGTACAGAAAAGATAGTTGAGGAAGCAATCAAAAAGAAATGTAACCTGATAGTGTCTCACCACCCAATAATTTTTGGAGGTATAAAGTCTGTAGATACTTCTCATTGGGCTGGTAGGGTTATTACAAAAGCAATACAAAATAATATTAATATATACTCTATTCATACCAACTTAGATAATATAAAAGATGGAGTAAATAATAAAATATCTAAGATTTTAAAATTAAAAAATCTTCAGTTTTTAAAACCTAAAGAAGGATTCTCTAAAAAATTGGAATTATACATACCTGAGAAAGAGAAAAATGAGTTTTTAGATAAAATTTATGAAGTAGGAGCTGGTCATATAGGAAAATACAAAGAATGTTCGTTTCAACATAAAGGAAATGGCACTTTTGTTCCCCAAAAAGATTCTAACCCATCTCTAGGTTCAATTAATAAAAAAGAAGAAGTAGAAGAAATAAAAATAGAATTATTTTTCGATTTTAAAGTTATAGATAAAGTTGTTGATATTATCAAAAAATTCCATCCCTACGATGAACCCAATTATTTTATAAGTGACTCACAAGTAAAATCTAAAGATGTTGGCTCAGGTATGGTAGGTGAAAGGCAAATTATATTTAAGAAACTACTAAGTGAATTAAAAGAGAAATTCGGATGCAAATCAATAAAACACACTAAAATAATAGATGAAAAAATCAATAAAATTGCTGTATGTGGTGGTTCTGGGAGTTTTCTTGTAAATGATGCCATAAGAAAGGGAGCAGATGTTTTTATAACTTCTGACTTTAAATACCATGATTTTTTTGAGGCCAATAATAAGATAATATTAGTAGATATCGGACACTACGAAAGTGAACAGTTTACAAAAGACTTGATATTTGAATTTTTAAACAAAAATTTAATTAATATTGCACTTCATTTAACAGATGAGAACACAAATCCAATAAAATATTTTAAGTAAATGGAACATAGTACAGAAAAAAAATTAGCGAATCTACTTAAGTTACAACAAATCGACTCCAAAATATTTGAAATCAAAAAAGTGAGAGGAGCTCTACCTGAAGAGGTTCAGGATTTAGAAGACGAAATTATAGGCTATAATACTAGGCTAGATAATTTCAAAAATGATATCGATAATAAAAATAATGATATTGAAAACTTAAAAAACAAAGTCTCTGAAGCAAAAAAGCTAATAAAAAAGTATAAAGATCAGCAGATGAATGTTAGAAATAACAGAGAATATGATGCTATTTCTAAAGAAATTGAACTCCAAGAACTTGATTCAAAGTTATTTGTAAAAAAATCTGGTGAGAACGAGCTCAAAATTGAAGATATAAAGGAGGATGTTAAATCTACTAAAAAGGTTATCAAAGAAAGAAACCAAATTCTAAAGTCAAAAAAGGCAGATCTTGATGTCTTATCAGATGAAAGCAAAGAAGAAGAAAAAAAATTAGATTCTCTTAAGACCAAAGCCTCAAAAAAGATTGAAGCTAGTCTATTATTATCATATGAAAAACTTGTAAATAGACAGAGAAATGGTCTTGCAGTTGTTAAAGTTTCAAGGAGTGCATGTGGAGGTTGTTTTAATATTGTTCCACCTCAAAGACAAGCAGAAATAAAAGAGAAAAAGAAAATAATACTTTGTGAGTACTGTGGGAGAATTCTTGCAGATGTTATTGCTGAGAAAATAATAGAAAAACCTAAGAAGAGGACAAAAAGAAAAACTGCTACCAAAGCAAAGAAAACTACTGTTAAAGCAAAGAAAACTACTGTTAAAGCAAAGAAAACTACTGTTAAAGCAAAGAAAACTACTGTTAAAGCAAAAAAATAATTACTTTTTTAAGTGATTCCTTAAGTTTCTAGTAACTATTTCAAATTTACCTTTATTGTAGTCTATTATATATACACCAGTGTTAGAGTGAATATACTTATCCATTTTTGTTAGATCACCATCAACTATTTTTGATAATAAAATTCTAAGTGCTCGCCCATGAATACATAATAAAACTGTTGAATGATCTTCTTTTAGAATCTGATCAAATCCATTTATTAACCTCTCAGACATCTCATTAGGAGACTCGCCATTTTCAAATTTATTATCTAAATCTCCCGAAAGCCAGGTACTAATAAGTTCAGCATATTCTTTCAAATCATCACTCTTTCCTTGGTTAATACCCCAACTTATCTCATTAAATTCTTTGAGTTTTTTATGAGGAACTCCAGCTTCTATAAATCTCCTCACTGTCTGATATGTTCTTTTCAAGTTGGATACATAGACAATATCAAAAGAGACAGATTTATAATAATTATAGAATAAAGAAGCTTGACTTTCTCCATTTTTATTTATATCACTGTCTACTTCTGAACCTTGAATTATACCCTTTTTGTTGTATTCTGTCTGCGCATGACGCATTATATACAACCTCATCAAACAAAAAATAGATTAAGTGAAATAATATAAAAAACAGCAAATAAGGTCTGAAGTATGATTGTATTAATATTAGACTTTACAAGCTCTCTGCTTTCATAGTTCTTATATAGATTAATAAAAATAAATAGACCAAATAAGTATAAAACTGAATTACCAATCAAGAAAACATTTTTATCAAAATACTGGTGAGTGTTAAGTAAATCAGTTAAGTATACTGAGGAGTAAAACCCTAAAGATAAGAAAATGAAATAACCCCATCTGGCAACTTTCTTACCAAGAGTAACAACAAGATGATTCTTTCCTGTCAACACATCACTATCTGCATCAGGAAACTGATTTATATATAATATATTGGTTGTCAAAAATCCAAAAGGAACACCAAGAGAGAGAAGTATATAAAACTCACTTGAGAACAAGGTTATGGTTTCTGAAGATATAGCAAAACCTGAACCAAGTGTTAGAAGAGGACCAAAAGCAAGAAATACTGCAAGCTCCCCTAGACCTCTTCTAGATACTAACCTAAGTGGTCTAGCAGTATAAAAATATCCTAAAAATAACCCAAGTAATCCAACACCAAGCGCACTCTTTATATTTTCTGTAGATCCAGTTACAGAGTATATATTATAAAATAGAAATGTAGCAATAGTCAAAGATGCAAGGAGTAATCTTTTCGCAACGGTTTTAGTTTTTTTCAGTGTAATTATCCCTAACTCAATAGCCCTACTTCCACCAGTTATCGCTGCACCTCCGGGCTGGAAGTATTCATTATTTCCCTCATCAGTCCCATCACTAACATCAAAATAATCATTAAATACGTTAGAAGTTAAATGAAGAAGTAAAACACCTAGTACCGCTAAGACTAAACTCGTAACATTAAATAACCCATCACCAATACCTGCATAGTAAGATGCAATAGCTAACACAGGTAGTGTTGAAGCACTGGTAAAAGGAACCCTTGTTATGGCAACACCTTTAATTATCTTAGTTGAAAAATTTATTGGCACATCTACATTTTCATCTATAACCTCCGTAACACCACAATACCCTGTCTGGGCATTACTTTTTCCATCAGCAAACGTAGGTCTTATGCTTATTTTTGCATTTATTTTGGATCCATCTTTTTTTACAAAGTATGTTTTTCCAACAAATTCACCTAACTTATCTGCAGTAGATAGCCAATTACCAACATTTTGAATAACAACTTCTCCAGGAGAAAATATTGATACTCTTTTCTTCCCAATAATTTCTTCTTTTTTATAACCAAAAATCTTTACGGCGTCATCGTTCATAGTAAGAACTCTACCCTCCATATCACATGTAATAACACTTTTCATAACAATAGTTTAAATTAATTTAATGTTTACAATTTTATATACTGAAAAATTAAAATATAGTTCAAATTTTTCAGCAATTTATCTCTTTTTTTTAATGTTTCCATCTAAAATCTTAATCATCCCATCTAATGTTAAAGTAGGAACAATATCATGAAAAAATCCCTTTAGTGGCTTTGCAAATTTAGACAGACCACCTGTAGCAACAACTTTAGTCTTTCCACTAAGTTCAGTTTTAATTTTTTCAATCATTTCTCTTATAAGACCTACATACCCAAACATAATACCACTTTGAATAGAATGTACTGTGTTTTTACCAATTACTTTGTCTGGTAATACAATGTCAATTGAAGGAAGCTTAGCAGTATTTTTATATAGTGAGTTTATTGCTGTCTGCAGTCCTGGAACAATATTTACTCCCAAAACTTGATTAGATTTTGATATCACAGTAAAAGTTAAAGCAGTTCCAAAATCAACAACAATAACATTGTCATTATACATACTTGATGCCTCAACCGCATTACATACAAGGTCTGATCCTATCTCATTAATATCATCAATTTTAATTTTTACAAGTTTTACATTCGCAGGTTTTACTATAAAGATATCTTCACATAATATGTCATTACAAGATAATTTTACAACATCAGTTAATGTGGGCACTACACTACTTATAACTACTTTTTCAACATTTGAAGGGTTAAAATCATTAAGTGATATGATTTTCTGAAGTTTGTTTTTAAAAGTCCAATATGTTATATTTTTTTTAGAACTGAGCCTATAAATTTTTTCCCATACACCGCCTACATATAGCCCTATGACAATATTTGAATTACCAATATCAACTGCTACCTTAATCTTTTTCATTAAATAAGTTTAATTGATCAGAGTCAAGATCAAGTTCTAAGGACTCACCCACATCAAAATTCTCTTGTTTTATCTCTTTCTTATCTTTATTCTCAGGTAAAACTTTATCTTCATTTTCTTCTGAAGTAGTATCCTCATCTCTACCTAAAAGTGAAAAAGTCCCTGATCTAATCTTCTCAAAATTTATTTTATTACCAATAGATTTCCACCCTTTTACATCAATAAAATCATCTAACTTGATTTCCGTTGGCTTAAGTTTTTTATTTATAAAATATTTAAAAGAGATCGTTTCTCCAGATTTAAATGAGGCATATTCTAACTTAGACCCTTTTTCCTGAGACACAAATAAAAACTTTTTATTTATTGTATTAGTTTCTATATTAAATCTCTTGACGTAATAATTTTTCAATTTTCCATCATAATATGCTGCAGACATAATTCCATCATCCCTATACTTGTCAAGAAAAAGTACATTATTCCAGTCATACCTATTAGTTAACTCGAATGATGTTAGCTCATAATTACCGTCTTTATAGACTACTATAATCATGTCATCACCATTAAATTTACCTAAATACTCTCCTCTCTGTTCTGTATTCAACCTACCGATAGAATTGTCATAATATATTTTTATACCTGACAAAGTAGATAAACCCACACTCTTCTCTTTGACTACTCTCACTCTATACTTGGACAATATATTTCCCTTTGCGGCCTTACCTTTAATTTCAATTTCAGAGAAATCATAATCAAAAACTTTTTTTCTGGCTTTCTGAGATGCGTGGATGTGTACAGTAACAACTTCTGACTCACCATTAGGTCTAGACGCAATATAGAGAAGCTTTGATCCTTTATCTCCCTTTCCTAGATTATAAGTCTTTTCTTTTGTTGCTGAAGTAACCTGAAATCTTTTTACGTAAGAGAAACCTTTCTTAACATCCAGATACGCTGCATTAAATACCATCCTCTTATCACTTTTCTTCCATATCTGTGTCAGGACAATATTTTTGCCAACAAACACCTTATCTTGAATTTTAACAATTTTATAAGAACCATCAGCACAGAAAGTTATAATGTCATCAATATCTGAGCAATTACACACAAATTCTTCTTTCTTTATGCCATAGCCAATGAAACCTTCTTTTCTGTTAACATATAGTTTCACATTATTTGCAGCAACAGACTTCACTTTAATTGTATCAAATTTTACTATATCTGTTTTCCTTTCTCTTCCCTTCCCATATTTGTTTAAAATATTGTAATAATAGTCGATCGTATATTCGACAATATTTTTAAGGTTCTTATTTGTCTTATCTAGCTCCTCATTTAACTTTATTATAGAGTCATTAAGCTTGTCTTTATCAAATTTTGATATTCTCTTGATTTTTATTTCAGTAAGTTTTACGATATCATCTTTGACAATCTCTCTATAAAAGTCTTTCTTATATGGGTCAAGACCCTTGTCTATAGTCTCTATTACTTCGTTCCAAGTCTCACAATCTTCAATTTTCTGATATATCTTATTTTCTATAAAAATTCTTTCTAGAGTTGAAAAAAGTATTTTTTCTTTTAACTCATTTCTCTTTATTTCAAGTTCTTTCTTTAATAAACTCTTTGTTGAATCAGCTGAATACTTTAAAACTTCTTTTACTCCTAGAAATTGAGGTTTCTCTTTAACTATTACACATGCGTTAGGAGATATTGATATCTCACAGTCAGTAAATGCATACAGTGCGTCAATTGTAATACTAGGAGACTGATTTTTATGTAAATGAACCAAAACTTCAACTTTTTCTGCGGTATTATCTAAGACTTTCCTTATCTTAATTTTACCCTTGTCATTAGCCTTTATAATAGAGTCAATGAGATTAGTTGTGGTTGTATTATAAGGGATGTCATCAATTATTAAAGTTGACTTGTCTAGTTCTCTTATTTTCGACCTCACCCGAATTTTTCCTCCTCTTTTACCATCATTATAATCTGTTATGTCTACCATTCCTCCATTTGGAAAGTCTGGATATAGTTTAAATGACTTTCCTTTTAGGTAAGAAATTGATGATTTAATAAGTTCACAGAAATTATGTGGCATAATCTTAGTAGATAAACCCACAGCTATACCCTCAACACCTTGAGCAAGTAATAATGGGAATTTTACTGGTAGATTAATAGGCTCTTTCTTTCTGCCATCATATGAGAGCTTCCATTCAGTGGTTTTCTCATTAAAAAGAGTCTCTATACCAAATCTTGATATTCTTGCCTCAATATACCTAGAAGCTGCTGCCTTGTCACCTGTCCTTACGTCTCCCCAATTCCCTTGTGTATCAATAAGCAAATCCTTCTGACCAAGATTCACAAGAGCATCCTCTATTGAAGCGTCACCATGTGGATGAAATTGCATACTACTACCTATAATATTTGCACACTTATTATACCTACCATCTTCTATATTATTCATGGAGTGAAGTATCCTCCTCTGCACAGGTTTTAATCCATCATCTATAGATGGTATAGCTCTCTCTAGTATTACATATGACGCATAATCCAAGAACCAATCCTCGTAAAGGTCTGATACTGGATTCTCGTTTGATACTGAGCCCTCTAGGTCTTTATTTATATTATCCTCACTCATTCTTTAATATCAATTAAATCCTTCTCCACTCTTAATTTTTCTATGATAAATTCTTGTCTTTGCTGTGTGTTTTTACCCATATAAAAGGATAGGAGTTCATTTATCTTAGATTTTCTGTTAAGTATAATTGGCTCAAGCCTTATCTCTTCACCTATAAAATTTTTAAATTCAGATGGCGATATCTCTCCAAGTCCTTTAAATCTTGTAATCTCAGGGCTTTTACCAATTTCCTCAACAGCTTTATTCCTTTCTTCGTCATCATAACAATAGAAAGTTTTTTTCTTATTTCTTACCCTAAACAGAGGTGTCTCAAGTATATACACATGACCCGTTTTCACAAGATCTGGAAAAAACTGTAAGAAATAAGTAAGAAGAAGTAGTCTTATGTGCATACCATCAACATCTGCATCCGTTGCTATAATTATCTTATTATAACGTAAACCATCTAACCCATCCTCTATATTAAGTGCGTGTTGAAGCAAATTAAACTCTTCATTTTCATAGACTATCTTTTTGGTATGTCCAAAACAGTTAAAAGGCTTACCCCTTAGACTAAATACTGCCTGAGTCTGAACATTTCTTGACTTGGTAATTGACCCACTAGCTGAGTCTCCCTCTGTTATAAATATCATAGAGTTTCCCTTAAGCTCGTCGTCTCCCCTCTTGTCATTAAGATGAATTCTACAGTCCCTTAGCTTCTTATTATGAACTTTTGCTTTCTTTGCTCTCTCATTTGCCAATTTTTTAATACCTGCTATTTCTTTCCTCTCCCTCTCCGACTGAAGTATTCTCTTCTGAAGTGCCTTAGCTGTCTCTGGATTCTTGTGGAGATAATTGTCTAACTCTTTCTTAACAAAGTCGTTAACAAAAGATCTAACAGTCTGTCCTTTTGGACTGATATTAAGCGAACCTAATTTTGTCTTTGTCTGGGACTCAAATACCGGTTCCTGAACTCTGACTGCAACTGCACCAGCAATACTAGCTCTTATGTCTGTCGCGTCGTAGTCTTTCTTATAAAATTCCCTTATAGCCTTCACTATACCCTCTTTAAACGCAGCTAGGTGAGTTCCTCCTTGTGTTGTGTATTGTCCATTAACAAAGGAATAGTACTCTTCACCATAATTATTTGTGTGCGTGAGAGAACACTCTATCTCTTGACCCTTAAAATGAATTATGGGGTATCTTATAGCCTCTTCATCAGTTTTGTTTTCTAGGAGGTCAAGGAGACCTTTCTCAGAGTGGTACTTCTTCCCATTGTAGTTAAGCGTAAGACCAGAGTTTAGGTAAGCATAATTCCATATCTGATCCTCAAGGTATTCTGGTATATAATTATAATTTTTAAATATAGAATTATCGGGTTCGAACATTACAAATGTTCCATTCCTCTGTTCAGTAGAGTGAATGTCTTTGTCTGATGTAGTTATTCCTTTTTCAAATTGTGCGTGCTTTGTCTCCCCTTCTCTGAAAGACTCTATATGAAACTTATTAGATAGAGCATTTACTGCCTTGAGACCTACTCCATTAAGACCTACTGACTTCTGGAATGCTTCAGAATCATACTTACCCCCAGTATTAATTTTTGATACACAGTCAATTACTTTTCCTAACGGAATCCCTCTACCATAATCCCTAACCTCTACCTTATGATCTTTTACCTTAATCTTAATAACTTTCCCGTGACCCATCAGGTGTTCATCAATAGAATTATCTATAACTTCTTTAATAAGCACGTAAATACCATCATCTTTAGCTGATCCATCACCTAATTTACCAATGTACATACCTGGACGAGTACGTATATGTTCCTTCCAATCTAATGACTTTATACTATCCTCAGTATACGTATTTTTCTTATTTTCCATTAAGGAATTAAATATAAGAATGAATTACAATAAATACAGTTTTTAACTAAAAAATATCAAAAGCTTTTAGCCTTATGGAGTAAATTGGGACATTATTTCTCACGTTATCCCCAATAAAGTTATTTATGAATATTTCTATTGATGTCTTATCATAAAAGGTTAGCGCAATACCTGCAAAAACTTCTACAAGATCTCTGGATCCACCCATGACTGAAATATTACCAGAAAGAGGGATTTTAGCTCCAAAAGAGTAGAAATTAGGTTCATCATCTATAATTACATAATTACCGCTAAGAGAGAGGAGATTTTCTCCAATAGGCAGATCATATGATAACGTGGCAATCGTAGCATTCCCAAAAGGATCAAATTTACCCTCTTGGTAGCTAAATTTTTCTTCACTTGTAAGTGCTATTTTTGAAGAAATTCCAATCAAAAAATTTCCAGTGTATACTGTTATTCCTGGAGTTATACCAAATAAAGATTGTTTAAATCCATTATTAGACCAGTTCTGATATAATGGATCAGAAGTATCCCATGCAAGTAAGTTAAACTTATCTTGAGAGAATGATGCCTTCATGGCAAACATCACATTCAAATCCCTATTTAACTGCTGTCTATAACCAAAAGTCAAACCAGCTGAAAGTCTTCTAAAAATATCATTTGAAT
>NTKI01000022.1 GCA_002457315.1 Rhodothermaeota bacterium MED-G19
ATTTCTGGTATCTCGGAAATCCTGAAGTCGTTTAATTAATCTGTTCTAAAATATCATTCAATTCACTGTCTAAACCCACCACTCACCTTTTGAATTTTTCCTAGATAGTTGTAAGTTTGAATTATAAAAAATATATTAAATTGAAAAAACTATGAAAGTTAAAATATCAATTTTCTTAATTTCACTAATTCTGTTTACAGGTTGTGGAGATGAAGAAGATTCTCTATCAAATGATATCGATTTTTTTTCTAATCACGCTGGTTCTGTATGGGCTACAAGTAATAATTGGTGGTTAAGAATAAATAATGATAGTAGTGATGAATACCATAATGGAAAATGTGTCAATTTTCCTGCAGCAGATGGAATCTATAATGGTTGGGATGAAGGTAATAGATTCAATCAAACCATTATTAGAAATGAAGCTAACTTCGTATCATGGAAATTAGATTATATTGAAGGAACTGGTAATTCTGGTACACTTTCATATTCAGTAAATGCAACTGGTAATAAGTTGACCTATAATAATATTTATGGAGAAGACTATGTTTATACAAAAGTAAATGATACTTTTCCAGGCACTGATTGTAAAAATTAGTTGATAAACAAAAATAGGTCTCTTCAGACCCCTTATCATTGATTTTAAGGTCAGATGTTTGTAGATTGAGATATGATAAAATTAGGTAACGGTTTTAAAAACTATACTAGAACACAAATAGGAATCTTTTGGTTTTTAATAGGATTCTCATTAGGAGGAACTTTTATGATGCTTATGATAGGCTAAAACAGACTAATTATGGCAGAGTTCAAAAACAATCAATACAGCCGTCGAAGATTTAATTCTCAAATACTTGGTGGAGTAATAACTTTAGGTTTTTCCCCAAGCTTATTAGCTCAAAATACTTCATTTTTAAATGATGAAATTGATTGGTATAATGCAATAGATATAGGAGTAGAGGGAAAAGGATGGACAGACACTAAACGGTATTTTGATCGTTTACCCTCAAAAGCAGAGGGTGTCGTTCGTAAACCGGTTTGGGACCTATCTAGACACTCTGCTGGAATATCTTTAAGATTTGTCACTGACTCACCAAACATATATGTTCGATATAAATTACATCTAGAAAGGCTTTCTATGTTTCATATGCCTGCTACTGGTGTTAGTGGATTGGATTTATATGCTGAAGATGGTGAAGGCATTGAACGTTGGGTATCTGTCGTAGGACCGAAAAAACAAAACATCGATACTTCGATAGCTAAAGAGTTAGCGCCTGGTACTCGAACATATACAATGTATTTACCCTTATATAATGGAGTTGATGATATGGAAATTGGTATAAAAAATGGTAATTTTTTTAAACCATTAGTTCCTAGAGAGGAAAAACCAATCCTTTTCTATGGAACATCAATTATGCAGGGAGCCTGTGCATCAAGACCAGGATTAGCAATTCCCTCTATTTTAGGTAGAAGATTGAAACGACCCACAATTAACCTTGGCTTTTCGGGAAATGGTCGGATGGAAGCCGAAGTTGCATCTCTCCTAGCAGAGTTAGATCCTTGTGCGTTTGTAATTGATTGCCTACCAAATATGAACGAAACCAGTGTTTCGGAAAGAACAATACCATTAGTTAAAAAGCTTAGGGAAGCACATAAAAAAACACCCATACTTTTAGTTGAAGACAGGAGCTTTACAAATACTCCATTTTTTCCTTCATTAAAAACTCATCATAATAAGAGCAGAACTGCGCTCAAAAAGGCATTCGCAAAATTGAATGATACAGGAGTAGGAAATTTATATTATTTAGATGGAGATAATTTATTAGGTGAAGATGGAGAAGCCGCTACTGATGGTTCTCATCCAAATGATTTAGGAATGGTTCGATATGCTGATGCATACGAGCCAATTTTAAGATCTATGCTAAAGCAGTTTTAATATTTGAAATCACCCACACTATTTCTAATTATTGATTTTCAGATAGGAAGTTTGTAGATTGAGATATGAAGAAGCTATTATTTCTTTTAATTACTACCTCATTATTTAGTTTTTCAAAAAGTGCATTTTCACAAGAAGAAAAAGTTCCATTAATTACTCTGAACACAGGCTCTTTTCTTTACCATTTTGTTCCAAAATCTAATGATGACTATACTCAATTTTTTAATAATAGATATTTATCAATAGGAGTTAAAATTACCAAAAAAGGATATTTTTCTTTTGGAACAATGCTTAATAGTCATGGAGATAGAATTGCTACAATAGGTTTTAAAACCAATTTATATACCTTCAGTGAAAAAATACATTTACAAGGTTTTTATGCATATTCTGGTGAGTTTTTCTTTAAAGCATTCAGCAATGCTGGAAACCGAGGAAATTACCTTGCATTTAAAAAAAGAACAGGTATAGGTTTTATTCCTGTTATTTACCATGGTATTGATATAAAGCTAAACTCATTTTTAGCAATTGAAGTTGGTATTACTCTTTGGGTCATACCTTTTGCTTCACTTAGATGGGATTTGTTTCCTGTTAAATAAAATGGTATGAGATGGCACTTTAAAACCACTCAAAAAAAATAAACAAAAAAACCTACTATATGGAATATTTTATTAAATGTCTTAAGTACTTTTTTATAGGGATGCTTATTACAGCAGTATCTATTTTTCTAATAAAAACATACTTTGGTAGTGAATGGACAACTGAAGACTATGTTGAAATAGTAGTCATTGGTTCTTTAGCCCTAATGCTTGTTGATAATAAAAAGCCTAAATAAATAGAGGAGTGAAAAAAGATAAATGGATTCAGATTTATAAAACAAAAACAACATATCGAGCTGAAATAGTCAAACAAGTTTTGGAATCAAATGACATAAAATGTATATCAGTTAATAAGATAGATTCTTCATATAATAATTTTGGATATCATGAAGTTTTAGTAATTGAAAAAAAATATCTTAAAGCACAAAAATTAATTCAAGAATTAAATGAAGCTTAGTTAATTTAATTCTGAATCCATCCAGGTTAACCTATTGTTTATCCATGATTTTAAATACACTATCTCCTCTTGGTGAGTATCGAAAACTTGATAATTTGGCCAAATATATTCACCAAGAATTGGCCATTTTGTAAAGTTTCTATTTACTGAATTTCCTAATGTTGATACATATTCATCAATCTTTGAATTAACATTATTTGTTGATAGAACAGATAATCTTAACTCGTTGTATCTATCCTTTACCATACCTTTAAAGTTCTCCTCATCCCACAACTTTAACCACCAAAATGCTCTTTGATCCATATCATCATAAATATAACTTATATTCCAACCATCAGTTTCCCATGCCTCGTAATAATCACAATTACCAAAACCGTGATTAAAATCCCAAATTGGGCCAGCAGTTAACTTATTATTAATACTTTCCTTGTCTTTATAAACATATGTACTCAATCCATATGCGTCTACATTTCTAGATATTTCCTGGAGTATAATAAAATCTATAAATGATTCAACATCAATAAATTTAGAGTATCCGTTTTCTGTATTATAATTATTGCCATTCATTACATTTTCATAGCTATTGATAAATGTTTGTATATAATCCTTTTGTTGTGTTGATATTTCATCTGCCTTGGGATAATGATAATTATATCTCATTCCATCAATTAAACTATAAAAACCACCATTATTATCACCTGTTTCTGCCCAATCAAACTTTAAAATATAACCTCCAGTAACATTGTCACCAGAGTTCTCATTAGGATTTAATGCTGATATTTCAACTCTATTTTTATCTCTTTTAATTTTTTCCATTAAAACATAAACTCCTCTATATTCATCATTAATATACAATTCAACAAATTTACTTCTAGGGGCATATCTTCCCATTTCATTAGATAATGAGTAAATTAAAACATTTCTCAAAAGAGATTTATCTGACCATGGAGCATATAATATCCAATCATTCTCTTCGGGAAAACCTAATAATTGAACGTTATTGTTTTCAGCATTATTATCAACTGTTTCAAATCTATAAGGAGGTTTTTCCTGATCTTGAGATGAGTTACCTCTTTTCTCAATTGTTATTTTTCCATCATAATCATTAAAATTGTCACCAATGTTATTAATTCCATTGGTGTTATTTATAACTCCCATGTAAGCATCAATTCTTGGTTCATCTAAAATATCTTCTCCATACGTATCAATCATTACAATCGGAAGATTTGACTCTTGAAAATTAACATCGACAGCTATAATCTCATTTTCTTCATTATTACATGAGGTAAAAAATAAGAGAAAAAAAATATAAAATGTTTTTTGCATATATTAGAAATATAACATGTAAAGATAATAGACAATGATTTAAATTAAATACAATTTAAAAGACTAACCCCACCCCCCTTTTTAATTTTTATTTGGTATATACCATAATTGGTTTTTTCTATCATATCTACCATTAATGTCATTTTCAATCATTCTAGTTATCACTTTAATTCCATTATTTGCCATATTTTCAAAATCATCAATATCTCTATCAAAATTTTGTCTTGTTCTGTGAATAAAATATTTTTCAGAAAAATTTCTATTAAATTCTTTTTCTATACCTTTTTTCCCAATGATGAATCCAATTAATCCTCCCCATGTTGAGGTTGGATTATCAGAATCCCATCCAGCAAGTGTGCCAATTTTTATTGTTTTCTTTAAGTCTCCCTCACCCCAAAATAAACTAATCAGGCTTGCTGCAAAATTAATTCCAGCAGCAAAACATCCATTACAATAAAGGTTTTTGGAAGTAATATTATATCCATCTTCTGATTTTACTTGATATCTCTCATAAACATTATCTCTTGCATCCTCCCAACTCATACCTTTTTCATACTGAATTTTAACATAATCATACATTTTTGATGAATAAGAAGCATCAGGAAGTAAATGCCTAGACTTTTCGGCAATAGAGAATATGTTTTTCTTTATATCTATGTTTGAGTCTAGAGTTGTGGCTAGAGAGTACATTGAAACATAAAAATCAGAAATCCATTTTGCATTATATCTTGCAGTGGTTAATATAGGTAATTGTGCCATTTCTAAAGCAATATCAGGTCTTCCTGGTGATAAAATCCCAAATATTTCTGTTGTTAATTGAGCATCAATCATCTCATAATGTTCATTCAATTTAGGATCACTAGTTTCCGGAGGTAAAATTCCATCATTCATTAAATCAAATGCTTTTTGGTTTGAAACCCACAAAAAGTTTTCCTCCTTTAACTTAATATGTGTAATCCAACCAGATTTAATCTGAGATGGTGAAAGAAATGATGTTTTATTTTTTAAAAGTAAATCTTGGTACATGTATTCTAAATCTGTATCGTCATCAGCAGGCCATATACCATCCTGTTCAAAAACAAAATCGATAGTTTTTGATAATTCACTTGGTTTATTTGGTGAAAATATACTTGGTTCATCTAATTTGCCCCAATCATCTGAAGTATAAAACCGACCAGTTTTAATGTTTCCAATATTACCTATTTTATCCATTTCAGTAACAAGACCAGTCATATTTGCAATGCACTGACCCAGCCAAAAACCCTTAAGTTTTTCTTTATATTCAGGTACTGATATTACAGTTACTTCATTAATATTATCATTACAAGAAAAAGGACTTATAATTATCAGGAACAAAAACAAGTATCTCATATTCTATTAAATAACTAATTGATGTCTTTTAAATATTTCTTTCTTCTATTTTTTGCAAAAGCCTGTAAATCAACAACTGTGTCAGTTTCATCAACTATTTCTAACCCTAACAAAGTTTCTATTATATCTTCTAAAGTAACAATGCCTCGAATAGCTCCAAATTCATCAATAACTAATGAAATATGTTCACGTTTTTTAAGAAGTTTATCAAATAATACAGGGATTTTAGATTCATAACTTATTTTTATAATTGGTCTTTTAATATCTCTTAATTTTTTCTTACCTTCTTTTTGAATAAGCTTTTCCAAGATGGTATCTTTTAAAACATAATTATCAATATTTTCCTCATTTTTTGAATATATGGGAATTCTAGAGTACGGTAATTTTTGATTACTTGAGTAAAATTCTTCAATAGTAGAATTCATATCTGCAGATTTTATTACAGAAAAAGGAGTCATTATTTCTCTAAGTTTAACATTTTGAAGCTTAACAATGTTTTGTATGAAATCTGAATCTTTTTCTTTAATTACACCTTGTTCTTCTGCAATTTCAGCTAAAGTTGATATATCTTCCCTCTTTAAGATTGATTTTCTCTCAGAGCTCCCAGCTATGTTTGTAAAAAATTTAAGAACCCAAAGTATTCCTGAATATTTAAAAAAAGGAATTATTGAAATTAAAATAATCGTACTAATTTTTGCAAGTTTATCCCAGTATCTTGCCCCTATTGTTTTCGGTATTATTTCTGAAAGTAATAAAATCAAAATAGTCATTATTGTAGAAATAAATCCAATTAGAGTATCTTCAGTAACCTGAAGACCTAAAAATGTATAACTATTATTTACATTTAAGGCAGCATAAGTGATTTTTGCCTGAACACCAACCATAATAGCACCAACTGTATGTGCAATAGTATTTAGGGTTAAAATTATTACTAATGGTTCGTCAATTGAATTCTTAAGTTTTTGTAGGTTCTCAGCATATTTTATTCCTTCTTTTATTTTTATTTTAATAAAAGTTGGATTAACACTAAGTAATACTGCTTCTAAAATAGAACAAACAAAAGAGAGAAGAATAGTTATAAAACCGTAGAGAAATAATAGACCCAATTATTATAATAATTTACATCAAATTAATAAATCAATAACTTAAACTCAAATGTTTTCAAATAAGATATTTAAGTATAAAATATATTTTAATTAATAATTTCTTTAAAATCACTTTTCATAATCACTGAAGTATGGAGCAAGGTTGCAGCTAACTTACCTTCACTATTAAATAACTCACCTCTTACAGTTGCTATATTTTTTCCTTTTTTTATTACTTGAGCTGTTGCTAATACGGGTCCCTTAAATAAAGGTCTGTGGTGAAGACTATGGAGGTTAGTTGAATTAGGATATATTGTCCCATTTGACTCGTAAATAAGTAGAAGACTAGTAATATCATCAAGCATTGAGTTCATCTGACCACCTTGTACTGATCCATTAGGATTAAGTGTCTCTGCTGGAAATTCGCCTTCTAATTTTAAAAAACCATCTTTATATTCAACAAACTTGAATTTATAAATTTTTCCTGTTCCTCCATTCTCTCTATGAAAATCTAAATATTTATCAAACTCGTGAGCCATTTATTGATATAAAATTATATTATAAGTAATTTTATAAATTAAATAAATAATCACTAATTCTTTACTATGAAACTCTTGAAATATTTACTCTTTTTAATGATATTAATTGTACTTGGCTTTGCTATTTACACATATTTTACCCCACCTGCAAGCCCTAAAGGTGAATCTACTTACACTTTTAACAATAAAAACTATAAAGTCGAATACAGTAGACCTTTTAAAAAGAACAGATTAATATTTGGCAATAAGGAAGATGGAGCATTAGTTCCCTTTAATCAATACTGGAGAACTGGAGCAAATTTTTCTACAGACATAACAGTCTCTGATTCTTTTTATTTTGGAGATGAACTTCTTGAAAAAGGTTCATATTGGATGTATACTATACCTGGAGAAGAATCATGGAAAATATTTCTTAACTCCGAATCAGGCTCATTTGCTTTTTTTGAGCCAGATGAAACTAAGAATGTAGCTAGTATTAATGTTAATTCTTATCAATTAGATCAAGAATTAGAACAATTTACCATTATTTTTATAGAAACAGATAATAAATTAACTCTAAGATTATTATGGGATAAAACAGGAATATCTATCCCATTAAACTAAAATTTTGATCAAATTTTTTAAAATATTATTTTTTATAATTCTCTTTTCAGGGATAACATACTATTGTATTGATACAATTCAGTATAAATATAATCTTATGGATGTAGAAGATTATGAACCCATTTCAACATTGAGAGTAGATAAAAATTTAATAACTAAATCTAAATATCCATTTATTGATGTTCATAATCATCAGTTTGATATGCCAATTAAAGATTTATCTAAACTTGTTATAGAGATGGACTCTATGAATATGGGCTTTATGGTTAATCTAAGTGGTTTTAGAGGAATATACTTAGAAAAATCTCTTAAAAATATTAAAGATAACTATCCAGAAAGATTTGGTCTTTTTGTTAATATTGATTTTGAAAAAATTGATGACCCAGAGTTTGGAATTAATAATCAAAAACTAATAAGAGATGCAGTAGATAATGGAGTAATAGGATTAAAAATTTATAAATCATTGGGTCTTGATGATAAAGATAAGAATGGAAATAGAATAAAAATTAATGACCCCAGATTAAAACCTGTTTGGGATATATGTGCTGAAATGAATATTCCAGTACTTATCCATAGTGGAGAACCATCATCATTTTGGGACCCAAAAGATAAAAATAATGAGAGATGGCTTGAACTAAAGCAAAAACCAGGAAGATATAGAAATCCAAAATTAAATCCATCATTTGAAGAAGTACTGTCTGAACAACATGATATGTTTAGAGAAAATCCTAATACTACATTTATTAATGCTCATTTAGGTTGGATGGGTAATGACCTTGATAGATTATCATCTCACTTAGATAATTTACCAAATGTTATGACTGAGATAGGTGCTGTTCTTGCAGAAATAGGAAGGCAACCCAAAAGAGCAAGAGAGTTTTTTATTGATTATCAAGACAGAATATTATTTGGAAAGGATTCATACAAAGTATCAGAGTACTACACCTATTTTAGAGTTTTAGAAACTGATGACGAATATTTTGATTATTATAGGAAAAGACATGGAAACTGGAAAATTTACGGAATCAATTTACCAGATATAGTCTTAAAAAAAATATATTATCAAAATGCCTTGAATTTATTTCCAGGTTTAAAGAAAAATAAAATTTTTAACGAATTAAATGAATAAAATTTATTTTTATATTGCCTAAAATTTTTACAATGAAAAAACTTATATTATCAACAATATTTTTAATTATATCTGTCAATTGTTATTCTCAAAATAAATCAAAAACCAATTCATTATTAAATAAAGGTTTATCTAAATCAGAAAATGGAAACATTAAGGATATATTAATTGACTCAAAAGAAGACTTTATCAAGAACTCATTAGATGTTTTATTAAAAGACATACAAAAAATAAATAATGAACTTGAAGATAATTTGTCAAAAAATATCGAAGATCTAATAAAGGAAAACAAAGAATATTTAAATCAACTAGAAAATGAATACAAGTCTAAATTAAAGGAAGAACATGCTAAAATTTCAGACCTCAAGAAAGCTGTTGATGATATATTAAAGATAAAAGATCTAGAACTTAAAATTGTAGATCAAAAAATTAACGAAATAAATAAAAACTTAAAAAATTTATCAAGTGATGAGTTTATTAAAAGATTTAAAAAAGATTTAAAAAAACAACTTGAAGAATTTAAAGAGTCTACTATAGAATCTTTTGAAGAAAAACTAAGTATTAAAATAGATACAACAAGTAATGAAAAAAAGTAACAAACCAGAAAGTGAAATGATGGGAGCTCACTATGACCCTCATCTTTCGGAGGGATCAGCTAAAGTTCCAATATTTCAGACTAGTACATTCGTATTTAAAAATGCAGAAGAAGGTAAGTCACACTTTCATATAGCGTATGGACTAAGAAAAAAGAATATTGGAGAGTCAATGTCTCTCGCCTACTCAAGAATAAATAATCCTAATTTAGAAATTGCTGAGGATAGATTAAAAATTTGGGATAATGCTGAAGCATGTGCCTTATTTCAAAGTGGAATGGCAGCTATAACTACAACAATTCTTGAATTAACAAGACCAAATACTCTTATTTTACACTCTTCCCCACTCTATGGAGGCACTGATCATTTTATTGAACATGTATTGCCAAAGTATAATATCAAGTCTATGTATTTTAATTCTTTTGATTCATTAGATACTATTCTAAAAGAAAAGGAAAAAAAGTTTCCTGATATGAAGGTTAGTCTTGTCTATATTGAAAGTCCAGCAAATCCAACAAATAGTCTGGTTGATATTAATAAATCTAAAGAATTAGCAAATCACTTTTCATATAATAAAAACAAAGTTTATGTAGCTATTGATAATACATTTATGGGACCTGTTTTTTCTCAACCCTTAGATCATGGTGCAGATGTTGTTTTATATTCAGCAACTAAATATATTGGTGGTCATAGTGATTTAGTAGCTGGTGCAGCAAGTGGATCATCTGAAATTATTAATAGGTTAAAGGGGATGCGTGTCTTTATGGGTAATATGGCTTCACCATTCACCTGTTGGCTGATTACAAGAAGTTTAGAGACATTAAAGATCAGAATGGAGAAGTGTGCAGAAAATGCTCGTAAAATAGCTGAGTATTTAAATAATCATTCTAAAATTGAAAAAGTACATTATCTAAGTCTGATCAATAAAAATACTGAAGAATACAAAATATATAAAAAACAATACTCAAGTAGTGGAGGAATGATATCAATTGATATTAATGGTGGTGAAAAAGAAGCATTTAAATTTCTAGATAATTTAAAACTTGTAAAGCTTGCCGTCAGTCTTGGTGGAACAGAGAGTTTAGCTTGTCACCCATTCTCAATGACCCACGCAGACGTTAGCATCGAGACAAAAAATAAAATAGGAATGAGTGAATCATTAGTTAGATTATCAATAGGAATAGAAGATGTTGACGATTTAATCAATGATATTAAACAGTCCTTAGAGAAAGTTTAATACGAGTCTTTATGTACTTTCTTTATCGATCTTCCAGATGGGTCATTCATATCTAAAAAAGATTTATCCCATTTTAAAGCCTCTTCAGTACTACAAGCGACAGATTTTGAGGAAGGAACACAAAGTGCGCAATCATCTCCTGGAAAATGCTTTTCAAATATTCTTCTGAATAAAAACTCTTCTTTAGATTTTGGGGTATTCACTGGAAAAATTATTAGTCTATTATTATAATCCTTATCTGAAACAGAGTTCTCAGCATGTTCTTTTAAAGAATCAATCCAGCTGTATCCTACTCCATCAGAAAATTGTTCTTTTTGTCTCCATAGAATATCATTAGGCAAATACCCATTAAATGAGTCTCTTAATATATGTTTTTCAATTTTATCTGAGCGTATCATTTTTAATTTAGGATCTATATTCATTGAATAGTCAATAAATTCCTTATCTAAAAAAGGAACTCTTCCCTCAACACCCCATGCAGATAATGATTTGTTAGCTCTCAAACAATCAAAAAGATGGAGTTTATTAATTTTTCTTACAGTTTCTTCATGAAATTCTCTTGCATTTGGTGCTTTATGAAAATACAGATATCCACCAAATATTTCATCAGCACCTTCACCAGACAATACCATTTTCACACCCATAGATTTTATGTAACGACCCATTAAGTACATTGGTGTTGATGCCCTCACTGTAGTAACATCATATGTCTCAAGGTAATAAATAACATCTTCTAATGAATCTAATGCTTCTTGAATAGTAAAATGTATTTCGTGATGAATAGTACCTAAGTGTTTAGATACTTTACTGGCAGCTATCAAATCAGGAGAGCCTTTTAAACCAACTGCAAAAGAGTGTATTTGAGGCCACCAGGCATCTTTTTCTTGATTTGATTCAATTCTTTTCTTTGAAAATTTTTTCACAATAGAAGAAATAACAGATGAGTCAAGACCTCCGGAGAGAAGAACTCCAAACGGAACATCAGACATAAGTTGTCTCTTAACGGCATCTTCTAGACTTTCTCTTAAATCTGTTTTAGAGTTATTGTTTTTGATGTTATCATAATTCATCCAATCCTTATTATAATATTTTATAGGATTGTTATCATTATTAGTCATATAATGACCGGGAGGAAATTCTTTAATTTTTGAACATTTTCCAACTAAACATTTCATCTCTGATGAAAAATAATATGTTCCATTATCATCATTACCCATATAAAGTGGTATAACGCCTATAGGATCCCTAGCAACAAAAAAAGAGTTTTCAAATTTGTTATAAATAAAAAATGAAAAAATACCATTTATATGATTTACTAATTCACATCCATATTTTTTGTATAATGGAATAATAACTTCACAATCTGAATTAGTTTGATATTTATAATCTATTTTAGATGAATTTCTAAAGTCTAGGTGGTTATATATTTCACCATTTACAGTTAGTATAATATTTTCATCATTTGAAAAGAGAGGCTGTCTTCCAGATTTGATATCAACTATCGATAGTCTTTCATGAGCTAAGATTGCATTATCTGTAGAATATATACCAGACCAGTCTGGTCCTCTATGTCTAACTTTTTTAGACATTTCAAGACACTTTGATCTCATATCTTTATCAAATTTTATTTGATTATTGTAAATTGCAACTATTCCACACATTAACTTAAAATAAGGATGCAATATAAATTCAAAATTTCACTTTTTTATAAAATATTAATTTCAATATTCTTTGTTTTATCATGTAATGAGATTAAAAAAGAGACTATATATAAAAAAGGTATGGTTTCATCTGCACATCCTATTGCATCAAAAGTTGGTCTAGATATATTAAAAAATGGAGGAAATGCATTTGATGCTGCAATTGGAGTACATTTTGCATTATCTGTTGTTTATCCAAATGCTGGCAATATAGGTGGAGGTGGTTTTGCTGTTTATAGATTAAATGATGGTGAAGTAGGAAGTTTAGATTTTAGAGAGAAAGCACCATTAAAATCATACAGAGATATGTACATATCAAATTCAGATGATGGATTAACTGTAGATGATAAAAAAAGCAAAATAGGCCATCTTGCATCTGGAGTTCCAGGTTCAGTTGACGGTATGGTTAAGCTATACGAAAAGTTTGGATCACTTGACTGGAAACTTTTATTAGAGCCATCAATTGAAATGGCAAAGAATGGATTTAGTTTAACTGATAAACAATCTAATAGTTTAAATAGAGTTATGATCTTATTTGACTCAATTAATGACTCAGAGGTTTCTTTTGTAAAAGAAATCAAATGGAAAGAAAATGATGTATTGGTTCAAAAAGATTTATCTAAAACACTAGAGAGGATTAGAGATAAAAAACGAGATGGATTTTATTCGGGTTTAACAGCAGATTATATAGTTAATGAAATGAAAAAAGGTGATGGGATTATATCCTATGAAGACCTTAATAATTACTCATCTATTTGGAGGAAACCTATTATAGGAAAATATAAGAATCATAAAATTATATCAATGGCTCCACCTTCAAGTGGTGGTATTGCGCTTTTACAATTACTGCATGGTGCTGAAAAGCTGAATGTCGGAAACTATGAGCACAATTCTTTAGAATATATTAATACTATAGCTGAAATTGAAAGTCGAGTTTATGCAGATAGATCTACGTATTTAGGAGATTCTGATTTTTATAATGTCCCAATTGATGATCTAATAGATAATAAATATTTAGATAATAGATTTTCTAGTATTGATCCTTCTACTAAGACCCCATCAAATCAAATTAAAGAAGGTAATATACAATTTAATGAATCAGAGGAAACAACTCATTTTTCAATAGTTGATGAATATGGAAATGCTGTATCATTAACAACAACAATAAATGGTGCTTATGGTTCAAAAGTTGTAGTAGAAAATGCAGGCTTTATTTTAAATAATGAAATGGATGATTTCAGTGTTAAGCCAGGTTACCCAAATATGTTTGGTTTAATTGGCGGAGAAGCAAATTCTATTGAACCCAATAAAAGAATGTTATCATCTATGACACCTACTATAATTGAGAAAAATGACAACCTTTATATGGTTTTAGGTACTCCAGGTGGATCAACAATAATTACTTCAGTTTTTCAAACAATACTTAATGTAATAGATTTTAATATGGGAATGCAAGAGGCAGTAGATGCAAAGAAGTTTCATCATCAGTGGTTACCAGATTTTCTTGTAGTTGAGAAAAATACATTAAACACTAACCTAAATGAGAACCTTAAGAAAATGGGTCATAAAATCAATGAGAGATCCTCTTTGGGTAGAATGGATTGCATTTTAATTGAGAATGGAATTTTAGAAGGTGGAGCGGATAAAAGAGGTGATAATACAGCTCTTGGTTACTAAATCAACTTTAAGTTTATATATTTATATTATGATAAGATTATTAATATTCCTTTTATTTATTTCTTTTAATTCTAATTCTCAAAACGAGAATTCCTATGAGCAAACACTTAAAAAATTTCTTGATACTCAAGGAACATGGAAGATACTTGACATTCAAACAGATGTTATTTTTAAACAATTCAAAATTGATGTTCTTCTTAGTGAAGAAGAGGTTAATAACTTAAGAAATGATATGTATCAAGATTTATTAAAAATTTATAAGCCTATTTATAAAAAACACTTTAGTCTTCAAGAATTAATTGAAATGACTACTTTTTTTGAATCAGGTATAGGCAAAAAGTTTGTTGATAAAACTCCAGTCATGATGCAAGAAGTGTTGCCAGAGACTACTAAATGGGGAATGAGTTTAGGAGTAAAAATTCAAAAATTAATTAAAAATAAAGAAGAAGATATCTAACTTTTTTTGACCATTAATTATCAATATATATCTCTACTCTCCTATTCTTAATTTTATTTGCTTCTGAATTATTACTATATCTTGGCTTAGAAGGACCATATCCCTTTACTTTAATTTTATTTTTATCAACTCCATTATCAGTAAGAAACTTTTTAATCACAAGAGCCCTTTCTTTAGATAATTTAATGTTTTGCCTGTAATCACCTGAATTATCGGTATGACCTTCAATTATAACTCCTAAACTCTTATCTCCTTTAAAAAGATGGAGAAGATCATTAAGATATGGTAAAGACTCATCTGTAACTTGAGTTGAAGATCTTAAGAAGTTTATATTAGACAACTCTTTTCTTGTACCCTTTTGAATTTTTGTTAATGATAAATCAATAGATTGAGTTTTATCAATTGATAGTAAAGTATCTAATATAAAATATGATTCACTAGTTACTTTTATATTGTATTCACCTTTTTGTTCGACTTCTATTTTAGATGAATTATTAATTATATCAATATTAGCATAAAAATTATTTTTTGATGACACCTCAATAATTCCAGAATTTAAATCATTTTTAAAATTTAATGTTAGAAGAATTGAGTTGTTGTTTTTTCTGTGCTTGTACTCATAAATATCATAATTAGTCCTGCTATCCTTAGAATAAGAAACAAAAAATGATGTTTTATTAAAATTTTGTGAAATTGAAAATTCTGAATTTAATGTATTTAGCTTTTCAAGCTTTACTGGCTCAGTCCAATCTGAAAATGAATTATTTTTTGATACTGAATAATATAAATTATAACCATCATTCATACTATTTGAAATGAAAAGCAATGTGTCCTTAGATAAGAGATATGGTGACAACTCTTGATAAGATGAATTTAATGACGAACCAGTACTAACTAATCTTGACCAAGAATTTGAGGTTTTTTTTGAATAATAAATATCTTCAACTCCATAACTACCAAAACCTTGAAAAGAAAGAAAAATAATGTTATTTGAAGTGTTTATTGAACCTGAAATTATTTCAAAATTATTTTCAAATCCCTTTATTATCTCTTCTGAAATAAAAATGAATGGTTCCTTAAAAGAATATGTCAAAACTTTATTGTCACGTAAAAGATAAAAATATTCTTGATCTACACCTAATAGCAGATCATTACCATCAGTATTTATCTCTGAAAGATTAATAGGAAATGTCCATAAATTTTCTTTTTTAATTCTTAACCATACATCATTTAAATCAGAGTAACCACCTATGTTATTTGGATTTTGATTACTATTAAAAATCATTAATGTCTCATCATGATTGGTGTAGGAATTAATTTCATTAAATAAATATGGTATTTGATTTTTCTCAATAATAAAATCTTTCTCAAATGATTGAGATTTAATAACAATTGGGATTTTCAATAAAATAAGAATAAGAAAAAATTTAATATTCATCCTTTATATTAACTTGATTAATTAGATTTTTTTTATTTAATAAACGATTATAATTATCAATTATTTGAGGAACTGCAGCTTCTTCATTTGTTACACTAGCATTATGAGGTGTAATCTGAATTTTTTTATGAGTCCATATCCTACTATCTGTTGGAAGTGGTTCTTCTTCAAAAACATCAAGAAAAGCTCCTGACAATATCCCTTTATCAATATAATTAATAATATCCTTTTCATTTTGGACCTTTCCTCTTGAAACATTTATCAAATAAGTGTTTCTATTTAATTTACTAAATAACTTTTCACTTAATAGATTATGAGTTTTTGAAGTATATGGAACTGTACAGACTAAAACATTTATATTTCTTAAAAACTCATCAAGATCATCACCATGGTATAGGTTGATATTATTATCTGTCTTTTTATTAACTGAATAGCCTATTACATCAAATCCTAAATAATTTAATTTAGATGCTGCATCTGATCCAAGAGCTCCATAACCTAAAATTCCAATTTTAATTGGTATTTCTGGTGGAGTCTCATTATCCCATAACTTAT
>NTKI01000023.1 GCA_002457315.1 Rhodothermaeota bacterium MED-G19
AAAAAGTCCTAGAACACATAATAATAATAATTTTTTCATGTTTTATATTTTATAGTTAAAAATCGACTCAAAAGTATTCTTACTATGTAATTGAAGTTTAATCAGATAATTAATTGAATATTATAAAAAATAACATTTACTGTTAAGTAATAATTATTTGGATGTTATTAGACTGGGACAAATATTAATTTTTTTGTAAACAATAATATTAATTTTAAAAATTGGAAGAGTTTTAATTTTAATTATAAATATTAAAATTAAATTTAACCTATGAATAATTCAAAATACATATCAGTATTGTTCGGTATAATTGTTGGGATAATTTCTCTTATAACTGCAGTTTTACTTGGAGTAGTTGATACTGTAAAGCTACTTTCAGCAGGAATTATATCAACATTTTCATCTACATTATTATTTGCCATTATCACCGAAAACCTATTTGATAAAAAAATAAATCAGATTTATAAATCTTTTGAGAGAATAAGAAATAAAGAGTATGAAAGAGTAGAAGTTGACAAGTCTCTTCTTAGGGAAATAAACCCATTAAAAGGTATAAATGAAGAAATATATAATTTTGCCAATTTAAAACAATTAGAGATTGATGAACTAAAGAGATTAGAAGCTTTTAGAAGAGATTTTCTACAGGATGTTTCTCATGAACTAAAGACTCCAATATTTGCTGCTCAAGGTTTTGTGCATACATTATTAGATAATATTGATGCAGATGAAGAAATTAGAAAAACATTTTTAGGAAAAGCAGCTAAAAGTTTAGACTACCTTGATTTATTAGTAAAAGATTTATTGACAATTTCTCAGATGGAAAGTGGAGAAATTAAAATGAAAATGGAGGCTTTTGATATTATTTCTTTGGTAAGAGAAACGGTAGATCAGCTCGAATCAATAGCCAATACAAAAAATATAAAATTAAATTTTGATGCTCAGAAAAACAAGTCAGTAATTGTTATAGCAGACTATTACAGAGTTTTTCAAGTTCTAAAGAATTTAATAACAAATGCAATAAAATATTCTAATAATAATTCTACAATTACAATATCTTGTGAAAAAAGAAAAAAAGTTACTAATATCAAGGTAATAGACGAGGGTAAAGGAATTCCTAAAAACGATAGAAAAAGAATCTTTGAGAGGTTTTATAGAATTGATAAGAGTAGATCTAAGGAAAGGGGAGGTACAGGACTTGGTTTAGCAATTGTTAAACATATTATAGAAGGGCATAAGACAAAAATTAAGTTAAAATCAAAAATTAATAAAGGTTCGGTATTTTCTTTTAATTTAAAACTTGCTCCTAAATCTATTAAGAAACGAAAATCAATTAAAAAAGTCCTCAAAAAAATAAGGTAAAAATGAGAGAATATTTACCTCATATCTGTTGTTTTTATTTATTAATAAATCTATTTTTGCTCACTTTTTAGAAGCTAATGGATTCGAACAGTTATAAAACTAAGTATTTAAATAAAGAGTCAATTCAGAAGAATTGGTACGTTGTTGACGCTAATGGTAAGACTTTAGGTAGGTTTTCTTCTGAGGTAGCTAAAATATTAAGAGGGAAAAACAAAGCATCTTTCACACCTCATATGGATTGTGGTGATTACATAATTGTTATTAACTCAGATGGGATCAAATTGACCGGAAAGAAATGGAAGGAAAAGAAATACGTTTCTCATAGCGGATACCCTGGAGGTCAAAAAATCACTAATCCTTTAGAAATAAAAGAAAAAAAATCCTCAAAATTTATAATAGAGAAAGCTGTTAGAGGTATGTTACCAAAAAACAGATTAGGTAGAGAGTTATTCAGAAATTTATTTGTTTATGAAGATGGTAACCATCCACACGAGGGACAAAAGCCAAAAGAAATTAAGATATAATATGGATTATATAAGCACTGTAGGAAGAAGAAAGACATCTGTTGCTAGATTATACATGAAAACTGGAAAAGGTTCTTTTACTATAAACGGAAAAAATTTAGATAAATACTTTTCTTCAGAGCTTTTAAGACTTATTGTTGAACAGCCTCTAAAACTTGTAGATGCACTAAAAAACTTTGACTTTAAAGTAAATGTTCATGGAGGTGGTCTTAAAGGTCAGGCTGAAGCGGTAAGGCTTGCTGTAGCAAGAGCTTTAGTTAAGAATGATGAAGAGATTAGAGGTGTTCTTAAGAAAGAAGGGTTCTTAACTAGAGATCCAAGGATGGTTGAAAGAAAGAAATATGGTAGAAGAAAGGCAAGGAGAGCATTCCAATGGGTTAAGAGATAATATATTATGATAAAAAAATTAGAACATAAGGATTTATTGAAAGCTGGTGTACATTTTGGTCATCTAACAAGGAAGTGGAATCCAAAAATGTCAGAATACATTTTTATGGAAAATAATGGTATTCATATAATTGATCTACATAAAACAATTGATTGTGCATACACCGCAGCAGCATCTCTTCAAAATATTGCTAAATCAGGAAGAAAAATCATGTTTGTAGCTACTAAGAAACAAGCCAAGACTTATGTCTCTGAGAAGGCAAAAGAATTAAATATGCCTTATGTCACAGAAAGATGGTTAGGTGGAATGTTAACTAATTTTTCAACTATAAGGAAATCTTTAAAAAAATTATCTTCTATAGATAATATGCAAAATCAAGATACTTATACTCAAGACTTTTCTAAAAAGGAAAGACTGATGATATCTAGAGACAAGGATAAATTAGAAAAAGCTCTTGGTGGAATTTCTACATTAAATAGAATTCCTGCTGCTTTATTCGTAGTTGATATCAAGCATGAAGAAATAGCAATTAAAGAAGCTAAAAAGTTGAATATTCCAATTTACGGTATGGTTGATACAAATTCAGATCCTAACCAGATAGATTTTGAAATTCCATCAAACGATGATTCATTTACTTCTGTTTCAATAATTATTGACTACATTTCGGAGTCTATTGCTGAAGGATTAAAAGAAAGAGAGAAAATAAAAGAAGAAATTAGAATTAAACAAGAAAAAGAAGCATCAGAGAGAGAAGCAAAAGAAAAAAAAGAGGCTGAAAAGAAAGCTAAAGATTCAAAAAAAGAGGTAACTAAATAAATTTTCTAATATTATGTCAGTAAATATTTCTGCTAAAGAAGTAAATGAACTTAGACAAAAGACAGGTTCAGGTATGATGGATTGCAAAAAAGCTTTAGTTGAAGCTGGAGGCGATTTTGATAAAGCTATAGATATTTTAAGAAAGAAAGGTCAGAAAGTATCAGCTGCAAGATCAAATAGAGAAACATCTGAAGGTGTAGTGATTTATAAGATTAGTCCAAATGAAGATAAAGCATCTATTCTCTCATTTACATGTGAGACTGATTTTGTTGCTAAAAATGAAGAATTTCAAGGGTTAGCTGAAAAAATATTAGATATAGCTTTTGAAAATAATTTGAATTCTATAGACGATATTTTAAAATCTGATCTGAATTCTAATTCAGTTGAGCAAAATATTGTTAATCTTATAGGAAAGATTGGAGAGAAGATAGAGATTAGAGACTATCAGACACTAAGTGGAGAGAAGATAGTTCCTTACATGCACGCAGGAGATAAATTAGGTGTATTTGTTTCTTTAGTAAATACATCTTCTGTAGATTATGTCTCTGCAGGAAAAGATGTGGCTATGCAAATAGCAGCAATGAATCCTATTGCATTAAACAAAGATGGTGTTGACCAATCTGTTATTGAAAAAGAAATAGAAATTGGAAAAGAACAAGCTCTAAAAGAAGGAAAGCCAGAAAATATTATTGAAAAGATTGCTCAAGGTAAGCTTCAGAAATTTTTTAAGGAAAATACTCTTTTAAGTCAACCTTTTGTAAAAGATAGCTCATTAACTGTTGAAAAATATTTGGGCTCATATTCATCAGATTTTACAGTTGATAAATTCATAAGAGTCTCAATAGGATAATTCTATTTATTTATTCATAATATCTTCTATCTCATCAGGTAATATTGGAATTCCATTCATTAGATTAATATTTTCATTATCAGCTATAAGAATATTATCTTCTAGTCTTACCCCTATATTTTCTTCTCTGATATAAATACCCGGTTCCACAGTAAAAACATTGCCAGGCCTTAGGTCAATATAAAAGTTTCCTACATCGTGTACATCTAATCCTAAATGATGTGAAGTTCCATGCATAAAATATTTCTTAAATAATGGGTTTTTTGGATCTTGATTTTTTACATCAACTTTATCTATTAGTTTAATATTAATTAATTCACTCTCCATTATTTTTCCTACTTCTTTATGATACTCATTAATTGATATACCTGGTCTTAAAATATTTGTAGCTTCATTTTTAACATTAAGTACAGCATTATATACTTGTAATTGTCTTTGAGTAAACTTTCCATTTACTGGTATGGTTCTTGTCATATCTGACTTATAGTTAGCATACTCAGCAGCAACGTCCATAAGGATTAGCTCTCCTGATTTACATTGTGTATTATTTTCATTATAGTGTAGAGAGCATGCGTTTATTCCAGTAGCAATTATTGGTTGATAAGCAAATCCTTTGGATCTATTTTTAATAAATTCATTAATCAGTTCAGCTTCTATCTCAAATTCCCAAATGCCATGTTTTACATAATTTAAAATTCGTCTAAACCCTTTCTCTGTTATGTCACATGCCTTCTGAATTAGTTTAATTTCAGTCTTCTTTTTTATCATTCTAAGGTCACTGAGAATAGGATATGCTCTTTTAATTTTATAAGAGGAATATTTATCTTTTACTTCATTAATAAACATATCCTGAGGAGTCTGAATACTAGTATTTGATCTTATGTGCTCATTCTTATCTAAATAAATTTCTTTAGTTTCAGCTAATATCAATTGTAGTATATTTTCAAAATGATTGTTCCACATTACTGTCTTTATACCTGAGATTTCTTGAGCTTCTTTTTTAGTCAATTTATTTCCTTCCCAAATAGATATTTCTTCACTTGTCTCCTTAATAAAAAGTATTTCCCTCATTTTTTTATCGGGAAAATTTGGTGCTAAAATCAAAAAAGTTTCTTCTTGATCAACCCCTGTAAGATAGAGTAGGTTTGTATTCTGAACAAAATGAAGAGTTTCGTCTGCATTTGTAGGCATAAACTCATTAGAAACAAAAACTGATGCTGAATCTTGATTTACTTTTTCTAAATAATTTTTCCTATTATTTATATAAAGATTATTGTCAATTATATTGTAACGCATATATTTATTTTTATTCTAAAGATACATTAATTGTTAATAAATTTTTAATTTGCCTTATATGGATTTATTAGATAAGAACATTGAAAATTATGTAGAATCCTTATCAGACTCTGAGTCTCCTCTATTGAAGGAAATAAGTGGATATACTCATAAAAATGTTCATCAGCCAAGAATGTTATCAGGGCATATTCAAGGAAGAATTTTAAGTTTTATATCAAAAATAATTTCACCAAAAAATATTCTAGAAATAGGAACCTATACTGGATATTCTGCACTATGTTTAGCTGAAGGACTAAAAGATGATGGACGTCTAATCACTATAGATAAAGATAAAAGTTTATATGAAACGGTTAATTTATTTTTTAAAAAGTCAAAGTTTGAAAAAAACATAAAACAGAAAGTGGGAATTGCATTAGAAATTATTCCAACACTTGATGTAAAATATGATCTTGTTTTTATAGATGCAGATAAGAAAAATTACAAAAATTATTTTGATATGGTAATACCTAAGCTAAATAAAGGAGGTGTTATAATCGTTGATAATGTTTTATGGAGTGGAAAAGTCACCCAACTTGACAAGTATCAAAATGATAAAATAGCTGTATATATGAATGAATTTAACAATTACATTAAAAATAAAAAAAATATATCTAAGCTTATATTACCAATTAGAGATGGGTTAACTCTAATAATAAAAAATGAGGACTAGAATAAATATATTGTTTTTTTTATTTTTTTTAATAGCTTCTAATACTATAGCACAACCTGTACCAAAGGTTCCAGAAAAAATTAGAATCGATAACATGGTTCTTAATATCTCAGATAATATTTCTACTACATTACAGAGTGAAGTAGACGCACTTCATCTGAATAAAAAATATTTTCAAATATTTATAGATAGGATTAATATCTATTTTCCCATAATTGAAAAGATTTTAGAGGAAGAAGAGATGCCAAATGATTTAAAATTTTTAGCTCTTCAAGAAAGTGCACTTATTTCAGAGGCAATATCTTCATCTAATGCCGTTGGTTTTTGGCAATTTAAGAAGGATACTGGAGAAGATTATGGCCTTATAATTAATGATAAAATAGATGAAAGAAAAAATATTGTATCATCTACAAGAGCAGCCTCAAGGTATATCAAGAATAGCAACTTTTTATTTGAAAATTGGGTATTTTCTATCCTCTCTTACCTAGAAGGATTAAATGGTGCTAAGGCTATAGTCGACCCTAAGCTTTATGGGGCAAAGAGGATGAATATAGATGAGAATACACATTGGTATATCATAAAATTTTTAGCACATAAAATTGCTTTTGATGGATATATAAATTCTAATGAATACAATATGAATTATTCGGTGTTTGAAAACAATTCTTTTAAAAGTGTAAAAAAATTGTCCAATAACTTGTCAGTAAGTTCAGATGATATTTTTAAATTAAACACTTGGATTAAATCAGATAGAATTCCTACAGATAGAGTATATAGTTTTATAATACCTGAAAAAAAAGAAAATTTATTTACACGGGTTACCTCGGATATAGGAGATAAAATTAATTCATTTATTGAATCAAATTTAACTACACCTGTAGATGAAAAAGTTTTTAAAGTATTATCTCAAAAAATAATTTATCTTAATGGCCTACCAGCTCTTATAGCAGATTCAGTTGACAATATTGATAATGTAATTGGTCTCTATAAGATATCTAAGAAAAATTTTTTGAGCTATAATGATATTAAAAATGATCATCAGATGGTAAAAGGATTACCTTATTATCTTACGAAAAAAAGAAAAAGAGGAAGAGTTCAATTATACCTTAGAAGGGAAGATGAAAGTTTATGGGAGGTTTCTCAGTTATTCGGAGTACAATTAAATAGCATAAAAAAATTCAATAAAGAAAATAATACATCTAGAATTTTATTGAAAAAACGGTCTATTCTTTAATAATTTTCTCTATTATTTTTCCGTCCTTTTTATTTTTTAGAATTAATTTTTTATCCCCGTAGTGAGTAACTTCTTCTTTAACTAAATAATACTTCTCATCATATTCTTCTAAAGTATTGATTTTTTTAACACCTTCTCTTCCTCTCCAAATATCTAATTCTATTTTTTCCCACTTTTTACTTTTAATAGATTTGTATGATGCATCAATAATTGCGTTTACTATGTAACCATCGTAAAATGTTTCAGAAGGATTCTCTCCTTTTTCTAGTGCGTCAAACATATTAGCAAACATGTGATTATATCCAAGCTCATTTAATTCATCTCCAACTGGAAAAATCCAACCTGAGTCAGATTCTGCTTTTTCAGCAACGTAGTCACTTCCTTTGCCTGTAGTAAACATCTCAAATCCTGTTCTTAAAAAGGAATTCACCCAAATAGTCCCTTCAGTCCCCATAACTTCGTCTCGAAGGTCTAATCCCCCTCTAAATGTCCAGCTTACTTCAAATTGACCTATTGCACCATTCTCATATTTTACCAAACCTATAGCATGGTCTTCAGCATCTATTGGTTTTACTTGTGTATCACCCCAACACATTACTTCAACTGGTTTAATATCTTTTCCAATATAGTTTCTACTAATTTCAATACAATGACAACCTAAATCTAAAATACAACCTCCACCTGCTTGTTCTTTATCCCAAAACCATTCACTATGAGGACCAGGATGAGTTTCCCTTGATTTTGTCCAAATAATTTCACCAAGACTTCCTGTCTTTACACTATCTATAGCTTTGAGAAATTTAGGTGTATAACAAAGATCTTCTAAGTATCCAGCAAAAATCCCAGCCTTTTCTACTGCCTCAACCATTCTCTTAGCTTCTTCTGAGGTTCTTCCTAAAGGTTTTGTGCAGATAACCGCTTTGTTGTGCTTACAACAAAGATGAACAGCTTCTTCGTGAAGATTATTTGGAAGCGATATACAAACAACATCAACATCTTTGTGTGATATAGATTCCTCCATATCGATAGTCCAATGTGGGACATCATAATCTTTTGCAAATTTTTTTGCGCTTTCTTCTCTTCGAGAATAAATAGACACTACTCTGTCTTTATTTCTATAACCATGTAGTGAGTCAGTATAAAACCTACCAATAAAACCAGATCCTAACATTGAAATTTTTTGCATAATTTTTTATTTTTTTTCTTTAAAAAATACAATTAAAAATAATAATACAGCTGCAGATATATAAGCAGGAACCATCCAAATATCTCCCCAATTTTTTATTCCTTCAATAGTATTACTATCTGTAATAATACCTGAGAACCAAGAACCGATAGTCATTCCGATTCCATAAGTTGCTACTGTGAATAAACCCTGAGCAGCATTTTTAATTTTTTCTCCAGCTTTATTTTCTGTATACATATATCCAGTTACAAAAAAGAAATCATAGCAAATTCCATGAAGAAGAATTCCTGACATTATCATCCAGTATGATGCCTCCAAATCTCCATTAGCAAAAAAGAAAAATCTCAATGCCCAAGCAGCTATACCAATAATGAGTATGTTTTTTACGCCTAATCTATAATATAAAAATGGGATAGAAAGAATAAATAATGCTTCAGAAATTTGCCCGTATATCATTTTACCAGCTGCTCCCTCCATACCTAAATCATTTAAGAACACATTGGCAAAAGAATAATAAAAGGATAAAGGAATGCAAATTAATATTGCAGATATAAAGAAAATAAGATATGATTTATCTTTTAGAAGAACGAGTCCTTCTAGACCTAATGCGGAACCATCAGTTTTACCTTTGGGAGGAACATTAGGAAGAGAAAAAGAAAATAAGCCTAGTAGTACAGAAGCCCCTGCAGCAAGATAAAAAGTATATGCAATGCTTCCAATATTATTTTCAAGTTGAAGTTTCCCAATTATGAATCCAGCGACTATCCATCCAAATGTGCCAAAAAATCTAATAACTGGAAAAGTCTTTCCGGAATCACTTACATTGGCAAAAACTATATTGTTAGATAGTGCAACGGTAGGCATATACATTAAGGAGTAGACTAAGACAGTACCAATAAATAGTAAAGAAGATGATACTTGGGTTGCATATATTAAAAGAAACCCTCCAATTATATGAAGCGCACCCATAGCCTTCTGTGCAGAAAAATACCTGTCAGCAACTGAGCCAACAAAAATTGGTGATAAAATTGCTGCAAATGCAAAAACACTATAAGCCCAACCTATTTCTTCACCAGATGAATTTAAAATTTGTGCCATGTATGTTCCAGCGGTAACATACCATGCTCCCCAAATGAAATATTGGAGGAACATCATTGATGAAAGTTTAAAGTTTTTCATATTTAGTTTGGTTAATTAATGTCAACTATTATTAAGTTAAAAAAAAAATTTTTAAATTAAAGTGATTTTATATCAATATTAAACTGACTAACATTTATAACTGATACATATGAAAAAAAATAATTCAAAAAAGAACTCAAGAAGAGATTTTATTAAACATGGTACAATTGCAGCTTCAAGCTTTTTTATTGTTCCAAGATATGTCCTGGGTGGTGATGGTTATACATCTCCTAGTGATAAATTAAATATTGCAGGAATTGGTGTAGGTGGTAAAGGCACATCAGATTTATGGTACGCTTCTGGTGAGGGAAAAGAAAATGTTGTTGCATTATGTGATGTTGACATGGGTGATATTAGTGCTAAGTCAAGAAATAGATTTCCAAAAGCTAAATTTTATCAAGATTATCGAGTTATGTTTGATAAACAAAAAGACATTGATGCAGTAACTATCTCTTCACCTGATCATGTTCATGCTTTACAGGCGTTATCAGCTATGGACCTAGGGGTTCATGTTTATGTTCAAAAGCCTTTGACTCATAATATTAAAGAGGCAAGAATGCTTACCGAAACAGCAAGAGAAAAAAATATAGTTACACAGATGGGAAATCAAGGAGCGTCAAATTCTGGTATGAGAAAAGTTCAAGAGTGGTTTGATGCAGGATTAATTGGAGAAGTTGATGAGGTATATGTTTGGACAAACAGACCTGTATGGCCTCAAGGTATTCCTGTGCCAAAATCAGATGGAAGTTCTGTGCCAGAAAGTCTTGATTGGGATTTATGGTTAGGACCGGCCCCAAAGATAGACTATACTAATGCATATCATCCATTCAATTGGAGGGGATGGTGGGCATACGGAACAGGTGCGTTAGGAGATATGGGTTGCCATCTAATAGATGTTCCTTTTAGAACACTGGGATTACATTATCCAAAAGCTGTAGAATGTAGTGTAGGTCAAGTCTTCATTAAGATGTGGAGTCCAGAATATATTCCAGAAGGTTGTCCTCCTTCTTCTTCAGTCACTTTAGATTTTGCTGCTACTGATAAAAATAAAATTCCTCTTAAAATGAGATGGTTAGATGGTGGTATTAGGCCTCCGCACCCAGACTTAATCCCAGCTAATGATTCTTTAGGAGATGAGAGTAGTTCCAATGGTGTTATGATGATTGGTTCTAAAGGAATAATTACAACAGGTGTGTATGGTTTTACTCCAAAATTATATAGGAAAGGTCAGGAGACAGTAGTATTTGATACCTCTAATCAACCAGGCAATGAATTTGGGCATCAAACAAAATGGGTTGATGCATGTAAGTCAGGGTTTAACAGTTCTGAACATAAAGCTTTAACATCTTCTTTTGATTACTCTGGACCTATGACGGAAACAGTGTTAATGGGTAATATTGCAATAAGAAGTTATATGGAAAGGAAAAGTGGCATTGGAAACTCTTATCCTGGAAGAAAAAAATTATTATGGGATGGTGATGCAATGAAGATTACCAACTATGATGATGCAAATAAGTTTGTTACAAGAGACTACAGAAAGGGTTGGGAGATTTAAAACTCGTAGTCAAGTCCTAATTTGTTTTTTAATTCTTTTAGATTACTATTTTTCTTTGAAAGATATTCAAATTTATCTTTGCTAGTATAGATGGTTTTTTCTTTTTCTTTTGATGTCACTTCTTTTTTTACATCAACATTTTCAATAAAAACACTTTTAAGTTTTCTATTTAGTTTATTCTCTAAATTTTCAAAAATTGATCCTTCTAATTCATTTTCAAGATGAAAAATAACACTATTTTGTTCTATTGTTTTCTTCTTTTTAAGTATTGCAACTTCAGATTTTTTTTCTTTAAGAGATATAATTAATTCTTCAATAACCTTATTAAAACTTTCAGCAGAAAAATCAATTTTATCAGATTTTATCTCTTTAACTTCTTCAATTTTATTTACTTTTTGTTTTTTAAATAAATTTTTGAGGTTGGGTGTTTCTTTTGGTTTACTTTCCTCTTTATTTAATGATTTATTAACTTTCTTTTCCTCTACAACTTTCTTTTCCTCTACAATTTTCTTTTCCTCTACAATTTTCTTTTCCTCTACAACTTTCTTTTCTTCTACAACTTTCTTTTCTTCTTTTTCTGGAAGGACTTTATTCTGATTCTTTTGAATTAAAGTTTTTTTTTTATTTATCGAGCATAATTTTATCAACCCTATTTCTGTATGAATTTTATGATTACTAGACAATTTGTAGTTAATTTCAAATTCATTTAGAATTTCAATTCCTTCCACAATAAAGTCTAATGAAATTCTATTTACTTGATCTAGATATTTTACCTTATCAGATTCTGATACTTCCATTATCTCAACTAATTTTTCATTTTGTGATAATAATAAATTACGAAAGTGATTTGATAACCCATTTAATAAATTAAAACTCTCAAATCCTTTTAGAATTATTTCATTATGAATAAGAAGCGTATCTGTAGTATTTGAGTCATACAAAAGATCTGTAATTTTAAAAAAGTAATCGTTATCAAGGATATTTAAATTTTTGGTAACATCTTCTAAAGATATTTTGGAGTTTTTTGAGAAAGTCTTTATTAGGTCTAGTGTTGATAGAGCGTCTCTCATTGCACCATCAGCTTTCTGGGCAATTATATGTAATGCTTCATCTTCATATTCAATTTTCTCTTTATTTAAAATATCTATGAGTTTGGATTTGATATCTGAAATTTCAATTCTATTAAAATCATAGATTTGACACCTTGACAATATTGTAGGAATCACTTTATTTTTTTCTGTTGTTGCTAGAATAAAAATTGCATAAGAAGGAGGCTCTTCTAGTGTCTTAAGAAATGCATTAAATGCAGCATTAGAAAGCATATGGACCTCATCAATTATATAAACCTTGTATTTCCCAGCTTGAGGTGCGTACCTTACTTGATCGATAAGGCTTCTTATATCATCAACTGAATTATTTGAAGCAGCATCTAGTTCATATATATTTAGGTTATTAGTGTTTTCTAGAGGATTGTCAATATTAAAACCATTAATTTCATTAGCAAGAATTCTTGCACATGTTGTTTTACCAACACCTCTCGGCCCACAGAATAATAAAGATTGAGCAACCTTTTCATTTTTTACTGCATTTTGAAGAGTTGTAGTAACATGACTTTGCCCAATAACATCTTCAAATTTTATTGGTCTATATTTTCTAGCTGATACAACATACTTTTCCACGGATGTAAATTAAATAAATTAGATTTGCGCAACAATATTGTTCTTTGTTTTTTGGGGTCGACTGGAATTGACAGTATGACAAATTTTATTTTTGCATGTCGGGTGAAGGTAACATCCGTAATCAAATGCTAAACTTTATAAACGGCGAACGTAAATACGATTACGCTATGGCAGTTTAAATTCAAAGAATTTAAATGACCACATCATAGTTAATTGGTGATCTTCGATTAATTAATATGGTGTCATATGGAGATCTACTGTATGTTTTTTCTATGGTTATATACAGGAAATTTAGTAGATAAGGATAGATGTTGGTTGATATTTTCCTGCTTTATCTCGAAAATTAAAAATTATCTAAGCATGTAGACGGAATATTATTTCCATAGCTGGACGCGGGTTCGAAACCCGCCGACTCCACCAAAAAGAAACCCACTAATTTCAGTGGGTTTCTTTAGATTTCAAAGTTTGTAATACTAAT
>NTKI01000024.1 GCA_002457315.1 Rhodothermaeota bacterium MED-G19
GTCTATTAGCAGGTCTCGGAGTTGGTAAAGTAACTGAGTATTATACTGCAACAGGAAAGGCTCCAGTTAAATCGATTGTAAAACAATCAGACACCGGAGCTGCTACGACAATTATCTCAGGACTTGGAGTTGGTATGATGTCAACTGCAATCCCTATTCTTCTAATTTGTGCAGCAATTCTTACTTCATATGAATTTGCTGGTCTTTATGGAATTGCTATTGCAGCTGTTGGTATGTTAGCAAATACTGGAATTCAACTTGCAGTTGATGCTTACGGACCTATATCTGATAATGCTGGAGGAATAGCAGAAATGGCTGAGTTACCTCCTCAAGTTAGGGAGAGAACAGATAAGCTTGATGCTGTAGGTAACACTACCGCAGCTATTGGTAAAGGATTTGCTATTGCATCTGCTGCGCTTACTGCACTTGCATTATTTGCTGCATTTATGCAGACTGCAAAGATCACATCAATTGATATCTCAAACCCTGTGGTTATGACTGGGCTACTAGTTGGTGCTATGTTACCATTTGTATTTTCAGCTTTGTCTATGAATGCTGTTGGTAAAGCTGCAATGAGTATGATTGAAGAAGTGAGAAGACAATTTAAGGAACTTCCAAAACTAAAAGCTGCACTTGAAGTGATGAGAAAATATAACTCTGATCTCTCGAAAGCTAGTAAGGCTGACATGAAGATATTCAATGATGCTGACGGAGTTGCTGAATACAGTAAATGTGTTGAGATATCAACTCAAGCTGCGCTTAGAGAGATGATTCTTCCAGGTGTAATGGCAATATCAGTCCCAGTTATTGTTGGTTTTCTTGGTGGTGCAGAGATGCTAGGAGGGCTTCTTGCAGGAGTTACATCATCAGGAGTTTTAATGGCAATCTTTCAATCCAATGCAGGTGGAGCATGGGACAATGCAAAGAAGATGATTGAAGAAGCTGGAAATAAAGGTACTGAGGCTCATAAAGCTGCAGTAGTTGGTGACACAGTTGGAGATCCATTTAAAGACACCTCTGGTCCATCATTAAATATTTTATTAAAATTAATATCAGTTGTAGCATTAGTTATTGCTCCATTATTGGTATAATTAAATTATGTACAAGAAGAGAAAGAAGATAGCTAAAAAAACTTTTGGAAATTTTCCTTTTATAAGTGTAATTTTTAGTGTCTCTCTTTCTCTTTTACTTTTAGGTATTTTTAGTTTTTTTGTTCTTTCATCATTTGAGGTCAAGAAATTAATTCAAGAGAATACAGAAGTAAATATCTATCTGAACAAGGGTATATCAATAAGTCAAGTAGATCAAATTAAAACAATATTATATACAAAGGACTATGTCTTAGCTAAAGATGAATCAACTTTGAATTATATTTCAAGTGAAGATGCTGCAAAAGATTTTGCAGAGGAAATAGGTGAAGATTTTGTTGATTTTCTAGGTAACAATCCTTTAAGAGACCTAATTATTCTAAAAATTAATTCTGATTATTTTGAGTTTGAAAAATTATCAGAAATTGAAAAAAATATACTTGATATTCCTGGTGTTTATGAAGTTGATTATTCTAAAGATATGATAAATGATATTAATAAAAACATCAGCAATATTAGCTTAGTATTTACTGGAATCTTTTTTATCCTTTTTTTAATATCAATTATTCTCATTAATAACACTCTAAAGATTGCACTCTTCTCTCAAAGATTTCTTATCAGGAGTATGCAACTCGTAGGGGCTACTTCTAACTATATCTTGAAACCTTTTATACTTAGAGGTTTAGCCTATGGATTTATATCTGGAATTATTTCCTCCGCCCTACTTTACCTCGTAATAATATTTATCAATGAAAAAATAAATGCATCAAATATGATAGTAGGCATTGAAAAATTAAGTACTATATTTATCATGCTAATATTTACTGGCATTCTGATGGTAATGATTAGTACTTATACATCAGTAAATAAATATTTAAATTCTACTTTGGACGATTTATATAAATAGACAATGGATAAAAATTCTAATATGCCTTTTAACAATAGTAACTATAAATTGATGGGAATAGGAGTAGCAATAATTTTCATTGGATTTTTTATAATGACCCTAGACACTGAAGATTATGGTTATGGTTTTCTTGGACTAACTCTTGGGCCCATTATTGTTCTATTTGGTTTTATTTTTCAATTCTTTGCCATTTTTCACAAAGGAAAATAACATATGGAATGGTATGAAGCTCTCATCCTAGGAATAATTCAAGGTCTCACAGAATTTTTACCTATAAGTAGTAGCGGACACTTAGAGATAGCATCTTTTATACTGAATACTAAACAATCACAAAATCTACTCTTTACTGTACTTGTGCACATTGCAACTGCGATTAGTATAATTTATGTTTTCAGAGGTGACATCCTTAAGATCATAAAAGGCGTTTTCACTTTTAATAAGAAAGAGATAGATATTACCTTAAAAATCATTGTTTCAAGTATTCCGGTTGGGATTATTGGTATTTTGTTTGAAGATAGAGTTGAGTCATTTTTTAATGGAAACATTATTCTTGTTGGCTCTATGCTATTAGTTACCTCTATTCTTTTATTTTTTACCTACTTCAGCAGAGAGGAAAAAGGTAGAAGAATTACATTTATTGATGCTTTAATTATTGGTATTGCACAAGCTTTTGCAATCTTACCTGGAATCTCAAGATCAGGCGCCACAATTTCAACTGCTATATTCCTTAGAATAAATAGACAAGAAGCTACAAAATTTTCATTTTTAATGGTTCTTATTCCAATATTTGGAATCCTTTTATTAAAGATAATTGATGGACTCTCAAGTGAGGACATAGTGGTGGCTAATTTAATTTCATTTCCATATGCTGTAGGATTTTTATCTGCACTTTTTAGTGGGGTTATTGCGTGTAAACTTATGTTGAAAATTGTAAAAGAAAGTAAGCTTATTTACTTCTCAGCTTACTGTCTATTTGTAGGTTTGATAAGTATTTTATACGGATGTAATAATCTAAAAGAAAGCACATTCTATATAGAACCAGTAAAAGAAATACATGAATTAAGGAAGATATCTGTAAACTCTCCAACTCCAAAACTAGACTCAATAGGATCTCATCTAGAGTTAGTTGACCTTAAGAAATTAAACGATAATTTCAAACTTGATATAAGGTATGCATCTGAAAATAATTTTATGAGATCAAAATTTTATAATTTATCAAAGGCATATCTTAATAAAGACGCAGCCAAGAACCTTTTAAAAGCTCAAAAAGATCTTGAAGAAAAAGGTTTCGGAATAGTGATATTTGATGCTTACAGACCATGGTATGTCACTAAAATGTTTTGGGAAGGCACACCTAAACATCTGAAACATTTTGTCGCAGATCCAAAAGATGGATCTGTACATAATAGAGGTTGTGCAATTGATATAGGACTCTATGATAAGAAATCAGGTAAAAACATTAAGATGATTTCTGGCTATGATGAGTTTACGGAGAGAGCATACCCAGACTACAATGGAGGGAAAAAGGAAAAAAGAGATATCAGAGATCTACTCATATCAACAATGGAAAGAAATGGATTTTCGGTATATGAATTTGAATGGTGGCATTTTAATTATAACATGTGTAATTCAGGAATAATGAACTACTCATTTGAAGAATTGGATTCTATTACTTCAATCTAAAAGCTTTTTAGCTTGATCAATACTGTATGAAAATTTAAATGAAACTTGCATTACAACTTCTTTCTGTTTTTGAAGTTTGTTGTTTATTTGCTTGAGTTCTTTGTCATCTATCCCCTCAAAAGAATCCCTCTGCATAGGATATTTATCATATGGGAATTCTTCACTAAACCCTTTCATAAAAGACATCATATGCTTTCGAGCATCATCTAGATTATTTACAGCTTTATCAATACTTGTATCTGAAACTTCAAGAGATTCTATTTTCATCTTTAGATCTTTCAGTGTTTTCATCTCTATCATGAGCTCATCGTGTTTTAAAATTACCTCATCAAGAATTTCAAGATTTGACTGGTGAAGTGATTTGTCACCAGCACAAGAAAATAAAAAAAGTAATATAAATATATACCTCATAATTAATGTCCCATATGGCCAGGGCTATACTGTAATCCTATTGAAAAACTATGAAAATTACCTACTTGTAATCCCTCATAACTCATGTAAGTTGGAAGAATATACTCAAAGGATATTCGTTTGTTTTTTAAGAGTCCTTTTCTAAAGGAAAAGTTAACTCCTAATGCGGAATTTAACAATACATGACCTGTATTATTTTTATTATTTAAAATCATAACGGTCGAGTCTAATTCAGAATCCTCACCTGTTACACCACTAAGATTTAGATAATTTTGTCTAAAGCTAATACTTATTGAATTACTTAAATTTACTGCACCCCAATAGTTTACACTGATTTGATTGCCTGTCTTGTATCCTCTTGAGTTTTCATGTAATGACAATTTATATATAGGCTGAATTCCAACTGAAAATTTCTTAAACTGAGAGAAAACCGTAAACCCTGTTACCGAAGAAAAGTGACCGTTCCCAATCTGCATTGAGTATGCCAAGATACCACTACCATTAGCTCCATGGAGTGAGTTATTATCTTCTTTAGATATACTTCCAGTTGGGAGAAAGAGTCCAACATTAGAGTGTATTTTTATATTTTTGTTAGAAAGTAAATTATAGAGAAATTGTATCTCTACATCTCCTATTCCAGATGAATTCAACGTATAGACATTATTTTGTTTTGATATAAATGTAGACTCTTTTATGTGATAGTTTAGATTTGAGAAAACAGTTAAGTTATCTTTGATACCATACATAAACTCCAAAGAATGAGTATTAAATTTTTGAGATGACACGTGTCTATCATAATAGGTAGATATCTCATCTCTACTAAATATTTTATCCCCATTATAATTATTCTCTCCCTTAGAAGCAGTGAATTTATAACCTAGCATTATTCCTCCACGTGGATGTGTATGATCTGCTAGAATTGAAGAAGGTGCGTGAGAATCAGGTCTTGAAGAGTCCCACATCTTTTCATTCATTTTCATAAAATGTTCAGAAATATCAATGAATTTTCCATTATTATCAACTTTTTCGTTTTGGAACATTAACAAGTTGATTAGCTCTTGGGTAGACCTCTCAAGATTATTAGTCTTGGAACATGAGAACTCTGCTATTATCTTATCTCCATCAATCTTATCTACAATAAGACCCTTATAATTATCTATCTCTAATTCCGTAGACCTCCTATAACTCCATCCAAAAGAAACTGAGATAAAGTACCTGTTATCATCACTTGAAAAATTCAGTCCTTTCTCTTCAAAAGTTTTCTTGATATTTTCTCCAACCTTATTATCAGTAATATTAAAAGTAGAAGAAAGATCTATCTTATTAACAAGTCTAAGTGTAATGTTGTCTTTTTTGCTTCTAACTTCTTGTGCTGAAATTATATTGCTAAAACAACATATCAATATTATCAAATATCTTTTCATAGTATAACCTCAAAAATAAAATAAATCTTTTACTTTGCTGAAGAAAAATCATTTGCATTACACATGGGTTTTTTAGAAAAATATAATTTGGGGCAGACATTATTAATTGATAAAGATCTTGACTGGACTTCTTTTGATGTTGTAAAAAAATTAAAGTTTTTAATTAAGTGTAAAAAAGTAGGGCACGCAGGCACATTGGATCCATTAGCTACTGGACTTCTTATTATATGCACAGGAAAAAACACAAAAAAAATTAATGATATTCAGGATCTTAGAAAAGTTTATACTGGAGAATTTATTATTGGAAAGACAACCCCATCTCATGACCTAGAGACAGAATTTGCAACATATAATGAAATAATTGACATAAATGAAAAAAAAATAGAGAAGGTTAGAAAAACCTTTTTAGGTGAACAGTTGCAAAGACCTCCTAAATTCTCTGCAGTAAAAGTTGATGGGAAAAGAGCTTACCAGTATGCTAGAGATAATATTGATGTTGAAATTAAAGAAAAAAGTATTAACATATATGATTTTAAAATTACAGAAGTAAATATGCCAAACATATCATTTGAGGTAACATGTTCAAAAGGCACATATATTCGCTCTATAGCCAGAGACTTTGGGGACAGACTTAATTGTGGGGCTGTTTTATCTAAGCTAAGAAGAACAAAAATTGGAGAGTATGATGTTAAGAATGCATCTAGAATAGATATTTTAGTAGAAAAAATTAAAGAAGAAAAGATTGAAAATAGTTAGGGATAATTCAGAAGTAAAGAGGAACAATTATAATATTGCCACAATTGGATTTTTTGATGGCATACACCTTGGGCACAGAAAGATACTAAAAGAGTTAGTCTCTCAGGCAGAACAAAATACAGGACAAAGTATTTTAGTAACTTTCTGGCCTCATCCCAGAACGGTACTCAATAAAAATACTTCGGTTGACCTCTTACTCACTGAAGGTGATAAGCATCATTTCCTAGAAGAAATTGGAGTAGATGTTCTTTACCTTATAGAATTTACAAAAGCATTTTCTAAGGTTACTGCAGATACCTTCATTAAAAATTACCTTATTAATAAACTCCATATAGACAAGTTAATAATAGGATATAACCATTGCTTTGGACACGAAAGAGAAGGAAATTATGAATTTCTTAGGAAAAACAGAGAAAACTACACTTTCAATATTCAAGAGGTGAAGAAGAAAGAGATAGATAAAACTTTAGATATCAGCTCATCTTCTATTAGAAACAAAGTGAAAACAGGAGAATTTTCTTATGTATATAAGATGTTAGGTTATAAATTTTATCTTGATGGAATAGTAAAAAAAGGTGATGGAATTGGAAAAACAATTGACTTTCCTACTGCTAATATAAATTCTACTGAAAAAAATAAAATAATACCTGGAGATGGAGTTTATGCGGCTTATGTGAATATTGACAGCAAAAAACTCTCAGGAATGGTAAATATTGGTTTCAGGCCCACGGTAAAAGGAAAGGACAGAAGGATAGAGTTACATATATTTGATTTTAATAATAACATATATGGAAAAAATTTGCGTATCATATTTATCTCAAAGATTAGAGATGAGATAATGTTTAATAACATGAAGGATTTAAAGGAACAGTTACAAAAAGACAAAATTGCATCAATTAAATTATTAAGTAATGAAAAAATCAGAAATTAAGTTTATTGTATCGTTAGATGATAAAAACATTCCAGAAAAGATAGAATGGAATGCTGAGGATAGTATTAGCGCCGGTCTTTCCGAAACAAAATCAATCAGCTTATCTCTCTGGGATGAGAAGAAAAACAACACTCTAAGGATTGACTTGTGGACAAAGGAGATGAAAACTGATGAGATGAAGAGGTTTTATATAGACTGCATTGGAGGACTTAGCCAAAGTATTCTTAGCTCTACAGGTGATGAATATATGTCAAAAGAGACTAATAAACTATGCGATAAACTCATTGAACACATTAAAAATAACTCAGATAAATCATCCTAAATATCTAAATTTTCATTAATTTACTTAGTTGTTGTTAGTTTAACTAACTTTTAAATTTTAAATAAAAACTATAAAGTGTATGAATAATTTTTTTAGAAAATTAATCTGCCTTTTTCTATTATTTTCCACAATATCAATTCAATCATTTTCTCAAAGCATTTCCGTATCTGGAAACGTCTCAGATGAAAATGGAGGTCTGATAGGTGTTAATATTATAGTTAAAGGTAAAGTGCTAGGTACTGTCTCAGATAGAGATGGTAACTTTAGTTTAAATGTCTCTGAATCTTCAGCGACATTGGTATTTTCAATTGTTGGATACCAGACACAGGAGGTAACAGTATCTTCTAATGTGTCTGACCTTAACGTTACTATGTCAGAATCTTATCTGCTTGGAAATGAGGTTGTAGTATCTGCTTCTAGAGTCGAGCAAAGTATCTTAGAGGCACCTGTTACAATTGAAAAGATGGATCTACTTGAAATCCAAAATTCAGCTACTGCTGATTTCATGGATCAACTTGAACACATAAAAGGTGTCAAGGTGAGTAGAGGAAGTCTAAACTTTGCTGCCGTAAACACAAGAGGTTTTGCTACCGATGCAAATACAAGATTTGTTCAGTTGGTAGATGGTATGGACACATCAGCTCCATTACTTAATTTCCCTACTGGTAACTTAGTAGGTATTAACCCTCTTGATTTAGAAAGTGTTGAGATTATACCTGGTGCATCTTCTGCACTTTATGGTCCTAACGCTTTTAATGGTACGATGTTAATGACTAGTAAGAGTCCTTTTGAATACCAAGGTCTTTCTGCTCAGGTGATGCAAGGTTATACGAAATCACACAGAGCTGGGAATGAAAATGATGGGTATGCAAAATACAACTTAAGGTATGCTAAAGCATTCAATGATAAGCTTGCTATAAAAGTAAACTTCTCATATGACATGGCGACAGACTGGACAGCTGACGATTATACTACTAACGTAGATGCTGCTGGAAATGCTCTAGGAAATATCGACATGAGAGGAAGACCAAATTTCAATGGTCTAAACCTTCACGGAGATGAAACTCAAGTTGCAGTTCCTGTTATGGCAGCTGCTTCACTTGTAGGAAACTGGGTCTCTCAGTTACCAGAACAAGTCTTGGATCTTAGAAGAACAGGTCTACCTGAAGAATTCTTACTTGATAACAATGATGCTAAAAACATGAAGTACGACATAGGACTTAACTACAGAGTTAATGACAACCTTGAGGCTTCTTTAGTATATAGAAAAGGTGGTGGTAACACTATCTATACTGGAGCACAAAAGTATGCTCTAAGAAATTTTGGACAACAGTTCTTTAAATTCGGTTTAGAGAGTGATAAAGTTAATTTTAAAATTTATCAGTCAGTTACCGACGCAGGTGATTCCTATAACTTAGGAGCACTTGGTGGAATTATGAATGAAGTATTTAGCCCTTCTGCTTCTGAATGGGCGCCAACATACCTACAGACTTATATAACTGCTATGCAGGGATATATTCCTGGGGTTCCTGCTGGAAATATAGATGCTGCTCATAGTGTATCTAGAGGCATTGCTGATGCAGGTATACCTGCAGTAGGTTCTGAAGCTTGGATAGCGGTAAGAGATCAGGTGATGGCTAACAGATTCCAAGATCCTACTAGTCCAGGAGCAAGTTTCTATGATAACTCAAAATTAACTCATGCAGATATAACTTACGAGGCTGCTAACTGGTTATTATTAGGAGCTAACTACAGAAACTATGGTATTTTCACTGACGGAACAGTATTTAACGAGGATCCTGACGGAGACGGAGTTAATGAGAGAATCCATATCGGTGAATGGGGAGCTTTTGCACAGGTAAACACTGAAGTATTTAACGGATTTAGATTTATTGGTTCCTTGAGATATGATAAAAATCAGAATTATGAAGGTAGAGTAACACCAAGAGTTGCTGCAGTTTATACATTCTCAGAAACACATAATTTAAGATTTAGTTATCAGACTGGTTTCAGGAATCCTGACACTCAGTCTCAGTTTATATTCTTCCCTACTGGTACATCAACACTTCTTGGTACTGCTAAAGAAAACGCTGAAAGATACGGAGTTATGGAAGGTAATGCATGGACTAATGCATCTTACCAAGCTTATCTGCTTTCAGGTGGAACTCTTAATGCTGCAACCGGAGATCCTACTGGTGGTAATCCAGGATTGTTGCAAGAAGCCTATGTTGATTATGTCAAACCAGAGAGATTATCATCATTTGAGTTTGGATATAAGGGTGTAATAAGTGATGTTTTACTTGTAGACATGAACTATTACCGCACGAGTTACGAAGACTTCGAAGGAGGACAGAATGTAAATGCTAAATATGCTTCTTCTCATAAAGGACAAGCTATTCCAGCTGGTTACACATGGGCTCTGAATAGCAATACTGATGATGATGTAAAATCTTGGGGATTTGGTATGGGTCTTACAGTTGACCTAGGAATGGGTTATAAGTTAACAGGTAATTACAATTACAAAAACTTAGAGATAAATGGAATGGCTCCAGGAGAGAGTGATTTCATCTCTTACTTTAATACTCCTGAAAACATGTACTCATTTACATTTGCTAATAGAGAGGTATTTAAGAACTTTGGTTTCTCAGCTAGTCTAAGATTCCAAGATGATTTTTTGTATGAGAGTACATTTGCTAATATGATGATTCCAGCTTATGGAACTTTTGACGCTCAAGTAAATTATAAAATTGAGAGTCTAAAGACTATAGTTAAAGTTGGTGGTAATCACATTGGAATTGATAATAATGATTACAGATCTAGACCTGGTGGTCCATTCGTTGGAAAACTATTCTATGTATCTCTAACGTTTGACGAATTTTTAAACTAATAAATAGATGATTATGAAAAAGTTTAAATCAATATTTTTAACAGCTGTTCTTTCACTAGTATTTTTTGCTTGTGAACAAGAAGTAGCTGAGTTGAATCCTTTCCCTTCTTCTGGAGGAGGTTCATCTTCTGGATCTAGCGGTAGTGCAGACTTCAGTAAGTTTGTAACAATTGGAGGAAGCTATACTTCAGGTCTGATGGACGGTACATTGAACAATAGTGGTCAGATGTATTCGTTAGGTAAAATGATAAATAACCAGTTACAATTAGCTGGCGGATCAAGTACCTTTAATCAGCCTGATATAAACTCAGAGAATGGATATTTAGGTCCAGGACCTGACGGTATCCCTGGAACTGCAGATGATCAAGGTAGAACTTATTTAACGATAAGTGCTTCAACTGGTGCGATAGGCATTAGTTTCACACAAGGTGATGCGGCTTCAGTCGCAACTCCTTATAGTGGTGACAAGAGTGCACTAAATAATTTTGCGTTTCCAAATTCTGTAATGGGTATGTATTTAACTCCAGCAGCTGGTGGGCCAAATGTTGCCCAAAATCCAGCTTATAACGCATTTTTTGCTAGGTTTGATGCCTCAAGTGCAACAGTGTCTCCTCTTGGACAATTTATTGGATCAGGTGGGTCATTCTTCATGTCATGGCTAGGATTTTCTGACTTTGTAGCCTACTCTGCAAGAGGTGGCGATGAAGCACAAGCTCCTAAACCAAATGCCACAGAATTAGGTACTTATTATCAGCAAGCTCTTGGAGCTATGCTTACTATGAACCCTGTTTGGAAAGGTGTTGTTGGAACTGTTCCTGATCTATTAGCTTTGCCGTATTTTCAGTTTATTGCTGCTACAGTGGCTAAGCCATCTGGAATTATTCCATTACACCCAGTAGATGATGCAGCAACAATTGGTTTGCTTCAGACTTTAGCTGCTGGATTCAATCAAACACTTGCTGGACTTTCTGGATTTGGTTATATAACCTCTACAGAAGCGGCGGCGAGACAACTTTCATGGTCTGGTGGAGCAAACGCAGCACTAATTAACGATGAATCTCTGACTGACTTAGGTCCATTATGGGATGCATTAGTTGCTGGTTCATTAATGGATGCTGCTACTAGAGCACAATTAGAACCTTATAGGTTGGCAAGAATGGCTACAGATAATGATATTTTACCATTAGCTGCTCAGCAAGTTCTTGGCGTTGCTGTTACCCCTACAATTGTATGGGGAGTTACTGCACCATTAACCGATGAGTACGTTCTTACTGCTACTGAACTTTATGAATTTGAAGTTGCTAGAGCTACTGTTAACGCAGCTATCACTGGTGCAGTTGCTGCACTAGGAAGTGATAGAGTTGCTGTTGCTGATTTTGATGGGTACTTCCAGACTCTGGGAGGAGCTAGTCCATTTGTGTTAAATAACTCTGTTATTACATATGACTTCGCTCCGCCAACTGGAATGTTCTCTACAGATGGGATACACCCAAATGCTAGAGGATATAGTCTCATTGCAAATAAATTCATTGATGCAATCAATGAAAAATTTGGGGCATCTGTTCCACATGGTAATCCAACAAGTTACCCTGGTCCAGCATTCCCAGTAACAGTTGACTAAAATTATTCAAATTTTATAGTTAAATTAAAGGCTAACATTTTGTTAGCCTTTTTTTTTTAATAAATTGTGTAGATGTCAGTATCTAGGAGAAGTTTTATTCATAACGCTTTAGCGGCAGGAACTATGTTCCCCTTATTCTCTATGGACTACTCTAAGGGCAAAGTAGAACTAAAAACAAAAAATAAAAACGAAGACTACTGGAAAAAGGTGGCAGGAATGTACCACCAAAATGTAAAATTCATAAACCTAGAGTCTGGGTATTTTAGCCCCTCTCCAGAAAGTGTTAAAGAGTACTGGGTAAACTTTGTTAATGAAATTAATGAGTCACCGTCCTACTACATGAGGACAAGACAGACTGAGATGAGGGAGGAAGTAAGAGAAAAACTAGCAAAATACGCTGGAGTGGGAACAGATGAAGTGGTACTAACAAGAAACACGACAGAGTCGATGAATATTATTATACAAGGCATAAAACTAGACGAAGATGATGAAATCCTGAGGACAAACCTTGAATATCCCAACATCATTCAGGCACTTGACATGAGAGAGAGAAGATTCGGAACTAAGGTAAGGATAGTAGACGTCCCTATCCACCCAATAAGCCAAGACGAAATTGTACAGAAAGTACTTGGGGCAGTAAATAAGAAAACTAAAGTTATCCTCATATCACACATGGTATTTCTAAATGGTCAAGTATTTCCTGTAAAAGAAGTCTGTAACAAGGCAAGAGAGATGGGTATTGAGACCATAGTAGATGGTGCTCACTCATTCTCACACGTGGACATGGACGTGTCAGAGATAGGATGTGACTACTATGGATCAAGTTTACATAAATGGCTAGGTGCTCCGCTCGGTAATGGACTACTATACGTAAAGAAAGGTAACGCGGAACGTTTATGGCCATTATATGGTGATACCGCTTATGAAGATGATAATATCATGAAACTA
>NTKI01000025.1 GCA_002457315.1 Rhodothermaeota bacterium MED-G19
TCCAGCAAGACCAGAACATAATGCCCCAACAACAAATGATACAGCGACCAAGTAACTTGATCCTTCACTCTCTCCTTTCAACCCAAGTAATATGGCAGTAATAATTACAAATACAGAAAGTAGTTTATATTCTGCCCTAAGAAATGCCATTGCACCATCAGCAATATTTTCGGCAATTCTCGCCATTTTTTCAGAACCAATCTCTTTTGAAGCAACCCAATTGTTTTTTAAATAGACAAATAAAAGCGCTATAACTCCAGATCCTGGTACAAAGTATAACAATTCGTTCATAGTAGTTAATTTAAATTTTACCGCAAATATAATATCTTATATTTAGCTACAATGTTCTTCGTAAACGTTTTTCAAATGTTCAGAAATCATCGATGCATTTCTACCCTCTATATGATGTCTTTCCACAAAATGAATAAGATCACCATTATCAAATAATGCTATTGCTGGTGAACTAGGGGGGTAGGGAAGACACATCTCTCTAATCTTATTTACAGCCTCAAAATCTACACCTGCAAAAACAGTGTATAATTTATCTGGCTTTGTTTCTGAAATAGTAAGAGAATGCTTAACTCCAGGTCTTGCAGCTCCTGCTGCACATCCACAAACTGAGTTTATAAGGACTAAACATTTCCCTGAGTCTTTGTGAAGCTTTGATACTACAGTTTCAGCATCTTTTAACTCGTTAAAGCCTACAGATGTAAGCTCTTCAATCATTGGTTTTGTTAATTCATCTGGATACATTATTTATTTATTTAATATTTAACATTTACATAAATCCTAATTCTAGCTTAGCCTCTTCAGACATTAATTCAGTAGAATAGGGTGGGTCAAATGTAATTTCTACATCAACCTCATTTATTTCTTTGATCATCTCAACTCTATTCTTAACATCAGCAGGGATAGATTCTGCTGCAGGACAGTTTGGTGATGTTAGAGTCATTAGTATATGTACGTTATTTATAGGTAAAATTTGGATATCATATATCAAACCCAATTCATACACGTCTACAGGAATCTCCGGGTCATGAACAGTTTTGATTGCTCTAACAATTTGTTTTTTTAAATCTAAATCTTCTTTTTCAGTCATAATTATTTATTTGATAATGCAATTATTCTAAACTTATTTTCCATAGACTCTAGTCCGTTAGATCTTTGAGTTCCTATGAATCTATTTAACCCAATATCTCCAATAAAAAACAATTTCGTGTCAAGAATTTCTTTACAAGATTTTCCCGAAAATATTCTTATAAGTAGACTTAGAAGACCTTTAGTGATAGCTGTGTTACTATCACCACTAAAGAAGAGCTTATCTTCTGATTTTTTGTAAGTGAGCCATACTTTAGACTGACATCCTTTCACTATATTTTCTTCTTTTTTATCTTTTTCATTGAAAACATCAAGTTTTTCTCCGAGTTCCATAAGGTAATTCAGAGTCATTTCTAGGTCTCCGTCTAAAACTTTAAAGTCATCAATTATTTCTTTTTGTATAGACATCTCTTTCATCTATTTAATAAATTTTTAACTGAGTCTACAAAGAAATCCACTTCTTCCTCAGTATTATATAATGCGAGAGATACTCTAGCTGTTCCATCTAAATTATATTTGTCCATTAGTGGCTGGGTACAATGGTGTCCAGTTCTTACAGCAATTCCTTTTGCATCAAGTAGTAAGCCAAGATCGTAATAGTGAAAGTTTTCAATTGTAAATGAAAAAATCCCAATTTTATTTTCTGAATTTCCTATTATTCTAAAACCATCAATACTATTTAACTCCTTCTGTGCATAATCTCTAAGCTTATCTTCATATTGAATGATTTGATCTTTACCTAAATTTTCAATGTAATTTATTGCTTCTTTAAAGCCTATAACATCACCTATATTAGGTGTTCCTGCCTCAAATTTATATGGTAGATCATTATAAGAGGTGCCAGAAAACTTGACTTCTTTTATCATCTCTCCTCCTCCCATGTAAGGAGGCATTTCTTCAAGAAGTTTTTCCTTGCCATATACAACTCCAACTCCAGTGGGTCCATACATTTTATGCGCTGATAATACATAGAAATCACAGTTTATATTTTGGACATCAATAACTGAGTGTGCAGAAGCTTGAGCTCCATCAATTACACTAATGATATTGTTTGTATTACATATTTCTACTATTTCTTTTATAGGGTTAACTGTCCCAAGTGTATTGGATATATGAACTAAAGAGACCAATTTAGTTTTTGATGATATAATATTTTTGAAATCATTCAAATCAATTTTGCCTTCATCAGTTACATTAATCATATTCAATTTGAGATTTTTTTCTTTAGCAATCATTTGCCATGGTACAATATTAGAATGGTGTTCCATCTCACTAATAATTATCTCATCTCCTTCTGAAAATTTATATTTTCCAAGAGATGATGATATCAGGTTTATACCTTCTGTTGTTCCTCTAGTGAATACGATCTCAGTATTTGACTTTGCATTTATAAATTTTTTGATCTTGGTTCTCGTTTTTTCAAACTCATTAGTTGCTTTTTCTGCAAGACTATGTACACCTCTATGGATATTTGAATTATACTTTTCATAATAATTTGAAATTGAGTCAATTACAGATTGTGGCTTCTGAGTAGTAGCAGCATTATCAAAATAGACAAGATCGTGATTATTAATTTTACTTTTTAGGATAGGAAAATCTTTCCTTATTGAATTAATAGGAAAACTATTCATAATTTAAACCTTCAAGTTCGCTTAGGATTAGTTCCTCGTAATGTTTTCTTAAATTATCATCTTCTATTTTTTCAGTTATATCAGAGCTGAAAGCAGAGAGAAGAATTGAGGTAGCCTCCTTTTTTGGAATACCCCTAGACATAAGATAAAATAAAGCATCCTCATCTAATTGACCTACTGTGCATCCGTGTGAGCATTTCACGTCATCTGCCCATATTTCAAGCTGAGGTTTTGTGTTCACTTTAGCATTATCAGATAGTAGTATATTGTTGTTAGATTGGAATGCATTAGTTTTTTGTGCTTTCTGTCTCACATAAATTTTACCATTAAACACCCCTCTCGATCCCCCTTCAACAATACCCTTATAATGCTCATTGCTGATAGAGTTTTCATCCATATGATCAACAGTTGTGTGATTGTCAATATGTGACTTATTTTTAATAGCGTAGAAGCCATACATGTTAGCATAACAGTTTTTATCTTTTAGTAAGATATTTAGGTTATTTCTAATTGTAGCCCCAGAGAAACTATACGTATGAAAATTTGAAATACTGTCCTTCCTTTGGAATACATTTATGCTATTGAAGTGGAAGTTTTTTCTAAAATTTTGACATGAAAAATAATCTAATTTAGAGTTTTCATCGAGAAAAATTTCAGATACAGAATTTGAGAAACTTATTTCTTCAGTTGACCCTAAAAATTCTTCGGAAAAAGAAACATAAGAACTTTTTTTAATTAAAATTGATTTTCTAAAGTAAGAAGATTGTGTTGAATTGGTAAAGTTAATTATTGATATTTTATTTTTAATATTAACATCTTTTTCTACACAGATTGTTAAGCATTCTAGGTGGTTAATGGTATTAATAGAGCTAAATATGTCTTTTTTTGAGTCATCGAAACCTCGGTAGGCTTTTTGGAATTCACCTTTCATATCTTCTGATAAATCTGAGTATTTATTTATTAATACTCCTGAAGGGATTTTTGATAATTCTTCTTTATATAAGCCGTCAATCACAATTATCTTGTAATCATCATTCTTAGGAATTGATGATTTAATTTTTTCTATATCATAATCTAATTTAGAATCATTTATTTGAATTTTATTTGCTGTTTTCTTAAAGAGAGGAGTGTATTTATATTCTTCTTTATAAGTCTTTAATGACCCTTTGATGTTTTTCAGGGTGTTTGACTTCATAAGCTTCACATCTTTGTCTAATTCTCTAGAAATTGATTTTTCTAAATTTAAAGATTCAACCATATAAACTGTAAATTTTAATTTTTTACTTTAATCCAATCATAACCCTTTTCCTCAAGTTCAAGAGCAAGGTTTTTATCGCCAGACTTAACAATTTTTCCATCCATAAGAACATGAACAAAATCAGGTACTATATAGTTTAGAAGCCTTTGATAATGAGTAACTACAATAGTTGCATTATCTTTTGACCTTAGTGTGTTTACCCCATTAGACACAATTTTTAGAGCATCGATGTCAAGTCCAGAATCTGTTTCGTCCAAAATAGACAGCTTTGGATTTAACATAGCCATCTGAAAAATTTCATTTCTTTTCTTTTCACCACCTGAAAACCCTTCATTAATTGATCTACTTAGAAGTTCTTGTTTAATATTAACAAGCTTCATCTTTTCTTTCATAAGCTTAAGAAACTCTACTGCGTCTAAAGGTTTTTCTCCTTTTGATTTTCTCACTTGGTTTACAGCAGTTTTCATAAAATTTGTTGTGGAAACTCCAGGAATTTCTACAGGATATTGGAATGCAAGGAAAATCCCTTCTCTGGCCCTCTCGTCTGGACTTAACTCTGAAAGCTCATTGTTCATGAAATCTATTTTACCTTCTGTAACGTCATAATCTTCCCTCCCAGCTATAACAGATGCTAAAGTGCTCTTTCCTGAACCATTTGGTCCCATTATTGCGTGAACTTCACCGGTACTAACTTTTAGGTTTAATCCTTTTAAAATTTTAGTGTCATCAATTGAAGCATGAAGATTTTTTATTTCTAGCATATTTTAACATTTAAATTATTTAACCAACACTCCCTTCTAGAGTTAAAGATAGAAGCTTTTGAGCCTCAACAGAAAATTCCATTGGTAACTGTTTTAGTACTTCTTTTGCGTAACCATTAACAATTAGAGCGATAGCATTTTCTTCGTCAATTCCTCTCTGTAAACAATAAAAGATTTGATCTTCACCAATCTTGGATGTTGTTGCTTCGTGCTCTACCATCGATGATTTGTTTTCAATATCAATATATGGGAATGTATGAGCGCCACATGTATTTCCGAGCAGAAGAGAATCACATTGAGAAAAGTTTCTAGAGTTTTTTGCTCTTTTTATCACATTTACATGCCCTCTATAGCTATTTTGTGAAAATCCTGCTGAGATACCTTTAGATATAATTTTTGATTTTGTATTCTTACCTATGTGTATCATTTTTGTTCCTGTATCAGCCTGTTGGTAATTATTGGTAACAGCAACTGAGTAGAACTCCCCAATTGAATTGTCACCTTTCAGGATACAAGACGGGTATTTCCATGTAATAGCAGAACCAGTCTCAACTTGAGTCCAACTAATTTTAGAATTGTTGCCAAAGCAAATTCCTCTTTTAGTTACAAAGTTGTAGATTCCTCCTTTTCCGTTCTTATCTCCTGGATACCAATTCTGTACAGTTGAATACTTTACTTCTGCGTCTTTTTCTGCATGTATTTCTACAACTGCGGCATGTAATTGATTTTCATCTCTCATCGGAGCAGTACATCCTTCAAGATAGCTGACATATGAACCTTGATCAGCAATAATTAAAGTCCTTTCAAATTGTCCAGTGTTTGAAGCATTAATTCTAAAGTAAGTAGATAATTCCATAGGACACCTTACTCCTTTTGGAATATAACAGAACGAACCATCTGAAAAAACTGCAGAGTTTAGACATGAAAAATAATTATCTTTTGAGGGAACCACAGTGCCAAGATACTTTTTCACAAGGTGAGGATGTTCTTTAACAGCCTCTGAAAATGAGCAAAATATTATACCTAATTCACTCAATTTATCTTTAAATGTTGTTCCTATAGAGACAGAATCTATTACTGCGTCAACAGCAACACCACTTAATCTTTTTTGTTCTAGTAAGGAGATTCCTAGTTTTTCAAATGTTTTAATAAGTTCTGGATCTACTTCATCCATAGACTTTAACATTTTTTTCTTTTTTGGGGCAGAATAATAAGAGATATCTTGATAATTTATTTTTGGTATATTTAGATTTGACCAGTCTGGCTCTTTCATTTTTTTGAATTGAGAAAACGCCTCTAATCTCCAGTTTAATAGCCAGTTAGGCTCTTCTTTTTTCTTTGAAATAAGCCTCACAATATCTTCATTTAAGCCAATTGGGGCCTGATCTACATCGAAATCAACAGACCATCCGTGCTCATATTCTTTGGATGTAAATTCTTTTAAAATTTTATCGTCTTTGCTCATGTGGTTTTTCTTGATGCAAATTTACTACACATTTTCTTTTTAAACGAAAGAAAAAGTTTTTTAGAATCAAATTAACGACAAACCATCTTTCATGGTTTCCTCAATTGACATGAAAGATTCTGTCCTAGTAATTCCCTTTACTTTGTGGATCTTAGCATCCAAAACTTCTCTAAAGTGGGGTGTGTCCTTACAAAGGATTTTTATGAAGATAGTGTATTGACCTGTTATAGCGTGAATTTCAACAACTTCAGGAATGTTTCTTAGTGCTTTTACTGCTTCTTTATATAAAAAACTCTTTTCAAGATAAATACCCATGTAACATGATATATTATATCCAAGTTTAGAGTAATCTATATCTAATTTAGTACCTCTGACTATTCCCATTTTCTCAAGTTTTCTCATTCTCACGTGAACAGTACCACCTGAAACAAAAACTTTCTTTGCTACTTCAGTGTATGGCATTTTAGCATTTTTTGATAGAATATTAAGGATTTTAAGATCTACATTGTCAATTTGATAATTTACTTTCATTTTTTGGGTTTTTTTTATGAATAATTCAATTTTATCTAAATTAAATTAAATTATTTTAAAATTTAGCTTCATTCATTAAGAAATTATTCTATAATAATCACTATTGGTGATTATTATATATAAATTAAAATATCATTTTTGGGTTAATGTTGTTACTGGGGATATCTTATTAAAGATGTCCCCTTTCTTTTTTTTATAATTTAGTATACTTTTATCCCACTAACTACTTTAAGCTAACAATATGAAAAAGATATGGACAGAAAATTACCCAAAAGGTATTATTGATAATATAGACTTGAAACATTACTCAACTTTTGTTGATTTTTTTGATGAAAGTTTTAAGAAGTACTCTTCAGAGATTGCCTTTGAAAACATGGGTAAATCAATTACATACAAAGAATTAGATGACTTATCTAAAAACTTTGCTAATTTTCTGACACATGAGTTGAAGTTAAAGAAAGGGGATAGGTTAGCAATTCAGTCTCCAAATGTTCTTCAGTATCCTGTAGCACTATTTGGAGCTATTAGAGCCGGAATTATTGTCGTGAATACAAATCCATTATATACTCCGGATGAGATGCGACATCAGTTTAAGGATTCTGGTTGTAAAGCAATTTTGATATTATCTAATTTTGCTCATAATCTTCAGAATATTATTAATGACACCCAGATAAAGCATGTAATTATTTCTAACATGGGTGATATGCTTGGACCTATAAAGGGTACTATTGTAAATTTTGTAGTAAAATATATAAAGAAAATGGTTCCTAATTACTCTCTTCCTGGACATTATTCATTTAAAGAGGCTATATCAAAAGGAGGTAATTACCAATATAAACAAGCACCTATTAACTCAAAAGATATTGCATTCTTACAGTACACAGGAGGAACAACTGGTGTTTCGAAGGGAGCAATGTTATCTCATAAAAATGTGATTTCAAATGTGATTCAAGTCTCATCATGGATGGATATCATGTTAGAGGAAAGGAAAGAAATTGTAATTACGGCACTTCCTCTTTATCATATTTTTGCACTTGTTTGTAATGCTTTGGTTATGGTTAAATATGGTGCAAGAAATATTCTTATAACCAATCCACGAGATATGGATGGTTTTGTTAAGGAACTCTCAAATTATAAGTTTTCAATCATTACAGGAGTAAACACTCTTTTTAATGGTCTTTTAAATAATGAAAAGTTTAAAAGTCTTGACTTTTCTGAGCTAAAAGTAGCTTTTGGAGGTGGGATGGCAGTCCAAGATGTAGTTGCCAATAAATGGAAGAAAGTTACAGGTTGTCCTCTTGTTGAAGGATATGGTTTAACTGAAACTTCACCTGTTGTTACTATAAACCCTCTTGATGGGACAAATAAAGTAGGGACAATTGGATTACCTATACCTCAAACTGATATAAAATTTGTTGACGATAAGAATAAGGAAGTTTCTTATGGTGAGAGAGGAGAAATATGTGTAGGTGGTCCGCAAGTAATGGAGGGATATTGGAAACGTGAGAATGATACCAAAGAAATAATTAAAGGAGGGTGGCTTTATACTGGTGACATAGGTGTTATTGATAGTGATGGCTTTATTAAAATAGTTGACAGGAAGAAAGAGATGGTTCTTGTGTCAGGGTTTAATGTTTTTCCTAATGAAGTTGAGCACGTGATATCATCTCACCCTAAGGTGTTAGAGGTAGGTGTTATTGGTGTCCCAGATAAGAAAACTACAGAGGCAGTAAAAGCAGTTATTGTAAAAAAAGACGACTCTCTTACTGAGGATGAAATTAAAGCATATTGTAAAGAGAAGTTAACAAATTATAAGTGCCCTAAACATATAGGGTTTACTGACGAGTTACCTAAGTCAAATGTAGGAAAAATTTTAAGAAGAATTATTAAAGAAAAAGATCTAGAAGAAAACGCTTACTAAGCCTTATTTAGATTGATTCTAAATTAAAACATATTGTTATAATTTTTTGAAGTTTATTGTTCGGATGTTACATTTGTTTCAGTTTTAAACTAGGTGCTTAAATGCAAACTAAATTAACTGGACGCCTCAAAAAAAGTAACAACTTTTTAATCCCATGTTTTGGTACAATAATCCTATCTCTTTTTTTAAGTTTTTCTCATATTTCTTATGCTCAAGATGAAGAAGGTCCTTCATCTGATCAGTCTATTGTAAAGAATGGAGAGTCATTATTTAAAGGTAATTGTACAGTGTGCCATGGCATAGATGAGGTCATCATAGGACCTGCACTTAGAGATATTCATGAGCGAAGAAATGAAGAGTGGATATATGCATTCATTAAAAACTCACAGAAGGTGATAAAAAGTGGTGATGAGTACGCAGTTGAACTTTATAACCAATACAATAAAACATTAATGACATCATTTGATTTTTCAGATGAAGAGTTGAATGCAATCTTAACTTACATAAAAGACGAATCATCAAAAGAAGTTCAGGTACTTGTTGCTGATGCTTCTCAATCTATTGGAGATGGTCAGGGTGGTTCTTCAGTTGCTTCTGATAATTTTTATTTGTCTCTTGGTTTAAATTTAGTTCTTCTTCTGATCATAATTTTTGTTTTGTTTAGGTTTACTAACCTCTCAAAGAAATATGTAATCTTAAAGGATAACCAGTCTAAAGGGAAACTTTTAGATGATAAGGATTTGGAGATTGTTGAAAATAGGTTTGATTTTAAAAAGTTTTTAAGGAGTAATAAGTTTGTTGGAGTTGCTTCATTTATTTTTATTGGTGTGTTTGTTAAATCATGTATAGATGGCCTCTACACTGTTGGTATACAACAAAATTATCAACCAACTCAGCCTATTGCCTTTTCTCACAAAATCCATGCTGGTCAGTATGAGATTGATTGTAATTATTGCCATACCGGTGTTAATATTTCAAAATCTGCAAATATTCCTTCTGTAAATATTTGTATGAATTGTCATAATGCCATAAACACAGATAAACCAGAGATACAAAAAATATTAACAGCATATGAGGAAAATAGACCAATAGAATGGGTAAGGGTCCATAATTTACCTGATCTTGCATACTTTAATCATAAGCAACATGTTGCAGTCGGAGGTCTTGACTGTGCTACATGTCATGGGCCTATTGAGGAAATGGATGTTGTCTATCAATACTCAGAGTTAACTATGGGATGGTGTATAAATTGCCATAGGGAGACTGAAGTCAATGCTAAAGGAAATGATTATTACAAGAAACTTGTTGAATTACATAATAGTTCTTCTAAAAAGCCAATGAAAGTTGAGGATATTGGGGGACTTGAATGTTCAAAATGTCATTATTAAAATATGAGTAAAGGAACTAAGACGTATTGGAAAGGGATTGAACAACTGAAGAATGATCCTTCATTTGTAAAAAATGCTCAGAATGAATTTCCTGAATATTTACCTATTAAAGGATCTTCTGATAATTCAAGAAGAGATTTTTTAAAGATGATGGGATTTGGAATAGCTGCTGTTTCTACAGTTGCTTGTGAGGCTCCTGTAAAGTATGCAATACCTTATGTTGACAAGCCTGTTGATATAGATCCCTCTATAGCTAATTATTATGCCTCAACTTACTCAATGGGAAGTGATTATTGTAGTGTGGTTGTTAAGACAAGAGAAGGGAGACCTATTAAAATTGATGGCAATAAATATTCAAAAGTAAGTGCAGGTTCTACCAGTGCTCAGGTAGAGTCATCTGTATTGACACTTTATGATAAACAAAGATTACAAGCACCCATGCTCAGTAATAAAGAATCAAGTTGGAATGAGGTTGATAAGTTTGTGAAGAATACAATGTCAACATTATCTAAAAAGTCATATATCATAAGTAATTCAATTTCTAGTCCTTCCTCATTA
>NTKI01000003.1 GCA_002457315.1 Rhodothermaeota bacterium MED-G19
AGGCATTATGCTGAAGATGCAGGTAAGTCATCAGAAGAAATAAATAAGATTATAGAGCCTGAGATTTCAATGACATTTCTCGCTGAAGGTGTCTTAATAAGAAAGGAACAATAAGTTTAATCAGGACCTTAGCAATTGGGACGTTAGTAAAGTAACTAATTGCGATGGTTTTGAGCCTTTTTGGGGGACTCACTGGACTCTTCCTAAACCTAATTTTCCGATTAGTTGTAATTAATCACAAGTGAGATTTAAGTAGCAAAATATACATTTACGTATATTTGTTTTTATGAAAAAACTATTCTTCTACTATTACTGTTTATTTCACTTGTGAGTTTTGGTCAGGAAAATATTTATTCTGTTACTTCAGAAGGTGGTTTAAATGTTCGGGACAAACCAGGAATTGATGGAAATAAAATTGCAACCCTCTTGCTGGATGATTTTGTTATAATAAAACAAAAAACAGACAAGTCTTTAACAATAAATGATTTAAACAAAACAACCGGAGAAACGAAAGAAATATCAGGACATTGGGTTAAAATTGAAACCTTAAACCCACCTAAATTTAAAGGAAATAAAGTTTTATGGAAAAGCAACTATGAAAATATTAAAGGCTATACTTTTGATGGTTTTTTAAAAAAAATTAACTTAAGAGATACAATTACCTCAACTGAAGTTACAAATAATAATGAGGTGTATTATTACCAAAAAAGACTATTTACAGGTAAAACTATAACAGTTAACGCTGAATTTCCCACTAATGTTGTTTTTAAAACTTATTTAAATGGTTTAAAGTATAGAGAAACTGAGTATTATCAATATTCGAATAATCCTTGTATAATAGCTGATAATATTTTTTACAAAAATGGGAGTATGATGGCAGCTGGCCTTAATAAAGATTGTGCGATGTGGGATTATACCTATTATTATGAAAATGGTCGAATAAAATCTCAAAACACTGAGGGAGGTGCATATACTGGACGAAGAGAACATACAGAATGGTATGATAATGGAAATCTTAAATATGGTTTTGGCAAGAGTAATGCGAGCATTGAAATTATAAGTACTCAACATACGGATGCTTACAAAATAAAATCTTTTGATATTAGTCCTGATAATTTAAAAAAATATAACATCACACGGTTTAATACTAAATACCCTTTCGTAGGTGAAAAAAGATGGTTTTATAGAAATGGTAAAAAAGAAAAAGTCATTAAATTTATTGATGCTCATAGTTTGGAGGAAGATTATGGTGATATGGGCAGTACATTTTTTATTGAAATAGACGGAAAGGCTATTAATTTAGAAGAACCTCAGATATTAGAATCTGAATGTTGGAATGAAAAAGGAATCAAAGTTATATGTCCTTAAACCTGATAAAAAAAGAATGAAATGGATTAAAAGTTTGTTTTAATATTATGAAAAAACTAATTCTACTATTACTGTTTATTTTATGAGTTTTAGATAACTATAATTCTTCAAGTATGCTTTCATCGCAGGCGCTTCCAGTAGACCTTAAAATAATTGTGTAAGTTGTTTTTTCATTAAAGTTCCTATAAATAGGTATAGGCCCATCTCCTGCTGTAAAAGTCTGTGAAGAGCAAACATAATCTACTCGAACAGAAGTTTTACCATCATAATCGTATTCATTTATATCATACGTTTTCGTTTCGCCATGTTCAACTGAAATGTCATTTAATAGAAAAATTTCAGATGTAGCATAGGTAATTATAGTGTTTGGTTTTTCGTTTATTATAGTTAATTGACGTGAATCAACAGAAGATTCCTCAGCTTCACTACAACTCATTAATAATGGAATAATTAGAATAAAAAATATGTTTTTCATAATTCAATCTAATTTTTTTTTATAACAATTCAAAAATTGAGTCGGTTTTGGCTTTGATATTTATATCCTAGGTTTTATAGCAACACGTTTGCCTTTACCTAAAACCTCTCCATAAATTGTTGCATTACCTAAATCCTTCAGACATCTTTGAGTAAATTCAAGTCTACAATTAGTCCTGTACTCGTTTGAAAAAGAATAATTAGAATTTTTTATATCTCCCATCTCAACATTTGAATCACTAGTTCGGTTTTCACTATTACTTTCAGTTGGATCATCTAAAACTACAGTCACCATTTCTTCATCCAACAAAATCATAGCATATTTATTTGCCTTCACATACGATTCTTTGTTATCAGATATGTTTTCTAATATCTCGTATCCTGTCATAAAGACTACATTCACATTAAGATGCTGCCTTCCTCCTATCCAAACCTTCTCACACATATAAATTAGTTTTGCGTTTACATCAAAAGATAAAAGAAATAAAAAAAGAAAAAGCACTCTCATAATGTAATCTAAAATTTAAATGAGAAAAATACAAAATGAGATAATGTTTACTTATGGATTAGTCGGATTTAGTTAAAATTTTCTCAACATAATCAACAAGAAGCTGATGCCTAGAAAAGGTAAAAATTATTGTTTTGAAATGGATTTATTTTATAAAATTTTATTTTGCAATTGAATTTCAAAGACAAATTTTCTTCTAAAAAACTATGATTAATCAAAATATATGGCTAAATTAATTCAAACCAAATTAAAATTATATGGATGCAATTATGAAACAAGTAGGTAGCTTCGTAGCCGGAGTAACTAGCTTAGTAGTCTCACTTATTGGATTAAGTGTTGCTGTAGAAGTTGTTTTTGGGGCAGCGCCTTGGGGAAGTGTTATTGGTAATATTTCTTCTATTGTTGCTGACTTAAACGGTGGAGGTTTTGTTGGACTTCTAGTACTTCTAATTTTATGGAGTAGAGTTAAATAAAGACTAACTAACTAACCTAATAAAATTTAATATTTTATAATTTTAAAAAGCCGCCTTTGTGCGGCTTTTTATATCTTTATACATTAAGAAAAATGATAAAAAACATAGAAAAAAATATATCTACAGTTTCTGGGCTAATAAACTATCTAACAAGAATCACAATCGCTTTCTTAGCCTGTGCAATTCTATTTCAGTTAACTACTAACGTCAAATTATTTGACATGGATGTTATTGCTAACGCTACTACACTTTTCAATATGCTTGGTACAAAGGTAATTCTAGGTATTTTGGCTATTATTACACTTTTCTATCTACTCAGGAAAAAGTGACTCTATCAGATTTTTATCTGGAATACTCAATATTTTCTCGACATAATCAACATAAAGCTGATGGCCAAGGGGAAGTTGTTCTCTTATTTCAGATGACGTGCCTAAAGTAAATTCTCCGTTGCCAGTCATGCCCTGTTGCTTATTACCTGATACAATAAAATAATCCCATTCCGCAAGAATAAGCCAGTACGCATACTCTTGTGTTGTGACATGATCATACCCTTCTTTATCTCCTTTCATTTCATCGTAAGAAGAAACATCATACACACCCTTATCAATTGCTTCCTGCATTGCTTGTCTAAGTCTTGAAGAAGACTTATTATATCCCCAGTTATTTGGGTAAGCAAGTTTTAATATTACTGCTGTGACTGTATGTAATAAGTGTTCTATAACTTCATTTATCTGCCTAGGTCCTCCTTTACTCTCTTCCCATATGAAATCTGTGCAATTATGTTTATATGGCTTAGGGACATCGGTATTATGTGCGTACTGTTCATTTTTTTCAAATGATGCTTCAAGGCCAACACGTTGGTAGACATGCTCATCCTTAGAGGTCATCAGATAATGTGAGCGCATAGACTGATCTATCTTTGAATTATCTTCAAACATCGCATCGTATGACTGGGCAACTTTATTTAAAAACTCAAGACTCACATCTTCTTTCCCAAATATCCTTAGATTATTAGAATCTACGTGTTGTGTGAAATCTATATTAGCTAAGTCTGAATTAGACCCACAAGAAAAAAACAATATAAACAAAAACACTTTTTTCATAATTTTAGTTTTGTTTTAGAATTATCAATATTTTTTTCATTTAATTTATGGATCATAATATCCCTCTCAAATCCTCTCCTTTTTGATGCCACCTTAAATGGTACAGACACACCATATCCAATTGCTCCTACGCTTAGGAAAGCAGCTCCAGCTAATGTTGCGATGCCCGCACCTAATCCAGTGTCTTGGGAAGGAATTGTTGCTAGAAAAAGCACACCAAAACCGCCAAATATGTATGCTCCAGTCCTAAAAACTGTTCCAAAAACATTATTTAGTTTACTTCTCTTGTGTACAGACAATATATATCTGAGCTTAAGCTCATCATATTTTACTTTTTTTACATCTAAGCCTAACTGATAGAGTTTAACACTATCTCTATAAGAAAATTGATGTTTTTTGGGGTAATCATAAATTTGACCACTCAGTGAAAATGATGAGATAAATAATAAGATTATTAATTTAAAAGTTATTCTCATGAATGCAATCTTGAACTTATTTTTATAATACGCCTTGATTTTGAGCATCAATTGTAACATCACCTGAATTTTGCTGTAGCTGATTTAGCATCGACATCATATCAAAGAAGTCTTGTTCTCTAGCAATTTTTCCATCTTTTATACTTACCAGTGTGGTGCCTGACAAATCTAATTTATTTCCTGATGCTGGTATACCAAAAAAATCTCCAGTATGAGTACCCTTAAAGTTCCAATACTTTACAATTTTATCTCCTTGGCCAAAGGCATCAACAATTATAAATTCCACATCTGAAAACCCGAGAAAATAATTTAAATAAAAGTTTTTAACTGCCTCAACACCTACTAAATTTCCTTCTGGAGTTACAATTACTACATCATCTGTGAAATATTTTTCATTTACGATAGCTGTATCTCCTTTAAAAAATTCGTCCCACACATATCTATACATTTTAAGATCTTCTTCTATCTGAGCTTGAGCATCAATTACTGCCTTTTGTTCTGAACTCGGCCCACCACAGCTTAAAACTCCAAAAAGTAGTGAGATTGATAAAATTAATTTTAAAGGATTTTTCATGGCACTTTGTTTATTTGATAATTTCTATTTAGAATATAAAGTTATGAAAAAAAAAATCTATTTATATAAATCTTTATGTATGTCGCCTAAAAGCTTCACAACTTTGGGAAGCAAGAGTTTTTTCTCATCGTTAACTAAATTATAGTCAGTTAACTTATTTGCTTCATCTGATGAGATCTGATTATTTATAATTTTTTCAATTTCATTTCGAGTTCTGTGGGGATCTCTTATTTTAATTCTTTCAATTCGGATGTCTTTGTCGCAGTAAATGTATACGGTCTTATCCAAGTCCTTATAAGAGCTAGACTCAAATAAAAGGGCAGATTCTTTAAAAAGAAACTTTTCAATTTTATTTTCTTTTACCCAATTCTTAAAATCATTTATAACTTCTGGGTGTACAATTGAATTAATTTTAGTTTTAGCCGACTCATCATTAAAAATAAGTTTAGACACATACTTTTTATTAAATTTTGAATCCTGATAAATATCTGACCCAAAACTTTCAATTAATTTATCCTTGATTAATTTATTTTCATTAATAATCTCATGAGCTCTCGCATCAGAATCATATACCTTATACCCAAGATGAGATATTATTTGTGACACAGTAGACTTACCAGAACCTATACCTCCAGTAATTCCAATTAAATAAGGATTCATCTATCTAATTTAATTGAATTTGGTGTAAGATCAATTATTTCAATTTTGGAAGTTCCTACTACTTTAGGGATGACACTACCATTAATTAGCTCGTAAGATAAGTAGAGAGAATCCTCATCACTTAGTTCTAATCCCTTCTCTATTTGATATGTAACTAATACTGTGGTATCAATATTATATTCATCTTGAGTATATTTTAAATTTAAATTTATCTCATCATTTACAAATTCAGAGACAAGAAAACTCACTCTTATACTATTTGGAGAAATCTCAGAAAAATCATCAAATGGTTCAATCCGAATATTAGAGTTAAAATCCCTGTTTATATTATTTTCTTTTATCTCAACAAGGTACTCATCTGGCAAATTATTTATTAATGACTCTGGTCCGTTTATATGAATAGAGTCATCTGAAATTGTAATGTCACTAACCACTTTAAAATTATCTCTTAATTTGATGGTTGATTCATCCAGCTTCAGTATTAAACTTTTAGTTTTTTTTAGTTCAATATTGAAAAATACAGAATCTGTAACAACATAATTTAAACCAATCTTTTCTAATGATTCTGAAATATTTGGAATCAATGAACTAGAAAGTAAGTACTTAGTCTGCGCAGGATTATTCAATTTATATTCCGCCTCTCTTATATTAATTTTAAGAAGGTTTCTTAATAAATTCCATCCCGTTCCGTTGATTGAAATCTCTACAAAATCAGGAATAGGCTCTAGTATTACAAGAGACTCAGGATTATCATACTGAAAATTTATAGGATAAAATATAGTTACATTAGTTCTGTTATTTAATTCATTAAATACCCAGATTAATGAACCCACTAATAAACAGTATAAAAAAATTTTAGGTTGAGAAATAAGAGATAAAGGATTTTTAATCCTCATATTTTATTTATTAGATGATGACATTTCAAATGAGATAGAGTTTTTATCAAACTTTACCTTTGTGCCTCTGTCTATATCAAGAGTCACCGTCTCCTTTTCAATCAAAATAATTTTACCGTGTAAACCTCCTGCAGTTACTACAGTATCTCCTTTCTTAAGATTAGAGACAAAATCAGATTGTTTTTTTCTCTTATTTTGTTCAGGTCTTAAAATAAAAAAATAAGCAACTACTACTATAGCAATTGGAAAAAAGAGTTGGGCTAAACCAGAGCCTAAAGATTGAAGTAAGATCAACTGATTAAGATCTAGGGTTAACCTGTGCTCTTATCAAAAGCTTTTTAACTTTAGATTCAGTGTTTGAAGTTATAGTAACAACTTTATTCTGCATACCTGGTTTATTACTTGAATCAAATTGTACTTTTATCTCTCCTGATCCTCCAACTGGTATTGGTTGTTTTGGCCACTGAGGGACAGTACAACCACAAGCTGCTGTTGCTTTTGAAATTACCAAAGGAGCTTCTCCTGTGTTTGTAAATCTAAAAACATGACTTACAATATCTCCATCTCTAATGTCTCCAAAATTGTATTCTTCTTCTTGAAAAGCAAATTGAGGATATGCTCCAGCAGGAACTAACGAAGTAAGACCACCGCCTTTTCTCATTGAAGCTATCTCGGTCTCAAGCTTTGCTACTCTTAACTCTAAATCACTTACTTGTGACCCACAAGAGACAAGTAGTGACATAAAAAAAATAGAAATAATTTTTCTCATAATAATTTTAGTTTTCTTTAATTTTTGATAAAATACCATCAACATCTTTTAATAATTTCTCTGCCTTACTTTTAGCGTTATTAACAACTTTTTTACTTTTTGTTTTTGCTTCAGAGTCTATAGAATCTTTCTCGTCCATAATATCTTCAAGAAGGTCTTCTAATTTTCTTTTATATCTGTTTAATCTGAAATTTAATCTGTCCCTAGTGTTATTCCCTTTATCTGGAGCAAATAAGATTCCTATTATTCCCCCAACTAAAAGTCCAACAAGTAGACTGATAAATGAATTAGTCGAATTTTTACTCATAACTTTTTATTTATTATCAATTAAACCTTTTCCCGATTTAATTATTTTACTTTCTTTATGCAAATTTAATGAAATTACATCTAAAAGACCATTTATAAACTTTCCGCTCTTCGGTGAACTATAATTTTTTGCGATATCGATACATTCATTAATCGTCACTTTTACAGGAATATTACTAAAAGATGTCATTTCCCCAATACCCATTCTGAGTATTGATCTATCCATTAATGTAATCCTTTCCAAGTCCCAGTTTTTAGCATATTTTTTAATATACTTATCATATTCACTGGTATTTTGAACAACAATATCAAACAAAGAGCTAGCAAATTTTAGGTCTTCTTTTATGTCTTCAGACAAACTTGCGACAGCAAATGTATTAAAATTTGATGAATTCATAGATTTAACTGTCTTTTTTAACATTGACCTTACAATTAAAAAGTCTTCATTCCAAAAAATATTATTTTCTTCAAAGAACCTTTTTACAATTTCATTTTTTAAAAGAAACTTTAATAACAACTCAGAAAAAAAATTATAATCATCTTCAAAAGAAGGAGACTCAATTAAAATATAATCTTTATAAAAACCCTCCTCTAATAATAATTTGTACCACACCCTCATGTCCTCATTATCTTTATTCCATTGGTTTTTGTGTTTAATGAGCCCGTCAATTACGACAGTATTTTTCTCAAGGAAGTTCACTACCCTATTATCTGATAAATTGAATCTAGAATTACTTTTTTTAATTTTTTCACTTTTGGCAATCTCTCTCTTTTCTTCGTTTATTTTTTTAAAAATTATTGGTATTGATAACAGATCAAAAAAGTTTTTTTCTATGCCTGTAATTGACGTATCTAACTCTTGAGAAATTTTTAATTGAAGTTTATCAACATCATCACTTTGTGTAGACTGATGAGAGAAAGAGTATAATAACTGTAAGACTTTAACCCTAAGGGTTCTTCTGTTTATCATAAAACTTCAAATTAAAGAACGAAGTGCAAATGTAATTACTTTTTAGAATTTTCCTTAATTCTATCTTTTGCTAATTGAATTGCTGAGGCATTAGTTGAGAATGAATGTTTAATAGAATGGTCTAATACATCTAAAACCTTATCATAAATTGATTCCGTCATTTTCATTACTTTTTTCTCATCAATATCATTTATTTGCTCATGATAAACACTAATTATTCCTCCGGCATTTATTAAAAAATCTGGGATATATAAAATGTTTTTTTCTTTTAAGATCTCTGGGACCAAAGAATCATCACCAAGCTGATTATTAGCAGCACCAGCTATAATATCACATTTAATCTTTTTTAGAGAATCAACATTTATTGTTCCTCCTAAAGCACATGGAGATATTATATCATAAGTTTTATCATAAATTTCATGTTCATTAACAATAGTTACATTATCTCCAGAAACATTTTCTATATTTTCTTTATTAATATCAACAACAGACACATCTGCTCCTTCATTTATAAGATGACTAACCAGTTTTCTTCCAACATTCCCTACTCCCTGAACTAATACCTTCTTGTTTTTTAAACTATCGTTTCCTGTTATGTGCTTTGTAGCAGACTTTATCCCAACATAAACACCATAGGCAGTTGGAGAAGAGGAATCGCCTAAGCCACCGTGCTCTTTGGGTAATCCCACAACATAATCACTCCTTTCCTTCATCCAAACAATATCACTAGTAGACATATTTACATCTTGTGCAGTCCAATATTTTCCATTCAAATCATTAATAAATTCAGCAAACCTCTTAATGAAAGGTTCCGACTTTATTTTGGGGTCACCAATTATTACAGCTTTCCCTCCACCTGCATTTAGACCAGCAAGGGAAGACTTATAACTCATTGCTTTTGATAAATTTATTACATCTCTAAGCGCTTCATTATCAGAAGAATAATTCCACATCCTTGTTCCTCCTATTGCAGGACCTAAAACTGTGCTATGAATACCTATTATAGCTTTTAAGCCTAAGGACTCATCATTGCAAAATACAAGTTGTTCGTGTTTATCATTTTTAATCTTATCAAAAACTGAAATATTTTGATCTTTACTCATAATTATGATATTAAATAATAGTTTTACAATTAGTTATATCATTAAATTTATAAAAAAATTTGAAAGACCTCTCCTATTTAAATAAATACCTTTTAAAGTATAAATATTATTATACAATTGGAGTAATATTCATACTTATTTCAACTGTTTTTGCAGTCATTCCAGCAACATTGATAAGAGAAACTTTCAACCTGATAGAAAGTGGGTATTCTCAGTATGAAAATGGCGAGATATTAATTAAATCAAAAATTCTGAAAGATGTACTTTTTTACTCTTCAGGAATAATTTTAGCTGCAATAGTTAGAGGGTTTTTTATGTATATGATGAGGCAAACCATAATAGTTGCTTCAAGAAGAATCGAATATGATTTAAAAAATGATATTTTTTTTCACTATCAAACTCTTCCTCTAGAATTTTATAAAAAAAATAATACTGGTGATTTGATGAATAGAATTTCTGAAGATGTCAGTAAAGTAAGAATGTATCTTGGCCCAGCATTAATGTATGGAATGAATGTAACTATTCTAATGTTAATAGTAATTCCATTTATGTTTTATATTAATCTAAATTTAGCCTTCTATAGCTTAATCCCCTTACCATTTTTGGTTATCTGTATTTACTTAGTACAAAACGTTATTAACAAAAGATCCGAAGAGATCCAAAAATCGCTTTCTAACCTTTCAACATATGTCCAAGAAACTTTTTCAGGAATAAGACTAATTAAATCCTTTGTAAGAGAAATAAACTTTTCTAATGTATTCAGTGAAAAGAGTAATGATTATAAAAATAAATCTATTAGTCTTCAATACGTTTTAGCTCTTTTTTTCCCTGTTATAATGACACTTATAGGGTTAAGTATCATGATTACTGTCTATGTTGGAGCGATAGAGGTTTTCGATGGAAATTTAACTATTGGGAACATAGCTGAATTTCTTATTTATGTTTATCTGTTAACCTGGCCAGTCACTGCTCTAGGGTGGATAACCAGTATTATCCAGAGAGCATCAGCATCTCAGAGAAGAATCAATGAATTTCTAGACGAGAAGAATACTATAAAATCATCCTCTAATAAAAAACTCGAAATTAAGGGTGCAGTCGAGTTTAAAAATGTTTGTTTTAAATATAAGGACACAGGAATTGATGGGATGGATAATATCTCATTTAAGTTAAAGGCTGGGGATTCACTTGGAATAATAGGCTCTACAGGTTCAGGAAAAAGTACAATTGCCAATAGTATTCTTAGATTATTTGACATTGATAGTGGTAAAATTCTAATTGATAATGTTAGGATTAGGGATTTAGATATTTCATACTTTAGAAGACAAGTGGGTTATGTGCCACAAGATGTCTTCTTATTCTCAGATACAATAGAGAACAATATCCTATTTGGTTCTGAGGATAACATTCAAAAAGTAAAAACAGCTGCTGAGAACTCCGACTTAATGAGAAATATAGAGTCTTTCCCAAATAAATTCAATACGAAAATTGGTGAGAGAGGTATCACTCTTTCTGGAGGACAAAAACAAAGAATATCAATTGCAAGAGCAATTATTAAAGAACCTAAACTTTTAATATTAGATGATTGTCTGTCTGCAGTGGACACAAAAACCGAAAATGTTATCCTAGAAAATTTAAAAAAGATTATGATAGAGAAGACATCTATTATCATTTCTCACAGGATATCATCTGTTAAGCTTGCAAAAAAAATTATTGTTATTGAAAACGGTAAAATTATTGAGGAAGGTGACCACAAAACACTTTTAGAGACAAAAGGAAATTATTATAAATTGTATAAACAACAGATTGAGTCCGAAAAGTCTCAGTATATCAGCTCATAATATTTCGATACTGCATCTCATATAATTTTTTATAATAACCTTTTAACTTCAATAATTCCTCATGTCTTCCTATCTCCTTAATCTCACCTGATTCAATAACTATGATCTTATCTACTTCTTTTATAGTTGAAAGCCTATGAGCTACAACTATCGAAGTTCTGTTTTTAAGAATCTCTGAAACTGCTCTTTGAATCATTGCCTCAGATTCAGAATCAACTGAAGAGGTAGCTTCATCTAATAATATAATTTTAGGATCATAAAGCATTATCCTAATACAAGAAATTAACTGCCTTTGACCCACTGATAATGATACTCCTCTCTCCTTGACATCAAACAATAATTTATTTGGTAGTTTATCAATAAATTTTTCAGCCCCAACTTTTTTAATTGCAGACCAGACCTCTTTCTCAGATATGTTATCATTATAAAGGGTTATGTTATTTAGAATTGTATCTGAGAATAAGAAGACATCTTGTGATACTAACCCAAGATTATCTCTTAAAGATAAAATATTATAGTCTTCAATTTTTTTATTATCTACTAGAATACTTCCCTTCTGAAAATCATAAAATCTGTTTATTAGATTAATTATTGAAGTTTTGCCAGATCCAGTACTACCTACAAATCCTACAGATTCTCCTTTTTTAATTTTAAATGATATGTTTTTTAAAACATATTCATCATCATTATAGGCAAACCATATATTTTTAAACTCAACTTCACCATTAATATTAATATCTTGTATCCTTTCATTTGACTTTATGTCTTCAGTTCTATCTAAAAGATCAAATATCCTTTTAGAACTTACAACGCCCATTTGGAGAGTATTAAAACGATCAGCAATAGCTCTTATTGGTCTAAAAAATAATTGGAGATACATAATAAATGCAATTAGAACACCTAAAGTTACTTCCCCAGCAAAAAGCTGATTTGATCCAAACCATATAAGTAATCCAAGGCCTATTGATGTAAACAATTCCATTACGGGGAAATAAACAGAATAGTATAAGACTGCCTTTAGGTTTGAATGAAGGTGGGTGTTGTTAATGTCTTTAAATTTCTTGTATTCTTTATCTTCATTCCCAAAAATCTGGACAATGTTCATTCCAACGATGTGCTCTTGAACAAAAGAGTTAAGGTTAGCGACTGCGTTTCTTACGTCATTAAAAGATACTTTAACCTTTTCCTTAAATATATAGGTTGTTAGGAAGAGGAATGGCAAAGTTGCAAGACTTATCAGAGTCAACTTCCAATTTATATAAAACATCAAGAAGACGATCCCAAAAAGTTGTAAAACATCTCCGATTATAGAAGCAATTCCTTGACCAAAAATATCTGCAATTGTCTCAATATCTGAAACATTTCTAGTTACAATTCTACCAATTGGTGTTTTATCAAAAAACTTGAGTCGGAAATTTTGAATATGAGAAAATAATTTTATTCTAATATCCTTTATTATATTTTGACCTAACCAACCAGAAAGATATGTATGAAAATACATGACCACTGCGTTAAGGATCAATAAAGAGAACAGTAACACTATCATCTTTTTTAATCCAATTAAATCATTTGCCGAGACATAGTCATCAATTATTATTTGAGTAATGTATGGTCTAATAGGTTGTAAAACAGAAAGACTTAAAGTTAATATTATGAGTATATAAAAAACTTTCATATAAGGCCCACAAAAAACTAATAGGCGCTTTAAGATTTTTAGATCAAATAAATTACCGCTAATATTTTTATCACTCATATATAAACATCTGCTTCATATAAAACATTTTGAAGATATAGGCCATGAGCAGGTGCTGATGGGCCTGCATGTTTTCTATCTTTTTTATTTATTATCTCTTCCAATGAGTCAATTTGAATTTTGTTTTCATTGATTTCAAAAAGAGTTCCCATAATAACTCTAACCATTCCCCTTAAAAATCTATTAGAAGTTATCCTAAATAAATAAGAATTATTTTCTTCTTCTAACGCCGCATAAGATAATGTACAATTATAATTATTTACATCGGTTTTTACTTTTGAAAATGATTGAAGGTCTTTAAAATTTTTAATTATTTCACATGCTTTATTTAGTAATACTACGTTAATTTCTTTTGGATAAAAAAAAGAAAAGTCAGTAAGAAAAGGAGATTTTTTTGTGTGTATCTTATAAATATATTCTCTTGAAATAGCATCAAACCTTGCACTAACGTTATCTCTGACTTTATTAATAGAATTGATAGAAATATCACGTGGCAGTAAAGAATTTATCTTATATAAAAAATTATCACCTAAATTATCATTATAGTCAAAATGAGCAATTTGAGAGATTGCGTGGACTCCAGTGTCTGTTCTTCCACTCCCCAATGTTTTAATTTCTGATTTTAATATCGTAGATAAAGATTTATCAATTACTTCTTGAATTGTTATTGCATTTTCTTGAATTTGCCAGCCATGATAATTTTTTCCAAAATATGATATATCAATAAAATATCTCACTTTTTAAATCATTTTATTTTTCTTTGTACAAAATACAGTCATGATTCAGAGAATCCAAACAATATTACTTTTCTTATTTATTCTAACATTAACATCAACCTTTTTTTTCCCTGTTTGGCAAAAAATAGAGATGAAAGACACTGAATCAGTTGACATAATAGTAACCGGTTATGTTTCAAGTGCTTTATTAGATGACGGTAATAAGGGAATAGTATATGATTACTTTTATATAAGTGGGATATTAATTTTATGTTGTTTACTAGCTATTTACTCAATATTTAGTTACAAAAACCGACTAACCCAGATTAAAATTGGAACAGCAAATTCAATGTTAACTTCATCTGTTGTTTTCTTTTTTTTATATCAAATTTTTTACCATGAGGTATATCAAAATATCAATGATAAAATCAGTTTTCTTATTTCATTTTATTTAATATTTTTGGCAATATTTTTCAATTTTCTAGCTAACAGGTTTATTAGAAAAGATGAGTTGTTAGTAAGAGAATCGGATAGAATAAGATAAAAAAAATTAAAAAACGTGAAAGAAAAAGGTAACATATCAATTAATACTGAGAACATATTTCCAATAATTAAGAAATTTTTATACTCAGATCAAGACATATTTTTAAGGGAGTTAGTTTCCAATGCAGTAGATGCAACTCAAAAAATTAAAAGCCTATCTCAGATGGGAGAACTCAAAGAAGAAATAGGTGATCTGAGAATTGAGGTGATTCTTGACAAGAAGAAAAAAACAATTACAATTTCAGATAAAGGGATTGGAATGTCAGCAGAAGAAATTAAAAAATATATAAATCAAATTGCTTTTTCTGGAGCCACAGAATTTATTGAAAAATATAAAGAAAAAGGAGACTCACAACAGATAATTGGTCATTTTGGATTAGGTTTTTATTCAGCATTTATGGTCTCATCTTATGTAGAAATTAAGTCAAAGTCTTATATCAAAAAAAATAAAGCAGCTTATTGGAAGTGTGACGGAAACACAGAATTTGAAATTAAAGAGTCTAAGAAAAAAGACAGAGGAACTGAAGTAATCCTCCACATAAATGATGATTCTAAAGAATTTTTAGAAGAAGCTAAAATCAATGAAATATTAGGCAGGTACTGTAAGTTCTTACCGGTTGAAATAAAATTCGGTCAAAAAGAGGAGTCAGTAGAAGACGGAAAAGACAAAGAGGGTAAGCCAAAGCATAAGACTGTTAAAACTGACAATATTGTAAATAATCCTAACCCCATTTGGAATAAAAGCCCTAAAGACCTTAAAGATGATGATTATAAGGCTTTTTATAAGGAACTTTACCCTTTCTCAGAAGAACCTTTATTCTGGATTCACCTTAATGTCGACTACCCTTTTAATTTAACAGGAATCTTATATTTTCCTAAAATTAAAAATGATTTTGAGGTCCAGAAAAATAAAATACAACTGTACTCCAGACAAGTTTTTATTACTGATGAAGTGAAGGATGTTGTCCCAGAGTTTTTAATGCTTCTGCATGGCATTATTGATTCACCGGACATCCCATTAAATGTATCTAGAAGCTATCTTCAATCAGACGGTAACGTCAAGAAGATAAATACATATATAACAAAAAAAGTTGCTGACAAGCTTAACGAATTATTTAAAGATGACAGAAAAGAGTTCGAAAACAAGTGGAAAGACATAAACTTATTCGTAAAGTATGGGATGATATCTGAAGAAAAATTTTATGAGAAAGTAGAGTCATTGGCTTTATTTGAAAGTGTTGACGGTAAGATGAGAACCACTGAAGAGTACAAAAAACACATTGGTAAGACACAGAAGGATAAAGATAAAAACCATATTATTTTATATACATCTGACATCAATAAACAAGATTCATTTATTCAAGATGCTAAAAACAGAAATCATGATGTTGTAATCTTTAATAATGTTATTGATAGTCACTATATAAATCATCTAGAACAAAAGCTTGATAAAGTACAAATTAAAAGAGTTGATTCAGATATACTCGATAAACTAATAGACAAGGGGGATAAAAAAGAAACAGTTATCTCAGATAAAGACAAAGAAAAATTAAAGACAATTTTTGACAAGATTATTAATAACCAATCTACTGTTGTGACTATTGAGGCATTAAGCCCGAAAGACAATCCGGTTACAATAACGTTACCAGAGTTTTTTAGGAGAATGCAAGATATGGCGAAAACAAGTGGTGGCGGAAATCCAATGATGATGGGTGGGCCAGGTGAAATGATAGCTGTTAGCATTAATGGAAATCATAAAACGATAGAAAAAATTTTAAAGGCAAAAACTTCGAAGACAAAAGAAAAAATGGCGTCTCAACTTTATGATTTAGCTCTTTTATCTCAGAATATGTTAACAGGATCAGAGTTGACAAGTTTTGTTAAGAGGAGCCTAGATATTTTAGCTAAATAATTTTTTTGATATAAATTCGTTTTCAAGATATGAGAAAGATTCTTTACATTTTTATATCATTGTTTTTATTGCCTAATCAAAAAATATTTTCACAAGACCTTTTTAGATTAAACGTAGACACAATATCGACTGCCGACCTGTTATTCCTAGAGGATGAAGACACTTTAATGATAGATGAAAAAAAGAAAAAAAAGCGAAATGTATATTTTGGCATAAAAACTAAAAAAGGATTTATTAGATCATCAAGTGGAAGAAATTTAATTTATGAAAACTTTCACTATATAAAACAGTCCGAAATAAAAAATGACTATGCTCAAGAGATTTATTTTTATGATAAAAAGAAAAAGAAAATAATAAGATCAAAAAGTATTATTGAAGATGCAGTTATGATGCACGGTCCTTATAAAAAAAGATTAGGGGAACAAATTATAGAAGAAGGAATTTTCTATTACGGACTGAAACACAGCAGATGGGTTCGCCTTAACAGGTCCGATATTTTACAAGACAAAGAAATTTTTTCTCTTGGGTGGTATTACGAGTCAATTAGATCCTTTTGGGATAGAGACAAAAAAAATTTGAGAGATATCATTCCTATAAAATTTGGTGAAAAAAACGGAATGTATTATGCTTTTTATGAAAACGGAAATGTTGCTGCTAAAGGTGAATATAAATTTGATGAACCTGTAGGAGTATGGACCGAATATTATAATTCCGGGAAGAAGAAAAGGGAAATAAAATATGAAGAATCTCCTTTGAATTTTAATGAATCATTTATTAGTAAGGAATGGAATATAAGTGGTAAATTGATTTATGATAGAAACTTATTTTTGAAAAAATAAGCTTTTAAAATTCTTAAAAGTCTTGAACAATTTAATAAACAAAAAAGTTAAAATAATTCAACTCGGTCATATCGAATACCAAGAAGCCTGGGATAAACAAGAAAAAATTTTTAAAAAAATTATTAGTACTAAAATCAATAATCGTAAAAATAAAAAAACAGATCAAACAGAAAATTACCTTTTATCATGTTCCCACCCTCACGTGTATACTTTGGGGAGAAGTGGTGATGAAGAAAATCTATTAATAGATAAAAACTTTATTAAAAAAGAGAACCTAAGTTTTTATAAAATAAATAGAGGTGGAGACATAACATATCACGGGCCAGGCCAGATTGTAATCTATCCTATTTTGGACTTAGAAAATTTTTTCACTGATATTCATAAATATTTAAGGTTACTTGAAGAGTCTGTTATTTTAACATTGAAAAAATTAAATATTGAATCAGGTAGAGTTGAGGGCTTAACTGGAGTATGGGTAAATCACAATAGCAATACTCCAAAAAAAATATGCGCTATGGGAGTTAAAAGCAGCAGGTGGGTAACAATGCATGGACTTGCTTTAAATGTTAATACTGATTTAAAATATTTTCAAAATATAATTCCTTGTGGAATACAAGGTAAAGACGTAACGTCTATAGATAAGGAGATTAAGGATAAAATATCTTTGGAAAAAGTAGAAAAAATTTTAATTAAAAACCTTTCTAAAGTCTTTGAGTTTAAAATCATATAAAATGAAATTTAAAAAAAGAAAAAAGAAAAGGAACCAATCAAATCTTAATACACTAAGAGGAGTTGTCGATCATGTTAACAGGAAGTATGCATTTGTAATTACTGATGAGTTTTCTGAGGATATAAAGGTGAGGAGTAGATCTATGAACGGAGCTATTCATGGTGATAAAGTAGAAATAAAAATATCTAATAACCAAAATAGAAAAAGCTTAGAGGGAGAAATAATAAAAGTTCTGGAAAGAAACACCTATGAATTTATTGGCACAGTAGAGGACAGTAAAGGTTTTGCTTTTTTTATTCCAAAAAACAAAAAAGTATACATAGATTTTTTTGTAAGAAAAAAAAGATCTGAAAAGTTTTCAAAAAACAAAAAATATATTGCTAAAATAGTAGACTGGGGAAATTCAAATAAAAAACCAGAAGCACAAATTATTAAGTGCATTGGTAATATTGGAGAGAATGAAACAGAAATAAATTCAATAATATATGACTTCAATTTGCCATTAAAATTTCCGAAAAACATAATAGAAGAGACTAATAATCTAAGTGAAGACATCCCTGAAAAAGAAATTCTTAAAAGAAAAGACTTAAGACACCTTGACTCCTTTACAATAGATCCGGATGACGCAAAGGATTTTGATGATGCCCTCTCTATTGAAAAAGATAATGGTCATTATAAAATTGGAATTCACATAGCAGATGTGTCACATTTTTTTAATAGCAGATCACAAATAAATAATGAAGCAGAGAAAAGAGCTACATCAGTTTATTTAGTAGATAGGACTATTCCAATGTTACCTGAAAAATTATCAAATAACTTATGCTCTTTAAAGCCTAATGTCGACAGGCTGACTTTTTCTGTATTAATTAAAATGGATGAAAGATTTAAAATTATAAGCTACTGGGTTGGGAGAACTGTCATTCACTCAAAAAAAAGATTTACTTATGATGAAGCTCAATTATCAATTGATAACACGGACGGTCTTTTTCATGAAGAACTCAATAATCTAAATGAAATTGCTAAAAATGTTAGAAAAAAAAGATTTGAATCTGGTTCTTTTAACTTTAGGAGCAACGAGGTCAAATTCAAACTTGATGAGGATAAAAAGCCAGTAGGTGTATATAAAAAATTGAGAAAGGACACTCACAAATTAGTTGAAGAATATATGCTTCTTGCAAATAAAATTGTAGCAGAACTAATTATCAATCACGAAAAAAAACAAAGTAAAAGTTTTCCTTTTGTTTATAGAATTCATGAAGACCCAGAGCAACAGAAAATAAGTGAATTAAAAAATTATATTAAACAGTACGGATACTCCATAAACTCTAATGAAAATAATTTAGCAGTTTCATTAAATAACCTAATGAAAGAGATAAAAGGAAAGCCTGAAGAATCATCTATTGAAAAATTTGCTATAAGATCTATGTCTAAAGCAAAATACTCAACAAATAAAGAAAAACATTTTGGTCTGTCTTTTAGACATTATACACATTTTACTTCTCCAATAAGAAGGTTCCCAGATGTTATGGTCCATCGACTTATAAGTGACTACACAAACGGAAGTAAACCAAAAGATAAAAGATATTATGATATAATGTGTAAGCATAGCACTAAGATGGAAATCAATGCAACAAAAGCAGAAAGAGAATCAATAAAATATAAACAAGCAGAGTACATGTCTAATTTTATTGGTAAAAGTTTTCAAGCCACAATCTCCGGAATAACTGAATGGGGTATATATGGTGAAATAATTGAGAACCACTGTGAGGGATTAATAAGAATATCAAGCATGAAAGATGATAGATATGAATTTGACAATGAAAAAATTAGAATTGTTGGCCGAAATAATAAAAAAATCTTTAGGTTAGGACAAGTTATTAAAGTAAAAGTAATCGATACTGACATAGAAAAAAGAACCATTGATTTAGTTTTAGTATGACAGACAGTAAAGAATATATCAGGAGGATAAACTCTGAAATAGAAAAAATAAAAATCTCCGGAGAACCAGATGAATTATATAAACCAATTCAATATATTCTCAATTTAAAAAGCAAAAGAGTTCGTCCAATACTCTCAATGATGGGATATAGACTTTTTAATAAAAAAATTGAAAAAATATATAAGCCATCAATAGCGATAGAATTCTTTCACAATTTCACACTAATTCATGATGATATTATGGATAATGCCTCACTGAGGAGAGGAAATGACACTGTCCATAATAAATGGAATAAAAACATAGGTATTTTATCTGGAGATTTACTGATGATATTTGCTTTTAAAATGTTAGAAGACATAGATAATGGAAATCTTAAAGAAATTCTTAAAAGGTTTAATGATATAGCCATCAAAGTTTGTGAGGGACAACAATATGATTTGAACTTTGAAAGTGAAAAGGATATCTCTGAAAGTGATTACTTGAATATGATAAAATTAAAAACAGCTGTACTAATCGGCTTTAGCTTAGAATTAGGTGGATTAATTGCAAATCAAAAAAAAGAGATTACAAACAAACTTTATAAAGCTGGGGAACTAATGGGGATTGCCTTTCAACTTATGGATGATCACCTAGATGTTTTTGGAAGTGAAAAATTTGGAAAAAAAATAGGGGGAGATATTGTCTTAAACAAAAAGACCTATTTGATGATTAAATTATTAGAAGAAGCAAGCGAAGATGATTTACATGATATTAAAAAATGGGTAAAGACTAAGAACAAGGAAGAAGAAAAAATTAAAATAATTACCAGTCTATTAAAAAAATATGATATTGATTTAAAATCAGAGAAGCTAACAAATAAATATTTTTCAGAAGGAATGAAGATTTTAAATGATATAAGGTCTGACAAGAATCAAATGAATCATTTAAAAAGCTATTTTGAAAACCTTTTGGTAAGAAATAATTAATTTTCCTGAACTACTGAAACAAAAGATCTGTTGTTTCTTCTTTTCTTAAATTCTACAACACCATCTGATAGAGCAAATAATGTATGGTCTTTTCCCATACCAACATTGTTTCCTGCATGGTGCTTGGTCCCTCGCTGCCTCACAATAATATTACCAGCAATTATTTTTTGCCCACCGAAAATTTTAATACCGAGCCTTTTACTATGTGACTCTCTTCCGTTTTTAGAGCTACCCGCTCCTTTTTTATGTGCCATAACTTATTTTATATCTTTAATTAATATTTTAGTCATTAGTTGTCTGTGACCATTTTTCACTTTGTAGCCTTTCCTTCTCTTCTTTTTAAAGACTATAACCTTATCATCTTTAAGTTGAGAAAGAACCTCACCTGTAACTTTGGAACCTTTAACTGTTGGCTTACCAAGTTTTATTTTACCCTTATCACTTATCAACAAAACATTGTCAAACTCAACTTTTTTACCAGATTTGGGTTCAACTTTATCCGTATAGATAAACTTGTTTTTTTCAACTTTAAATTGTTTGCCTGAAATTTCTACAATTGCATACATCTTCTATTGTTTTTAAAACGAGTGCAAATTTATGATTTTATATCTATTAATCAAATCAAAAAAATCAAATTAAAAAAAAATTAAAAAAAAATGAAAAACGATTGAAATAAGTTTTGATATTTTAAAGTCTTTTTATAATATTTGTACAGCCTAGATCAAGAACAAATTTTTACTTAAATTTTCTTGATTACAGCTTCCAAACACAAAGATTATAAACCACTTAATTGACTAAAGCATTTTAGTCATTATGTTACAATACATTTAATGTAATGACGAGGATATTTTTGTCTTTTTTTTATTGTTTAATAAATAATATTAATAAATACAATGCAAAATAAAGAGCAAAATCTAGAGCCAATACTACAAGAGAACGCTGATAGATTTGTATTATTCCCAATTGAACATGATGATATATGGCAATTTTATAAAAAAGCTGAAGCAAGTTTTTGGACTGCTGAAGAAATTGATTTAAGTCAAGATCTTAAAGACTGGGGTGAATTAAATGACGGAGAAAGACATTTTATAAAACACGTACTAGCATTTTTTGCAGCAAGTGATGGTATTGTTAACGAAAACCTTGCCGAACACTTTGTTTCTGATGTACAATACACCGAAGCCAAGTTCTTTTATGGCTTCCAAATCGCTATCGAAAATATTCACTCTGAAACATATTCTCTGCTAATAGATACATATGTTGACGATGCTAAAGAAAAAGATTCTTTGCTTCACGCCATTGAAACTCTTGACTGTGTTAAGAAAAAAGCAGACTGGGCACTGCGATGGATCGATAATGGCAGCTTTGCAGAAAGACTCATTGCATTTGCAGCTGTAGAAGGTATATTCTTTTCTGGAAGTTTTTGTTCAATTTTTTGGCTAAAGAAAAGAGGTTTAATGCCTGGACTTACCTTTTCAAATGAATTAATCTCAAGAGACGAAGGACTACATTGTGACTTTGCCTGCCATATATATACGAAACATATTGTAAACGCAATGCCAAAAGAAACTGTTATTGAAATAATAAAAGATGCAGTTGATTTAGAGAAGGAGTTTGTTACTGACGCCTTACCAGTAAAGCTAATTGGAATGAACTCTGACTTAATGTGTCAGTATATAGAGTTTGTTGCAGACAGACTACTAGTTGAACTTGACTGTCCAAGAATATATAATTCTACCAATCCTTTTGATTTTATGGAAATGATCTCTCTACAAGGAAAAACTAACTTCTTTGAGAAGAGAGTTGCTGAGTATCAAAAGGCTGGAGTACTTAAAAAAGATGAAGATTCTGATAAACCAAAATTTTCATTGGAAGAAGATTTTTAAAATTAGATTAGAATGTTAGTAATAAAAAGAGACGGAAGAAAAGAATCAGTAAAATTTGATAAAATAACTGCTAGGATAGAAAAGCTAAGTTATGGTTTGAATGCTGATTATGTAAAAACTATTGAAATAGCAAAAAAAGTTATTGATGGTCTTTATGATGGAGTTTCAACTCAAGAGCTTGATGAGTTAGCTGCTGAGACAGCCGCAACACTAACAACAAAGCATCCAGATTTTGCAACATTAGCTGCAAGAATTTCTGTTTCAAACTTACACAAGACAACAAGTAAATCTTTTTCAAGTACCATGAAAAGACTTTACACATATGTCAACCCAAAAACTGGTGAAAACGCGTCTTTATTATCTAAAGATGTTTATGGGGTAATTAATAAAAATGCAGCACTGCTAGATTCATCAATAATTTATGATAGAGATTTTAGTTATGATTATTTTGGTTTCAAAACATTAGAAAAATCATATTTATTAAAACTTGATGGAAAAGTAGTAGAAAGGCCACAACACATGTTGATGCGAGTAGCTGTTGGTATTCATAAGGATGATATTGATTCTGTTCTTGAAACTTATAAGCTATTATCAGAAAAATGGTTTACTCACGCAACACCTACCCTTTTTAATGCAGGCACACCAAAACCGCAACTTTCTTCATGTTTCTTATTAACAATGAAAGAAGATTCTATCGATGGAATTTACGATACCCTTAAGCAGTGTGCAAAAATATCACAATCTGCTGGAGGAATTGGATTAAGTGTTCATAATGTAAGAGCAACCGGTTCATATATAAAGGGGACAAATGGGGTCTCAAATGGTATTATACCAATGTTAAGAAACTTTGATATGACTGCTAGATATGTCGACCAAGGTGGCGGGAAAAGAAAAGGAAGTTTTGCTATATATATCGAGCCTTGGCACTCTGATATTTTTGAATTTCTTCAGTTAAAGAAAAATCATGGCAAAGAAGAACTTAGAGCTAGAGACTTATTCTATGCTATGTGGATACCGGATCTATTCATGAAGAGAGTAGAATCAAATGAAGAGTGGTCACTTTTTTCTCCCGATGAGGCAAAGGATCTCCACGAAACATACGGGGAAGAATTCGAAAAATTATATGAAAAATACGAGAAAGAAGGAAAAGCAAGAAAAACCGTGAAAGCACAAGAGCTCTGGTTTGAAATTTTAGAATCTCAGATTGAAACTGGCAATCCATATATACTTTATAAAGACGCAGCAAATAAAAAATCTAATCAAAAAAATCTTGGAACAATAAAATCTTCAAATCTTTGCACCGAAATTATTGAATATACATCACCAGATGAAATTGCAGTTTGTAATTTGGCATCTATAGCTCTTAATAAATTTGTTAAAGATGATTTAACATATGACCACGAAAAACTTTATGAGATTACTAAAGTCATAACTAAGAATCTCAATAAAGTTATTGACGTAAATTATTATCCAGTAGAAGAAGCTAAAAACTCAAATCTAAGACACAGACCTATTGGGATTGGAGTACAAGGTTTAGCAGACACATTCATATTAATGAGGCAAGCTTTTGACTCACCTGAAGCTAAAAAATTAAACACAGAGATTTTTGAAACAATCTACTTTGCTGCAATGGAATCTTCAATGGAAATTGCACAAAAAAAAGGACCTTATAAAACATATGAGGGCTCTCCTGTTTCAAAAGGAATATTCCAATTTGATATGTGGGGGATAGCCCCAGACTCAAAAAGATGGGATTGGACAAAACTTAAGAGAGAAGTTAAAAAACATGGTGTCAGAAACTCTCTACTTCTAGCTCCGATGCCAACAGCATCTACATCTCAAATATTAGGTAATAATGAATGTTTTGAGCCATATACATCAAACATTTATACTAGAAGGGTATTATCTGGAGAGTTTATAGTTGTAAATAAACACCTCCTTAAAGACCTGATAAAACTCAAGCTTTGGGATGATTCAATGAAAGACAGATTAATGGAGGCAAACGGTTCAGTACAGGGAATAAATGAAATACCTGATGATATTAAGCAATTATATAGAACTGTCTGGGAGGTCTCTCAAAAAAGTATTATTGATATGGCAGCTGATAGAGGAGCATATATTTGTCAAAGTCAAAGTATGAACATACATATGCAGGATGCAAACTTTGGAAAGCTCACTTCTATGCACTTCCATGCTTGGAAAAAAGGACTGAAAACAGGGTTATACTATTTAAGAACAAAAGCAGCAGCTGACGCAATCAAGTTCACAATTGTTAAAGATGAAAAATCTATGGACAATGAAGAACAGAAACAAGCAGCTATTCAATGTTCAATTGACAACCAAGATGACTGCGAGATGTGTGGAAGTTAAAAAACCCTACAATTAATATAAACATCACTCATATATATTAATTTCATCATTGATTTTATCAGAAGTAAATGTTTTAATGTTTCCGTTTATATCCTTATAAATTAAAAACCCATCAATTTTATCATTTGAGTTTAAAATGATTTTCGATTTTTCATATCCCAGAACCATGAATGCAGTAGAATAGGCATCAGCTAAAAAACAGCTACTAGAAAAAACCGATGAGCTTATCATGTTTGAATATGATGGGTATCCAGAATTAGGATCTATCGTATGAAAGATAATGCTGTCTCCTGAAAAATAATAATTTCTATAATTTCCAGAAGTGGCAACTGACATATCCTTCAGTGGAACTGAAGCAATTAATTCATTTTCTGACTCTGATGGTCTATTAATTCCTACTCGCCAATAATTATCTTTTAAATTTTTTCCCTTAGACCTAACCTCTCCTCCAATTTCAATAAAAAAATTATTAATACCTTTTAGTAATAAATAATCAGAAATAATATCTACAGCATATCCTTTAGCTATAGAACTAAAATCTAGGTATGTTTCTTTGTGTTTTTTGTAGAGATAATTCTCATCAAATATTAGTTTATCAAAGCCAACAAAGTTTTTTAATTTATTTATTTGATAACTGGTTGGAAGTTGATTTTTTTTATCAGGCCCAAAACCCCAGGCATTAACTAAGGGGCCAATGGTTGGATCAAATGCTCCACCTGTTATTTCAAACACATCTTTACTGTGTTTTAATAAAAAATAAAAATCTGGAGATATCTCTATTTTGCCCTCAGAGCTGTTTATTTGAGATATCTCAGATGTGGAAATATACGTTGAAAAAGTATTATTGAAATTTATTAAAATAGAATCAACTTCTTTTTTATAAATAGACTTGGCATCAGATATGTATTTTAAATTGTATGGGATACTTCCCATTGTAAAACCTGATACTACAATTTCTTTTTTTACTTTTCTCTCAGAAATCAAAAAGACTATTATTAAAACAAAAACCAGAAACATTACAAATCGACGCATAAAAAATAATTAAATTAGCATTATATAGTATGAGAGAAGATTACTTAAGTTCAGAAAATCATTCAAGCTCTAAAGATAAAGAATTTGAAAATATTTTAAGACCAAAATCATTCAGTGATTTCCTTGGTCAAGATCAAATTTTGAAAAACATTAAGGTTTTTGTGAAAGCTGCAAAACAAAGATCGGAGCCATTAGATCATGTGATTCTTCATGGGCCTCCAGGTTTAGGAAAGACAACATTATCACATATTATCTCAAATGAAATGTCATCATCACTTAAAGTCACTTCAGGTCCTGTTTTAGAGAAAGCTGGGGATTTAGCAGGCTTACTTACTAATTTAGAAGAAGGAGATGTGTTATTTATAGATGAGATACATAGATTAAATAAAGTTATTGAAGAGTATTTATATTCAGCAATGGAAGATTTTAAAATAGATTTAATGATAGATTCAGGGCCAAGTGCTAGATCGGTTCAAATTAAATTAAATCCATTTACATTAATTGGAGCAACAACCAGATCGGGTTTATTATCATCTCCTCTTAGGTCTAGGTTTTCAATAAATTTCAGGTTAGAGTATTATGATAAAAAAATATTAGAGAATATTGTTAATAGATCAGCCAAAATATTGGGCATACCTATTGACAAAAAAGCTGCTTCTGAAATATCTAAAAGAAGTAGGGGAACCCCAAGAATCTTGAATAATCTACTAAGAAGAGTAAGAGACTTTGCTGAGGTAGAAGGAGATGGAAAAATTACTCATAAAATAGCAATGAAAAGTTTAGATGCTTTAAAAATTGATAAAAAGGGTTTAGACGAAATGGATAATAAAATTATTGAGTCTATTGTAAAAAAATTTAATGGTGGCCCGGTTGGAATAAAAACAATAGCCACATCATGTGGGGAGGAGGCAAATACCATCGAAGAAGTTTACGAACCTTTCCTTGTTCAGGAAGGCTATATTAAGAGAACACAAAAAGGAAGAGTTGCTACTAAATCTAGTTATGATCACCTAGGTATAAATCCTGATGGAGGTTTTCAAAATTCAATTTTTGAGTGAAAAAAAGTAAGTCAGACACAATAAAAGAAATATCAAAAAAACTTGGATTCTCCAGCTGTGGTATTTCTAAGGCAAGGTTTCTAAAGGAAGAGGAAAGAAAATTTGAGGAGTGGTTAAAAAATGGCTACCAGGGCAAGATGTCATATCTAGAAAAAAATTTTGACAAAAGATTAGATCCAACAAAATTAGTTCCTGGGGCTAAATCCGTTATTTCATTATCATATAATTATTACCCATCGACAAAACTTAGAGAATCAAATAATTTTATTATCTCAAAATATGCATATGGGAAAGATTATCACTATGTAATAAAAAAGAAATTAAAAGAGCTTCTATTAAAAATAAAAGAAAAATATGGAGATTTTGAAGGCAGAGTTTTTGTAGATTCTGCACCAGTGCATGAACGAGCATGGGCAAAATTGAGTGGACTTGGTTGGATAGGAAAAAATTCTCTTTTAATTAATAAAAGAATGGGGAGTTATTTTTTTTTAGCTGAAATAATATGTGACCTGAAATTAGACTATGATAATGAAGTAAGTGACCATTGTGGTAAGTGTACAAAATGTATTGATGCGTGTCCAACTGATGCAATTAGAGAAGCTCAAGTAATTGATGCAAATAAATGTATATCATACCTTACCATCGAAAACAAAGAAAATATTCCCGCTGAATTTAATAAACAATTAAATGATTTTATTTTCGGTTGTGATATATGTCAAGATGTATGTCCCTGGAATAGATTTTCACAACCACACAATGAAAAACAATTTAACCCAAAAAGTGAGCTAATAGAATTCACAAAAAAAGACTGGAAGGAGCTTACTAAAGAAACTTTTGATATAATATTTAAAGATTCAGCTGTGAAGAGAGCTAAGTTTAAGGGTATCAAGAGAAATATATTTTCAGCATCTTAATTTAACCTTTTTTAATTTTTAATATTAAAACTTGATTTGTCATTTTACTAAATTTGAGAATGTTTTTAGGTAAAGTAAGACCCCTTTTTTTGGTTACATGTTTTTTATTAAACACCACTAAATTGTTTTCTCAGGATATTGATGTAAAAATATCACCAGAAAACTTATCTATAAGTAACACATTACAAATCACCTTAACTATTAAAAACGAACAAATTAAAAGCTATGGTCAATTTCCTGAGATAAAGGGATTTAGAAAGTCAAGTATCTCCTCTTCAAGCTCTACAAATTTTATAAATGGCAAGAGGTCAAGTTCACAAAGTATCATTCAAAATTATACAGCAACAGAAACAGGAACTTTTTTTATTGACTCTTTTACAATTGAAATTAATGGAAAAAAAGTTAGTGTTAAAGGTAGAAAGTTAGAAGTAGATGATTCATATAATGAACCAAAACAATCACCCTTCAATAATTTTTTTGATCCCTTCGATGATCCTTTTGATAATTTCTTTGATAGAAACAATGAAGAATACTATGAAGTAGAAGCAGATGCTTTTCTTAGCTTAAATACAAACAAAAAAAATGTATATGTTGGTGAAGGTTTCAATACCACTCTTTCTTTCTATGTAAGTGAAAACAACGTGGCAGATATGAGATTTTATGAACTAGGGAAACAACTTACAGAAATAATTAAAAAAATTAAACCAGCTAATTGTTGGGAAGAAAATTTTAACATTGAAAATATTAACAGCATGCCTGTAGTTATAAATAATAAAAGATATAATCAGTATAAGATTTTTGAGGCAACATATTATCCACTTAATAATGAAACCATTAAATTCCCTAAACTTGAACTAGAATTAATTAAATATAAAATATCAAAACGACCTTCTTTTTTTGGCAGAAATAAAGTTGAAGATTATGAAAAATTTTATTCTAAACCATTAAATGTATCAGTTAGAAAACTACCCCCTCATCCCCTAAAAGAAACTATTTCTGTTGGGAACTTTATCTTGAAAGAAAAAGTTAACAGCAATAAGGTTAATACTGGAGATGATTTTACTTACGACTTTGAAATTGTGGGAGAAGGAAATATTTCTGCAATAAGCGAACCAAACATTGAAATAAAAGAAATTGATTTTTATCCTCCTAACACACAGCAAAACATAAGAAGAGAAAAAAGTAAAGTTTATGGGTCAAAAAAATTCAGCTATTATGCAATCCCTAATGAACCAGGTGAATATGACCTGTCAAAAAGTATTGAGTGGATATATTTTGACCCAAAACAAAACAAATACGATACCCTAAGAACAGACATAAATTTATTGGTAACCGGAGAGAGTCAAAAATATAATTTTATAAAATCTAAAGACACAAATCCAATCCTTGAAGCAATTAATAAAGAGAGTAATAAACTCATTTCAAATAAAAATCAACTTAACATTAATATCATTCTAAATATTATTACTTTAACTTTAATTATTGTATTTAGCTTATTTCTATTAAGGAAAAAATATGAGTAATACGTTTGGAAAAATTTATAAGATATCTACTTACGGTGAGTCACATGGGAAAGCCATAGGTGTTATAATAGATGGCTGCCCTTCCGGAATAGAAGTAAATGAAAAAGATATTCAGAAAGAACTTGACAGAAGGAAGCCTGGTCAATCAAAAATTACTACTCAAAGAAAAGAAGACGACAACATAGAAATTTTATCAGGTATTTTTAATGGAAAGACTACTGGCTCACCAATAAGTTTGATTATAAAAAATAAAGATCAGAAAAGTAGTGACTATAATCATATTTCCACATCATTTAGACCTTCGCATGCAGATTTCACGTACCATAAAAAATATAAAAATAGAGATCATAGAGGAGGAGGGAGAAGCTCTGCTAGAGAAACCGCTAATTGGGTAGCTGCAGGGGCCATTTCAAAAAAAATTCTTCATGATTTAAAAATAAAAATTCATGCCTATGTTTCTAAGGTTGGAAAATTAGAATTAAATAAGACATATAATGAATTGGATTTTGATAATACTGAAAATAATATCGTAAGATGCCCAGATAATAAATTTGCAGAAAAGTTCATATCTATAATTGATGATGCTAGAAAAAACAGAGATACAGTTGGGGGAGTTATTACATGTGTAATCAAAGGTTGCCCAATTGGAATAGGAGAACCAATATTTAGAAAGCTACATGCGGAGTTAGGAATGGCTATGTTATCTATAAATGCAGTAAAAGGTTTTGAATATGGAAGCGGATTCAAAGGAGTAGAAATGTTTGGATCTGAACATAATGATGAATTTCAAATAAAAAGTGGTAAAATAAGTACAAAATCAAATAATTCTGGCGGAATACAAGGAGGAATTAGCAATGGTGAAGACATTTATTTTAATGTTGCCTTTAAACCAGTTTCTACTATAATGAAAGATCAAGATAGTATTGATAGCAATAATAAAAATACAATAATTAAAGGTAAAGGGAGACATGACCCATGTGTAGTCCCTAGAGCTGTACCAATTGTTGAATCAATGGCTTCAAATGTTTTAGTTGATTTATATTTACAAAGTAAAAAATAAACTATATGGCTTTACATTCTAAAATAATTCTGGGTTTAGTTTTTGGATTGATTCTTGGGATCGTATCTGTATTTATCGGTATAGGTGAATTTATTTCGGATTGGATTATGCCTTTTGGGACAATATTTGTGAAAATGTTGAAGTTAGTTGCTGTACCACTAATTTTAGTTTCTCTTGTGTCAGGAATATCAAATTTGAGAGATACAACTAAGCTTTCAAGAATTGGAGGAAAGACATTTGGAATTTATATTATGACAACAATTTCTGCTATAATCTTAGCTTTAATTCTTGCAAACACCTTACAGCCTGGGGAATATTTTCCAGAAGAAAAAACAATAGAACTAAAAGAAAAATATGCCTCAGATGCATCAATGAAAATATCAAGTGCAAAGGGTGTAAAAGAATCTGGACCACTTCAAATGATGATAGATGTCGTTCCAGATAATTTTTTTTATTCAGCTAGCAATAACAGGAATATGTTACAAATAATATTTTTTGCTGTATTATTTGGGATAGCTCTTGTGTTATCATCCCCTCAAAAAACCGCTCCTATTAAAAAAGCATTTGATGGTTTAAATGAAATAATAATTAAGATTGTTGAGATAATTATGGAATATGCTCCAATTGGTGTTTTTGCTCTTCTTGCAGGACTAATAGTGGATTTGGCTGGAGATGATCCAAATAATATAATTACTACTTTAACCCCTTTACTTTATTATGCATTAACTGTTATCATTGGCCTAGCATTCATGGTATTTGTTTTCTATCCAATAATTATTTTTTCATTTACTGGAGTTACGTTTAAAAAGTTTTTAAAAGCAATTTTTCCAGCTCAAATGTTAGCATTTTCAACTAGTTCTAGTGCCGCTACACTTCCGGTTACAATGAAAAGAGTAGAAAAAAACTTAAATGTTTCTGATGAGGTCACAAGTTTTGTTTGTCCTCTTGGAGCAACAATTAACATGGACGGAACAAGTATTCATCAGGCAATTTCAGCTGTTTTTATTGCACAAGCTTTTGGTCAAGATTTAACACTTGTTGATCAACTAGCAATTGTTCTGACAGCAACACTCTCATCTATTGGTGCTGCTGCTGTTCCGGGAGCGGGACTAATTATGTTAGTTATAGTATTAGGAGCAATTGGGATTGATCCGCAGGGTCTAGCATTAATTATTGCAATCGATAGACCTCTTGATATGTTGAGAACAGTTGTTAATGTAACCGGTGATGCAACCGTAGCAAGTGTTGTTGCTTCTAGTGAAGGAGAAAATGTTAAATATAAAGAAAATGAATAACGTAAATATATATTTAGAAGCTAACCCCAATCCTAATTCACTAAAGTTTGTTACTGATAGAATGCTAGTTGATGAGGGTGTAGTTAAAGACTATCCAGACGCAGAGAGCACCAAAGATTCTCCAATTGCAAAAAAATTATTTTCTTTTGATTATGTAGATAGGGTTTTTATAATGAGTAATTTCATAACAATAACAAAAAAAAATCAAGTTCACTGGGATAATATCAAGCTTGAATTAAGAAATTTTATAAAAAAACATATTGAAGACGGGAATAAAATAGTTGAAATTAAACCTCAAGAAAAAAAGAAGTTATCATCAAATAAAGAAATTGATAAAAAAATAATCAACATTTTGGATGAATATATAAAGCCAGCAGTTGAACAAGATGGCGGAGCTATTCAATTTGAGTCTTTTAAAAAAGGAACAGTTAAAGTTTCCCTACAAGGAGCTTGCAGTGGTTGTCCTTCGTCAATGATTACACTAAAATCAGGTATAGAGAAACTTCTTAAGAGGTTTGTTCCAGAAGTTAAAGAAGTAGTGGCTGAAGAAGTATAATTTAAACTCTAACTGACCATTCAGTTGTGCCATCTGGATTATCTTTCAAGTCAATGCCTTCAGTGTTAAGTTTATCCCTAATTTTATCAGATAAAGTATAATCTTTTTGTATTCTAGCATTATCTCTCTTTTCAATTGCATCCTCTATATCTGCAACATCAATGTTCTTATTTTTTAATATTAAAAGATTTAAATCTAAAATAAAGTCCTTTTTAGGCTCTTGGAATAAACCTAAAAAACCCCCATACATATTAAAAAAATCTAATAAACAAATAGAAAAATATTTTAACTCTCCTGATGGCTTTTTATTTACAGCTTCAAGATTAAATTTTCTAACCATATCAAAAACTACAGAGAAAAAGCCTGGAGTATTTAAATCATTATTTATAAAACCAGAAGCTTTTTTAGAGTAGGATTCAAATTCGTTTTTATATTCTTTGGACTCTTTAACTTCAATCTTTGAGTTAGATAAATTTTCTGCTAAACTCAAGGCAGAATATATTTTTATAAGATTAATTATAGTTTGATTAATTAATTTTTTATTAAAATTTAATATTGATCTATAGTGTACACTAAGTATCAAAAACTTAAAAATTTCAGAATTATAGTCATTTATAAAATCTCTTCCTTTTATAATATTTCCTAATGACTTTGACATCTTTTGATTATCAAAATTTATTAGGTTATTATGAACCCAAAAGTTTGCAAAATTAGTTGAACTTCTGCTTTCAGATTGGGCTATTTCATTTTCATGATGAGGAAATAATAAATCAACTCCTCCTCCGTGAATATCAATTTTTGAGCCAAGTAATTTCTTGGACATTGCGGAACACTCAATATGCCAACCAGGCCTTCCTATACCCCAAGGCGAATCCCAGCCTGGATCATCCTCAGAGGATGGCTTCCAAAGAACAAAGTCAAGAGGGTTTTTTTTATCATCGTTTACTTTTACTCTGTGTCCAGCTAGTAAATCTTCAGTGTTCTTTCCAGACAATTTTCCATAATCTCTATGTTTTTCAATTGAAAAAAAAACACTTCCTTTAGATGTATATGCAAACCTTTTATCAATTAATTCCTCTATAAAAGAAATGATATCATCAATGTGTTCAGTACATTTAGGTGAAAACGATGGTAAATTAATTTTTAATGATTTATAATCTTTCTCAAATTCTTTAATATATTTTTCAGATATTTCTTTGGTAGTCTTGTTTTCTAGTTTTGATTTATTAATGATTTTATCATCTATATCAGTATAGTTATAGATATAGTTTACTTTATAACCTAAATACTCTAGCCAATTTCTTAAAAAGTTAAAAAAAATAGGTCCTCTAAAATTACCAACATGAAGTAAATCATATACTGTTGGGCCACATACATACATTGAAACTTTTCCTTTTTCATTTGAAATAAAGGTTTCTTTTTTTGTACCTAAAGAATTAAATAATTTAAGAGAGTCTTTCATGTCTATTGTTTTGCTTTTTTTAAGGCAAAGTTTGTCTTCTATTTAAAAAAAGTTAAGTTTGCGTACTAATTTAATTGGAAGCGGGGACATTTGTCCCCATTTTTTTTGAAAAATATTATGGACACTAAAGTACTTATACATTCATTTACAGATTTTGCTAAACAAAAGAACGTTGATCGCCCAACTATGATCAGAATTTTACAAGACGTTTTTAGGGCAATGATTAAAAAGAAATTTGAACAAGATGAAAATTTTGATATTGTTATAAATGCAGACAAAGGCGATCTCGAGATAATGAGATTTAGAGAGATTGTTGATGATAACTCAGAAGATATTTGGGATTTTGACAAAATCAAGCTTTCTGATGCAAAAGAAATAGAGAAAGATTTTGAGGTAGGTGATGAAGTCATTGAAGAAATAAAAATTGAAGATTTTGGAAGAAGAGCTGTCATACTAGCTAAGCAGACTTTGATTCAAAGAGTTAAAGATTTAGAAAAAGAGATTATTATCAGTAAATACGACGAGCTTGTCGGAGAAATAATTACTGGGGAAATATACCAGGTGCTTAGCAGAGAAGTTCTACTTGTTGACGGAGAAGGAAACGAGATTTCACTACCTAGATCTGAACAAATATATAAAGACAAATATAGAAAAGGAGATACATTAAGGGGTGTTGTTTCCAGTGTAGAAATGTTTAGAGGGAATCCTAAAATAACTTTGTCAAGAACTAGCCCTTTATTCCTTGAGAAACTATTTGAAAATGAGGTTCCTGAAATAAGCGATGGATTGATCACAATAAAGAAAGTTGTAAGAGAACCTGGAGAAAGAGCAAAAATTTGTGTTGAATCATATGATGATAGAATTGATCCTGTAGGTGCTTGCGTGGGTATGAACGGCTCTAGAATTCATTCAATCGTCAGAGAGCTACAAAATGAAAATATAGATGTTATAAACTACACAGATAATCAAGAACTTTATATTTCTAGAGCTCTTAGTCCAGCTAAAATTAGCAGTATGCAAATTGACAATGAGGAGAAAACAGTATCAGTCTATTTAAAACCTGATCAAGTTTCTTTAGCTATTGGTAAAGGAGGACAAAACATTAAACTAGCAAGTAAGCTTTTAGAATTAGAGATTGATGTTTTTAGAGAACTAGATGAAAGTCAAGAAGAAGATGTAGATCTTGAAGAATTTTCTGATGAAATTGAAGGCTGGATAATTGATGAACTCAAAAGAATTGGTTTAGATACAGCAAAAGCAGTCTTAAATATTGAAAAAGAAGACCTAATTAAAAGAGCTGATCTTGAGGAGAGTACAATTGACACAGTAGTAAAAACATTAAAAAAAGAGTTTGAATAAATTATGAATGAGTCAAAACAATTAAGGTTAGGGCAAGTTGCTAGAAAACTAAATGTTGGTAGAAATACAATAATTAGTTATCTCCATGACAAAGGATATGATGTTGATTCTAATCCAAACACAAAAATTAACCATGACTTATTTAAAATTCTTGAAAATGCTTTTGAAGATTCTGCAGTTGAAAAAAAAGTTGCGTCCAATATTAAAATAGGAATAGAAGAAAAAGGTAATTTCATCCAAGAGACAAAAAAAGTAGAAGAGAAAAAAATAGAAGAAAAAAAAATAGAAGAGAAAAAAGAGACAGGAGGCATTAAAATAATAAAAAAAATCAAGCTGGATAATATCAGTAAAAAAAGAGTTGCCTCATCAGATCAATCAAAGAAAAAAAGAAGACCAAGAAAAAGAATTATTTCGAATAAAAATAAACCCAAAATCGGATCTCAAAACCCTCCAGAAAGTAAAGAGGAAATTGATAAAAAAAATAAAGAGATTCAAAATAAAATTAAATCAACACTTGCCAAGCTTAGCGGAACAAAAGACTCAGATACCAAGAGATCTAAATATAGAAAAGAAAAAAGAAGTCAGCATGCAGAAGCTATTGAAGAAGAAAAAATAAAACAAGAAGAAGATTCTAAAACATTAAAAGTTACCGAATATATTTCTGCAAATGACTTAGCCAAACTAATGGATGTAACAGTAAATGATGTTATTTCTAAATATCTTGAAATAGGAATGTTTGTCTCTATTAATCAAAGATTAGACGCAGAAACAATTAGTATCATTGCTGAAGAATTCGGGTATACGGTAGAGTTTACTACTTCAGATGATGAAGAAATAGTAGTTATAGAAGAAGAAGATAAAGAAGAAGATCTATCTCCAAGAGCCCCTATTGTTACAATTATGGGACATGTTGATCACGGGAAAACTTCATTGTTAGATTATATAAGGAAGTCTAGGGTGACAGAAGGAGAAGCTGGTGGTATAACTCAACACATAGGGGCATATGATGTTGAAACAAAAAGTGGACAAAAAATTGCTTTTCTAGATACTCCAGGTCATGAGGCGTTTACAGCAATGAGAGCCAGAGGAGCTAAAATAACTGATATTGTAATTATTGTTATAGCAGCAGACTCAACAGTAATGCCTCAAACAAAAGAAGCTATTAACCACAGTAAAGTGGCTGACGTGCCAATCGTTTTTGCTATAAATAAGATTGATACACCAAATGCAAATATCAACAAAGTAAAGGAAGACCTATCTAATAATAATATCTTAGTTGAAGACTGGGGTGGAAAATTTCAGTGTCAAGAAGTCTCTGCAAAAACAGGAAAAGGTGTAGAAGAATTATTAGAAAAAGTTTTATTAGAAGCTGAGCTTCTTGAGTTAAAAGCAAATGAAAATAAAAAAGCAATAGGTACGGTTGTTGAATCAGAACTAGATAAGGGAAGAGGATACTTAACAACAATTATGGTTCAAGGTGGAACTCTGAATAAGGGAGATATTATTTTAGCTGGAGCTCAACATGGAAAAGTAAAAGCTTTATTTGATCATAGGGGTAAAGAAAAACAGAGCGTAGGACCAGCTACACCAATACTGATGCTTGGTCTTAATGGTGCGCCCCAAGCAGGAGATAAATTTAATGTCTTTGATACTGATAAAGAAGCAAGAGAATTAGCAACTAAAAGAGAACAGCTAATTAGAGAACAAAAATTAAGAACTAAAAAACATGTCACGCTTGATGAAATTGGGAGAAGATTAGCACTAGGTAATTTTAAAGAATTAAATATTGTTCTCAAGGGAGATGTGGACGGGTCTATTGAAGCTCTTTCAGATTCAATGGAAAAACTTTCAACAGATGAAATCTCCGTGAATATTATTCATAGGGCAGTTGGTCAAATTACTGAATCAGATGTATTACTAGCTTCAGCATCTGACGCTATAATTATAGGTTTTCAAGTCAGACCTTCCGTTAACGCAAGAACTCTGGCAGAGAAAGAAGGAATAGATATCAGAATGTATTCAATAATTTATGAGGCAATTACCGAGATTAAAAGTGCAATGGAAGGTATGTTAGAGCCAACAGAAGAAGAGAAAATTACCGGTAATGTTGAGGTAAGAGAAGTATATAAAATATCAAAAATCGGGACTATAGCAGGATGCTATGTGACAAATGGTAGTATAATTAGAAAAAACAAGATTAGGTTGATTAGAGATGGAATTGTTATATTCACAGGTAAAATAAAACAATTGAAGAGGTTTAAAGAAGATGCAAATGAAGTGAAAAACGGATATGAGTGTGGTATTAGCATTGAAGATTATAATGATATAAAAGTTGGAGATACAATAGAATCATTTGAAATAAAAGAGATAAAAAGAAAACTTTAAATTTGAGGATTATGGTAAAGAAAGAGAAAACAAAATACACAGCTTCAGAGTTAGAAAAATTTGAAAAGCTAATTTTGGAAAAAATGGAGAGTGCCCAGAAAGAGCTTGACTTTATTAGAGAATCTTTACAAAGGAGCAATTTATCAGGGACTGACTCAACTCAAGGTGCACTTAAAACTCTTGAAGATGGTGCAGATACAATGGAAAAAGAAAGTTTAAGTCAACTTGCTGGAAGACAGCAAAAGTTTATTACAAACTTAGAAAAAGCTCTAATTAGAATTAAAAATGGAACTTACGGTATATGCAAAGACACAGGGAATTTAATTGATAAAAAAAGATTAAGAGCTGTTCCACACGCAACACAATCTATAGAAGCAAAATTAAATAGAGGGTAAAATTGAGTTCATTAGAATCAAAGATTGAATCATTAATTTTTTGTTCACCAAAACCTATCAAAGTAAGTGATATAATTAAAACATTTTCAGAATGTGAAAAAGCAGATTATTCTGAAAAAAAAATTTCAGAGAATATTGAAAGTTTAATTAAAAAATATAAAAATGATAAGTTTTCTTTTGAGATAATAGAGTCTGGGGGTGGTTTTCAATTTTTAACAAAAAGAGATTATTCTAGATTAAACGAAATATTACTTAAACAACAATCAAGAAGACGTCTTTCTATATCAGCACTAGAAACATTATCAATAATAGCATATAAACAACCTGTCACAAAATCAGAAATTGAAAAAATAAGAGGCGTTAACTGCGATTATACTATTCAAAAATTATTAGATAAAGAGTTAATAAGAATAGATGGAAAATCAGATAAAGTTGGAAGACCACTTATATACTCAACAAGTGAAAAGTTTATGGATTATTTTGGAATAAATAGTCTTGAGCAGTTACCTACAATAAAAGATTTCCAAAAGGAGGAAAATTCTATAGGTGATGAAGAAGAAGCCTGATTCACAATCAATCCGTCTAAATAAATTTATATCTCTTTCAGGATATTGCACTCGCAGAAATGCAGATGAACTTATAAGTAAGGGAAGGGTCAAAGTAAATGGGACAAAGTGTACCAAACTTGGAATAAAAGTTGATATAAACGACATTGTTATAGTAGATAAAAAAGAAATAATTTATGGAGAAAAACTTTATATTTTATTAAATAAGCCTCAAGGGTTTTCAACTAATATTAAAGACGAAGGGAAAAGAGTATTTGATTTATTAAAAAAATTTAAAGAAAAGTTATTTTCTTTTGGAGAGTTAGATAAAAAATCTATGGGCCTTTTATTACTAACAAATGATAATGATTTAATAAAAAAACTAACATCAAAGTCAAGTGCTTTAAAAAATATTTACAGTGTGTGTGTAGATAAGGCAATAAAAGAAAGTGAAATTAATCTAATTAAATCAGGATTAATTATTGATAACAAAAAAGTCATACCACAAAAAATCATAAAGTTAGAAGAAGAAAATAAAGTCGGACTAGAAATAAACTCTGAGGATGATATAGCTATAAAAAAAATATTTGAAAAATTAAATTTTAAAATATCAAAGTTAGATAGAGTTGTCTTTGGACCATTGACAAAAAAAGATTTACCAAGAGGGAAATGGAGAAAGCTAAAACATAATGAAGTAAGAAATCTAAAATCTTTTATAAATTAATTTTCAGTATAATCAGATATCATAGATCTAATATATTTGAGGTGACTTACTGAAGAAAAATCATTAGTCTTCTTGATTTTTATTTTAATTTTTTTATCTAAGTTGATAATTTCACCAAGCACTATTGATCTAATATCTGATGATTTGAAGTCTATATTTACTCCAAATCTTTTATAATAAGAGGACTGACTCTTATCATTTGTCATTATATCAACCAATAAGTTAATATATGTTTTTTGTAAGTTTCTTCTATAAACTTTAATGGGGTCGGAACTTAACATGTCTCCCCATAAACTCAAATTAAGATCTTCTATCATGTTATTAATTGAGTATGAATTATTTCTATTTATTGCTTCATTCTCTAACATCCTAGCAAGCCTAGAATAATCAAATAGTCTATTTAATGCATAGGTCTGCGCAGACCTCACTCTTTCCAAGGCTCCAATGTTTTCTATTTTATATAACACCTCTTGATCAACCAACCAATCTAGGGAAACAAAAACGTGATCATTTAAAAACTTAACCGCTTTCTTTTGAATACTTTTTGGAACATGCGCATATACATTTCCTTCTTGATCATTGCTTTTTAAGTCTTCATAAATTCCTCCTACATTTGTTGAAACATGACCAATATATCTCCTAAATTGAGAGAACACATTTAAATAAAGTTCTTTAAGGTCATCATAGTTTTTCCCTTCTTCATAGGTCCACTCTATCAGATTGGGAACTATCCTCTTTAGGTTTAAAATTCCATAATAGCTAGCTTCCATATTATCACTCCCAATTGATTCAGTTTGAGATCTTGGATCTATTCCATTTGAATAACCAAACCAATAATCATAATTAGATGATTTGTTTTTTATCCACTCATTAAGAGTTTCTCTTTCAGATTCTTTATCTGCCTTATCAAAATAAGAATACCCCCACTTTACAGACCAAATATCATACTCACCCACCATAGGATAAAAGTTTTTCACTCCATCACCTGGCTGAGCAACATAATTAAATCTAGCATAATCCATTATTGAAGGAGCTACACCGTGTGAAGATGTAAAAGAGGGAGACCTAAGGCTATCAACAGAATATGCAAAGCTTGATCCCATATTATGGGGTAATCCAATAGTATGACCAACTTCATGAGCAGAAACAAATCTTATAAGTTGACCCATTACCTCATCTTCAAATTTAACACCTCTTGACTTTTGATTTACAGCAGAAGTTTGTATTAAATACCAGTTTCGTAGAAGATTCATTACATTATGGTACCATCCAATATCACTCTCCAAAATTTCACCTGTTCTAGGATCAGCTGTATGGGGTCCATATGCATTCTGAATGTCAGAAGCATAATATCTTATCACTGAATATCTTACGTCTTCAGGACTCCAATCAGGGTCTTCTTCTTTAGTTGGAGGGTACTTACATAAAATAGCATTTTTAAATCCGGCAGCCTCAAACGCAATTTGCCAATCTTCAACTCCCTGTTTTAAATATTTTCTCCATTTTACCGGAGTTGAGGGATCAATATAATAAACTATAGGTTTAACTGGCTCAACCAATTCTCCTCTATTATATGCTTCTATATCTTTAGGAATTAATTTCCATCTTCTAATATAGGATGTTGATTTTGCCTTTTGTTCATCTAAACCGTAATCCGTTTGTGATTGAGAAAAATAACCTACTCTTTTGTCTAAAAATCTAGGTTGCATTTTATTTTCCGGAAGGATAATCATAGAATTATTTACTTCTAAACTAATAGTTTGAGAGTTTCTTTGAGAAGGAGGTTCAGTAGAGATGTAAGTCAACACATTTCTAACCTCTATATTTTTTGGAAAACTTTTAACAGATTCCACAAAAGATCTTTTTTTATCTAAAGACGTAATCTTTAGACTTTTTCTTCTAAACTGAGGGAAACCTAAAGCTTTAATGTCTGTTGTAAAAAGAGGTGTGACATTAATTAGTATAGAACTATCAGATGGATTGTATGCTTCAATTTCAAATGATGAAAGTATAGGTTCAAAGTTTGAATTTTTAACAGACTCATAAATAGGAAGTGTGTCATTTGCAATATTTTCGTAACTAACAACTCTAAGTAATATTTTATCATATTTTTTCTGCCACCTAAGTACCTGAGAGTTAATTTTTTGACCACCATAACCAATTCCGTTCGATGTTTTAGCAATCCTTGTTACCATCAACATCTCTTTACCAAGTAACGAACTCGGTATCTCATAGTACACTTTTTGGTTATTTTGATGAACTTTGAAAAGCCCATCATCAGTTACAAACTCATCGTTAATAATTTCTTCGTAAGACTTCTTCTTACTTTCTTTTTCATCTTTCTTTTGAGCAGATAATGTTGACGAGATCATTATGAGACTTAGTAATAAATATTTCATGACATTGGTTAAGTTGATTTTGTATTTAATAAAAGTATATAAAATAAATTCAAAGGACAAAAGAGTAAGGTGAGACATAATGTCTCACAATAGTTATATTATGTCTCACAATAGTTATATTTATATAAAATATTAAGTCTCATGGGACATAAAATAAAGATTAACTCTAACCCCTTAAGATCATTTTGCTATTACAACAGCAACGGCAAACGAATAAAAGTATATAATGGCAAGCAGTTTAATGAAGATCTATATCCAAACAAAGAAAAAGATCTTATTAAAAGAACAGCTCTACTAAAAAGACTAAAAAACATAATTGACTTCAATTTAGGAATATCAAAATCAAATAAAAATCAAAGAAGAAGAAGGTCAGACAACCTGTATGACCAGAGTGTTTTTAAGGAAAGAATAGCAATAGAGCTTTATGAACATCCAAAATTTGGCTCCAACGCAGCGGCAAACGAAATAGCGAATTTGATTAAAGAAAAACAAAAGAATAATAAGAATTGTGTATTAGGTTTAGCTACAGGATCCTCTCCTATTTCAATTTATGAAGAACTTGTCAGAATGCACAAAGAAGAAAACTTAAGCTTCCATAATGTGATTACATTCAACTTAGATGAATATCTCCCAATGGATCCAAACTCCATACATAGCTACCATAAATTTATGTTTGAAAACCTTTTTGATCACATAGACATAGACCCGAATAATATTAATATTCCAAACGGAAATATTGATTCAGATAAAACTGAAAAACATTGTGTCGAATTTGAAAATAAAATTAAAAAGGAAGGGGGTTTAGACTTTCAACTTCTTGGGATTGGCAGAAATGGACACATAGGCTTTAATGAACCCGGATCCATTGAATCCTCAGTAACCAGAAAAGTTAAAATAGAGATAACTACAAGATTTGATGCCGCAAGTGAATTTGGAGGAATAAATAATGTCCCTAAGGATGCTATTTCTATGGGTATAAGAACCATAATGAGCGCAAAAAGAGTAGTGCTGGTAGCTTGGGGTGATGGTAAAGCTAAAGTTGTAAAAAAAGCAGTAGAAGAAGAGGAAAACGAATTGGTGCCGGCTTCATTCTTACAAACACATCCTAATTGTCTCTTTGTTTTAGATAAAGAATCATCATCACAACTTAACAGGATGAACTGTCCATGGGTTTTTACAGATATCACAAAAAAACCATCATCTATACTTAGTTCTACTATTATTGGATGGACAGATTTTAATATCAAAAAAGCAGTTATATGGTTAAGTATCAAAAAAAACAAATCCATATTACAGTTAACAGACGAGGACTATCAGGAAAATGGAATGGGAGGAATTTTTGAAAAATATGTGTCAGCATATGAGACAAACATTAAAGTTTTCAACATGATTCAAAACACAATCACGGGTTGGCCTGGGGGGAAACCTAACGCCGATGACGCAGGAAGACCAGAAAGAGCAAAACCTTCAAAAAAAAGAGTTTTAATTTTTTCTCCTCACCCAGATGATGACGTAATATCTATGGGAGGAACCTTTGAAAGATTAATTAAACAAGGGCATGAAGTTCATGTGGCGTATAACACATCAGGAAACATAGCAGTAAATGACAATAATGTATTAGAAATAACTGAACTTATACAGAGACTAGTTACTAGCTTATCCCCTAAAGAACTAAATACACTAATGAGCGATGGAAAAAATAAATTGGGAAAAAACCATATTATATGGGCAAGAAACTTCCATAAAAGCATATCTGGCCTATTAATGGAAAAGATTGATGTTGATGGTTTTAAAATCGTAAATCAAGTTAAAGGTATAATTAGAAAATCTGAAGCGTATCAAGCGTGTCAATATCTTGGTTTAAAAAATGAAGAGAACATACACTATTTAGATATGCCATTTTATCAAACAGGAACCATTAAAAAGAAAGATATATCAGATGAAGATATAAAGATTGTTCAGAATTTAATTACAAAAATAAAACCACATCAAATATATGCAGCAGGAGATTTAAGTGATCCTCACGGAACACATAGACTTTGTTTAAGATCAATATATAGAGCAATAGACAATTTAAAATCAAAATTATTTATGAAAGACTGTTATGTGTGGTTATACCGGGGAGCTTGGAATGAATGGAAAGTGTATGATATTGATATGTCGGTACCACTTAGCCCTGAGCAAGTAATAAAAAAACGAAGAGCTATATTTAAGCATCAATCACAGAAAGATGGAATAGTGTTCCCTGGGGAAGATGTAAGGGAATTTTGGCAAAGAGCAGAAGACAGAAATAAGAATACAGCAGAATTTTTTTCTAAACTAGGGTTTGCAAAATACAGTGCCATGGAAGGATTTAAAAGGTATAGATTTTAAAAAGTTTGCAATTATACAAACCCCCACTAAAATGAGTGGGTTTATTTTTTTTGAGTGGGTTTATTTTTGGTGGTGCTGGGTGGACTCGAACCACCGACTCACGGATTTTCAGTCCGATGCTCTACCACCTGAGCTACAGCACCTCATGAAATATTTGCAAACCTAATTAAATAAACATTTCTCACAAAATTATTATTTTTGAATTTGAACAATTAAAAAATGAACCCTATCCAGCAGTTTTTATTTATTTTTTTACTAATATTTTTTGGTTATATACTATTAAGGCGAATAACCATAATAAAAAGAAATATTTTATTAGGCGAAAAAAAATATAAGACTTCTGCCAAGAAAAAAACAAGATTAAAAAATTTAATATTAATTGCATTCGGTCAGTCAAAGATGTTTAAAAAAATATTACCAGCTGTTCTCCACCTAATGATCTACTCTGGGTTTATTATAATAAATATTGAGATAATAGAAATAATACTTGATGGGATTTTGGGCACTCACAGAATATTTAATGTTTTGGGAATGCCATATTATAATGTTTTTATATCAGTTATTGAGTTTTTTGTTGTTTTAGTATTAATATCATGTGTTATATTCTTATTCAGAAGAAATTTTATGAAAATCGATAGGCTCAGAAGTCCTGAATTAAAAGGATGGCCTATTGTAGATGCTAACTTGATTCTGGTATTCGAAATAATTTTAATGCTAGCAATTTTGACAATGAATGCATCAGATCTTATCCTTCAAGATCTAGACAGATATAATTCTACAGGCAATTTTTATTTTTCTGGGTTTTTAAAGCCTCTTTTTATAAATTTTTCAGAAATGAGTTTAGTTATTTTAGAAAGAACATTTTGGTGGGTTCATATAATTGGCATACTTCTTTTTGCTGTTTATGTTACTTACTCCAAACACCTTCATATCTTTCTTGCTTTTCCTAATATTTATCATTCAGATGATCAAGAAAAAGGGAAAATGAATAATATGAAATCAATAACAAATGAGATTGAAATGATGATGGGCCTCTCATCAGAAAATGTAGAAGAACCACCTAAGAGGTTCGGCGCAAAAGATATAACGGATTTATCCTGGAAAAATATTTTAGAAGCTTACTCTTGTTCTGAATGCGGAAGATGTACTTCTGTGTGTCCCGCAAATATTACTGGCAAAAAACTATCGCCAAGAAAAATAATGATGGACGTAAGAGATCGATCTGAAGAAATTGGGAAAATGAAAGATAAGGGTCTAAATCATAATGATAAAAGTTTACTTGGTGACTATATAAGCACTGAAGAAATATTTGCATGCACATCTTGTAATGCCTGTGTTGAAGAGTGCCCTATCAATATAAACCCACTTGACATTATAATAGAATGCAGGAGATATGCAGCATTAGAAGACTCTAATTTACCACCTGAGTGGAATTCAATGATGCAAAACATTGAAACTAATTTTTCACCATGGAAATTTCCGATTGATGATAGGTCTAATTGGTTTAAAAAAGACGTATGAAAGTTAAGACTATAAATGAGTTTATTAATTCAAATCAGAAACCGGAAATCTTATTTTGGGTTGGGTGTGCTGGATCATATGATGATAGATATAAAAAAGTCACTAAGTCTTTTGTTTCAATATTAAATCATTTGCGAATCGATTTTGCTGTTCTAGGAGATGAGGAAGGGTGTACAGGTGACCCTGCAAGAAGAGCCGGAAACGAATATTTATTCCAAATGCAAGCACTTAATAATATAACTAATCTAAATAAATACAACATAGAGAAAATTGTAACAATGTGCCCACATTGTTTTAACACATTAAAAAATGAGTACCCAGAGCTCGGGGGCAAATATGATGTAGTTCACCATACTGAGTTTTTAAACGAACTATTAGAAGAAGGGAGGCTAATATCTGAAAAAACAAATATCAAAATCACCTACCATGACTCGTGTTATTTAGGAAGGGGTAATAAAATTTATGAGGCACCAAGGAACCTTATCAACTCTCTTTCCGAAAACCTTCATGAGATGAAAAGAAAAAAAGAGAATGGATTATGTTGTGGTGCTGGAGGCTCTCAAATTTTTAAGGAATCAGAATCCGGTAACATTGAAATAAATTTAGAAAGGATTAATGACATTCAAGAGGTTAATCCTGATACTGTGGCTGTTGCCTGCCCTTTTTGTATGACCATGATAAATGATGGGGTAAAAGAAAAGAATCTAGATAAAAAAATTAACGTTAAAGATATATCTGAGATAATAGAAGAAAACTTAAAAAATTAAAATGTACATTTCTTTTGATAAACTAACTAAAAAGGCAAGGTGTTGGGTCTATATAACTGAAAAACCTATGCTAACAAATAAGTCTTTAGTGAAAGATCATCTAAAAGATTTATGTGATCAATGGTCCTCACACGGAAAAAATATAAATTCCTCATTTCAACTATATAAAGAAAACTTTATAATACTTTTTGCTGATGAAGAAATTAGTGGGTGCTCAATTGATAGTTCAAATAAATTATTAAGAGAAAGTTTAAATCTACTTAAAATTGACATAAAGCATAATTCCAAAATAGGTATCTTTATTGGAGATAAACTTGAATTTAAAGAGAGATCAACTTTAATTAAATTAATTAGAGATAAAGAGTTAAATCTGAAAAACAAAATGGTTAACACAACAGTAAAAAATAAAGAAGAGTACGATAAAAATTGGATTTTAGATATAAATAAATCTTGGTTAGTTAATTTTATCAAATGATAAGAGCTAAAAATATATTTTTTGTGTTAGTTATTTTGAGTTTTACCTCTTGTATAACCTCAAAAACTGCTGTAAAAGATTTTAATAATGCAGAATATTATGATGCATCATTAAAATTTGAAAAGATAATAAAAGAAGGTGATGCCCAGAACAGTTATTTGTTGGCAGAGTCATTAAGGAAATCTAACAGATTATGGCAATCAGAAAAATATTATAAAGATGCTATTACATATGGCATTAGAGATGAGATGGCATATTATTATTTGACTTTATCGTTAAAGGCAAATAGTAATTACGATGCTGCTGACTCATTAATTTTACATTATTTATCAAAAGGGAAAGAAGAATCTGTGCTGAGTTTAATGAGAAAAGAATCTATTCATATTAAAAACTTGAGACTCTACCCCGATACAAGTTATTATGAAGTAAAAAACCTTAAGGCATTAAACACTAATTATGCTGAATATTCTCCTTCATTCTCAAATGATAAGTTGTTTTTTGTTTCTAACAGACAATCTGAAAAAATATATAGCGGAACAGGAACCCCATTTACTGATCTTTATGAAATAAAAACTAAAGGCGCTAATGTTGATATAAACTCATTAAAAAAATTAGGAGAAAATATTAATAATGAGAAAGTGAATGAGGGATCAATTACTTTTTCTGGAGACGGGATGTATATGATTTTTGCAAAAGGCAATGACGGAAAAAGTAGTGGAAGAAATAATGTTGACTTATATTATGCTAGATATAGAAGAAGCGGATGGACTAATCCAAGACTGTTAAATGTTAATACCACAAGAAGCTGGGACTCAACTCCATTCTTAAGTAAAGATGGGAAAACACTTTATTTTGCATCAAATAGATCAAAAGGGTATGGTGGAACAGACATTTATAAGGCTAATGTGAACAGAAGAGGAAGATGGATTAATATTCAAAACCTAGGCCCAGAAATAAACACTCCTGGAAATGAATTGTTTCCATCAGTAACTGAAGATGGCAGACTGTATTTTTCTTCTGATAATCATGAGGGTTTTGGGGGTCTTGATATTTTTGTGGCATCTAGAAAAGCAGGTAAAATAACAATAACAAATCCTGGAAAACCTCTTAACTCACGCGGAGATGATTTTGGAATAAACCCATACAACGCAACAAGAGGGTTTTTTACTTCAAATAGAGATGGTGGTTCCGGAGACGACGACATATATACATTCGTTAACAACGACCCTAATCTAAAAATTGTAAACTATATATTAAAAGGGACTACATTAACACCTAAAAATGAAAATAAAGAATTAAATGTTTTGGGAAACAGTAGTGTGAAATTGTTAGATAAAGATGAAAATATCATACAAGAAACATTTACAGACGATAAGGGAAAGTTTGAGTTCACAGTATACTCTGATGAAGATTATATATTAATAGGAGAAAAAGAAAATTATTTTAGTACAAGAGGTGCCTTTACAACAATTGGAAAAGGAGTAGATAGGTCTAAATTAAAAGAATTTATTACTAATGTTGAGTTTGAAAAAAACTTAGTTCTAGACAAAATTGTTGTAAACAAATCAATTGTTTTAGACAATATTTACTATGATCTAAACAAGGCAGATATAAGGGAGGACGCAGCTATTGAACTAGATAAGCTTGTTGTTATTTTAAATGACAACCCAAATATAACTGTTGAATTAAGTTCACATACTGATGACAGGTCGACTGTTGATTACAATCAAGATCTTTCTCAGAGAAGAGCTGAGTCCGCTGTCTCATATATTGTTAGCAGAGGGGTCAGCGAGAAAAGAATTAACGCAAAGGGTTATGGTGAATCTCAACTTATAATTCCTAATGCTAAGACTGAAGACGAACATCAGATAAACAGGAGAACTGAATTTAAGGTTACAAGTTACGAGTTTATCGAAGACCCAGAAAATGGAGATGTTGAAGAAAAGTTTTTTAATAACAATTAGAATTAAATGTCTAGAAGATATTTAGATAGAGGTGTATCTTCAAAAAAAGAAGATGTACACAATGCAATAAAAAATCAAGACAAAGGACTTTTCAAGAATACCTTTTGCAAGGTAACTCCTGATATCATATCTGGAAACCCTGAATATTCAAATATAATGCACGCAGATGGCGCTGGAACTAAATCAGCATTAGCTTATTTATATTGGAAAGAAACAGGTGATATAAGTGTGTGGAGAGGGATAGCACAAGATGCATTAATCATGAACATAGATGACCTTTTGTGTGTTGGTGTAACAAATAATATTGTTATGTCATCTACTATAGGGAGGAATAAACATTTAATTCCTGGAGAGGTGATTTCTGAAATAATTGATGGAAACATTGAAACTATAGATGTTTTAAATGATTATGGTATAAATATTATATCTTCAGGAGGAGAGACAGCAGATGTTGGGGATATAACAAAAACAATATTAGTAGATAGTACGGTATTTGCAAGAGAAAAAAGAAACAAAATAATAGAATGTAATATTGAGGATGGAGATGTTATTGTAGGATTATGCTCTTATGGAAAAGCAGAATACGAAACGGAATATAATAGTGGAATAGGAAGTAATGGTTTAACTTCAGCAAGACATGATATCCTTGACAAGATATATGCAAAAAAATACCCTGAAACCTATTCTAATGAGACTAAAAATGATTTAATTTATTGCGGAAAAAATTTGTTGACAGATAAATGTAAAACAGATAAAAATATAGGAAAATTATTGCTATCTCCTACTAGGACCTACTCTCCTATAATAAAAAAAGTAATTGGGAACTACTTTAATAAAATATCAGGAATTATTCATTGTACTGGTGGTGGACAAACAAAAATTCTACATTTTGTTAATAATAAAAGGATAATAAAAAATGAGCTATTTCAAATACCTGAGGTATTTGAAATTATTCATAAAGACACCGACAGCTCACTTAAAGAAATGTATGAGGTGTTTAACATGGGACACCGGATGGAAATTTATTGTTCTCAAACAATTGCAAATGATATTATAGATATTTCAAAAGAATTTAATGTAGAAGCAAAAGTTATCGGTTTTGTTGAAAATTCTTCAAAAAATGAATTAATAATCGAATCCAAAGAGGGTAATATTGAATATTAAACGTGTAACCGCTTAAGCAAATATATCTGTGAAAAACAATTGGAACAAAACAGAATTAACTCAAAAATTAAAAAAAATTGCAGGGAGCAGGTATATACTCACGGCTGAATGGAGTAAACAACCTTACTCTAAGGGGTGGCGATTTGGATCAGGAGAAGCATTTGCTGTAGCTAAACCGGGAAATTTACTTGAAATTTGGAAGATTTTAGAGGTCTGTATTAAAAATGATATAATTGTTATAATGCAAGCCGCAAACACAGGTCTAACCGGTGGCTCCACTCCTGATGGTAATGATTATGATCGCCTAATTGTAATAATAAATACTATGCGAATTGACAATATTCAACCCATAAATGAAGGCAAACAAATTATTGGCTTTTCAGGAAGCACTTTATTTGGACTAGAAAATAAATTAGCTAAATATGGAAGAGAGCCCCATTCAGTAATAGGATCTTCTTGTATCGGTGCGTCAATTGTTGGAGGTATATGTAATAACTCAGGGGGTGCACTAGTAAAAAGAGGTCCTGCATATACAGAATTATCACTTTATGCTCAAGTAAATTCAAAGGGCAAACTGTCATTGGTTAATGAACTTGGAATCGAACTTGGAAATACCCCAGAAGAAATTTTAACTAATTTACAGAAACAGAACTATACTAAAAAGGATATCCAACACCCAAAAAAACTAGCCTCAGATAATAAATACCAGGAAAGAGTAAGAAATATAAATGCAAATACTCCCGCACGATTTAATGCTGATGGAAGACGATTATATGGTGCTTCGGGATGTGCAGGTAAAATTGCTGTTTTTGCAGTCCGACTAGACACCTACCCCGCACCCCTCCGTAATAAAGTTTTTTATGTAGGAACTAATAATCCCAATGTATTAGGTAAAATTCGAAGAGATATCTTATCCAAGTTTCAACACCTTCCGACATCTGGAGAATATCTTCATAGAGATTGTTATGACGCAACTAAAAAATATTGCAAAGATACTTTTGTTGTGATTGATAAAATGGGACCGAGTTTTATTCCTAAATTGTTTAAACTGAAGCGTAAAGTAGATCTTTTTGCAGATAAACTTAAATTCCTTCCAAATAAATTTTCAGATAAACTGATGCAGTTTATTAGCAGCTTTTGGCCTAACCACTTACCTAAAAGAATGGAAGAGTATCGTGAAAAATATGAACACCACTGGATTATTGAAATGTCTGACAAGGGAGTTGATGAAGCAAAAAAATATTTTAATGAATTTTTTAACAAATATGAAGGAAGCTTTTTTGAATGCACTAAAAAAGAAGGCGAAAAAGCACTTCTACATAGATTTGTAGCTGGAGGTGCAGTTGGTCGTATGCATGCAATTCATGAAAAAAAGTATGGAGAAATGATGTCTATGGATATTGCCTTCCCTAGAAATGAAAAGGATTGGTTTGAAAAACTATCTCCAGAAATAGACGGTTTATTAGAAACCAAATTATATTATGGGCACTTATTTTGCCATGTTTTACATCAAAACTATATAGTTAAAAAAGGTGTCAATGCTAAAAAACTAAAGAAAAAACTATTAAAAACATTTGACAAAAGAGGAGCTGAATATCCAGCAGAACACAATGTTGGGCATGAATATTTTGCTAAACCATCATTGTCTAGCTTTTACAAAAAATTAGATCCAACTAACGGCTTTAATCCTGGTATAGGACAGACGAGTAAACTTAAATATTGGAAGTAAATTCCGTATTTTAGAATGAATATCATATAGTTCGTGAAAATTTTGATAGTATAATTGTTTTCTTATCTTTGCCACACAAAAAAATAATGAAATGATTAGAGTTTCAATAAAAGAAAACGAAGATATAAATAGGGCTCTTAAAAGGTTTAAAAAAAAATTTGAGAAAGCTCAGGTTATCAAAGACTATAGAAGCAATGCTTTCTATACAAAAAAATCAGTTATGCTCAGAGAAGAAAAATTACGAGCTAGCTACGTTCAAAAATTAAAGTCCAAAGAATTATAATTTCATTATCTTTCATTAAATATTATTAATGAAAGATGCATTCCTTAAATATCTATCATTTGAAAAGAGGCTAAGCTCTCATACTATAACCAGTTATAGTAATGACCTTGATCAATTTCTACTTTTCTATAAAAGTTACTCTTTTAGTGATGACCTAATAAAAGTGGACAAAAGAGCAGTAAGGTCATGGGTTGTTGAACTTTCATTACAGAATTTATCACCAAGATCAATAAACAGAAAACTGGCAACATTAAAATCTTTTTTTAAATATCTTATTAAAAGAAGTTTAATTGAATCAAATCCAACATCTGGAATCAATTCCCTTAAAACAAATCAAGAAATTCCACAATTTATTAAGGAGAAAGACATGATGTTTTTATTTGATAATTTAGAATTAAACCAAGACTTTAAAGGAACCAGAGATCTTCTGATATTAGAATTATTGTATGGAACAGGGATTAGAATATCAGAACTTATTAATCTCAGATCATCCTATATTAATTTTACAAAAAAAGAAGTAAAAGTATTAGGAAAAAGAAATAAAGAAAGAATTATTCCACTACATGATAATGCCATAATTCAAATTAAAAAGTTTATTAAAATAAAAAACGATCTCTCACTAGAGACATCAGAACTAATTTGTACAGAAAAAGGAAATAAAACATATCCTATGTTAATTTCAAGAGTTGTAAAAAAACACTTGTCTTCATTAATTAATAGCAAAAAGTACAACCCACATTTGTTAAGACATACATTCGCAACTCATATCCTAAATAAAGGAGGAGACTTAAACTCAATTAAAGATTTATTGGGCCATAAGAGTTTAGCGGCAACACAAATATACACTCATAATTCAATTGAAAAACTGAAGGAAACCTATAAAAAATCCCACCCTAGGGCTTGAAAAAGCTTTTTATTGAATTAATAAATTCATTAGGCTTTTCTGCATGAACCCAATGACCTGAATTTGGAATTTCATTTATTTTGTAAAGCAAAAAGCTTTCAGATAACTCCTTGATATCATCCTTAGTAATATAATTTGAGTTTCCGCCTTTAATAAAAAGGACTTTATTTTTAATAGGTCTATTTAATTTTATTCTTGAAGATATTTTAACTATTGAATTAATTAGTAATTTAACATTAGGCCTCCAGTCAAAATATTCCCCATTCCTTTTTAAATTTTTAAGAATAAAATTTCTTTCTCCTTCTCTGGGAATAAACTCTTTTGATAGTATAGTTGCTTGAGCCCTAGAGGTTATTTTTATTGAATTTAATATTTTAATTGTACTAAATACATGACTAAACCTTTCAGGAGAATATTCTTTATTAACTATATCTACAACTATCAATTTGTCTAAATTATCAGGATATAAATCAGCATATTTGATCCCCACTTTACCTCCCATCGAATGACCTATAATTGATATATTTCTAAGTGAATTCTTTTCACAAAATAAGTGTAAATCTTCTGCCATTTTTTGAAATGAAAACTCAGTGGTATGGTAAGATTTGCCGTGGTTTGGCAGGTCTAGTATTATTATTTTATAAGTACTAGAAAGAGTTTTTGATACCGAAACCCAATTATCTAAAGAACCCAACAAACCATGTAAAATTACTACGGGTTTTCCTTCACCATAAGATTTAAAATTGATTTTCATGTTTATTTCAACTGCTCAAGATAACGTTTAATTGTTTTCTCCAAACCATATATTAGAGAATCACATATTAAAGCATGCCCTATCGAAACTTCATATAAATTAGGAATTGATCTTTTAAAAAATAGTAAGTTTTCTAAATCTAAATCATGTCCTGCGTTTACTTCAATTCCATTTTTTTGAGCATACTCAGAGACAGAAATATATTTATCTATTATTTTGTTTTCATTATCACCATATAATCTAGCATAATCACCAGTATACAGCTCTATTCTGTCAACATCGTAATCTAAAGCAAAATTTATCATTGAGATAGACGGTTCAATAAAAAGAGAAACCTTTGAGCCTAACCTTTTTATTGATAATATTATTGATTTTATATCCATATTTAAGTCTGATTCCTTCCAACCTCTATTTGATGTTATAACATCGGGAGCATCCGGCACAAGTGTCACTTGTTCTGGCTTTATATCATTAATTATATTTAAAAATCTTACATCAGGATACCCTTCTATATTATAATCTGTTTTTACAACTTTTGAAATATCATAAACATCCTGTAATGTAATGTGCCTTTCATCTGTTCTGGGGTGCACTGTTATACCATCTGCCCCATAAGATTCTATTTTTTTTACTAATTCTATAATATTTGGATTATTGCCACCCCTAGCATTTCTTAAGGTTGCAATTTTATTCACATTTACGCTTAAACGGGTCTTCATTAAATCAGTATTTAATAACTTTGTTAGAAATGAATCTCAAAAATACAATAGATAATCAAATAAAGGAAGCTATGCTAAGCAAAAGCAAGGATAGATTAATTCCTCTTAGGGCAATTAAAGCTGCAATCCTGTTAGAAGAAAAAAACGGAAAAGCTGATAATATAAATGAGATACAACTTCTGATGAAACTCATAAAACAACGAAAAGATTCTCTTACCCTTTATAATGAACAAAAAAGGGAAGATCTTGCAAAAAAAGAAGAAAGTGAAATATTAATAATTGAGGAGTTCTTACCAAAACAATTAGATGATAATGAGCTATCAAAAGAAATAGATAGTATTATAAGTTTTTCCGAGGCTACTAGCATAAAAGAAATGGGAAAAGTAATGGGTATAGCAACAAAGAAATTGTCCGGAAAGGCAGATAACTCTAGAATTGCTAAAATCATTAAAGAAAAACTGAGTTGAATTTGATTGATATTTTTTTTGCTTTTTTCCTTATTTACTATTCCTACAAAGGATTTAAAAAAGGTTTCATGATAAGTCTTATAAGCTTTGTGTCAATATTTTTAAGTATCATAATTTCACTAAACTATTCACATATAATTTCTAACCTATTACTAAGTTTCTTACCTAACTCAGAAAAATTATTATTAGGATTTATATCTATAGTAATAACATTTTTTATTTCATCCTTCATTATAAATAAAATATCCAAGGGTTTAAAATATGTTTTAGACATGACTTTGATTGGTCTTGTTGACGATATATCTGGGGCGTTTTTTGGTCTTTTGACAACCTCCCTATTCATAAGTTTTATGATAAATATATTACAATACTTTGACGTTACACTATTTGAGGAAGAAATAAAAAAATCAATAATTAGTTATTATTTATTTGATTTTGCCCCTAATACTTTTGCCTATTTTATTGACTTCTTTCCATCGCTTGAATTTATTGTAGAAGGCAATACACATGATAAAACAACAGTATAAATGATTGAAAAGAAAACGTATATTGAAAAAGGCAAAGGAGAACCTATAATACTTTTACATGGATTATTTGGAGCATTAAGCAATTGGGAGAGTGTTGTTTCAACATATTCAAAAACTCATAGAGTAATTATACCAAAAATTCCATTAACTGAAATTAATGTAGAAAAAGCAAATCTAAGATCATTAACTGAATACGTAAAAAAATTTATTAACAAGATGAAACTCAAAAGGTTCATTCTAATTGGAAATTCATTAGGTGGTCACATAGGTTTAATTTATTCTATACTAAATCCAAAAAAAGTCATCAAATTAATTTTAACTGGGAGTTCTGGCTTATATGAGAATTCATTTGGTGGTTCTTTTCCCAAAAGAGGTGACTATGATTATATAAATGATAGGGTTAATCATACATTTTATAATCCTGATATTCTAACAAAAAAATATATTGATGAAATATTCTCAACTTTAAATGACAACGCTAAATGTTTAAACATTATAACCATAGCTAGATCAGCACAAAGAAACAACCTAGCAAAAAAACTTTATAAAATAAAATGTCCAACTTTATTGGTGTGGGGATTAAATGACACAATAACACCACCTTCTGTAGCACATCAATTCAACAAATTAATACCCAAATCTAAATTGGCATTTATTGATAAATGTTGCCACGCTCCTATGATGGAAACCCCCTTAAAATTTAACAAAATAATAAAACCTTTTATATATTCATAATTATGAAAATTGGTATTAATGGTATAAAAATTAGAGGTGATAAAAAGAAAATATTAAAATCCTTTATTGAGTTTTTAGAAAGCAAAAATTTCACTATTTACTTTTCTTCTGAACTAAGTAAGTGTTTCACAAAATCTGAATATAAAACTTATACCTCAAAAAATATCTCAAAATTAGATTTCATAATAAGTTTGGGTGGTGATGGGACCTTACTGAATACAGTAACTCATGTTGGAAAATCAAACACTAAGATTTTAGGTGTCAATATAGGTAAACTAGGTTTTTTATCATTTGATGCTCATGATGTTTTTGAAAAAATAATAGATGATATTATCAATGAAAATTACTCCCTAGAAAAAAGATCACTTGTAACACTAAAAAATCATAATAAAACTATTGAAAAAGATTTTGCATTAAATGAAATTTCTATCATTAAAAAAGACTCATCTTCAATGATAAAAATTCACTGTTACATTGATAATAAATTTATATGCACATACTGGTCAGATGGATTAATAATTTCAACGCCAACTGGATCTACTGGTTATTCTCTTTCATGTGGTGGTCCTATTTTAACTCCTAATAACAAAAACCTTGTAATTACACCAATAAGTCCACATAATTTAGGTCTAAGGAGCATAATTATATCTGACGATTCAAAAATTAAATTGAAAGTTGAAAATCAAAAATATAATTTTCTGGTATCCATGGACTCCCGATCATATACATTTAAGGGCAATCAGGAATTTACAATTGAAAAGTCAAAGTTTTGTGTAAATCTTATCCACTCTAATGAATTTGATTTTTTTGAGACATTAAGAAAAAAACTTAATTGGGGTTTTGATCTAAGAAATTAATACAATAATTATAATTCATTCGTTATTAACTCATGAAAAAACAGATTATTAGTTTAATAGTTTTATTTACCATAACCATTAATTGTTATTCTCAATTTATTGAGCCAGGTATTAGTGTTGGGTTAAATAGTTATTCTGGTGATTTAAAAAGAGGTTATTCTCCATTTCCTGGAGAGATAGGCTTTGAGATTTTTAATAGATTTAATATAAGCTCTCACCAAACTTTTAAAATCTCTTATAAAAGAGGGTCTTTAAAGGGTAAAGAACTAATAGATGATGCTTTATCTGCAAGTAGAGACATGAGTTTCAAATCTAAAATTTCAGAAATTTCTGGAAAAATTGAATATAATTTTTTAGACTATTTTGATGAAGTAAGTAAGCTAGATTTTACCCCATATTTATTTTTTGGGATTGGAGCTACTATTTTAAAAAATGTTGAAGAAAGAGAAAATATGTTGGATAGCAAAGAATTATTTATAAATGTTCCTTTTGGTTTGGGTTTCAAATATCTGATTAACAAACGTTTTTCTTTAGCATTTGAGTTAGAAATAAAAAAAACGTTTAATGATAACTTAGATTATATGTCTGGGGCAAATACAAAAAATATAAATAATGTGACTGGGCTAAACTTTAATAATAGTATTAAAAATTTTCAGTATGGAAGCGGAAATGATAATGACTTTTACTATTTCACAGGGATTAGTATTAGTTACATATTTTATAGAATTCCCTGCCCAAAAAATTCAGCACCTTACAATGGTATCTATTAAATTTGAATGATGAAAAAAAAAAATAATGTGCCTAGTCATATCGCAATAGTTATGGACGGCAATGGAAGATGGGCAAAAATAAGAGGAAAGTCTAGAATTGAAGGGCATATTAAAGCAAAAAAAAGCGTAAGAGAATCAATAGAGTTTTGTGTTGAAAATAAAATAGACTATTTAAGTTTATTTGCTTTTTCTACTGAAAACTGGAGTAGACCCAAACTTGAAGTAAAGGCACTTATGAATCTACTTCATGTGGTCATTAAAGAAGAACTTAATAATCTAATAGAACAAAATATTAAACTAAAAGTAATTGGAGATCTAAAGGGTTTACCAAAAAAAACAGAAGAAAGTCTAAAAGTAGCAATATCAAAGACAAAAGAAAACGGTGGATTAACTCTGATATTAGCAATAAACTACTCAGGAAAATGGGATATCCTTAATGCAACAAAAAAAATTCTTGAAAATGAAACAAAAGTGGATTTTGCTAATTTTAACGAAAAATATTTTGAAAACCATTTAGCAACAAGTAACATTCCGGAACCAGAATTAATGATCAGAACAAGCGGTGAACAAAGAATTAGTAATTTTTATTTATGGCAATCAGCTTATTCAGAATTATATTTTACTGACATTTTGTGGCCTGATTTTAGTAAAAAAGAATTAAATAATGCTATTTTCGAGTTTAAAAAAAGAAATAGACGTTTTGGGTCAGTTTAAAATAATGAGAAAAATACTATTTTCATTTTTATTCGTATTAGTGTTTGTCTTTGGAGCAAAAGGCCAAATAAGATATGATATAAATAACGAACAGCAAATAGCTATTAGTTATACCAACCCTAAAACATACGAAGTTGCCAAAATTGAAATTATCGGAGAAAAATATTTAGATGAAATAGCCCTTAAGTCATTATCGGGAATAAAAGTTGGAGATAAAATTTCCATTCCTGGAGAAGCTATTTCTGGAGCAATTAAAAAGCTGTGGAAACAAGGAATTATTGGTGACATCAAAATTTTAGTTAATAAGATTGAAGATGATAAAATCTTTTTATCTATTGTATTAAAAGAAAGACCTCGATTAAGCACATTTGAGATAAATGGAATTGGAAGAACTCAAAAGTCAGAATTATCAGAAAAAATTAATTTAATTAGAGGTAGAATAGTAACTGATGCAATAATCAAAAACACACAAAATACTGTCGAAAACTATTTCAAAAAGAAAGGTTTTTTTAATGTAGATGTCAATATCCAGCAGGAGACAGATAGTGTTGTTGCAAATAGCATCAAACTTGATATCGCCGTCGAAAAAAATAAAAAAGTAAAAATTAGTAATGTTTCTTTTGATGGAAATTATAATTTTTCAGATGCTAAATTAAAAGGGAAATTAAAAAAATCTGGAGAGAGGGTAAGAATAAATTTGTTTAAAGAACTTTTTATAAAATCTTTCAGTTTATTAAAACCAAAAAATTTATTTGGTAATAAAAAAGGTATAGATAGATATGAATTAATAAACTTTATTACCGATAACACTAAAGTTAATTTTTTAAAATCTAGTAAATTCATTTCATCAGAGTTTGAAAATGACAAGGACAACCTTATTTCTTTCTACCAATCTAAAGGGTATAGAGATATTAAGATTCTTGGGGAGGGGGTCTCAAGGTATGGGGATTATGTTGATCTAAATCTTACAATTGATCCGGGAAGTCAATATTACTTTAGAAATATTAACTGGACGGGAAATTATATTTATGAAGAAGATATACTAAATGAGGTTCTAGGAATTTCTAAAGGAGATGTATATGACACAGAAACATTAGAAAAGAAAATAACATATAACCCTAAAGGTTCTGATGTTTCATCTTTATATCAAGATAACGGATATCTGTTCTCAAATATTCAACCTATAGAAATTGGAATAATTGGAGATTCTGTAGATGTAGAAATGAGGATATATGAAGGCGCGCAAGCTACTATAAATAAAATTTTCATAAAAGGTAATGACAGAACAAGTGATCATGTTATTAGAAGAGAGCTAAGGACTATACCTGGACAAAAATATAATAGATCTGAATTAATTAGAACACAGAGAGAGTTATCACAACTTGGATACTTTGACCCTGAGAGTATAAATCCTATTCCAATTCCAAACCCCCAAAATGAAACAGTAGATATAACCTGGGAATTGGCTGAAAAACCAAGTGATCAGGTTGAGCTTTCAGGAGGATGGGGTGGATACTTTGGATTCGTTGGAACAGTGGGTTTAAGTTTTAGTAATTTTTCAGTAAAAAACATTAAAGATTTCAGTAAATGGAGACCATTACCAGTTGGTGACGGTCAAAAATTGTCTGTTAGAGTTCAAGCCAACGGAAGACAATATCAAACATATTCATTTACTTTTGCAGAGCCTTGGTTAGGAGGAAGAAAACCAAATAATTTTAGTATAAATTATAGTTACTCCGTAAACAGAATGCTTGATTTCTTTGGCACAGGAATGGGTGGTTATAACCCTTATGGTGGTTACGGTGGATACGGTGGTGGTTACGGTGGTTACGGTGGTTACGGTGGTTACGGTGGTTACGGTGGTTACGGTGGTTACGGTGGTTACGGTGGTTACGGGTATAACGGACAGTCTTCAAAAGATAGTGAAATTATTGGTTCAATGAAGGTTCATGCGGTAACAATGGGACTTGGAAGACGAGTAAAGTGGCCAGATGATTTTTTTGTTATTTCAAACTCTCTTGTTTATTATAACTATGACCTATTTAACTTTGGTCAATCATTAGGTTTTGATACAGGAATTACTAATACTATAGCTTTCAAAACAAATATTTCGAGGAATAGCGTTGATAATCCAATGTTCCCTCGTAGCGGGTCTATGTTTTCTTTAGATGTTGCAATAACACCCCCTTATTCAAAATGGAATAACATAAATTATGAAACTGCTGAGCCTCAAGAAATATATAAATGGGCAGAATACCACAAGTGGATGTTCGACTCTAAATTTTATACCAAAATAATTGGAGACTTAGTTCTAGAATCAAGGGCCCACTTTGGTTATATTGGAGCCTATGGAGATGAAAATAAAATTGGTCCTTTTGAAAGATTTTATCTGGGTGGTGATGGGTTATCTGGATCTTACAGCAACTTCTTATTAGGAACAGAAAGAATAGCATTAAGGGGATATGAAAACAACTCACTTGTTCCGCTTGACATTGATAAAAATATTAGAGGTGGAACAATTTATAATAAATTTGTTTTTGAGTTAAGACACCCTATATCATTAAACCCTAACGCTACAATTTTTGGATTAACATTCATTGAGGCAGGTAATAATTGGAATTCACAAAAAGATTTTAATCCTTTTGAATTATATAGATCTGCAGGCATTGGAGTTAGAATATTTATGCCAGCCTTCGGCTTACTTGGAATAGATTGGGGTTATGGTTTTGACAAATTACCAGGCCAACCAAATATATCGGGTCCTCAATTTCACTTTTCAATTGGCCAACAGTTAAGATAATGATAAGATTAATTTTGATTTTTTGTTTGATTTTTTGTTTTGAAGGTTATTCTCAAAAATTTGGATATGTAAACTCTGAATTTATATTGAATAGTATGCCAGAATATAAGGAAGCTTTGTCTGAAATAGATAATTTATCTAAGGCTTGGGAGAAAGAAGTAAGTGACATGTATATTGAAATTGAAAAAAAGGAAATTATTTTAAAAAATGAAGAGATTTTATTAACAAAAGAAATGTATGAAGAGAAGAGGTTGCAATTAGACGAAGAATGGAAAGAAATTAAAAACTATCAACAAAAAGTTTTTGGATTTGAAGGCCTTTACTTTCTTAAAAAAAAGGAGCTTATTCAACCAATACAAGACGTCTTATTTGAGTCTATTGAAAAGGTTGCAAAAAAAAACAGGCTCCAAATTATATTTGATAAATCTTCAGAGCCAGTTTTGTTATATACAAACCCTATACATGACTATACCGATTATGTTTTAGAAGATTTAGGAGTAACTAAAAAAAATAATTAATTTTGTAACTAAATTCACAATTATGAAAAAAATAAATTTATTACTTATTGGTCTATTAATCTCAATAGGTGCTATAGGTCAAGACATAAAAATTGGCTATACAAATGTTGAATATATTCTAAGCTTTCTTCCTGAAACTAAACAGGTTCAAAGTGAAGTCCAAGCTTATGGCACACAATTACAGAATCAATTACAGTCAAAGATTACAGATTTCCAAAGTAAGGCAGATGCTTTTCAAAAAACTGCAGCAACAATGACTGATCTTATTAGGGCTGATAAACAAGAAGAGCTTCAAAACTTACAAGCTTCAATTCAAAAGTTTCAAACTGAGGCACAAACATCTATTGCTCAAAAAGAGCAAGATTTATTTAAACCTCTATTTGAAAAAATTAGTAATGCAATTAATGTAGTTTCTGAAAGAGAAAGTTATTCTCATGTTTTTAGTGCTGGGGTCCCAGGTGTGGATGTACTTTTGTATGCCAGACCAACTGATGATATATCTAATCTTGTGTTAGCTGAATTAGGAATAGATCCTCCAGCAAACAACAATTAATATATTATTTTTTTAATCCTATTTCTTTTAGTCTTTGCTCTAGAAATTCTCCTGCGGTCATATCATCAAAAGACTTTGGGTTTTCTTTGTCAATACAACTATCTAGACAAGTTAAATCCATCTGAGGTTTAGGGTGCATAAAAAAAGGAATTGAATATCTAGATGTATTTAATTTTTCTTTTGAGGGATTAACAACCCTATGTATTGTAGACATTAGCTTTTTGTTAGTTAACCTCTCAAGCATATCACCAACATTTATGACAAGCTGATCAGGCTCAGAAATAATGGGTATCCATTTTTTGTCTTTAGTAAGAATTTCTAATCCATCTGCACTTGCTCCCATTAAAAGGGTAATAAGGTTTATATCTCCATGAGCTGCAGCTCGAACGGCCCCATCCTCAACATCATTTTCATTTAAAGGATAATAGTGGATTGATCTCATAATACTTTCTCCTCCCTTAACCTTCTCAGTAAAATATTTTCTTTCTAACCCTAAATATATAGCTATGGATTCTAATATTGTCAATCCTATATTTTCTAATGTTAAATATGCCTCATTACCTATTTTTTCAAAATCATTTACTTCTATTGGCCAGATGTTTTTTGGGTTTGATATAACTGGGTTACCTATGTGAAAAAATTCTTTAAGATCACCTTTCGAACTCCCTTTAGCGTGTTCCTGTCCTTTAATTACGTATCCTCTTTGACCATAAAGGTCAGGATAATAATATTTGATCTTTTTATTGTCATCTAAATCAAAAAAAGATTTTATTGTAGCATATAGGTTTTTAGTCATTTCCTCTGTAAGGCCATGATTTTTAATAATTGCAAATCCTGTTTGGTTAAATGAGGTTCCAAGACTATTAGAAAACTCTTCAACCAGATTATCCTCTCCGCTATTAAATTTAGAGATGTCAAGTGTTGGTACTGTTCTTAAAAAATTACTCATATCATTCTACATTAATTTCTATATATTCAGACATTAACTCACCATATGAAACATGAACTCCATCAGCAAATTGAAGAGAAATAATATACTTTCCGGGTTCAAGTTCTATACTAGTATCCGTTTGTCCCAAACCAAAATGGAGGGTGCTGTCGGTGGTGGGGATTACCCCGCCTTCTGGCCAAAATTTTTGATTGATTAAAATATGATGATGACCATAACCTTCTTTTACAACCCCTGCGGGTTCTATTTGCATCCCTTCAACTCCCATATCTATAAAAACTGGACTAGCCACAGAAGATCCATCTTTTGGCCATTTAAAAAAAACTTTCTTAGTGTTTTCAACAACCTCTAAAACCTCTTTACCAGAGCTAATATTCTTTTTTTTATCTGAACAGGAAAACATCAAAACACATGAAATAATTATTAAAACTCTCATCTTATTATCAATTAAAAATTTCTTTTAATACATCAGTTGATTTAAGCTTGATATTTAATTCAAGGTGGATACTGAAGTATTCTATAATTAAATTTATCACTTTATTTCTTAAAATGTTATTTGAGTTTATATTTCCTTGATAACTTTCATCAATACACTTTTGAACAAAATCATCTAATACTTTATCTGTATTATTTGAAACAATTAACTGGTCTAAAGATATTATATCTATTCCATAGTATTTTGAGAGTTTTATTAAAAACTGGATATGAAAATTTGAAAATCTACTATTTAATCTATCAAACTCAATTAATGAGTCTTGAATAAAATCAAATTTATCTTCTTGATCACTTTCGTTATTTAAAATTTTAGATAAAAATTCAGATAAAAAAAAACACACAGATACCTTTTTCATATCATTATGTATTGAAGTATATATAACATCTAACTTAGCTTCTTTTATTCTTTGAACCCCAGAGTTTTTTTTATGGTAAACCACCATATCAAGAATATTAAGAGGTTGATATAATGCAATGTTTTTACTTTTTGAGTTTCTAATTCCATTTATTATATAAGATTGAAGGCCAAAGGAATCTGTAAATATTTTACAAATAATTGATGTGTCACCATATTTAATATAACTTAAAACCAAACCTTTAGTCTTACCTATCATAGCACTAAAAATTTTCCTACTAATTCACCTTGACTGCCATCTTCATTTAATATAAAGACTAAATATGTGCCTGAAATTATTTTTCTTCCATTTTTATTTTTTAAATCCCATGAAACCCCTCCCCCAATTATATTAAACTGAATTATTTCTTCTCCAGAAAGAGATACTATTTTTAGATAATTTTCAGTTTGTAATCCTGAAAAAATCATTTTATTATCATCTTTAAGTTTTAAGGGATTTGGATAGAATATTAGATTATCTAAGGAACTCTCAGGAGCCTTTATATAAGTTCTTATTGATAAAAGTCCTCTTTCTGTTAAAACATAAATTTCACCGTCTTTTCTCATCTTAATATCATCAATTTTATTTGATAAAAGTGAAGAGTTTTCGGTAGTAAACTGATAAATAATCTCATTTTTATCATGGTTATATACAAATAAACCTTCATCGGTACCAACCCAAATATTATTAGCATAATCTAGCAATAAAGAAGATACATTGATACCCTGAAATATATTTTGCGCCCCATCATTAGGTAAAAAATAATCATCTATATCATACGTCTTATGTGATAAAAAGTACATTAACCCTTCGTCAGATGCAATCCAAACCAACCCGTTTTTATCTATAACAATATCATTTACCATATTAGAAATAAGAGTCCCGTTGGTCGAGGATAAGGTTCTTGATTCAGACGTTGAAATATTAAAAAACAGCACGCCACCTCCTTTTGATTTATCCAAAATCATAAATAGAGCTTCATCATCTGCAAACTCAAACTGAATAGGAAAAATTTCATTTGAGTTGCCTAAACTATAGGTGTTCCAATTATAATTATTATCAAAAGATAATAAGGGGTTTTTAGAGCCATAATTTAAGATCCACATCCTATCTTCAAAAGCTTTTAGGTCTGAGACATAAATTGTATTATCTGGGAGCTCAGATAATAATGACCCTTCAAAGCTTTTGTTAATAATATAATTTTCAGACTTGTTTAATATCCCGTCAGTTTCTGATCCAAAAAATAAAAAATTATTAAAATATGCTAAAGAAGTAATATTAGAAAAGTCTTCAACCGTCTCATTCTCCCAACTATAGTCTGATGTATAAGAAATTTTATCTGTAAGGGAAAATGCGTAAATAAAATCATTTAGAGATGAGATTTTATTAACATCAAATGTTAATTTGTTTTTGGGAGAATAGAACTGATCTTTACTTAAGTTATATAAACTAAAATTATTGCCAACCAACCATACCTCATTATTCACAATTAAAACATCATTGATTTCTGAAACTTTTTCAGAAATATAAATCTCATTAATGTTATTATTATTATTTAAAACCACATAGTGAGGTTTCTTGTCGGATGAAAAAATAATATGAACCTCTGAGTTATAAGTTAAAACCTTTTGTATGTTGATGTCTTCTTGAGCATAAAGGTCTTCATTGTTTTTATTAAAAACAGACTGACTTGAAAAAAAATAAATTTCATCATCTTTGATAAAAGATCCCTTAAGTTCTGTTTCACTAAAATATTTAGTGTCCCATAAATTAAAATCCAAGAGATTAGATTCGATGTTAATAGAATATATATTTTTATCTGAAACTACATAAAGAGTATCATTAACTATTTTTGAATCTAAAATTTCTACAGGACTTCCGCCTACACCAATATTATAATATTTTTCCACAAATAGTTGGTTTTCTAAATCAATTTTAAAGAGACCTTCAGAAGAAGAGACATAGAGCATCTCTTCATTCACCATAAAAGAATTTATTTTAAAGTCACTAGTCACATCTTTTATATTTAAAAAGTAATTTTCATCATTTGAAATTATCTGAATTAAACCTGAGCTGTTTCCTGTTATTAGATACTTTGAGTTTGAAAAAGAAAGGTCAAACTCAGTACTTATAAAGTCTAGGGATAGGCGATCGGTAACTATACTATTATTATAGAGATCCAAAAAGAAAAAACCACTTTTAGCAAAACAATAAATTTTATTATCATGTATAGAAGCTGATTTTATATCTTTTAAATTAGGGTGGTATCTCCAATCATTTCTCTCTATAAAGCTTTGTGCAGAAATCTTCGTATAAAAAAAAAGTATAAAAACAAAAACTCTCTTAATAATCATATTTCTTTTATTATTTTTATTTAGGAAGATATTAAACAATTATTTTTAAATTATATAACGAAAAAAAATTAAAAAATTGGATTTAAATAGATCTTGTGAAAATCAGCTAAAAAAAATAGAAAAAACAATTTCATCAAATAAAGTTAAGGGTAAAGACTTAATAAAAATTACAGATTCAAAACAATTAAATCTATTTTTAATTAAAAACATTTATGACAAATGGAATAAGAATTTCAAAAAAAACAAAATGAATTACTTTGATTATGAAACAAAAGAAGTTGAAGAAGCTACCAAAAACATGATGAATGTGTTATCAAATAATATATGTATTGACTTTGATGAATTTAAGAAATTATTTTATATCTCCATGGCTGAAATAGTAGAATTAGCTTCAAAACCGAAGGGGTTTTTAAAAAAAGATTTTCTTAATTATAGTTGGTATGACTTAGAAAGAATTAAGATAAGGTCAAAATACTATGAATACTTTAAAGATCTTTTTAAGATTTTAATAGAAAAGGTTGAAAGTAACAGAGAAATATCAATTAAATCGCATGAATTAAATAAGTATGTCGATGAAATTACTATCGAACAAAATCATGAGTTGGTTAAAGAAGTTAGTAAGCTATTAAAATGTGATACAGAAGAGATTTCTAACATAAAAGATAAAAGCGAATTCCCTTATTATTCTTTATTTTCCATAAACAAAAACGAGGTTGATAGCATTATAAAAGAGGCTAAATCAAAAGATAATTTTGAGAATGCAGCAGTTTTAATTTTAGATAATTTAAATGAATATTACAAGAAAAATTTATTATCAAATGATGTAAAAAATTTATTATTTGAAATTAAAAAAAATCATATTTCACCTAGCTAAGATAGAAGGTCTAACACTGTCAAGTTTTAGAAAAACAAATAACAAAAGACTAAAGGAAAGAAGAGAGGATCCTCCATAACTTATTAAAGATAATGGTATGCCAATAACGGGAAATAATCCTAATGTCATGGAAACATTAACGGTAAAATGAAACAAAAAAATCGAAAAAGTTGAGTAACCAAATACTCGAGCAAATTTATCTTTTTGATTCTCGGATAACATCAAAATTCTGTATAAAAATATAATATATAATATTAAAAAAATCATAGAGCCAAAATACCCAAATTCTTCACCTATTACAGAAAAAATAAAATCTGTGCTTTGTATTGGCACAAAGTTCAATCCCGTCTGAGTACCCTTTAAAAAACCTTTACCAAAAAACCCACCAGATCCAATGGCAATTTTTGACTGAGTTATATTCCAACCTGACCCTAAAGGATCTGAACTAGGGTTAATTAATGTTTCAACTCTTTGTTTTTGCTTTGGAGTTAATACATTATTCAATGCAAAATCCTGTCCATTAACGATTAATAATACTAATGTTAAATATATAATTGAGTTAATGATTTTTTTAAAATCTTTTATAGATAGTCCCACCACTATAAGGAAAATAGTAACAATTAATATGTATAGAATATAAGTTTCAAGCAGTAACCCAATAACAAAAATAATAATGAAAGAAAAAGCTAATACTAGAAATTTTAAAGATAAACCTTCTCTAAGGAAGACTAAAAAAAAGGCAAAATAAACTAACGCAGTGCCAGCATCTCCTTGAATTAAAATAATTGAAGATGGAAGTAAAAAAATTAAAGACGTTAAAAATATATGTTTAAAATTTCTTAGGTCTATAGAGTAAGAGTCAAATGCTTTTGCTAAAAAAAGAGCTGTTGAAAACTTTGAAAACTCAGATGGTTGAAATTTAAAGCCAAAAAAATTAAACCAAGACGCATGGTTATTAACTTCTTGGCCTACAAAAAGAACAAGAACTAATAGTCCTATTGAAGTAATATATAAAGGGACAGCTAAATTGAATATAAATCTATATTCTAAAATAGAAACAGCAAAAAATACAGCGAGACAAACAACCATCCAGATAAGCTGCTTAAATGATTCGTTCTGAAGGGTAAAAAAACTATAATCAGCTGAGTTTTGTGATGAATATATTGAAATAAAACTTATCAACAGAAGGCCAAAATATAGCCCTGTGATAATAAAATCATTTGACAGAAAATTATTGCTTATCTTCCTCATCTATAAATTCACCTTTGATTACATAGTCTTCTAACCACTTTCTTTTAATATCATTAAATATATATTTTTCAGCCACTAAACTTGAAATAGAAGCCGCAGCTCTTCCTCCCCAACCAGAGTTTTCTATATATGCTGCTATAGCGATTTTAGGTTCTTCTTTTGGTGCAAAACCGATGAACCCAGAGTGGTCATAACCATGTGGGTTTTGAACAGTGCTGGTTTTTCCACAAATATCTAATCCTGGCATGTAAGCTCTACGGGCAGAACCAGATTTAACAACTTCCTCCATCGCATCAACAATATAATCAAAATGATCCCTCGATATGTTTAGTTTTTTTATTGGAGTTTTAACAGAAGGTTTTCCGTTAATTTCTAGTATCAAATTTGGATTGTAATAAAACCCTCTATTAGCCATTATTGCTGCAAAATTTGCCATTTGAAGTGGTGTTACTAACAGCTCACCTTGACCTATACTTAATGAATAGACATTTGAAAATTTCCAGCGGTTTGTGCCATAATAAGTATCATAATATTTTGAGTTTGGAATATAGCCTGAATTAACAGATGAAACATTAAAACTTAAATTTGATCCAAGACCAAACATTTTAACATATTTTGACCATTTATTTAACCCAATATTAGAATCAATAAAAGTATTATCGTTAATATTTTGATTTATTATTTTCCTAAAAAGTTTAAAAAAATAATTATTAGAAGATTTAACAATGGCTTTTTTTAAATCATAATTTCCTGCTGGAGCTAAGTCACCTATGCTTTTTAAGTCTATATATAACTGATCATCGTACCTTACTAAGCCCTCTTCCAAGCCAATTAAACCTTGAATCAATTTGAACATAGAGCCTGGTGGGTAAGTAGCCATAAGTGCACGATTATAGATTGGTTTAAGTGAATCTGTCTGGAGATTTAAATAGTTTTTTGAAAATTCTTTACCTGACAATAAATTAGGATCATAAGTTGGTGAGGAAGCGATAGCTAAAATTTCTCCTGATCTAGGCTCAATAGCGACAACACTTCCAACTTTACCATTTAATAATCTTTCGACATATAACTGGAGTTCTGAATCTATAGTTAATTTTAATTTTTCACCATTAGAGACCAATACATCTTCTTTTCCATCATTAAAGCTACCTGCAGACACTCCGTTTACATCATAAAGTTTTAATTTATAACCTTTAACTCCTCTCAATAGCCTTTCGTAAGATTGCTCAACGCCAGAATACCCAACCAAATCCCCTGCTGAATAATAATTGGAAGAGTCTTTATTTAATTGATAAGAGTTGATTTCAGACACATATCCAAGAACATGTGGTAAGATGGGTTTAGGATAATATCTTGTTGGTTTTGGAGAGTGATAAATGCCTTTAAAATCATACAATTTACTTTGAACAGAAGCAAAAGTAGAATGGTTCATCCCTTTATAAAATATAGATGGTCTATATAAAGAATATCTTTTCGCTTTATTAAATTTTTCATATAACTCATTTTCTGAAATAGAAAAAGAATTAAGTAACTGAGAGGTGTCTTTTGTCCAAAACTGTTTTGGAATAATATAAAAATCATATGTTGGTTGATTCTCTACAATTACAGAATCATTTCTGTCAGTAATAATTCCTCTTGATGGATAAACAGATTCTAGATGAACGGTATTGTTTTCTGATAACTCGTGGTATTTATCTTCATAGATTTGAAGATAAAAAAGGCGAGAAGATAAAATAAAAAAAATACTAAAAAGTAATAGCTTAAATACAAAAGTTTTATCTCCACTCATTTTTAAAATTAGATTTTAAAAATAAGTATTGAAAAATTAACATTAAAATATAATTGATAATTGAAGATAACATTACAAATAATATATTTTCTTTAGATATAGGATATTGAGACTCGAAAAATGATAATAAAGAAAAAAACAAAAGTAAAATTGGAAAAGAGTAGTATAAAAATTGAAAGTTACCAATTTCCTGAACAGATAATAAATTAAGTTCTTCTGTTTTTTCTTCCCCAATTACCTTAAGAACCCATAAATTCCTAAAGTACATTAAAATAAGACATGTAACAGAATAAGTGCCCAAGGAATTATTAAAAATATCTACAAATAAACCTAATGAAAATGCAATTAAAAGGCTCTCTTTTGAGTCTTTCTTATATTTATATAAAATTAAAAAAATAATAATTGGAGATAATATTATATAATCGAAAAACAAAATTTTATTAAGAACAAAAATTTGCAGAAATAATAAAAAAACAAATAATAAAATATTACTCTTCATTAGTTTTTTTTTCTAATTCAACTTTCTCATCAATAAGCAAATAATTTACAATATATACAGTAGATAGATTATAAAAATTTTGAGTAGATAAAATATCGATATCATAAAAGTTAGAGTTAACTTCTTTTGTAATATTATTCACTTTACCAATGGAAATCCCTTTAGGAAACACTGAATCAAATGAAGAGGTTGTTACCTCATCTCCATTATTAATCTCTATGTGCTTAGGAACATAAAGCAATTTTAATGTTTTTGGATCAACACCGGACCAGTTAACAGAAGATAATGTGTTGGTTTTTTTTATAATTGAAGAAATATAGAAAGACGTGTTAAGCAAGGATATAATTGTAGAAAAATTTTCTGATACATATTTTACTTTTCCGACAATGCCAGTTGATGATATTACCCCCATTCCTACTTTAATTCCATCTTTTGATCCTTTGTTTATTGTTATATAATTTTTTGACTTTCTAATTGAATTGTTAATAACATCAGCCTTAATATATTTATAATTATTATTTAGAGTAGACGCCGTATCTTCTTGTTCAGAATAATATGAATCTATAATTTTCTCGTTTAAAATCTTATTTTCTTTTTCTAGCATGGTGTTTTTTTCTTCAAGCTTAAAGTAATTAGTAATTGATGACTGATAATAAAAAACACTACCGCTTATATAATTTGATGAGTTAAAATATTTTGTTTTCAAAATGAAATTTTCATTAATTAGAAAATAACTTGAAATAAAAAAAAGAATTAAGAATGTGATTGAGTAGTTATATAAACTTATAAATTTTATAAGATTACGCATTATAAGTTATGACATTAATACAGATCTGAAACCTTCAATGTTTTTTAAAGCTACCCCTGTTCCTCTAACAACAGCCCTAAGTGGTTCCTCAGCAATATGTATTGGTAACTTTGTTTTCAGGTTTAGTCTTTTATCTAAACCTCTAAGTAAAGCTCCTCCACCTGTTAAATAAATTCCGTTATCATAAATGTCGGCAGAAAGCTCAGGAGGAGAGCTCTCAAGTGCTTTAAGAACTGCTTCTTCTATTTTAGAAATTGATTTGTCCATTGCAAAAGCTATTTCTGAATAGGTAATTTTAACAATTTTAGGTATCCCAGAAATTAAATCTCTTCCTCTTATATCTAAGTCTTCTGGAGCATCCTTAAGTTCAGTCATTGCGGAACCAACTTCAATTTTAATTTTTTCTGCTGACCTTTCACCAATTAATAGGTTATGCTGTCTCTTCATATAGTCCAATATGTCGTCAGTAAAACTATCTCCCGCAACACGAATTGACTGATCAGTAACAATTCCAGAGAGTGCAATAATTGCAATTTCTGTAGTACCACCTCCAATATCAACAATCATAGAACCCACAGGCCTTTCAATATTTATACCAATACCAATTGCAGCCGCTAAAGGTTCATGAATCATATAAACCTCTTTTGCTCCAGCGTGTTCCGCTGAATCTCTTACAGCTCTTTTCTCCACTTCGGTAATCCCAGATGGAATACAAATTACCATCCTATGAGAAACAGGCATAAATCTTTTTCCACTGTCTATCATTTTAATTAATCCTCTTATCATATGTTCAGCTGCATGAAAATCAGCAATAACACCATCCTTAAGAGGTCGAATAGTCTTAATATTTTCGTGGGTCTTTTCATGCATTTGCATAGCCTCAGAACCCACTGCTAAAACTTTATTTGAAATTCTATCAATAGCAATAATTGAGGGCTCATCCACAACAACAGATCCTTTACTTATAATTAAGGTATTTGCTGTACCCAAATCAATAGCCAAATCATTATTAAAGTAATCAAAAAAACCCATGTATATTTTGTTAATTGGTTTACACTTACAAAAGTAAGAAAATATATGTTATAGTTTTACTAATGATAAAAATGTCTTACTCCAGATAAGTACATAGCAATTTTTCTTTCGTCACAAGCATTTATAGAAAGATCATCTTTTATTGATCCTCCTGGTTGAACAACTGCAGTAATTCCGGCATCAGAAGCAATCTCAATACAATCAGGAAAAGGGAAAAAAGCATCAGAAGCCATAACACTATTTGATAAGTCGAAATTAAAAGTTTTTGCTTTCTCAATTGCAAATTTAAGTGCATCAATTCTAGAAGTTTGACCAACACCACTTGAAAGCATCTGCTCATCTTTAACTAAAACGATTGCATTAGACTTCGAGTGTTTAACAATTTTATTTGCAAACTCTAAATCTCTTAACTGATTTTCATTACAACTTAGTTTACTGACTAATTTCCAGTTTTTATATGAGTTCTTAACATTATCTGATTCTTGTTTTAATGAACCATTTAAAATACTTCTAAAAGTAAAAGGTTTATGTGTGTCTCTTTTTTGAATTAATACTATTCTATTCTTTTTAGATTTCAGGATTGAAAGGGCGGCATCATTATATTCTGGAGCAATAATAATTTCAAAAAATAATGAGTTCATTTTTTCTGCTGCATCTTTATCAATCATCTTATTTGAAATCAATACACCTCCAAAAGCTGATAGTGGATCTGCCTCGAGAGCTTTAGAATAACATTTTGATACGTCAGAGGAAGAGGAAATACCACACGCATTATTGTGTTTTAAAATAGCAAAAGTTGGAGAATTAAACTCATATATTAATCTTACAGCTGAGTCAACATCAAGTAAATTGTTATAAGAAAGTTCTTTACCATTTAGTTTATCAAAAACCTCGTCAATATCACCTTTAAAAATAGCAGATTGGTGTGGGTTTTCTCCATATCTCAACTCTTTATAAACTCCTACACTTCTACCGAAGAACTCCTCAATTTCCATATCATATACTGAAATATATGAGAACGCTTCAAAGGCTAACCTTTTTCTGAAATCCAAATTTGTTTCAAATTTGTTTTTAGAAAGAAATGTAAGAACGTCATTATATTGATTTTTGGACGATATAGTTACTACATCTGCAAAGTTTTTTGCAGCTGCCCTAATTAAAGAAACTCCTCCAATATCTATTTTTTCAATTATTTCAGACTCATCATTAGTTGACTCAACTGTCTTCTGAAAAGGATACAGATCAACCACAACCAAATCTATTTTTGATAAATTATATTTTTTTTCATCTTCTAAATCAGACTCTGTATTAGATCTAGAAAGTATTGAGCCAAAGACCTTAGGATGAAGAGTTTTAACCCTACCCCCAAGTATTGAAGGGTAGTCAGTGAGAGATTCTACAGGAGTAACAGGAATATTTAACCCTTCAATGTATTTTTGAGTACCCCCAGTAGAAATAATATTAATATCATTTTTATGTAATTCTATACACAAATCATCGATTCCATCTTTATTGAAAACAGAGATTAAAGCAGAATTAATTTTTTTCATCCACAAAAGTAATATTATAATTTATTTAAAATATATTTTTCAATTATTTGAGGGAAGAATTTATATTCTAGTTCATGAATTCTTGAGCTCAAACTACTTACCGTATCTTCATCTAAAACAGAAATTGACTTTTGAAATAAAACTTTTCCTTTATCATACTCTTCGTTAACAAGATGAATCGTAATTCCTGATTCTTTATCATTTTCTTTTAACACACTCCTATGAACATAGTCGCCATAATACCCTTTGCCTCCATGCTTTGGTAATAAGGATGGATGAATATTTAAAATCTTATTTTTAAATTGTCTTATAATTGTTTTTGGTATTAATCTTAGGTAACCACCTAAGGCAATATGTGTTATTTTGTGACTTGCTAAGATTTTCAAAACATTATCAGGAGAAGTCTCTTTATAATTAAAATATATATAAGGAATATTTAATTTTTTTGCCCTTTCTATGACATAAGCATTTTGATTATCTGTCAAAACAAGTCCTACTTTCACTTTATCATTACCCACAAAGTATTTATAGATATTTTCAACATTTGATCCACTTCCAGAGGCAAATAAAGCTAAGGTGTTCATGACGATTTTTAAATTTTTCTTTTAACTAATGATAATGATAAACCAAAAATCATAATAAAAAACCCAATCCACATAAGATTTATTAATGGTTTTTTCATTGCCTCTATTATCACCCAATTTTTTTGGGTTGTCTCAAATGAAATTGTGAACTTTTTTTGTTTTGGCAATATTGATGATAAGTACACCTTTACTCCTAAATCATCAATTATATCTGGTATTAAACCAACCTTACTATTATCAATTAAAAAAGCTGGTCTGGCTATATACTCCTGACCTTCAGATAATATCTTTATTTGAGCCTCAGCTATAAACTGATCTCCATCATTATTATCTGATTTTGTTGTTACTTTCTCAATTGAAGATATAAAATCGTTCAGAAAAAAGGTTTCTTTTAGCGCAACTGATACTGAATCTCTTTCGGACCATACGGTTTCTTGTTCAGGGTCAGGATACGTCCTTACATGTACATAGAAATCTTCCAGAATATTATTTTGTACATCTGGGGAGAATACAATCATATCAGAGTTAGGGTCCGTTTGAACTTTAGGATATAAATTAAAGGATGAAGACTTATCTTCAAACTTAAGCTCAAAATAAGTTATATTATTATTATCAACTTCTACTGTATCATTCTCATTATAAAGCTTTCCACCTATTGAAATTTCCTTTTTTAAAATATGCACATTAGACAAGGGTAAATATTCCAAGTAATTTGAGTTAAAATATTCAGTATTACCTTTAATTTTTTTTCTTTGTCCAAGATAATTGACATTAAATCTCCCGACCTTTCTATCTTCATTTAAAAACAAAAGCATATTGTTATTATTAACCTCATCAGGGAAATCACTATTCCAAACAAGTCCCGTATAATTATTTGATTGAATAGAAGAGTAACCCGATGAAAATAAAATACCTATCAGCATAATGGCTAAACCCACATGCGCTATTGAACCTGATGACAACAGATCTTTTTTTCTAAAGAAAAATATTAAAACACTACCATTTGAAAATATAGAAAATAATGAGGCGGTAATTAGCACCATATACGAAGGAACTGTTATCGGATAAAATAAAATGATTATACTTGAAGTTACAATAGTAAAAACAATAGACTTTGAAAATAGAGCAAATTTCTCCTTAGCCTTTTTACCCCTCCACCATAATACCTGAGCTATTGACGAAAATATAGCAAGACAAGAAGCAAACCAGATTTGGGCATTAGAGTAAAAAAGTTCTTTCTCAACTGGTGGCGCTAAATTTGAAAACCCACCAAATAATTCAACAATGGCATTATAAACTGGTATTGAAGTGGGAAATATTACCTGAAAAGACATTAGAATTAGCGCATAAACACCTACAAATAACCAAAAATCTCCAGAATAAACTTTTGCTTCTTTATCTGAATAAGGAATTTCTTTCCATCTACTCACAAGCAAATAGATACTTATTAGCACAAAGGAGAGCATATAAACAAGAAGCTGTCCGCTTAATCCCAAATCTGTAAAAGAATGAACAGAACTATCTCCAAGGATTCCACTTCTAGTCAAAAATGTGGAGTAAAGTATTAGGATAAAGCTTGTCACCGATAGTATTAAAGACATCTTATAATGCTGTTTGTTTTTTTGAGTTAGAATAATAGAATGAAGAGAGGCAACTAAAAACAACCACGGAACATAAACCGCATTTTCTACAGGATCCCAATTCCAGTAACCACCAAAATTTAATGTCTCATATGCCCAGTACGCTCCCATCATAATACCTATCCCTAAAACTATTATTGAAATAACAAGCCATTTTTTCGCTGGTGCAACCCATGATTTATAATTCCTAAGCCGTAGTGAAGAAATAGCATATGAAAAAGGCACTATAGAAACTGCAAATCCTAAGAATAGAGTTGGGGGATGAATAACCATCCAATAATTCTGGAGTAATGGATTAAGACCTGATCCGTCTTCAGGTATATAATTGGGGTCTAACTCAAAAATTGGAGCAGATATTGCATCGCTCAAAAGGATAAAAGGAGAACTACCAATCTTTAAATCATAAATAACAACTCCCAATATCATTGACGAAAGAAGAAACTGAGTGAAACCAAGGACAATCATTAAAGATGTGTTCCATTTTGAGTCTGGTTTTAAGATAAAATAAATTCCTATAATCACATTCCAAAACATCCACAATAAAAAAGACCCTTCTTGTCCTTCCCAAAATGAAGATATTTTATAGTAGATGGGAAGTAACGATGAGGAATGCTGAAAAGCATAATAATATCTGAAATTATCAAAGATTATAATATAATATAATGTTAGAATCACACTTAATAGAAAAAAAGAGTGAAGCCAAAAGCTAATCCTACCAAATTTTATCCACGAGGTTTTATCTCTAGATTTTTCAGAAATCAAATAACTAACTAGAAAAACAAAAGAAAAAACAAAAGAAGATAAAACTGATAGGTGGCCAATATTGCCTGCGGTAAACATGATATTATATTTTTATATCTTCTTCAGTGTATTTTGATGGGCATTTCAATAATATCTCATTTGCGACAAACTTATTGTTTTCGTATCCACCAATTACAACTACCTGTTCAGAAAGCAAAAAATCTGGTGGCATAGGTTCACCATAGAACACACTTTCTTTTTTTCCTTCCTCATCAATCATCTCAAATGTGAAGCTAAGCATGTTTTCTCCATTAGTAAAACCTAATATTCGGTTGTTTTGGTCTTTATTTAATTTTCCAACAACATGAAACTTAGACATGCTGCCTGACTCATACATATCCTTTGCTTTATTAAAACTAACGTATGTACTTGCGTCACCAAAAGTGGATATAATAATTATTACCACTACACTAATAAAGACAATAAAAATTGCGCTTGAATTTTTCATTTTTCTTTTTTAATAGAATCTATCTTCTTTTCTAATCTATAGAGATATAAAAATAGACCTGAAAGAATAATTAAAAAAATTAACACAACGACATAAATTTTACCTTCGCTCCTAAGGGTATCAGCCATTGTAACTTCTTGTAAAAATACAATCAAACTAAACATATAATTAATCATAACTTGTTCTTTAATTTTAAAACTCTAAGTCTTAAATCAGCAATCCAAACACCAAGTAAAATAAATCCGATAACAGCTGGGTAAAACACTATTCTAAGCTGGGAGTTTAGATCATATACATTAAATCCTGGGTTGCCACCATTTCCTGGATGTAATGAATCAGTCAACCTTGGCAAAATAAAAATTAAGGGGATAAGCATCGAAAAGGCCAAAATGTTATAAACCGAAGATATTTTACCTTTCTTTGACTCATCTTCTATTGAGTTTCTTAACACGAAATAACTAAAATATATAAGCAAACCAATCGCAGACCCATTTAATTTAGGATCATTTGTCCAGTAAGTGCCCCAAGTATATTTAGCCCAAATCATTCCTGAAATAATACCTAATACCCCAAAGAAAACACCAATATTTGAATAATTATAGGATTTTAAATCATAGGATAAATCTCCAGTGCTAATAAACCTATAAGCGTTTATAGAGGAAAGAAAAAGTAAAAAAATCATAGTAAACCATATTGGAACATGAAAATAAAGTACCCTAATAGTCTCATTGAGAATTGGTAATCTAGGAACATCAAATAGAACGCCTGCAGAAGCGGTATAAAGTAAGAGTAATACGCAAAGTGTCTTTACTATTTTCATAATTAATTTCTCCATAAAAACCCAAACAAAAATTTTGTCAGAGATACCAATATTATATTCAACAAAATTAAAAGATAGATATCATCTTGAACAAGAATCCAAGAAAATTCTGTAGAAGACACTTTACTAAGCTTAATTAACAATAAAAAAATAGGAATAATAACAGGAAAACTAAGAATGCTTATAAGAGAAGAATTGTTTTTAACCTGATGAGCAACAGCAGCAATTAATGTCAAGCAATTAGATATACTAAGAGCTCCAATAAATAAAAGGCTAAAAAAGAATGGTAATGAAATTATATAGTTGCCAAGAAAAAATGTGAATACAGCAAATGTGAGAAAAGAGACAAATAAAATAAAAATGAAATTATAAATTAGTTTAGAAAATATAAGTTCGTCTGGACTCAACACATAGTAATAATAATAATTTCTATTGCTAGATTCTTGAAAAAAACTTTTAGAGACTGATGATATGGAGCTAAAAAGAATAATTATCCAGAAAATTGAGACCCAGTGTTCTGAATTTAGAATCCCAACTGGCTGAAAAGATATATATACTATATATATGGAAGAGACAACATATAAGGCAACAGAAAAAAAGAGATGACTCTGACTCATCTCAATTTTAAAATCCTTGTATAAAATTGATAATATTTTATTTATCATTGTCGTGCAAAATTAACATTATAACATCAAATGGATACATCAAAAAACTTATTTCCTCATCAACACTTTGTTGATGCCGATCTGAGAAGAAAACTCATCAATCAAAAACCTATTTTAATTTGGTTATCTGGGCTATCTGGCTCAGGGAAATCAACAATTGCAAATGATCTTGAAAAAAAGCTTTACGAAAATGGTTTTCTTTCATATCTTCTCGACGGAGATAATATAAGAATTGGTTTAAATAAAGATCTAGGGTTTTCAGATGATGACAGAAAAGAAAATATCAGGAGAATATCAGAAGTTTCAAGATTAATGTTAGACGCTGGGCTAATTGTTATCACAGCATTTATTTCCCCTTTTGAAGAAGAGAGAGATCTTGCTAAAAGTTTAGTCAAAAAAGAAAATTATTTTCTTGTCCATGTTGACTGTTCTGTTGAAAAATGTGAAGAAAGAGACGTAAAAGGACTATATAAGAAAGCTAGAATGGGTGAAATTAAAAACTTCACAGGAATTGATTCCCCTTACGAAATTCCCGAATCTCCTAGTATGATTGTAGATACTGAAAAAGAGAGTGTAGAGCAATCCGTTGAAAAAATTTATAATGCTATTAAAAGCAAAATAAAATAATGTCAAAATATTCAATAGAGTTAGAGCTAGCATTGGATGCTGCCGTTAAGGCTGGAGAGAACATAATGGAGGTATATAATTCTACTGAATCAATAAACTACGAAAAAAAAGCAGATGATTCCCCTCTAACTGTAGCTGATAAAAAGTCTCATAATACAATAATTGATTTTCTAAAGGAAACTAATATTAATATCATCAGCGAAGAGAGTAAAAGTATAGATTATGATGAAAGAAAAAACTGGGAGGAGTATTGGCTTATTGATCCCTTAGACGGAACTAAAGAATTCATAAAAAAAAACGGCGAGTTTACTGTTAATATTGCTCTAATCAAAAACAACAAACCACATTTGGGAGTAGTTTATTGCCCTGTAAAAAAGATACTTTATTGGAATGATCATGAAAAAAAAGTCTTTAAAAGAGAGGGAGAAGATCAGGTTGAGTTAACAAAAAGAGTGTCTGTGAATGAAAACGAAGAAGGGCTAAGGGTTGTGGTTTCCAGGTCTCATATGAGTGAAGAAACTTCTGATTATGTAAATAAATTGACAAATCCTGAACTTATATCATGTGGGAGTTCCTTAAAATTTTTATATATAGCAGACAATAAGGCTGATATTTACCCGCGATTTGGGCCGACAATGGAGTGGGATACCGCAGCAGCACACTCTATACTAAATGCTTTAGATATTAATGTTATAAATTTAGAGACAGGCAGAGAACTCTCTTACAACAAAGAGAATTTACTTAATCCATATTTTATTATAAAAGCATAACATATTGTAATATGTCTTTTTCCTTGAAATAGATTATTTAGTCACGTATATTTGATATTCATGTTAGAAAAAATAGAAAAAATTAAGGCTGATATAAATGGATTTTCTGGAATCTCTGATGAAGAGATAGAAGCTTTTAGAGTAAAATATATAAGTAAAAAAAGTATTATAAATGACTTGTTTGAAAAATTCAAAAAACTATCAGTCCAGGACAAAAAAAAATATGGCCAAACTCTTAATCAATTAAAGAGATTAGCAAAAGATAAACTTTCTTCATTTAGTAATTCCACTAAGAAACAAGATGCTAAAAACAACTCAACTGACTACACCTTACCAGCAGAAGATGACACCGTTGGTTCTCTTCACCCACTAAGAATAATTAGAAACAAAATAATTAAAATATTTAGAGATATTGGTTTTAGCATAGAAGATGGACCAGAGATAGAAGAAGACTGGTATAATTTTACAGCTCTTAACTTTCCTGAAAATCATCCGGCAAGAGAGATGCAAGACACCTTCTTTATATCTAAAAATCCTGATGTTGTGCTTAGAACTCACACCTCAAATGTACAGATAAGACTAATGGAAAAAGAGAAGCCACCCATGAGGGTAATTATTCCGGGAAGAGTTTATAGAAACGAAACAGTATCTGCAAAGTCGCATTGCTTCTTCCACCAAGTAGAGGGTCTTTACGTAGACAAAAACGTAAGTTTTAGAGATCTTAAAGACACATTATATTATTTTGCTAAGGAAATGTTTGGTGAAGAGACTAAGGTTCGTTTCAGGCCGTCCTATTTTCCTTTCACTGAACCTAGCGCTGAGATGGACATATCATGGAAAGATGGTTGGCTAGAAATTTTAGGATCTGGTCTTGTTGACCCGAATGTACTTAAGAACTGTGGGATAGATCCTAAAGAATATTCTGGATTTGCTTTTGGTATGGGGATTGAGAGAATTGCGATGCTAAAATACGGGATTGATGATTTAAGATTATTTTCTGAAAATGATAAAAGATTTCTTAAGCAGTTTAGAGGAGTTCGTTAAACTATTAATTTTAGTTTTTTTCTACACAAACTCACAAGCGCAAACCCTGCCATCACTCCATGGATTTCATAATAAAAAAGAAAACGCATCTCCAAATTATTCGTTAAACTTTGATGGGTCAAACGACCATTTAGTTACAAATGGTGGGACAATATCAACTGCTTGGTCATTTGAAGTATGGTACAAAAAAGCCGGCAATCAGTCAGCAATAAACTTAACTAACAGTCAAAATTCTAATAATAGCGGTACTTGGGCACTAAGACTTGGCCAGTGGAATAATATTTATAAAGTTGGAATAACAAAATATGGTGTCAAAGACTATTATATAAACGACACGAAAGCAAATCTTGATATAGGAAAATGGGAGCATGTGGCATGGACTTATGAGAATAATCTTGTTACAGTATATATTAATGGCGAAAATTTAGGAACTACTTTTAGCAGAGGCCCTTTGGCAAATGGAGCTATATTATATTGGAATATTATTGGTAAATCGGTAAGAACAATCAATGGAGAGTTAGATGAGGTTAGAATTTGGAATGATAAAAGAACATCTTCAGAGATAAAGTCAAATATGTTTAAAGAGCTTTCCGGAAATGAAAATGGTCTTGTAGCTTACTATAAAATGACAAATGGATCAGGTACTACCGTTACTGATAATAGCTCAAATTCTAACTCAGGAACAATGGTTAATATGAATGACAGTGATTGGGTTACCTCAAATGCGCCTATAGGTAATTTGTTAAACTCCTACCAAACTGATGTAGAAGGGTTTTGGGAACACACAGGAACTTCCGACAGCGAAGCTTCTGATGGATTATCTATGAGTGTGGGCTCTGCCTTAGCCGAAGCGAACTTTGTTGTTTTCGGAAATAACAACGATGATACTGGCACAACGTCTTCAAGTCTTTCTGGAATATCAAAAAGATCTAAAAGAGAGTGGAACTGTGATGAGAAGGGGACAGTGACAGCAGATGTTAAGATAGATATCAGTGATGCCACGGGTCACAGCGGATCAATAAGCGCTGCATCAAATTATACACTTCTATTTAAGACATGTGAGTTATGTACTTTCTCAGAAGTAGAAACAGGGGACAGTGCTTCTGGTGATGTTATAACATTTTCAAGTGTAGCAATACAAGACGGGATATACTCTATAGCGTCAGCAGACTCTAATTTATGAAAGATTCTTTATTAAGAATAGAATAGATATCATTTCCGTTTTCATCAGAGATAATACCAATACCTATAACCCCAAAGTATTTCTTGTCTTGACAATCATAGAAAGAATATACATTTTCTTCAAGCTTAAACCTTCTTACAAAACCACATTCCTCTAGAATTTCTTTTCGAATTTCCATCATCAATGTCTTATCTAAAAGCCTAACCTCAAAAGTATTGGCTACATGTTGAGGTGTATCCTCTTTATAATAAAAAATTTCTCCTAATTCAGAGTGGGTAGCCTTAATAAAAAATTTTCCACTTTGGTTAACACTCCAATAGTTTTCAAACATTGTCTCTGCAAAATAGTCTGAATTATTCCACTCTTTAATTTGTTTATAAGTAAGGTCTTGAGAAAAAACATTAGTAGCAAAAAAGAATAACATGAAATAAAATTTCATCAGTTTACAATATTACAAGAATTATACTCTGGGTCAATATTAATGAAAACTTCCTTCCTTGCCTTCTCAAACCACTCATCTAACTCAACAACTTGTTTTCTGTTTAGGGTAAAATTTCTAAATCTCTGATAATCCTCTTCAAGATTTCCAAGGTGAGGTGGAATTTTCTCTTTAAAAAAAATTAATTTGTATGCAATTTTACCATCATCTGTTCTGCTCTCAAAAGGAATAGATATCTGGCCAACATCCATAGTGTCAATTGTAAAAAATATTACAGGGTCCAACTCTTCTACTAGAACATTCTCTGACCCCATTGCGTCAGTAAAGTATCCACCAAAAGAAGAGGTAAACTTATCATCAGAATATTCACGAGCAAGCTCTTCAAAGGTGACAGAATCTGAGTAAGCCAAGCCCTTCAAACTATCTAAAAAATCTTTAGTTTTCTTAATGTCTGAATCCGAAAAATCAGGTTGTAAAAGTATGTGTCTAGAGTTAAATAAATTTCCTCTTTTCTCTATCAGTTGAATTAGATGAAAGCCAAACTCAGTCTCTATAGGCATAGATACTTCTCCTTCTTTTAGTTTGAAGACAGCAGCCTCAAACTCTGGTTGAAACATGCCTCTTCCCACAAAACCCAAATTCCCTCCATTCTGAGCACTTCCTGGGTCTTGACTGTAAAGAGTAGCTAAAATTTCAAAGCTTTCCCCCTTAATTATTTTATCTCTAATTTCAAGTAATTCTCCTCTGACTTTATCCTTTTGTAATTTACCAACTTCAGGGACCTTAACTATTTGTGAAACTTTAACTTGAGTAGAAAAATAAGGCAAACTGTCTCTTGGCACACTCTCATAAAAATCCTTTACCTCTTCTGGACTCACAGCTATGTCAGCTAAAATTTCTCGACGCATCTTAGTAACAATTAATTGTTCTTTTATATCATCAAAAAGTTCTTTTTTAAATTCAGCTATAGTCTTATTATAATATTTCTCAATTTCATCTTCTGACCCAACCTGGTTTATAATTAAGGCCATCCTTGAGTTTAATTCTTGATCAACTTGATTATCCTCAACCAAAATAGAGTCTATTTCTGCTTTAGCAACTAAAAGTTTATTGGTAATTAAATCTTTTAAAACACCACATTTAGTGTTCCCCGAGATTCTCTCTCCTCTTGATAGTATATCTAGGTATGTACTCTCTAGCTCTGACCTTAAAACAATATAGTCATCAACCCTTCCAATTATTTCATCAACAACAACACCTTTACTTTCTTGAGAGATTCCCTTGAAAGAATACGAAAAAATAATAATTAAAAAATAGAGATATGTTAGTTTAATATATTTCATAATCTACACCTCTCACCGAGTTGTTAAAAATACTATCTCGCAAGTTATCAAATAATTCTTGTTTTCTATTATTTAATAAGATTGTATTGACTATATCTTCCTCAAAAGAAAGAGGAGAATAATCACCTATTAACTTTTTGTCCAATATTCTTATAAAATGCATAAAGTCACCTTCTCTTATTTCATAAAACTTCCTTGTTTTTAAGAAAACAGACTTATCTAAGTTTTTAGGAAAAGGCAAATTCAAAATGATATCATCAAACTTAATCCATGTTGTGTCTTCTAAAAAAGATTTTTCTGCAAACTGAAAACAGTAAGAAATAACTTGAGAGGTATCTGATTCTGGATATTTTTTTAAATTATTTCTAAAAACACTTAAAGAAGGAGCGTCAAGAGGTACCTTGGCATAGATAGCTTTAATTAAATTAAAAGGTAAAATAAAATCATCTTTGTTTTCATTATAATATTTTGATATGTCATCTTCTGAAATTTTAAAATCTATAGAATTGGCATATAGATATTTTTCGAATTCAAATAGTATTAAGCTTTCTTTGTAGTCTTCAACCTTTCTTTCGATTTGATTCATAACGCTTTCATTCTGGAAAGCTGAATTTAGAAGAAGTTGTTTTTTTATCCAGGTATTAACTTGACGATTATAAACAACAGCACTATCACCTAAAGAAGAATTATATATTATATCATCATCATATAAGTAAGAATCTCCAACTTTTGCAATTATGTCTTGTTGCTCTGAGTTCTGATTAATAATCAAATTACAAGCACTAAATATCCATATAAAAACTATATATATTTTATTTTTCATTTTTAACTTTAGTCATCAAAAGGGTTATATCATCATCGGTTAAATTATTTCCTCTAAAGTAATTAAGATCTTTTAGTACAGACTTAATAAATTTCTGAGGTTTCTTTTTTGTATCTGAAAATAGTTTTAATAATCTTTTAGAACCATAAAATTCCCCAAAATCATTTTGTGTTTCAATTAGACCATCCGTATAACAGAAAATATTAAAGTTTGTTTTTATTTTAATTTTTGAAACATTAAACTTTGGTAGTTCAGTAAACATTCCAAGGACAGTCGAACCTTTATCCAAAGTCTCCACTTTTTTATCATAATAAATTATAGGGTGAGGGTGTCCACAGTTAACATATTCTAAAATTTGTGATTTAAAATCATACACACAAATAAACATACTCACAAACCTTTCGCTTAACCCTCTCAAATTAATTTGAAAGTTTAATTCATCAACTATTTTTTTTAAATTTTGAGAATGTCTGACCATTGTTCTAAGGGAAGCCTGCACATTAGACATTAATAGCGCTGCGGGAATACCTTTTCCTGAAACATCAGCAATACAAATTAAAAACTTATCATCACCTAAAGAAATATAGTCATAATAATCTCCCCCCAAAGCGAAATGTGGCATATATGATGATGTGATTTTTAGTTTTTTAGAATTTGGGAGTGAGTTGGGAATTAAATTTTCTTGTACCTTTCTTGCAATATATCTTTCATTTTGAATATCATCAAAAACAGGAGATGTTGGTAAATTAAAAATGTTAATAAGAACAGATATTGATAAGTAACTAAAATTAAAACCAATCAGTAAAACAAAAAAAAGTAAATTTTGAATATCAAAAGGTGGAATGAAAAACTCGTTATTTAAAGAATAAAACTGATAAATTAATATATTAGATGTTAACAAAAAAATACATATAAGTATTGTTTTCCATTTTTGATCAAAATGTAAATAAGCAATCCATTTCTGATTAAAAAATAAAATTCCGCCTACCAAAAACAAAACCCCAAGCAAATACTGATAAAAATCTGAGGGATAAAAATTATAAATTATATCAAAAAGAAAAACAAGAACAGCTCCATACTGAAAAATCCAAAAAATAGATTTCATAATTGAAGTAGACTCAAATAATATAAGTCTCTTAAAAAAAACGAAGTTTATAATTAGAAACAACAAGGATATTCCTGTAACAAATTCATTGATCAGATTCGAAAAAATTTTAGAATAAATAAAGTTTTCTCCTATTCTAAAAAAATATAAAACATATATTAAAACGACAGGAAGAACAGCCTTGATACTATATATAAAAACTTTAAAAAAACTGTTAAAGATTATCTTTCTACTAATTTTTGGAAATACTAAGTCATAGTATTTATAAAAAGAAAATATAAAGGAACCTAACATTATAAGGTATATAAGTCTATAGGTAGGAGAATAATATAACTGATCTTCAAAAAAAACTGCTATATGGAAAAATGAAAACAGAACCCAAAACAATGTTCCTGTTATTAAATAAATATTTGGGTTAATTCTAACGGTCATCATTCAAAAGTATAAAAGAATAAATTATTTTTTTGAATAATTTGGTGACTCTCTTGTAATAAAGACATCATGAGGGTGACCTTCTATTGAGCCCGCGTTTGTTATCCTTACAAAATTTGCTTCCTGAAGTTTATATATATTCCTTGCTCCAACATAACCCATTCCGGCTCTTAATCCACCGGTTATCTGATAAATGACTTCTGACACATCTCCTTTATATGGTACCCTACCTACAATTCCTTCTGGAACTAACTTTTTTGGGTCATTTTCATTTTGTTGAAAATATCTATCTTTTGTTCCGGCTTCCATAGCCTCAACAGAACCCATACCCCTGTAAGCCTTATACTTTCTTCCCTCATATAAAATTATATCCCCAGGAGTTTCCTCAGTACCAGCTAACAAAGAACCTATCATAACAGAATTTGCTCCAGCAGCAAGTGCTTTTACCACATCACCAGAAAATCTAATTCCTCCATCAGCTATCACAGGCACACCAGAACCTTTAATTTTATTAGAAACATCATATATTGCTGATAGCTGCGGCATACCTACTCCAGCTATAATTCTAGTAGTACAAATACTGCCAGGGCCAACACCAACCTTAACTGCATCAGCGCCAGAATCAACAAGTTTTTTTGCAGCATCACCAGTAGCAATATTCCCAACAATAACATCTATAGAATAATTTGATTTGATAGTTTTAAGAACATCAATTACTGACTTTGAGTGTGCGTGTGCAGTGTCTATTGATATAACATCTACACTAGAATTAATCAGTCTATCAATCCTTTCTTCCCAATCTCCTGAAACACCAATTGCGGCTCCTACTCTTAGTCTACCTAGCTGATCTTTACAAGCATCAGGCATGGACTTGTTTTTTAAAATATCCTTGTAAGTTATTAACCCAACAAACTTTTTACCTTCAACTATAGGTAGTTTTTCTATTTTATGCTCCTTTAAAATCTTTTCAGCACTATCAAGGCTAATTCCTACTTTTGCTGTCACCACTTTCTTAGTCATTATCTTAGAGATTTCGATTGAACTATCTTTTTGAAACCTAAGATCTCTATTAGTCACTATCCCAATTAATTCATTTGACGAATTGAGAATAGGTATTCCTCCTATTTGATGTTTTTTCATTATGGATAATGCATCTTTCACATTAGAATTTTTTTCCATGGTAATTGGATCTTTAATCATCCCGCTTTGAGACCTTTTAACTCTCCTAACCTCATCAGCCTGGCTGCTAATACTCATATTCTTGTGCACTATTCCCATGCCACCCTTTAATGCAATAGCTATTGCTAATTTTGATTCAGTAACTGTATCCATAGAAGCAGATACAATTGGTACATTAATACTAATATTCCTAGTTAACAATGATCTTACGTCTGTGTCTGCTGGAATTATTTCTGAGTAAGAAGGAACTAAGAGGACATCGTCAAATGTGAGCGCCTCATATTGAAATTTTGTGTTATTTTTCATAGCAAATAAGAGATTTATCTATTTGCCAAGCAAAACTAATGCATTATAATTGAGTTAAAAAATTCTTTTTAAATTATTAAATGTCAATTCTTGAAATAATTGCTGCATCTGCTGGAGTATTAAGTGTTTGGTTTGCTCGAAAAAATAACGTCCTGGTTTTCCCAACGGGTATAGTTAGTGTTTTAATTTACGTAGTCATTACATATGAAAATAAAATATATGCAGAGGCTGGTATAAACTTGTACTACTTTGTTATGAGTGTATATGGTTGGGTTTTATGGACATCTAAAAACTCTAAAATCAAAAAACACATTTCTGAAAACACTAAATCTGAAAACATCCTTTGTGTGGTTTTATTTAGCAGCTTTTTCATGATTTTATTTTTTGTGCTCAAAATGACTGACAGCGATGTCGTTTTTTTAGATAGCATTACCACAGCTTTAAGTTTAACGGCTATGCTACTTCTGGCACGAAGAAAATTAGAAAACTGGATTTTTTGGATAATCGCTGATATCATATATATCCCTCTTTTCATATATAAAGGGCTTTACATTACAAGTGGTCAATACTTTATATTTTTAATTTTAGCAGTTTCTGGATACTTTGAGTGGAAAAAAAAATTAGAAAATGAAAAAAATTAGTATAGTTGGTCCAGAATCTTCAGGAAAAAGCACTTTGGCATTATCTCTTTCTCAAGCATTAGGGTGTAATTATTGTGATGAGTACGCAAGAAAATACTTAGAAAAAAAATCAAATTACAATATTCACGACCTCGAAATAATTGCCAAGAAACAAAACAAGAAAATTGAAGAGGGAATAAAGGGAGGAGGAGATTATATTATATCTGACACATGCGTGTTAGATATTGAGCTTTGGAGTAAAATAAAATTTAAAAGAGTAGATGAAAAAATATCACAACTATCTACTAAAGAAGAGTTTGATATTTACCTACTGTGTAAGCCTGATATTCCGTGGAAATATGACAAATTGAGAGAGAACGAGCATACTAGGGAATTCATTTATAAAGAGTTTAAATCAATTATGAAAAAAAGGAGTTTAAACTATTTTGTTATAGGGGGTTCTCTTGTTAAGAGAATAACTTCTTCTTTGGATATTATTAAAAATAATTAATTAATTTTGATATAGGGGTGCCTTAAATATAAGGGCTGAGATTATACTCTTAAAGCTGATCCGGGTAATGCTGGCGTAGAAAATAGAATGTTATTTCATTAATCTTTTAAGGTCCTATAAATTAAATATTTATACTATGAGGATTCTTTTGTGTTTTTTGTTAAGCTTTTCTGGTTTCTCACAAGACCCTATAAGAATTATTATCAAAAATACTGATGGGAACTTTATTCCTGGAGCAAACATTTTCATTGATTCTACAAATGAAATTTTTTATACTGATACTAGGGGTAATTTTATAATTAAAGGAAAATCGAAAAAGTTTAAAATATCTGTCACTCATGTTGGCTATATAAAAAAAGATGTTTTAATAATCCCAAACGAAAATAAATATTACGAGATAGTACTTGAAGGTGGCATATTATTAAGTGATGAAATTAAAGTTACCTCAACTAGGGTGAAAGAAAATAGCCCGTTTGCATTCACAAACATTTCCAGAAAATTTATTGAAGAAAACAATACAGCGCAAGACTTTCCCTTTATTATTCAGAAAACACCTTCGGCTTATTCGACATCTGATGCTGGAAATGGGGTTGGATACACAGGGATTAGAATAAGGGGAAGTGATGCCACTAGAATAAATGTTACTATAAATGGGATTCCTTATAATGACTCAGAGTCTCATGGTGTCTTCTGGGTAAACATGCCTGACCTTGCTTCATCTTCTAGCAGTATACAAGTTCAAAGAGGTGTAGGATCGTCAACAAATGGAGGTGGAGCTTTTGGAGGAACAGTTAGCATTAAGACAGGAAATTTATCAGAAAAATTTAGAGTAAACTATTCATCTTCAGCAGGATCTTTCAAGACATTTAAAAATTCGATAGAAATTAATTCAGGACTTATAAACAATAAGCTGAACTTTAACCTAAGGCTCTCAAAAATTACATCGGATGGTTATATAGATAGAGCATCTTCAGACTTAAAATCTTACTACGCTTCAGCAAGCTATTATTTAAAAAACACATCGATTGATTTTATAAATTTTTCAGGGAAAGAAAAAATCTATCAATCCTGGTGGGGAACACCCGAATCAAGATTGTTAAATGATATAGAAGGAATGAACCAGGTAATTAGTAATAATGGATATACTGATTTCCAAACTCAAAACTTATTAGACGCAGGCAGAACCTTTAATTATTATACTTATGATAATGAGACAGATAATTACCAACAAGATCACTATCAGGCACATATTAATCATGATTTTTCAAGAAAAACAAATCTTCATCTTGCACTCCATTATACTTTTGGAAGAGGTTATTACGAACAATATAGAGGAGGGGATAACTTAAAAAACTATTATGAGGATGAGGAAGATAAGACGATAGACCTAGTTAGAAGAAGGTGGTTAAAAAATCATTTCTATGGAATTACATATTCTTTTCTAAAAGAATTTGGTAATAGTTTTTTAAATATAGGAGGTGCTATAAATGAGTATGATGGAGATCATTTTGGGGAAATTGTTTCATCAGGTTCAGTCAATGTCTTTTTTACAGACCCCTATTATTTTTCTGGATCAATTAAAAAAGATGGTAATGTTTTTGCAAAATATAATGTAAATATTTCTAATAGAACAGAGCTATTTACTGAATTACAAATAAGAGGTTACTCGCATAAAAGTAATGGAACAGACAATGATAATTCAGAAATCAATGTTGATTCTAAAAACTGGTTTTTTAATCCAAAAATTGGAATTACAAACAAAGCAAACGAAAAGATAGACTTGTACGCTTCATTATCAATTGCAAATAGAGAGCCAATAAGAAGTGATTTTATTGATTCCAAAACAATACCACAACATGAGACATTATATGACTTAGAGTTAGGAAAAAACTTTAATTACAAAAGGGGTCAACTAAATACAAATTTTTTCTGGATGGAATATGATAATCAACTTATAACTACAGGGGAAATTAATGACGTAGGAGCTAACATAAGGGAAAACGTAAAAAAGAGCAGAAGATATGGAATAGAGTTATCAAATGTAATAATCACACAGATGATAAATATTAATTCATCCTTAACATTATCAAAAAACTATGTGTTTAATTTCAATGAATATATATATGATTATGGAAGTGATTTTAGTGAGTTTAATACTATAATTAATAAATATAAAAAAACTGATATTTCTTTTTCTCCTAATATTATATTTAATAACTCAATAAACTGGAGGTTTACAAAACAATTTAGTTTAACATTTAATTCTAAATACGTGGGTAAACAATTTTTGGATAATACCTCCAATTCTCAAAGATCAATAGACTCATTCTTAGTAAACGATTTAGAGCTCAGCACAAATTTTAATAAAAATATTTTTAAAAATTTATACTTAAAGTTTTCAATAAATAATATTTTTAATGAAATGTATTCTAGCAACGGGTATACCTTTGGTTATTATGGTGGTCTAAAATATGAGGTGAGAGAAAATTATTATTATCCACAAGCTGGAAGAAATTATATGTTTACAATTATTATTAAATTCTAACATGAAAGTAACATTAGAGATAAGTTTGTATCCTTTACTACAAAAAAACAAAGAGAAAGACTATAAAAAAATTGTTAAAATGTTTTTGGGAGATATTTCTAAAAAGAAAGGTCTTGTTGTTGAAACAAATGGATTAAGTTCTATAATTTATGGTGACTATAGTGATATTATGTCATTACTTAATACAGAGGTTAAAGAATATATGACAAAATATAGATCTATTTTTGTTTTTAAATTAGGTAAGGGGATCTTAAACTACACTAACAAATAAAAACCTTTTCTTTCCGTAAATATCATTAATAAATTTATAATCGTATCCTGAAAAAAGCACCCCTAATTCGTTTACATATTTATCATTAATCTCGAAGTACATATTCCCTTTTCTATTTAAATAATTCTTACAGAACATTAATATCTTTCTATAAAAGTATAAAGGGTCTTTATCTACAAAAAGAGCCTCATAAGGTTCGTGACGTAAAACATTTTCATCGACCCTTTTTTTATCATTAATAGAAATGTAAGGAGGATTACTTACTATAATATCAAAATTTATTTCTGGATTATATTCTTCAATACCTAAGTGAATAAACCTCACCTGGTTTTCAATCAATTTATTATTTTTATTAGCAATTTTAATAGCAGCCTTAGAAGAATCAATTCCAAAAACATTAGCTTCTAAGTGCTTAAACAATGATATGGCTATACAACCAGAACCAGTGCCTATGTCTAAAACATTTTTTTTCTTATCACCTTTTTCTAACCTTATAACATGGCTCACTAATTCCTCTGTTTCTGGTCGTGGTATTAAAACACTTTCATCAACATAAAAATTCTGATCGTAAAAAAACTGAGACTTTGCTATATATTGAATTGGGATTCCATTGTTTATTTTTTCAATGTCTTTATTAAATGCAATATTGATTTTTTTGTTCCAATTTATTGTTTTATTAAGTAATAGGTCTGAATTAGATAAATTAAATTTTTGGTATAGATATTTTAGAGAAATGTTTTTTATATCATTACCAGAATAATAATTTACTTTGCTAAGTAATTCATTATAAATTGAATTTGAGTCTATAACAGGCATAAATATAAATATGGAAAATAAACACAACAAATTCATTAGAAGATCCTTTTATCTTGCAGAAAAGGGATTAGGGTATGTGTTTCCAAATCCTATGGTTGGCTGTGTGATTGTTAAAGAAAACAAGATTATTGGTGAAGGTTACCATAAAAAATTTGGAGGTAATCATGCAGAAATAAACGCTATAAATAAAGTTCAGAATAAAAAAGATATTAAAGGGGCATCTGTTTATGTAAGCCTAGAACCTTGTAGCCATTTTGGGAAAACACCTCCTTGCTCAGATAAGTTAATTGAATATAAACCAAAAGAAGTAATAATTTCAAATATTGATCCAAACCCAAATGTTAATGGTAATGGAATAAAAAAATTAAAAAAAAATAATATAAAAGTTATCTCAGGGATACTGGCAGAAGAAGGAAAAAAACTAAATAAAAGGTTTTATATAAATCATGAAAAAAAAAGGCCTTATGTAGTTCTAAAATGGGCACAAACATCTGATGGGTTTATTGCTAAAGAAGATGGTAGTTCTAAATGGATATCTAATAAATCATCTAGAACATTAGTGCATAAATGGAGGTCTGAAGAAACAGGAATTTTAATCGGAGTGAACACTGCAAATAATGATAATCCTCGTTTAAACGTAAGGCTATGGGAGGGAAAAGATCCCGTGAGAATTGTTATTGATCCAAACAACAAATTAATAGATAGTAATCAGATATTAACAGATAAGTCCATTTCTTTAATTTATAATAAGACACAGAATAAAGTAAGTGGAAACAAATACTTTGTAAAAATAAATCCATTTACAATAGATGAAATATATCAAGATTTATATAAGAGAGGAATTAATAGTTTGCTAGTTGAGGGCGGTGGATTTACTTTAAATGAAATTATAAAAAAAGATCTTTGGGATGAGGCAAGAGTTTTTCAATCAGCAATTAAATTTAATAAGGGAATAAAAGGGCCTAATATAGAAAAAAACACCTATGAAAAAGTAGGTGACGATAAACTTTTTAAAATTAATAACCATGCATGATTTTAATACTCCTAGAGAAAGTGATTTAGAAAAAAAATACATTAATCTTGAATGTCAAATAAAGTCGTTGATTATTGGTGAGCAAAATTCTACAGCTATACTAGCTAATGTTGCGGCAGCAATATCTCAAACATTTAATTGGCTTTGGGTCGGGTTTTATCTGATTGAAGATAGTGAACTCGTTCTCGGTCCATTCCAAGGCCCAGTAGCGTGTTTTAGAATTAAAAAAGGTGAAGGTGTTTGTGGAACATCTTGGAAAGAGGGAAAAACGATTATCGTTAAAGACGTGGAAAAATTTCCAGGACATATAGCCTGCAGTTCTTTCTCAAAATCTGAAATTGTAGTTCCAATTTTCAATAAAAAAAAGATTTATGGGGTTTTAGATATTGATAGTGATAAGCTAAATTCTTTCAGTGAAATAGATAAAAAATACTTAGAAAAAATAGTATCTGTTATTGAAAATAATTTAATGTAATTTCCCTAAAACAGTTACTCCCGCAGTTGTTTTTTGCTTTAGTCTAATCTCTGGTTTGAAGTCTAATGGTAAAAATATATCTGCCCTTGAGCCAAACTTAATAAATCCTAATTGATTTGATTGATTAACTGTTTTTCCCACAACAGAATAATTTATAATCCTTCTAGCAACTAACCCAGCAATTTGTCTGACTAAAACTGATATTTTATTGTTAGCTATAACTGTAGTTGTTCTCTCATTTTTTGTGCTAGACTTTGGGTGCCAAGCAACAAGGTATTTTCCCTTATGATATTTGTAATATTTCACCTCACCACCAATAGGATTTCTATTAATATGTACATCAAAGGGGGACATGAAAATTGAAATTAATAATTTTTTTTCTTTATAATATTCGCCCTCAAAGACTTCACCAATATGAACCACTTCACCGTTTGCTGGTGACACAATAAGCTTTTCATCAACAGTTTTTATTATTTTAGGACTTCTAAAAAATTGAAGAAAGAATAGAAAAACCAGAAATGAAATGATGAATAAAAAAAAGATTGCGAATGAAGGAAAACTATATAAATAAAACAAAGAAACATTCACACTCAGGAGAAACGCGAATAGTTTTATTAAAAAACCCCAACCCTCCTTATGAATTTTTATCATTTTTTTGAAAAGTAAAAGAGCCGTCTCTGTACTTATATGTTCTTGCAACCTTGTCTATAGCTGCAATATATGCCGCTGTTCTTAAAGAGATTTTATATTTTTTTGATATTGAAAACACATTATTAAAAGCTTGTTTCATTATTGAGTCACTTCTCCTGTACACTCTGTTTTTAGTCCACTTGAACCCAAGCCTATTCTGGACCCATTCAAAATAAGAAACAATGACACCGCCAGCATTAGCTAAAATATCAGGAACGGCAACAATTCCTTTCTTTTCTAAAATTGAATCTGCCTCGTGAGACGTTGGGCCATTAGCCCCTTCTACTATTAATCTTGCCTTAATTTGGTTTGCGTTTTTTTCAGTAATAGCATTTTCTAAAGCTGCCGGGATCAAGACATCAACATCTAAAGATAGCAGCTCCTCATTTGAAATTTTCTTACCCCCATCAAATTTTTCAAGAGAACCCTTGTGTTCATTCCGATATGTAATAGCGTTACCAACATCTATACCTTTCTCATTATAATATCCTCCAGAAATATCTGATATGGCTACTATCTTACAGCCCCTCTCTTTTAAGAGGTTAGCTGCCCATGATCCAACATTTCCAAAACCCTGAACGGCAACTGTAGCATTAAAAGGATTGATTTTTATTTTTGTTAGAGCGGACAGTGTTGCAACCATTACACCTCTACCTGTTGCCTCAATTCTTCCTACTGAGCCCCCTAAAATAATAGGCTTTCCAGTAACTACAGCATTAACAGTCGTGCCTCTAGCCCTAGAATATTCATCCATTAACCAAGCCATTTGGTCAGGACCTGTTCCAACATCAGGAGCGGGTATGTCCTTGTCAGGACCAAATACGTCATGCATCGCTTGAGTGTAAGCCCTAGTAAGTCTTTCCAATTCTGATTTGCTCATACTCCTTGGGTCACAGCACACACCTCCCTTTGCTCCACCATAAGGAATATCAACAACAGCACACTTCCATGTCATCCAAGCAGCTAACGCGGTTACTTCATTTAAATTGACACCTGGGTCAAACCTTAAACCTCCTTTGGAAGGTCCCAAAATATTAGAGTGAATAACCCTATAGCCCTCAAACACTTTGACTGAGCCGTCATCCATAGAAATAGGAAGAGAAACTATGATTTTTTTATTAGAGGACTTTAAGACGCTATAAACTTCTTCGTCAAGATTTAAATATTCAGCTGCAATATGAAACCTCTTCATCATTGATTCAAGAGGATCTTTATCATGCATGATAGGAGCTGGCTCTTTATAACTCATATCTTGGTTTGGGTTTTATTATGTAAATGTACAATTTTTAAGTTAGCTGATTTATAATTTTAAGGTAAAAATAAACATAAGGTATTACAAAAAAGAAACTATCAAACCTATCTAAAAACCCACCATGCCCAGGAAGCTTATTGCCACTATCTTTCATGTTAAAGTTTCTTTTTAATAAAGATTCAAATAAATCACCGAAAACTCCAGAAATTAAGACAATAAGAGAGAGACCTAACCAAAACAGGAATGTTTTTATCAGTAAATATTTCCATATATAATAAGACAAAATAATATTAGCTAATAGCCCAAACAAAACCCCCTCCCATGTTTTCATTGGGGAAACCGATTCAAAAAGCTTTTTTCTGCCAAAAAGTGTCCCCCCTAAATAGGCGGCAGACTCACTAGTCCATAAAAACAGAAGGGTGGCAATTAAAAAAACAGAATTGTATTCAGAACCAGTAAAGACAATAAAGTTTAATAGAGAAATAGATAGTGATATGTATAATATTCCAAAAAATGTAACCGAAACATTTGATATTGTTTCCTTATTTTTTGAACTGTAAAGTGCAGAAAGACAAACTAACGGCAGAATAGGAATTAATACAAAATGAATCCCAATGAGGCTCTCTCTGCTCGCATATAAAAAAGATGAGATAAAGATAATGACAGATAAAAAGACTCCTAAGTTATAGTTGGGATTAAATCCGTTTTCAGATAAAATCTTATAATATTCCCTAGAAGAAAGAAAAATGATTATTACAAAAACGATAAGGTAAGACCACTCATTTAAAGTAGAAAATAGCAGAAGTGATCCCCCAACCATTCCTGTCAAAACCCTGTTTTTTAAATTCTTTTTATTCATGTTAACTTTTTAATGTTCTTTTAAGCATAATGACCAAATAACAAAACACCATAAAAGCACCTATTATAAAAACTAAAGGTATGTGTGGGGATGAATTTACTGATAGGTCAATATTCTCACCAAATAATCCTTTACCTGCAAGGTAAAATAATGTTATACCAAAAAAATTATTTAGGCTGTGGGCAATTATAGAATATGTTAAACTTCCAGACCAATAATAAAAATATCCAAATAACATTCCCAAAAATAATCTAGGGAAAAAACCGTAAAATTGAAGGTGGAAAGCGCTAAATATAAAAGCACTTATAATAATTGCAATATGATGATTTTTTATAAGTAAACTAAGGTTTTTTTGTAATACTCCCCTAAAAAAGTACTCTTCACAAAAACCAGGAATGATAGCTATAGTCAAGACACCTATCAGATACTCCCAGTTATTCTCAAAAGAAACTAAATGCATAGTAACAGCTTCAAGTTGTTTTTCTTTAGCCTGTGCCCAAACCTCAAAGGAAGATAAAAACTCAGGAAAATTAAGTGCTTTATTCCACTCTATTATAGGAGAATTTATAATAATAAAAAAAATAGTTGTAGCCATAACTAGAGCTAGGGGATAAAGACTAAAGTTTTTAACTCCTAAATTATAATTTGTGTTGTTTCTTATCACAAAATATGGAACAAGGAATAATAATAAAAAAACAGCATTTGAAATCATTAATATCTTTCTGTCAATTCCTTCGTAAGACATGTCTGTAGGTGTTTCTAAGACATTAGATACTATGCTCATAAGGAATAAAGGAGAAACGGATAAAATAATAAATATTAATTCTCTTACGTGTTTGCTCATTTATTTTTTTCTTTGTGAAATATTTTAAGGTTAAAATACTTCTTTTTATGAAGATAGGCAATATTGAATTAGGCGATTTTCCTTTACTACTGGCACCAATGGAAGACGTAAGTGATCCCCCATTTAGATCAGTTTGTAAAGTAAATGGTGCGGACCTGATGTATACAGAGTTTATATCCTCTGAGGGGCTGATAAGAGATGCTGAAAAAAGTGTACAAAAACTTGACATATATGATTCCGAGAGACCAATAGGAATTCAAATATTTGGAGACAACATAGAGTCAATGAAAAAGGCTGCTTCAATTTCTGAAGAGGCAAAACCCGAAATTCTTGATATAAACTATGGTTGTCCAGTGAAAAAAGTTGCTTGTAGGGGAGCAGGAGCTGGAATACTTTTAGATCTTGATAAAATGCAAAAAATGACAGCTGAGATTGTAAAACAAGTAAACATTCCCGTTACAGTGAAAACAAGGCTAGGATGGGATGAAAACTCCATTAAAATTGTAGAGGTTGCTCAAAGACTACAAGACGTTGGAATTCAAGCCCTAACAATTCACGGAAGGACAAGAAAGCAAATGTATAAGGGAACTGCAAATTGGGATTATATATCTGAAGTTAAAAACAATCCCAATATCACAATCCCTATTTTTGGAAATGGAGATATAAACTCTCCAGAAAAAGCTAAAGAATATAAACAAAAATATGGCGTTGACGGAATAATGATAGGAAGGGCAGCTATAGGAAATCCGTGGATTTTTAATCAAATAAAATCTTACCTGAAAAACGGGAAACCAATAAAGAAACCAAATATTAATGAAAGAGTTAATGTTGTAAAGAAACACCTTGATTTTTCTATTAAGTGGAAAGGCGAAAAACTAGGACTTATAGAGATGAGAAGACACTATACTAATTACTTTAGAGCAATTGAAAATTTTAAAGAATATAGAATGAAACTAATACTCAGTGAGTCATTAGATTATTCTTTAGAGGTCTTAAATGAAATTTCAACTAAGTTCAATTTGATAGAGGAGAAGTCGGTTGCATGAGAAACAAAAATATACTTGCTTGGTCTTTATTACTTATTCTTGCTTTGATCTGGGGGAGCTCCCCCCTGCTGATAAAAAAAGCTCTAGTTAGTCTAGATCCTTTTGAAATTGGCGCTTTAAGGTTAACATTAGCATCCTTTGTTTTGATGCCTTTTCTTTTAAAGAATTTAAAAGAAATTCAAAAAAAAGATTACCTTATTCTTTTTACTTCAGGCATTGTGGGTAACGTTCTACCATATTTTTTGTATCCAATAGCACAAACAAAAATAGACAGCGCAACCTCAGGAGTTTTAACTTCATTAACTCCCTTTTTTGCTTTAATTATTGGGGTGATATTCTATAAATTAAAAGCTACAAAAAATAATATTGTTGGGTTGGTAATTGGGTTTCTTGGCACATTACTTTTGATTTTATTTTCTGGATCCGCAGTAGGATTTAATGTTGATTTATTTGGTTTATTTGTGGTAGCCGCAACCATGCTCTATGGTATAAACCTCAACTTAGTAAAGTATCACTTAAGTCATTTAAAGCCAATTACAATCACAAGTTTTTCTATAGTTTCTATTCTACCATTAAGTATTTATATATTATTTTTTCTAACCCCATTTCAATCACATGTTAATAATTTTAATGATTTTAAAATTGAATTTGGATATGTTTTTGTGCTTGGGGTATTGGGAACATCAATCGCAACAATTATTTTTTATAACCTGATTAAAATTAAAGACACAGTCTTTGCTTCAATGGTAACTTATTTAATGCCATTAGTTGCAATCTCTTTAGGTGTTATTGATGGAGAAAAAATTAATGAAATACAACTTTTAGGTATGGCTTTGATTTTAATAGGAGTGTTTATTAATGGAAGAAAAAACTAGGCAGAATCCCATGCTTTTTTTAATAGATTCTTTGTTAGCATAATTCCATCTGATTCAGAATGACTGGTTCCTTCATACTCTATAGAGATACAGTCTCTATAGCCAAATTTTTTAATGATCTTTATCATTTTATAAAAATCTATTTCAATTGAATTTCCGTCCTTATCAAAGTTTAATGATTTTGCGCTTACACTCCTGGCATAAGGTAACATCTCTTCAACTCCTTTGTATTTATCATACTCAACAGCACATCCATCTAAACCTCCCCAATCTGAAAGCTGATTAGGTTTTGATTTGATACAAAAATTTCCAAAATCAGGAAGTGTGCCTACATTTTCTTTTCCTGAATTTTTAATCACATCAATTAGCCACTGAGCGTTTGAGGAATAGCCACCATGGTTTTCTACAATAATATCAATATTATAAGGTTTAGCGAACTCGGCAAGTACAGATAATGATTCTGATGAAAATTGAGCAACTTCAATTTCAGATCCGTCTCCCTGAGCATTAACTCTAATGTTGTCACAATCAAGATAATTAGCTGCCTCAACCCATTTTTTGTGATTATCAATTGCCTTAATTCTTCTCTTTTTGTTAGAATCACCCAAACTACCTTCATCATCTATCATAATCAATAGGTTTTTAACACCCATATCATGAGACCTGCTTT
>NTKI01000004.1 GCA_002457315.1 Rhodothermaeota bacterium MED-G19
ATTTATACTATTGCCATAAGCATCACTAACCCTAGTGTCCGTTTTTGTGTTAGTGCTAAAATCTATTGTGAATTTCCACAAATCAATCCCACCAACATAAATTATATTGTCATCATATGGATTGACTGTTATTATATTATCATACCATCCTTGTGCATCAAGCCACCTTGTATCATCTAGTATTGTACGCCAATTTGTTCCACCATCAGTAGTTGCAATAATCTTTCCACTTTTATATCCACCAGTAACAACTGCAGCATACATCTTATTTGGGTCTGTAGAAGACGCTGCAATTTCCATTCTATTAGCTGTAGTTACAGGAAAATTAGCAGTAGATGACCATGTTAAACCTGCATCGATTGATTTTACAATTCCTTCATTTTTTACAGCCGCATACTGGATATTAAAATCACTTTTAGCAGAAATTACATGCATGACTGTCCAAGCACCATCATACACTTGACTCCAGGTAGTTCCACCATCAGATGTCCTATAAATTTTATCTGACGCACTAACTACTAATACATTAGCATCGTTTGGATCAGCTATCGCCCTACTTACAGCTCTAAAATCAGGATTTAATTCACCCCCACTTAAAGGTGTTATGTTTGACCATGTTGATCCTCCATCAGAAGATTTAAAAATACCACTTCCATCAATTGCATCGAGATTTCCTACCCATCCTTCTCCTGTTCCGGCATAAAGAATCTGAGGATTGTTTGCAGATTGAGCAAGTGTGGTAACAGCAATATTTTCCATATCAGGAGATAAATTAGTCCAAGTAGAACCTTGATCTGAAGTCTTCCATACACCACCGCCAACATTTCCAGCTATCCAAGTATTTCCACTAGCATCAGCAACATCAATAAGAATTGTTCTTGTCCTACCAGCAACATTTCTTGGTCCTCTTTCGGTGAATGTAGCTGTAGCTGCGGCTGAAGTGCCATAGGTAGGATTATCAGGATCTGGACTTACACTAGTTCTAATTCTATTTTTCATTATTTCTAGTTCCCTTTCTCTGTACCCATATGTGTACCCTTCCCTTACTTCTGCAAATAACTTCATAAATTCATCTGGATCATCAAATTTTTCTTCGGCTTTAGTATCGTATTTACTAACCCTAGAGTTGTTCAATTGAGAATCTGATTTATTTTGAGAACAAGAAAACAAGAAGAGAAACAATAAAAGAAATAAGTACCTGAACATAATATTATCTATTTTTATTTCAATATAATTAATTTTTATAAAACTTGAATATATCCTTGATTATACATGTTGCCTGACATATACTTATGATTATTATTGTCCAAGTATTTCAAAACTTTTTCTTTCATCTTTGATGAGTTCCCTGTTATAATTTTAAATGGCGGCTCATTATCATAAAAATGTTTTTCTAAAGATAAATCCACATCATCATAATATCTCCCATGAAGATCAATACTATTTGATTTTTTCATTTTGAAATGTTTGTTGATATAAGAGTAAACTATCTATCAACTCCTCGTATATCTGTTCTAATTCTTGAGGATTAAAGAAATAGTAAGAATAACTTTCTCTGTATTCTTTCTCAGTAATAGAATGTTTTTCAAAAATTTCTTTTTCTTTTTCAGAGAACAATGCGTTTAGGGTGTCTTTTTTGAATTTCAACATATCAATAGACTCTTCTGAAAGATGCATTTCAAGAAGTATTTTTGCCATTTTACCTTTTTCAATTACATTAACCTCCTTTTCATCATCACATGAGATAATTATAAAAAATGTTAAAATAATGAAATACTTTATTTTAATTGAATTCATTTATAAACGTATATTCTAGCTTTGCAGTAAATATAATAATAGTGAAAGATATCTTAAAGAAAGTAAGGAAATACGAAATAGAGATAAGAAAATTTTTAAATAATTCTAATCAAGGAGATTACAATTCTATTTTTAAGGGATCTGGAATTGATTTTGATGACCTAAGACCATATCAGTATGGGGACGATCACAGATCTATAAATTGGAATATAACAGCCAAAGAAGATAAAATATATACTAATACATACAAAGAAGATAAAGAACAATCAGTATTCTTTTTATTAGATATTAGTCAATCTCAATATATTGGAAAGAATAATAAGATAAACATATCAAAAGAGATAGCATCAGTTTTAACCATATCAGCCCTTAACACAAATAGTCAGGTTGGACTTCTATGCTTTTCTGATAAAAAAGAGCTATTTATAGAATCAAAAAAGGGTATTCCTCACGGATACCTAATAATTAAAAAATTATTTGAATTAAAACAAAAATCAATCAAGACAAGCATCTCGTCTATGATTCAATTTTTCATGAAATCAATAAAAAAAAAGAGTTTGGTAATAATTTTAAGTGATTTTATTGATGAGAATTATTTAAAATCTTTAAAATCTTTAAATAAATACCACGACGTAATATGTCTTCATATCTACGATGACCAAGAAATAAATATTCCCAAATTAGGTATTATACCTGTAGAGGAAAAAGAGGATAATTTTAAGAAATGGATCAATACCTCATCAAAAGAATTCCAAAAAATGACTCATAAACTCTTTAAGAATGATGCTGAAAATTTAAAAAAAGAAATAAATTCGGTAGGCATTAACTATTTAAAAATAAATTCAAAGGAGAATTACATTAAGAAGTTGATTAAATTATTTAAATACAGAAAAAATAAATGAAAAGAACGTTTTTTATTTTTTTGTGTTTTTTACATCTCCATAAAATACATTCCCAAGAAATTGATTATAATATCTATTTTGTCCAAGATTCAATAAAAATTGGGGATCCAATAACATTAATTTCAACTTTAAATTACCCGTTAAATGTTGAAATTATCCAACCCGACTCATCATATTTCTTTAATTCTTTTGATTTTGTGAAAAAAAGAGTTTTTGAGTCAATAAGCTCCAATAATATAATATTTGATAGCACCGTTTATTACCTTCAAACATTTGAATTAGACTCAATCCAATCTCTCTACCTAAATTCTTATATAATTAGTAATAATGACAGCTTAGAAATTTCATCTAATAATGATTCAATAAAAATTATCAGCCTAGTAAAAGAAGTAAATTCAAAAACAAAAACTAACACTTTCCTCGAAAAATTAAATACAATATTTAATTCAAGAAAATTTCTAATAGTCTCAGGTATTGTTTTTTCCTTATTGTTATTTCTTTATCTAATATTTAGAAAAAGGATTAATAAATATTTTAAAATCAAAAGAATAAACTCTGAAACAAATATTTTTAATAGTGAGTTTGATAAAATTTTAAGTAGTTACCTAAAAACAAATGATCCAAAATTTTTAGAAAATTTATTACTTCTTTGGAAAAGATTTATGGAAAAACTATCAAAAAAACCATATTCAAGTTCAACTACTAATGAAATTTCTATATTTAATAAAAATGATAATAGCATTGGTATTTTAAAAGAAATAGATAAATGCATTTACTCTAAAACAGAAAATATTTTAGATATAAATAATATAAATGTATTAAGAGAAGAAAGTTTTAAACTTTCAAAAGAATATATAAATCAATTAAAAAATGGATAACAGTTTACCTGAAAATTGGTTTTCTTTAAAATGGTTTTCTCTAAACCAACTGCTTTCTTATGAATGGGCATATTATAAAATTTTATACCTTCTATTATTAATTCCAATAGCTTACATAGTCAGCAGACTTCTAAATAAAAAAATAACATATCAGGTTTCTATACCTAAAAGTAAACTTAAAAATCTTAGTTATTCTTTCTTTAGAATTATCCCAAACTTATTATTTATATGTTCACTAATAATGGTAATACTTTCGCTTGCAAGACCTCAAAAGTCTAATGAGAAAGTTGACAGATGGTCAGAAGGAATTGATATTATGCTAGTAGTTGATATTAGTGAGTCAATGCAGATTGAAGATTTTTCCCCTAATAGGTTAGAGTCTGCAAAAAGTGTAGCAAAAAAATTTATAGATGGAAGATTCCAAGACAGGATTGGTTTAGTAGTTTTCTCAGGTGAATCTTATTCAAGATGTCCACTCACATCGGACTACACCCTACTTAAAAAATACATAGATGAGATAAATTTTGATCTGATAAGTACTAGAGGAACAGCTATAGGTAGTGCTATTGCTATAGCAACAAATAGAATGAGAGAGTCTAAATCAAAGACAAAAATTTTAATTTTACTTAGTGATGGAGATAATACAGCTGGAAATATCGATCCCAAAACTGCAGCAGAAATTGCAAAAGCTTATGGAATAAAAATTTATAGCATTGCAATAGGAAAAAATGGAAAGGTTCCTTTTGGAAAAGATTACTTTGGAAGACCTAGATACGTTGAAAACTCACTAGACGAGAAAAATTTAAGAGATATTGCTAAAACAACGGAGGGTAAATTTTATAGAGCATCAAATAACACTTCACTTGAAAATATATTTTCTGAGATAGATGAGTTTGAAAAATCTGAAATAAAAGAAAACAGGTACAAAAATACAGTTGACTTTTATCAATATTATTTATTATGGGGTATTATATTTATTTTACTATTCATTTTTATTAAATCAACTTATTTAAATAATATTCTCAAAGATTAAATGAAAGAGCTTCTATTTAATAACAATTACACATGTGTAGCTGTTAGCAAGACAAAACCAACTACAGACATTAAAAAAATATATAATTTAGGACATAAAGACTTTGGGGAAAACAAAGTACAAGAGCTAGAGATTAAATATAAAAACCTTCCAAAAGATATCAATTGGCACATGATTGGACACCTTCAAACAAATAAAGTAAAAAAAATAGTGCCATTTATTACTCTCATTCATAGTGTTGATAGTATTAAGCTTTTGAAAGTAATAAATAAAGAATCTAAAAAAATTAATAAAATAACTAATTGCTTAATTCAAGTTAATATTTCAAATGAGGATTCGAAATATGGATTTAATTTTGAAGAATTAAATTCTTTAGATATAGAATTCTTAAAAAATTTTGAAAACATAAAAATAAAAGGACTTATGGGTATGGCTTCCTACTCATCTAATGAGAAAAATATTCAAAAAGAATTTAATTTATTAAACCGTCAATATATTAATTTAAAGAAGCTTATGGAGTCTTTTGATACGCTTTCAATGGGTATGAGTAACGACTATAAATTAGCTTTAAAAGAAGGAAGTAATATGATAAGAGTAGGTTCTAAAATTTTTGGAGAAAGAAACTATCATTAGATGTCTTTTAATTCTTATCACAATTATTTATAATAGCATACAAATTTTGAATTATGAATAAACTTAAACTATATACATACGGAACTTTAGTCGTTGCAATAGGACTTGGATTCTTTTTAGTGAACAGCATTAAACATAGTATTGATGAAGAAGCTAGAATAAATTCAGCTGAGGCAAAGGTTATAAACAAGTTAAAATTGATTAGAGAAGCTCAGATTGCTTTTCAGAGTGTTAATGGAGAATATGCAAGCCAATGGGATAGTTTATTAAATTTTATTGAAAGAGGTGAAATATTCATTATTCAAAGAAGAGAAGAAACAGTTCTTCTTGATTATGGTGCTGAGGAGACCACATTATATTTAGATACCTTAGGTAGTGTAACTGTTCTAGACTCGATATTTTCACCATATCCTAACTTTGACGCACAAAACTTAGTTTATGTTCCAGGTTATGAAAATGTTAAATTTGAATTCTGGGCAAGTACAATAGAAAAAGGAGGAGTACAGGTCGATGTTGTAGAAGTAAGAAACCCAAAACCTTTTGATCCTGATAGGAACGAATCTAATGAAGCAAATATAAACAAGCCACTTAGGTTTGGTTCTAGAACAAGTATCACAACAGCAGGAAATTGGGAATAATTTAATTGATATTTGAGTAATATTATTTCATCAAATTCTAATTTATACATTATAAATACTGCATCAGAAGAGAAGCACTATTTTTCTGATGAAACATCCTTAACTGCAGTTCATAAAAATCACTTAAATAGTTTAAAGAATAATTTTAAAAAAATATACTCAGTAGATACTTCTAATAACTTTTTAATACAACCTAAAGAATTACCAAATGCATTTAAAAAAATAAACTTTAGAAAAACTATTAATATTGATAAAGATCTTACAGAAAAAAAAGATGATATATCTAAAAACACTCAAATAGTATTTTTTTATAATCAAAATGATTTTATAAGTTCTAAAAAAAATACAAATCATATAGGTGAAATAATACTAAAAGAATCATTTAAATATGATGAAATTGAGCCAATAGTAAATGTTGTAATTTTTAAAAACAAAGTATTCATATCAATAACAAAAAAAAATAAAATTCTTTTTTACAACCAATTTGAATATTATGATAATAATTACATAAAATATATTTTACTTGTTTTTGAAGAATATAAATTAGACAGATTAAAACAATTTGTAAACATTATTGATGGAGACTCAAAATCATCAAATAAAAAAAAAGGATTAGATAATTATTTTGTAAAAATAAATTTCAATAAAAAATCTATATTTGAAATAATATCAGAATTTTATGGATAAAAAAATAGCACTCTTTCCTGGTACTTTTGACCCATTTACCTTAGGACATCACGACATAGTAATAAGGGGATTAAAAATATTTGACCATATATGCGTAGCAATTGGCGATAATCCTAAAAAAAATAGATTTTTTGAGGTTGATTTTATGAAAGAAAAAATAAAAAAACTATACTCCGAAGATAAAAAAATATCTGTAATATCATATAATAAATTAACAGCTGAAGTTGCTAAGGAAAATAAGGCAAATTATATCTTAAGAGGTTTAAGAAATACTACTGATTTTGAATTTGAAAACTCAATTTCTCAAATTAATAGAGATTTAAATAAAAATTTAGAAACTGTTTTCTTAATTACCTCTCCTAATCTTGCACCTATAAGCTCAACAATAATAAGAGATGTAATAAATTACGGAGGTGATATAAATAAATACCTACCATATAAAATAGATTAGAGATGTTAAAAAAAATAATATTAATTCATCTTACATTAATTATAAATTTAAGTGCATTATGTCAAACAAATAAACCTATTCTTCACGGTAGACACTGGATAGCTATTACTGGTAAACCTATTGGAGCTACTGCAGGATCTATAATCTTTGAAAGAGGAGGTAACGCAGTGGATGCTGCATGTGCAATGGTAGCAGCAACAGCTACCATGTGGGATGTGTTAGGATGGGGAGGAGAAACTCAAGCATTAATTTATAACCCAAATACTAAGAAAGTTATTGGAATAAATGCGCTTGGCATTGCACCAAGTGGCGCAACACCTGATTTCTTTAAAGAAAAAGGTTATACAATTCCACCAAAATATGGACCACTTTCTGCCGTCACGCCAGGAACACCTGGTGGAATTATGACTATGTTAGCTGAATACGGTACAATGAGCTTAGAAGATATTTTAGCACCCGCAATGGAAATGGCTAAAGGATACCCCATAGAAGCTCAAACAGCAAATTCTATTGAAAGGAACAAGGATGAAATAAAAAAGTGGAAATATTCAAAAGATATTTTTTTAACTAATTATGGTAATGAAAGAGAAGCTCCTAATTCAGGTGAGATATTCATTCAAACTGATTTATATAATACTCTAAATAAACTAATAATAACTGAAAAAGAAGCTTTAAAAAAAGGAAAAACAAGAAAAGAAGCAATTTATGAATCATATAAAAGGTTTTATGAAGGAGATATAGCTGAAGAAATAGCAAGATCAACACAGGAACAAGGAGGTTTAATCACCAAAAAAGATCTAAAAAATTATAAGGTTTATATAGAAGAACCATTAATGACATCATATAAAGATATTGATGTTTATAAACTTACTACTTGGGTACAGAGCCCAGTCCTACTACAGTCACTAAATATGGTAGAAAAGTTAGATATTAAATCTATGGGGTTTAATTCAACTAATTATATTCACAACCTATATCAGATAATGAACTTAGCCTTTTCTGATAGAGATTTTTATTATGGAGACCCTTATTTTGAACCTAAAGAACCAATAAAAGGTCTTTTATCTAAAGAATACGCAAATGAGAGACTTAAATTAATGTCCGATAAAAACATAAAAGATATAAAACCTGGAAATCCCTACGAATTTCAAGAAGGAGAAAACCCATTTTTAAATTATCTTGAAAGTTGGGAAACTGATAATAATCTTGATAAGATAATGTCATCATTCGATTTAAATCATAATATGAGTTATAATTATAATTTTGATGAATCGTTTTTAGCTGGAACAACAACTGTTCAAGCTGCTGATTCCTCCGGGTGGATAGTTTCTATAACACCAAGTGGTGGATGGATACCTGCAGTAATTGCAGGAAATACAGGTATAGGACTAAGTCAAAGAATGCAAAGTTTTGTTCTTGACCCTAAAGATGGACCATATAATGTTCTTGAACCAGGCAAAAGACCTAGAGCAACACTTACACCTACAATTGCATTAAAAAATGGCGAACCATATTTATCATTTGCTGTTCAAGGTGGAGATACTCAGGATCAAAATTTATTACAGTTTTTTCTCAATATGGTAGAATTTGATATGAATGTTCAAGAAGCATGTGAGGCTCCTAACATAAACAGCTTCCAAATGAGAAGTTCTTTTGGGTATCATGAAAATAAACCAGGAGAATTATTGTTACATACTTCGACACCGCAATTCATTAGAAAAGAACTAAAGAAGAAAGGATATAAACTTCAATTTAGAAGTAAGACATCAGGACCAATTAATGCAATATATTTTGATAATATAAATAAAACATTTCAAGGGGGTTCAAGTGATTTTGGAGAAGATTATGGAATTGCATGGTGATTAAAATCAATCTATATCTGTTCCTATAAAGAAATTTAGAAAACATTCTTGGTTTCCCTTATCAAGAGCCTCGTGCCGGGATCGAACCAGCGACCTAGTGATTACAAATCACTTGCTCTACCATCTGAGCTAACGAGGCTTTAATTAATTTTTTGGCAAATATAATATCAATTTAAAAAGAAAAAAATCTTATACTCAAAGTAATATTTCTTTATATAAAATTAATTAGATAATGCAAGTTCGTTATTGATTAAGGTTGGATCAAAGAAATGGTATGCTTCAACAATTTTACCATCTTCCCATCTAAATCCATGATGTACTAAAATCCTTACTTCTTCTTTAGAAAACTTGCCTATTCCTGTCCATTCAAACCAGGCCATAGACCATATATTACCATTATTGTAATTAGCGGTTGTAAGAGTTATAGGTTGGTTTTTATTGTTTGATATATTATCAAAAAGATCGTGATGTGAAGATGCGCCTGAGAGCCACCCTTCTTTATCAACATTATCAGTATTAAAGTAGCAATCTACATTTTCAGAGATCATATATTCAATACTTCTGAAATTATTTTCAGCATAAGCCTGCATTAATTTTTTAGTCATTAATGACTCATCGCTTTTCTCATTGAGAGTACCCGATAAATCACCAAGAGATACATTATTATCTGTTTTTTCTTCATTAATACATGAGAATATTAACAAAAAAGATGTTATAAATAAAATGAAGTTTTTCATATTGTTTTAAATTAAAGTTTTGAAAAAACAAATTTAAAAATAAATGTAATGTCCCTTTAACTTTTTATTAGAAAACTCAAGAGCAGGTAGAGGAATTTTAATATAACTAAGAGAATTAAATATTGTTTTTAATATTTTAGAATTTGTTTTTATTTTTGAAAAATTTATATCAAGAGATAGATAATATTGTCTATATCTTTTGTAAAATGGAAGAGTTTTACCTCTATAAGTTTTTCTGTTTTCAAACTCTCCAAGCATTCCATTAGATCCATATCCAAATGATAAATTTATCCATTCTGGTATTTTATTGATTTTAAATATTCTATTAGGTGAAAAAGAAAACCAATAAGTGTAACCATTATAATCATAAACAAATTCAGATAGTAAATTGTTTTTGCCTAATAAACCATTAGCATTTTGAGCATAAACTGATCTACTAAATGATAATTTAGGTCTTATGAGCTGTTCATTAAATAATTTTTGTTGTGCAATAAAAAATAGTGATCCGAATGAGTTTGCTAACATATCATACCAAGAAAATCCCCAACCCTCATAGTATGCATCAAATATTTCAATTGGAGTTTCAAGTAAAAGACCTTGCGAACCTCCAAACAATAAAGATTGTTTTTCAGAAAAATTAAACTTTTTTAGAAGAGAATAACCGACATTACTTTCAAGATATGATATATAAAAATGACCTAATTTATCAATTTGATTCCACCCTTTAAAATCATTATATGAATGAAAAGGAACTCTACTCTTATCATCATACCACTGGTGTTTTAAGTATGTTATTGCGCCAGTTAATACTATTCCCTCAACAGCTAAAAACTTATAAAAATTTTTATCAATTTTATTATTAATACTATCTCTTGAAAATAAATTATGATTTAATAATAATATTGAAAAAAAAATAAGAAAAAAATTTTTCAAAATAATGACTTTATTTTTTTTATATCGATATTTCCACCACACACAACTACTAAGCATTTAGACTTTGGATTTATTTTAATTTTATTAAATAATATTGGAACAAAACATGCAGATGCTGCTGGTTCTGGAACAATTTTTAATCTTTCAAGCATCATTCTTAAAGATTCAATCATTTCCTCTTCTGAAACATTAATAATATCATCTACATATTCCTTTACATACTCAAAAGTTAACTTTCCTGCAAATGGAGCAGCTAATGTGTCAGCAATTGTTTTATTATTAAATGTGTCAAATAATTCTGGCTTATTAGATTTAATACTGTTAGTCATTACATTAGAATTAATAGGTTCGACACCAATTACTTTTATTTTTGGATTAAATTGTTTTAAAACACTTGCCATTCCAGAGATCAAGCCTCCCCCTCCTATACTTATAAAAGCATAATCTAAATCTTTAATTTTATCTATAACTTCTAATGCAGTAGTACCTTGCCCTAATATAATATCAATGTCATCAAAAGGGTGAACAAATGAGAGTCCTTCTTTCTTTATTATACTTTCACATTTATCCATCATATTTCCTTTAGTTAAAATAACTTCACCTCCATATGATTTAGTAGCTTCAATTTTTAACTTTGATGCTGTATTAGGCATTACAATTTTTGATTTTATATCAAACTGTGAACAAGCCCATGATGTTGCTTGAGCATGATTTCCTGCAGAAATAGCTATTACACCATTTTCCCTTTCTTTCTCTGATAATTGAAGAACTTTATTTATGGCACCTCTAGCTTTAAAAGACCCGGTCTTTTGCATTAATTCAAGTTTAAAATAAATGTCAAGATTGAACATTTTATTAAAAGAATTAGATGATATAATAGGAGTATTATTAATATATGGATTTATTAGATTTAATGACTGATAAAATTTATCTAAAATTGGAAATTTCAAACTTTATTAATAAGATTAAGCTGTAGTTTTAGAGATTCTATTTCTTTATCTGAATCATTAATCTTAACCATATATTCTTTCTTTAGATTATCAGCCGCAACTGATTCTTTTAGATAGTAAATATTATTTTTTAAGTTTTTAATTTCTGACTGAATAGCATTAATTTTTTTAATAATATCCGATTTCTTTTTAATAATCTTATTTTTTGAATAAGGATTTTTAGCTAATGAGTTTAATTCAATAATAAATTTAAATTTATCAAAATCATCTTTATTCATTAAAGAAGAAGACTTTTCAACAACTTTATCTATGATATTTTTAAACATATCTTTCATTTCATCAATTTTTTCTTTTGGAACATGACCTGCCTCTAAGAACTTAACTTGTAGTTTAAAGAATTCGTCTTGATTAAAATTATCACTTGATAATAATTGCTCTATATCATTACACGCCTTAATTTTAATATTTAAATTATCTTCATAAATCTTAATAGTATCTTTATCTTCTAACCTCATTCTCTCATAAAAGAAATCGCAAACTTCCTTAAATTCCTTGTATATTTTATCTTTATCTTTAATAGGAACCTTACCTATTTTTTTCCATTCTTTTTGTACTGATTGTATTTCCTTTGATGTTTCTTCCCACTGATCACTATCTTTTAAGGAGTTAACTCTTTCAATCAAATCTTTTTTGAGTTTTAGATTATTTTTATATGAATCATCTATCTTTTTAAAAAAACTTGATTTGTTATTAAAAAATTCTTTAAATGAATTCCAAAATTCTTTGCTTATATTTCTATTTGAATTTTTTGGAACCCCTCCAATTGAATTCCATTTATCTTTAAGCCCTAAAACTTCTCTAGTTTTATTATTCCATTCCTTAAAGTGTTCAGTTTTAAATGTTTTAATTTGATTAATCTCATCTAATAGTTTTGTCTTTTTTTCTAAATTCTCACCAAGAGAAACTTTAATATTAGAAATAAACTCTTTTTTCTTTTTATATACTTCATCAGAAGCATTTTTTAATCTATCCCATATCTCATTCTGTTTCTCTTTTGAAACAGGTCCTATATGCTTAAATTCTGAATGCAATTCATTTAATTTTGATACTGATCTCATTACGTTAGAATCTTTAATTAATGATTCAGCTTTGTCGCAAATGAGAGTTTTAATCTCTAAATTTTTCTTTCTATCTAATTCCTTTAATTCAAAATATATACTTCTATTATCATAGAATCTGTCTAATAGTGCATTATAAGTAGTCCACAATGACTTATCCTTTGCATCATTTATTTGACCGATCTCTTTCCATTTATTTTGGAGATCCTTAACCTTATTAAACGTATTTTTATCTTCAACACCATTTACTAAAACTCTCAATTCTTTTATTATTTCCTTCTTTTTCATTAACAATTTAAAAGGACTTAATTCTTTAATAGAAAGATCTTTTTCAACTGATTCTTCTGCTACAGATTTTGATGACTTCTCCTCAGAAATTTTAGAAGAACTCTTAGAGTTTGAATCTATCTTTTCTTTATCATTTTTACTTTTATTAACTGCAGACGATTTTGATGGTTTTGGACTTAAAGTTTTAGAAGTTTTTTTAGAATCAGATTCTTTAGAAACTTTTTTTATAGGTGATTTAATAGACTTGTCATCATCTACTTTGGCGCCATCTTTCTTTTTTAAAACAGACATAATGCAAATCTATATAATATTTTAATTCAAAGAAGGGTCTTTAGGATAATTAGAAAATATTTTATTTTTTCCACCAAAATTAGATAAGAAAAGAGACCAAAATTTATCATCTATTTTATCAAATAGTATATTAACATCATATTCATTGATAACTATCCATGAGTTTTGATCTATTTCTTCTTCTAGTTGATTAGGTGACCAACCTGAATAACCACAAAAAAATTTACACTTTATATCGTGCTGTATTTCAACATCATTGTTTAGTATAAAATCCATATCTCCACCTAAAAAAACATCATCTAATATTACATCAGAATTTGGAATTTTATTATAATTATGAATAAAATTTAAATATGATTTGTCAACAGGTCCACCTAAATAAAGGTTATTAAGAATTTTTTTGTTTAAATCTAATTTTAAAACATTTGGATGAATTTTTTCATTTAAAACATATCCAAGACTTCCTTCGTTATTATGTTCACATATTAAAATCAATGATCTTTGAAAGTTTGGATCTTTCATTAGGGGTTGAGAAAAAATTATGCTACCTTTTTTAACTTTGTTATTAGATTTAAAATTAAAATAATCAAATTTCATATTATTAATAATATTCAATTATGAAAGAAATTCAAAACTTAAGAGTTGATTATTCAGGAAAAATATTAGATATAAAAAAATTAGATAAAAATCCTATAAATCAGTTCGAAGTATGGTTTAATGAATTAAAAACAAAAGATGTTATTGAGCCAAATGCAATGATATTATCAACAATATCAAAAAAGAATACAATAAATTCAAGAACCGTTTTATTAAAAAATATCTCAGATAAAGGGTTTGTTTTTTATACAAATTATGAAAGTAGAAAAGGTGAAGATATAAATTATTGTAAAAATATTACTGCGGTTTTCTTATGGAAAAAAATAGAAAGACAAGTAATAATAAAAGGTATTGCTAATAAAATTAGTTCTAAGGAATCTAAAAAATATTTTGATTCAAGACCAAGAAAAAGTAGAATTGCCGCTTGGGCATCAAAACAAAGTAGAAATCTTAAAAATTCAGACGAATTAATTGAAAGTTTTAATTTTTATAATAAAAAATTTAAGGGTAAAGAAATTCCTTTACCAGGATTTTGGGGAGGTTACCTAATAGAACCTTCATCTATTGAGTTTTGGCAAGGCAGATCATCAAGAATGCACGATAGAATATTATATGAAAAAAAAGATAACAAATGGTATGTTTCTAAACTATATCCTTAGATTAAATTATCTATAGAGGTTATTTTTAATTTGTTTTCTGAAGTAAATCCTTCACCATGTGACACGCCAATAGAATGACCCAATTCTATAGATCGTGATCTAATAAACCTCATAAAATCTTTTGTTGATATAAATGATTCCTCTTCTTTACTTTCAGGATCATAGAACTGACTCTTAAAGCAATTTATTGCTTTAATCTTAATATCAAAATATTTTGATACATCAACAATAAAGTCTGGTATAACATAATTATTCTGAATAGAGTAAAGTAATAATTTTGGTCTCCAGGGTTCTTGAATATTATTATTTTTATTTGATTTAATTTTAACTAAACCTGATATAAAACATGCTTTTTTTACTAATCTAGCTGCTGATTCATGGTCAGGATGTCTATCAGTTTTGGAATTTGTAATAACAACTCTTGGTTTAAACTCTCTAATTTGTTCTACTACTTTTAAAACTGATTCTTCATTATCAGATATAAATCCATCTCTTAATTCTAGATTATTCCTAAACTTTACTCCTAATACTTTAGCAGCAGCAGTAGCTTCCTTAATTCTTATCTTACCTGATCCTCTGGTTCCTAGTTCACCTCTAGTTAAATCAATCATTCCAACTGACATACCTTTATCAATTGAAGATAAAATTGTTCCTGAACAACACAATTCAGCATCATCAGGATGAGCCATTATAACAAGTAAGTCAATTTTGGACATAATTTTAATTATTTGAAATAAACCTCTCTGCATCAAGAGCTCCCATACAACCTGATCCTGCAGCAGTAACTGCCTGACGATATATTTTATCTTGTGCATCACCAGTTGCAAATACACCTGGAATATTTGTAAGAGTTGAACCTGGTTTAGTAATTACATAACCACTATCATCTAAATTAAGTTGATTCTTAAAAATATCAGTATTTGGTTGATGCCCAATAGCAATAAAGACACCACTTAATTTAATATTTTTAGATTGATTAGAGACATTATTAATAATATTAATACCATTAACAGATTCATCTCCTTTTATTTCTTTAATCTCAGAATTCCAATGAATTTCAATTTTTTCATTTTCTTTAATTCTGTTTTGCATGATAAAAGATGCTCTCATTTCATCTCTTCTTATAATTAAATAAACTTTATTAGTAAGTTTAGATAAATACAGAGCTTCTTCTGCTGCTGTATCGCCTCCTCCAACTACTGCAACATCTTGACCTCTAAAGAAAAACCCATCACAAACAGCACAGGCTGATACACCCTTACCATTTAACCTCTGCTCTGACTCTAAGTTTAACCATTTTGCTGAAGCTCCAGTAGAAATTATCACAGATTTAGCAATTATTTTTTCATTATTATCTGAGAATGCAATAAGTGTAGATGATGAAAAATCAACAGATGAAATCATTCCTGATGTTATATCTGCTCCAAACCTTCCAGCTTGTTTTTCAAAATCAATCATCATTTCTGGACCCATTATTCCAGAAGGATAACCAGGATAATTTTCTACATCAGATGTGATTGTTAATTGTCCACCTGGTTGATCTCCTTTGTATAGCAGAGTTTTAAGACCAGCCCTTGATGTATAAATTGCCGCAGTATAACCAGCTGGACCAGATCCAATTATTAAAACATCAACACTTATTTCTTTCATTATTTTTTATCACCTTTATCTGGTCTTGGTAATAATGCTTTTCTAGATAGTCTAAACTTGCCAGATCTCCTATCTACTTCTATAAGTTTAACCTTAATTTCCTCTCCCTCCTCTAATACTCCTTCCATGGTTTCAACTCTTTCCCATTTAATTTCAGAAATATGTAATAGGCCGTCTTTACCAGGCATAAACTCAATAAAAGCACCAAAGTCTTTAATAGTCTTGACTTTACCTACATAAGTCTCTCCAACTTCAGGTACGGCTATAATAGCCTTCACTCTCTCGACTGCATTGTCCATATCTTCTTGATTTGAAGAAAAAATATTAACAACACCATGTTCTTCTACTTCCTCTACTAAAACAGTAGCACCAGACTCTTTTTGTATTTCCTGAATTATTTTTCCACCAGGTCCAATAACAGCTCCAATCATATCTTTAGGAATGGACATTTTATAGGATCTAGGAGTATGAGCTTTTAAGTCAGATCTAGAACTTTTCATAGTTTTAGACATCTCCTTCAATATATGTAACCTTCCTTCCTTAGCTTGATTTAATGCTTCAGTAAGAATATCATATGATAAACCATCAATTTTAATATCCATCTGACAAGCTGTTATACCATCCTCAGTACCAGTTACTTTAAAATCCATATCACCTAAATGATCTTCGTCTCCTAAAATATCAGATAGTATTGCATATTTTCCAGATTTAGAGTCAGAAATCATACCCATAGCTATTCCTGAAACAGGTTTTTTAATTTTAACACCAGCATCCATAAGGGCTAAACTTCCTGCACAAACGGTAGCCATTGAAGATGAACCATTTGACTCAAGAATATCAGAAACAATTCTTATAGTGTAAGGATTATCTTCATCGGATGGCAACATATTTTTAAGTGCTCTAAGTGCTAGATTTCCATGACCAATTTCTCTTCTACCTGCTCCTCTATTTGGTCTAACTTCACCAGTTGAATAACCCGGAAAATTATAATGTAGTATAAATTTATTGTATCCAGAATTCATTGCACCATCAATCATTTGTTCATCTAATTTTGTTCCTAGTGTAACAGATGTCAATGATTGGGTCTCTCCTCTAGTAAATACTGAAGAACCATGTGCATTTGGAAGATAGTCTACTTCAGACCATATTGGTCTAATTTCATCTAGTTTCCTTCCATCTAACCTTATTTTTTTATCTAAAACTGCATTCCTAATTGCATCTTTTTCAACTTCATGGAAGTATTTTTTAAATAAAAAATCATCAAAATCTTCACTTTCATCAATACTTGATAAATATTTTTCTCTTACTTCACTAAAAGCTTCACCTCTTTTCTTTTTATCAGAAATTCCCTTTTCAGCAATTTTATAAAGATCTTTATATGTTTTGTCATGGATATCTTTATTAAGATCTTCATCAGAGTTTTCATGAGAATACTCTCTGTTTCCATCACTTTTAATTTTTTTCAATAAATCATTTTGAAGTTCACATAAAGATTTTATTGCGTCATGAGCAACCTTAAGCGCTTCAACAATTTCATCCTCTGATACTTCTTTTGACTCACCCTCTACCATAGATATGTTCTCATATGATGCTCCTACCATAAGATTAAGAGTAGAATTATCAATTTGTTCAGGTGTTGGGTTAACAATAAATTTACCATCTGTTTTAACAACCCTAACCTCTGATATTGGTCCATTAAATGGTATATCCGAAACAGTTAAAGCAGCCGATGCAGCAAGTGCAGCAAGTGCATCTGGTAACACATCTTTATCAGCACTAATAAGGTTTAAAATGACTTGGGTGTCAGCATGGTAGTCTGAAGGAAATAATGGTCTTAAAACCCTATCTACAAGCCTACAAATTAAAACTTCATGATCTGAAAGCCTCCCTTCTCTTTTCAAAAATCCACCGGGTATTTTTCCTGCAGAAGCAAACTTTTCTTGATAATCCACAGACAATGGAAGAAAATCCACATCATCCTTTGCATCTTTCTTCGAAACAGTTGAAGCTAATATCATGGTCTTTCCCATAGTGAGAACTACAGACCCATCTGCTTGTTTTGCTAACTTTCCAGTTTCAATTGAAACTTCTCTTCCATCAGGAAGTTTTGTACTTACGTTTATAGGTTTAATCATATGTATATAATTTATTGATATAAGTCGTGAAAAACGATGTGAAAATAATTAAGAACTACTTTCTAATATTAAGCTTTGCAATAATATCTCTATACCTATCAATATGTTTAGAAGAAAGATAATTTAATAATTTTCTTCTTTTACCAACAAGTCTTAACAGTCCCATTCTAGATGAGTGATCATGCTTATTTGTTTGTAAATGATCTGTAAGATGTTTAATTCGATAAGTAAACAAAGCTATTTGAGATTCAGCTGAACCTGTATCATTGTTTTTCTTTAACCGACCATGATCTTTGAAAATCTTTAGTTTTTCTTCTTTATCTAAATACATGCTTAGTCAAAGTTTAATTGTTTTATTCGTTAAAATTCAGGCAAAAATAAGAAAATAATAACTGATTAAAAACTCTTAATGATTTTTTTAATTTTAGAAATTTTTGATGAAAAGTAATCTTTAATATTAAATTCAAAAATTCTAGAATCTTTTCTTGAGTGATATAAGAAAAATAAACCAATTGGAAATAAAATCAAATTTGATAACCAAGCAGCTAATTCAGCTGAAATTATATCTTCTCTAGCCCACTTTATACCTAAAATATTTAATACATAGTAAACAATATAAAAAACAATAGATATTATTACGGGTACCCCAATCCCACCTCTTTTAATTAAAGAACCTAAAGGTGCACCAATTAAAAACATAGAAAAACACGCAAAAGCTTGAGCATATTTTTTAATAAGTTCAATTTCATTTTTATTTATTTCAAAATTTTGAGATTTAATTCTAGCAGAATTAATACTCAAATTTGTCTTAATATTTCTTGCAGTGTTTAAAGCTCTTGAATATGTGCTTCTATCATATTCTAATGTGCTATAAGTGAAATTTAAAAATGTATCTGATAAATTAATTAAAGATTTATCATTCGTGAAATAATCTTTGATTAAAGCTTCTTCATTAAATTCAGACCTAATAGTTTTTACCTCATCTGGTAAAATAAAATTATCCTTCATGTGATAATCATAGAAAGATGATGAGTTTTTTAACATGATATATTTTTGCTTTGACTGATTAAATCTTAATGAATCAATAGAATTTGATAATTCATCTGTGTTTTTCATACGATAGTCACCTGCAAACAACTCCTCCTTAGTCCTTTTTAAATCAAAAGATGACATATCAAAAATTAATTTCATAAAAGAAAAATTATTTCTATAAAACTGATTAATATATTTGATTCGTGAACTTTGAGATGGAACCTCAGTGTAGGAACTCCCATCGTATAATTCAAATACTAGATATCTATTGTCAAGAATTGAGTACATAAAAGCAGAATCTGATAAAATTACTCTATTGTTACCTTGATAAGTCACATGATCATATATCATAACATCTTTTAAAAGTTTATCATTTATTTTATGATTTGCCTTGATAGTATATCCAGGTATTCCACTATAGAACTGACCTTCTTTTAAATCCATTGAGGGTTTTTTTCTTTTTATATCATATAAAAGGCTCAAAGCTTTCAGGTTGGCTTTTGGAACAAAATTGTTATTAGAATAAAATGCAAAAAATGATATCAAAATGGAAATAATAAATAATGGAAATAATGTTCGTATTAAAGAAATACCAGAGCTTTTAATTGCTGTTAATTCATTATTCTCTCCTAAATTACCAAAAGTCATTATTGATGATAATAGAACAGCTAATGGCAGAGCATCTGGAGTTATTCTAACAGAAAAATAAAATAAGAATTCAAATAAAACTGAAAAACTTAAATCTTTACCTAAAATATCATCAAAATATTTTAGCATAAATTGAAGTAGAAGTATAAAAACTACAACAAAGAAAGTAACAAAGAAAGGTCCTATAAAGGACTTTAAAATTAAGGAATCTAATTTTCTCACAGGAGAAATGTTTTATGCTCCAATTATTTCTTTTAGTTGAGATAAAAGATTATCCCAAATTTGATATGATTCTTCTAAATCATCTGTTTCTGTATATTCTTCCACTCTAACAAAAACAGACTGAGTCAATTCATTTATTTCAAGTCTAAATTCAAGAGTATCATAATCCTTAGGTTTTTCATCCTCATTTATAAACTTAAACCTAACATATCTGTTCTTTTTGATTGAATCAATTCTAGCAATCCTCTCTTCTCCATCCAATAAAAAAATAAGAGTTTTATCTATATTATTAATATTAACATCATCAGCAAACCACTCACATAAACCTGTAGCTGTACTAAGATATGGAAAAAGCATTTTTCTAGATGCATTAATTGGATACTCTCCTGTAAATTTTTGTTTACCCATTTACTTTTTTTTTATAACTCTTTTAATTTATATAGGATATTTTAAGAACACAAAACATTTTCTTTATTTATAATAATATATCTAGATTTGCCTACTTTTTAGCGAGGTAGCTCAGGTGGTTAGAGCGTCGGATTCATAACCCGGAGGTCGGGGGTTCAATTCCCCCTCTCGCTACATTATCTAGTAAAAACATAATTTAAATCATTAGACAAATTACTATCAAAAAAGTAACCATCAACATTAAAATTTTTTAATTTTTTATAATTTTCTAGTTCATTATCAATAATGTACCTTGACATTAAACCTCTTGCTTTTTTAGCATATATAGCAATAGTTTTATAGGATCCATTTTTAAATTCTTTAAAAGTTGGAGTTATTACTTTACTTTCAATTGAATTAACTTTTATTGATTTAAAATATTCATTAGAAGCTAAGTTGATGACATGATCATCTTTATTTAAAATATCTTCAGAAAGTAAACCTGTGATTTCCCCCCCCCAAAACTCATAAAGATTTTTGCCTTTAGAGTTTTTTAACTTAGTTCCCATTTCTAATCTATAAGGAAGAATTTTATCAAAAGGCCTCAATAAACCGTAAAAACCAGAAATTATTCTAAGATTATTCTGCATATATTCAAACTTATCTTCTTTTATAGTATCAACGTCTAAACCAGAGTAAACATCACCCTTAAATGCATAAATTGCTTGTTTTGAAACAGATGATTCAGATGGGTTCTCCCAAGTTTTAAAACGATTAAAATTTAACTCTGCAATTTTATCACTAACGTTCATTAAATTCTTTATTTCATTTATTGAATACTTCGTAAGAATTTTATGAAGCTCACTCGTATGACTTAGGAGTCTACAATCAGTCGGTTTACCATATGTGTTATAATCATCAAAATTTAAAGTTTTGGATGGTGATATAAGTATTTTCATATTTAATTTTTTTATATAATATACTATAATTTATTTGTTAAGGTTTTATTTAATTCTTTCTCCAATAATAAATTTATACTCAGGATTAACTGTCATTGGAACACCTTTCTGAACCATAAAATCAAGTGCTTTTTTTTGATGAACATTTAATATATCTGATTGACCTGAAAAGTTAATTTGCCAAATTTGATGGATATATTCATTTACTGCAGTAACATTATCATAATTTCCATTTTCAAGATTATTTTGTTCTGAAATATCATATGTCCCATCAGATATATCATCATCCATTAGTTTTCTAAGATAACCTCCCTCAGAAAATTTAAAATCTTTATCAATTCTATTATAAGCTTCTGTTATTGTGTGAAAAGTTTCTTCCCAAGAAGCATCGAAATGTTCTGGTCTCCACATAGAGGAATTAAGTTCATTTACTAGAAAATCTGTACCATCATATGTTGGAACATATGGCCAACTATCACTAAAGAAACCCATACCATATACCCCATATTTTCTTTCTGTTTTGTGAGTGATTTCATCTACAAAATCTCTATGACCTATAACAAATGCTAAATTTCCAGAAAGTCCAGTAGATAACTGTAAGTACTGTTGATCGATATTACCATCATTATCTTGATCAAGAAAACTACCAAACAATTTAATTACCTTATTGAAAACATCAATAGAAGTGTGATTAAACCCATATTCTTTAGTTGGAATCTCATCACTTGATACAATATAGAAACCATTTATTTCATGAACATATGATGAATTTTCGATTAAATAATTACACATTTCTGATTGACATACTTCATAATTGGGTAAGTCATTACATGACTGAGATATTAACATAAATAATATTAAAATATTTTTTTTCATATCAATCAATTTCAATCAAATTCTCATAGATTATATCGTGAATATTTGTTCTAACATTTAAATCATAAATTTTTCTATTCTCTCTACTATCATATACTCTGTTAGAAAGAAAAACGTAAATTAAATTATATTTTGGATCAACCCAAAAAAAAGTTCCCGTGTAACCAGAATGACCAAAACTAAGATCTGAAGAATATTTTGAATACGTACATTTATCTATATCGTAAATTGGCTTTGGTTTATCAAACCCTAAACCTCTATAAAATTTTTCATTTTCATTATTATATTGAGTAAATAAATTAATTACATTTTTATCCAAATACTTTTTACTATTAACGTATCCATTTTCTAAAAACATTTGATAAACTTTTGAAAGGTTTGATGCGTTTGAGAATAGACCCGCATTTGCTGAAATACCGTCCATCATTGCAGCTCCCTCATCATGTACAAATCCATGAATTTGAAAATTTCTAAAAAAATTATCGCTTTCAGTTGGAACAATTGTTTCCAAATCAAACTTTTTTGTTGGGTTAAAAAGAATTGAATCAAGATTCATGGAAGAAAATAAATTTTCAACATATTCATCAAAACTTTGATTGGTCTGTATCTCAACTATCTCAGGTATCAAATAGAAAAATAATCCGGAATATAGAACAGTATCTGAATCTATAAAATATGTCTCTTTAATTTGGTTATATATTTCTTTTTTATAATTCTTAAACAGATATAAACTGTCTGTAAGCTTTATGTTATACCTTTTTTTAGGTTTATATGATAATGTTTTTCTTTTATATTTTCCATTTTCCTTTTTTGTAGTGCTATGAAATGGTATCCATGATCTTATTCCAGATATATGTTGTAAATAATTTTTGATTAAAACATCTCCCACACGAGTATTATTAAAAAAATTAATATAGTGACTTAAAGGTTTATTCAGATCTAGTAAATTATTCTCATATAGTTTCATGAGAGCTATTGCACCAGCAGTAGGTTTAGTGATAGATGCTAAATCATAAATTGAATTTTGATTTACTTTAATGACACTATCGTAGGTATGATAACCATAATTTTTATTTACAACTTCTTCCCCATCCTTCAAAACTATAATTTGTGCACCAGGAAAAGCTTTTTCTTTAATTGAATATTCAATAATTGAATCAATTTTATTAATTAATTTGTTTTTTTTAGAATCAAAAGAATTTATTGATAACAAGAATATTAAAATCTTAAACATATAAATTTATTTAATTACCAACTTCCCAGTAACAATTTGATCTTTACTTTCAAGTATATAAATATAAATTCCAGGAGATAAGTTTGAAAGGTTTACTGATGATTTGAGAAGTTTTTCATTTAAAACATGTTTTCCCGAAGCATCATAAAGATTTATTCTAGACTCTCCATTCAACCCTTTTATGTATAACCTTTTATCTACCATTGGATTTGGATAAAGAATAATAGGTACTCCCGATTCTAAACCTTCAATACCTACTATAGCACCATTTGTTCCAATATAAATCTGATAATCAAAAGTATTTATTCCTGTAGAATTAAATGTGACAGATTTTTCTGAAGGATTTGTAGAGTTTGCTTTTGTTTGAGATATCCAATTATCAGATTTACCAGAATTACGATCTCTCACAAACATTTCAATTCCAGAGGCGGATAAATTTTCAACTCCATTCAAATTTGAAAATTCTATACTCTCAACATTTGAAAAATTAACATTATTCCCATAATTATTAATAAACCAGTACTTTGAATTAATTGAGTCTGTATTAGGTATTTTACTTGGGTTTATATCAATTTTACTAACTACAACATCTCCATCAGGATAAGATCCGTTATCAGTAAATTTAATAGATAAATCTGTTTCAGAAAAGTCTTTAACCCCACCCCCATCTACAGAAATTAAAGATGATTCTCCTGGACCTACTGGAGCATCAGAGATTACTAATTCTCCACCATTAACATTCAAATAATTTACATTCTTTTTATCATAAATAATACCACCGTCATTATGATTAAATTGATAATAAGCTATTAAATTATCATCATATAAATTGCTTTTTGTTAAGTGTCTTGAAAGACGAATTTCTTCATTGGAAAGAGCTCTTTTCCAAAAAGTTGCCTCTTCTATCAATCCTTTATAATTTCTACTTGACCATGTATAATAACTTCCAAGAATAATTCTATTTAAATCAAATGGAACACTATTAAAGTCAAAACTAAAACTTGACTCATTTACATATAGGTTAACTTTTGATGATGTTACAGTAATAGCTACAAAAGACCATTCATTAGCAGGAACAATTAGGTTACTATCCCAATTCCATGCTGTTCCATTCCAATGAAAACCTAGTGTGTTATTCGATTCTCTAAAATTTAGAACATTCTTTTCATTACCATCACCTGATGATAAACTAAAAATAGCAGAATAATTAGGTTGTATACCGTTAGGTTTTACCCAAGCAGTAAAACTAAAATCAGATACTGATGTCTCATCGACTGTTTCATTTACAAGATAATCATTATCTTCATTAGCCTCAAAAGCCATTTGAGGGTTTGGTTCTGGATCGCATAAATTATTATCCTCAACAACTATCATGTTAGATATTGTCTTAGTATCCGTTCCATTATCATTTGTTACAGTAAGCGTCACATCATAACTACCAGTAGAAGAATAAGTGACTTCTGGATTTCTTACAATTGATGATGAAACTGAAGTTGCACCAGGAAAATCCCATTCCCATGTAGCATTATGATGATTTAAAATAGAAAAATCTTCAAATTGTACTATTCCAATTCCTGTGCATTCACCTAACTTTCTCCTAGAAACAAAAGGTTGGGCTTTCGGTTTTGATTCTTCATATAAATCCCTTTCCCATATGCCTCTTCCTCCTGCAATTCTAATTTTTCCATCCCTATAAAATGGTTGAAATCTCATTATTCCCTCAGATCCTACAGGCAGCCCATGTGAAAAATCTTGCCATTCTGAATGAGTGTTGTTTTTATACCACATATATTTAAATGATGCGATATAAACTCCTCCATCAGTCCCTTCTTGAACATGAAGATGTTTTATTTTATGACCATTTAATTTAGAAGTAGTTAGGTTTTCCCAAGAATTACCTAAATCTGAAGATTTAAATATTTTTTCCATGCTATTTCCTGATCGTGGATTTGCTAGATATAATTCGTTATCAGAATTTAATGAAATAAATAAAGTATTATCTTGACTAAAAGGTAAATAAATTTCTGTCCAATTATCACCCCCATCTTCTGTTTTCCATAATTTCCCGTTCCTTTGAGTTATAAAAATTAAATCAGGATTAGTTCGAGATATTTCTATTGCCTGAACAATATGATCTGTATCATTTCCAAATTCTTTCAATAAATAAAAACTAGAACCACCATTTTCACTTTTCCATAATTTATGATCTTTTCCAAGATACAATGTGTTCCAAGATCTTGGGTCAGTAACAACCTCACTATAAGCATAAAATGCATATGATTCATTGGGAAATATTGCATAATTTGAAATAGATTTATATAAGCTAGGCCATGGTGAAATATTAGATTGATAATTATCTCCAATGATTTCATTAGCTCCTGAATCACTAAAGTACACTTTTCTATTTTCACCTTTATTAACATACCCAGTAGCAGATTCAACACCTCCTACATCAATAGCATTTCCTTTACCAAAATCTTCTGTCAAAACTGAATTACTATTATGATACTTTCCTCCAACCATTATATCATAATTCCAGCCTTGATCAAATCCCCAAAAATGTGATCCATCTATGCCATAATTTCTTGACTCAATTAAGTCAAGCGTAACAGCTTCATAATAATCAACTCCTCCATCTGAAGCAACCCAAGCATCATTTCCATTGATTTCAATTTCCTGAATATCTACATGTCTATATCCTTTTCCATTATTTTGGGCCATCATATCAGTATATGTAACGCCGCCATCAAATGATCTAGCAAGTCTTATTCCACCTAGTAAAAAATGATCAGGATCAGTATCTGAAACTTCAATATCTGAATCATAAAATCCTTGATTATACCACCCAGTATTAAAACTACCACAAGCTAAACATTGATGAGAGGAACTATAGGGTCCTCCAGGATTATTGTCTGGTAATCCATCATTATTACCATCATATGGAGTATACCATGTTTCACCTGCATCATCACTTCTATAAACTCCTATATAACCATAATCAATATCATAACTAACCTCATTTCCTAGTAATAAAACATATACTCTATTTGGATCAGCATTAGTTAGACCAATCCTTGCTCCTCCATCCTTTACAGCAGAACCACCAATAGGGTTAAACCAACCTGAGTCTTTTAATTGAAAAGATATTCCTCCATCTATTGATTTATATATTTCTGTAATATTTTTAATTGGATTATTTTTAGAAACAAAAATTGTGTTAGGATCATTGATTCTTTGTTTTATATCCCAACATTTTTCATTCAAAATAGTAGACCATGTATTTCCACCATCTGTAGTCCTATATAATCCTTTACTTCCAGCAATTAACAATAAATTATCATCATTTTCAGAAATAATAATACCTTCTATATAATTATCATGTAAAAAATATATTTCACTCCATGTATTTCCACCATCCTGTGTTTTTAATACCTGACCTAGATTATTAGAAAAATATACTATATTTTCATTAGTAGGATGTATTGTTATAGTTGCAATACTGCTGCTTAAATGAGAATCATCTCCGACCGATGTCCAAGTAAGAGCTTTATCTACTGATTTGTATAGGCCACCTGTTTCTCCACCTGCATAAATGAGATTTGGATTAGATTTCGATTGATCAATGGTATAAATGTTTACTTGCCGTGAAGCAATATAGTCACCATAATAATCAGGATCACCACTTTTTAATACTTGAAATGGACCTATTGGCATCCATTTATCATTATTTCCACCATGACTTGAAAATCTTGATGTTTTATTAGCAGATAAAACTGAAAAAAAATTAGATTTTTTAATTGGAATATTAATTGAGCCATCATCCATTAAGTAATCTCTGGTATTAACCAACATGCTAAAATGTTTAAAATTTTGAGTATGTATATTTTTCTCATAAACTCTATCTCTATAATATTTTTTGTGTTCTTTCTGAATTTCAAAATAATTTGGGGATTCAGAATAAAGAAGTTTAACCCATAAAGGATCATTACTATTTATAGTTGGAACTGTTTTAAAGAGGGATTTATATTTCGGTTTTGGTGAAAATACATTATTATTGACTTGAGCTTCAAGAAAGTGAAAAGAAAATAAAATAAATATAAAAGCTCTAATCATATTAAACCAAATCAACACCAAGACCTGGTTTATCAAGTGGTTTCATTATACCATTTTTTAAATAAAAACCGCCAGAAACTAAGTCTTTAGCTAAATCTAAACTACCATCCAAATCTAAATATTTTGTGTTAGAAAATGAAAGAGCAGTATTTAATGCAGCAGAAATGCTTATTATGCTTTCATCGTTGCAACCCCACATAAGATCAATATCATTTAATAAAGCAACATTAGCTATTTTTCTACCAGAAGTGATTCCTCCACACTTCATAAGTTTAATATTAAAAATTTTCCCGTAATTATTCTGAGAGTATTTTATAGCATCCTCATATGATACAAGACTCTCATCAAGAGCAATAATTTCTTTTACATTATCAGGTAATTTTAAAAGTTGCTTAGTATTATCAACACTGATGGGTTGTTCAATTAGCTCAACATCTGCTGTTTCATTACAAAACTTTATAGTATCATCAATCGACCACCCCTGATTAGCATCAATTCTAATTTTAATTTGACTACCAAACTTCTCATTAATCTTAGTAATTCTTTCAATATCATAATCAATCTTGTCCCCTAACTTGATTTTTATATACCTAAAACCAGAGGAATAATACTCATTAATTTCTTCTATCGTTTCAGCAATTTCTTTTATTCCTACAGTAATGGAAGTGGGTAATTCTGGTATTATTCTTCCAAGAAATGACCCTAATGAAATATTTATTGATTTACAAAAAGCATCATAAATAGCAATATTATATGCTGCTTTTGAACCAGGGTCATTAATAAATTGATTTTCTACTTTGTCGATGTTACTTACCAAATGAGAGATATCTCTACCTATTAATTCATTTTTAAAGTCAAGAGCATTTTTATAAGACTCAGTAGTATCTAATCCCACAACATATTTGGAAACATTAGATGATCCAAAACCAACAGTTCCATCATTCAATATTATTTTTATAAATATATTTTTTATGGATGATGTAGTCTTATATGCTATAGTATATGGCCTTGTAAGTTTGATGTCTGCTAATTCTATTTCAATGTTATCAATTATCATATTTGTTTTTTAGTATTTCAACTATTCCATCCATTCCCTCATCAATAGGTAAGAAAACGGGAATACCAAAGTCAGTATTTATTAAATTTTTGTGATAAATTTTCTCCTGATCAGTCATTCCCTGCGTGTTTAATGTAATAGCTATAACATCTTTTCCATATGATTTAATCAAATCTATTTCAGACTCAAGAGAAGGCATAATTGCATCAACGTGTTCCCAGCCATCAAAATGCTTTCTTTTTGGTGAATGCTGCAAAATAACACCATCAACATTTGCAGAAATCAAAAATTCGCTCCCGCATGGACCAGATGGATTCCTAAGAGCTGCTTGTCCTTCAATTAAAATAAAATCCGGATTTTTGTCTTTATAACACTGATAAATAGATCTTTCTAATTCACCAGAAACAAAATCATTTAAAGTGGAATCAAATATGAATCCATAATCCCAACCTTGCATCCAACCAGTCTGACCAGTATATATCATGTCTGAACTAATATCATTTTTTTCAAGTTCCTCAACTACCAATTTTGCAGTAGTCCTCTTACCCAAACCACAGTCAGTACCCAAAACTACAATTTTTGGTGATTTAACATTATAAATTTTTCCTGACCAGAAACTTAGACTATCTCTGGACTTTGACATTCTAACATCATGGATTTTAACATTATTATTATCTGCAATCTTTTTAAGTTGAGAGTCTTGATTTAAGATGGAATGTAATCCGTTAACAATTGAAATATTATTGTTTAAAGCTAAAATAACATCTTCTCTCATTTCCTCTGGTAAAATGCCCCCTGCAGACGCAACACCAATAACACAATAATCAACCTTAATTGAATGTTTTAGAAATGATTTTAAATCTTTAAAAATCTTGATGTTAGTTTTTTCATTTGTAAACTTAATTTTACCATGCTTATCTATATCTACATGTTTTCCTGAGAATTTTTTATCAACTATACTAACCACATTAAACCTTTCTGAACCTCTTAATAAACCATGTGCTGTTTTTGCAGATTTTGAGTCAAGTTTTCCTCCAGTTAAAACAATTACATTTCCCTTGATTTTCATTTCAATACCACAAATAACTTTAGTTTTTTCAATAATAATAATTTTGAGATTTATATTTGCCTTTATCATGAAAAATTCGCTGAATAAATCTCAAAAAGATATACTTTTCAATAAAGGAACAGAGCCAGCTTTCTCTGGAGACCTATTATATAATGATAAAACTGGTGATTATATATGTTTTGGATGTGATAATGTACTATTCTCATCAGATCATAAGTATGATTCAGGTTCTGGATGGCCAAGTTTTTATGATATTAAATCAGCAAAATCTATCTTAATTAAAGATGATTTTTCTTTTGGAATGGTTAGAAAAGAAGTTATTTGTAAAAAATGTAATGGCCATTTAGGTCATCTTTTTGATGATGGGCCTAGTCAAACTGGAAAAAGATATTGCATCAATTCTTCAATTTTAAAATTTATAAAAAAATGAAATACGCAATCGGTATAGATATAGGTGGAACTATAACAAAAATTGGATTAGTAAGTGAAGATGGAAAATGTATTAATAAAACATCTTTTAGAACAAAAGAATTAAATAAATTTTCAGATTATGTTATTAAATTAAATAAATCAATTGATAAAATTTCTTTAAAAAATATTGATATATCTGGCATCGGAATTGGTGCACCAAATGCTTCAAAAAATGGGACTATTGAGACTCCCGCCAACCTTAATTGGAAAGGAAAATTAAATCTTGTTGAAAAATTAAAAGAATATATTAATTCACCAATTTTTTTATCTAATGACGCAAATTGTGCTGCTGTAGGAGAAATGATGTATGGTAATGCTAAATCTCTAAATGACTTTATAGTAATTACTCTAGGTACAGGCTTAGGTAGTGGAATTGTATCTAATGGAATGTTAGTTGAAGGACATGATGGTTTTGCAGCAGAACTTGGTCACTACTCATTAAAAAATATGGGAAGATATACTGGATTAGATGTTCAAGGTGGATTAGAAGCTTATGTATCGGCTACAGGAATAAAAAGGACAATTATGTATATGTTATCAAAATATATGAATGATAGCATTTTTAGAGACATATCATTTAATAATTTACACGGAGAAGATATAACAAAAGCTGCTGAAAAAAATGATTTCATAGCTATTAAAGCATACGAGTATACAGGAAAGATTTTAGGTGAGGCCTTATCAAACTTTGTAAGTTTTTCACAGCCAGAAGCAATTATTTTAACTGGAGGATTAGTTCATTCTGGAAAATGGATACTTGAACCAACAAAAAAATCATTTGAGAACAATTTACTACCTTTCTATAGAGGTAAGGTAAAAATATTAACATCAGGTTTAGAAGATAAAGATTCTGCTATTTTAGGATCAGCTGCATTAGTATGGAAAAATATTTAGTTTTTTTATTAATATTATTAGCAAACCCAATTCTATCTCAAAATATAAAAGTTGTAGATGAATTCGATGACCCAATTTATAATGTAGGCTTTTATAATAAAGCCCAAACAATTTTAAAATTTTCAAATTTTCAAGGCACGATAGATTTATCAGAATTTGGTTATAATGATTCTATTATAATTCAGCACCCTTCATTTGAAAATATTAAAATATTAAAGTCTTTAATTAATGGAAATAAAATAAAACTAAAAAGTAAAATTATTAACATAGATGAAGTAATCTTTTCTGTAAATAAATGGGAAGAAAGCATTAATGAGGTTACCAATAAAGCTATAATATTTTCAGAGCAAAAAATAAAAGAGATTGCTCCTCAAACATCAGCTGATTTACTTGAAAAATCAGGAGAAGTATTTGTTCAAAAAAGTCAATTAGGTGGAGGAAGTCCAATGATAAGAGGTTTTGGTGCAAACAGAATTCTTCTTACATTAGATGGGGTCAGACTCAATAATATAATTTACAGGAGCGGTAATTTACATAATATTATAGGAATTGATCCCAACATATTAGAAGGAGTAGAAGTTTTATTTGGACCTGCATCTGTAATTTATGGTAGTGATGCTCTAGGTGGTGCTATTAACTTTAAAATTAAAGACCCAATATTCAATTCTAATAAAACAGTTTTTTTTAATTCTCAAAAAATTCAATATAATTCTTCTAGTAATTCTAAACACTACTCATTAAACTTTGGTTTTAACAGCAAAAAAATAGGAACTATTACTAGCTTTTCATTTAACTCATTTCAGGACCTAAGATCTGGAGCTAAAAGAAATAAAAATTATAAAAACTTTGGCTTTAGAGATGAGTTTGTTATTAGAGATCATACTAATGATACAGATGAAATTATTATTAATAATGATAGAAATATTCAGAAATTCAGTGGATACTCACAACTTGATTTCATTAATAAAATTAATTTTAAGATTAATAATAATATGAACTTAATCCATGGAATTTATTTATCTAAATCTTCAAATATTCCAAGATATGACAGACTGATTCTCTATGATAATATTATAACCCCTAAATATAGTGAATGGTTTTATGGACCAAATTATTTTTTAATGAATAAAATTCAATTAAATAATTTCAAAAAAACTAAATACTATGATGCATTTAAATTTAATATTTCTAACCAAATAATTAAAGAAAGTAGACACTCTAGGAGGTTTAATAGTAATTATATAAATAACAGAAATGAAAAAGTAGATGTTATATCATTCAATTTAGACTTTGACAAAAAATATAGTAATGATGAAATATTTTATGGTTATGAATTTATTTTTAATAATGTAAATTCAGAGGGAAATAGAAATAATATTCTTAATGATGAATCTTTAAAAATTTCGTCTAGGTACCCCGCTGGAGGAACAGTTTACTATTCCAATTCATTATATATTTCATATAAAAAGAAAATTGGAAAAATCTTTTCAAATATTGGCCTGAGAGGAAACTCTTCAAATTTAGAATCAAAACTTACTAATGAATTTTTTAATTTTCCATTTTCTGAAATTAATCTCAACACATCATCTTTTAGTGGAAATGTAGGCCTTAGGTATAATAATAAAAACTCATCATTTAAAATTCAATATTCAAATGGTTTCAGATCACCTAATTTAGATGATTTAGGTAAAGTTTTTGATTCAGAACCCGGAAATATTATAATACCTAATGCAAACCTAGAACCTGAACACGTAAATAATTACGAGTTTAATTACGAATTTCAGACAAATAAATTTAAGGTTATAAACACACTTTTTTATGTAAAACTTAATAATGCAATTATAAGAACTGAAGGAGAATTTAATGGTAAAGATTCAATAGTATATGATGGTATTTTAAGTAAAATCCAACAATTAAATAATGGAGGAAAAGCATATGTTTATGGATTTTCTAACTTTTTTAAAATTAAATTAAATACAGTTTTTAATCTAGAACATACAATTTCATTTAACACATCTAAAGATAAAATTAATAATAGGCCATTAAGACATTCCACCCCATTATTTGGAATGTTATCTTTAACATATTCAAAAAGAAAAGTTAAAATTGGTTATAAAATAAATTATAATGGGAAAAAGAAATTAGAAGACTTTTCTTTAAGTGAATTAAATAAATTATATCTATATACTCAACATGGTTCACCTTCATGGGTTACACATAATCTATTTTTCAATTTAAATTATAATTATTTTATAAATTTTGATTTTGGAATAGACAATATTTTTGATAAACATTACAGAACATATTCCTCCGGAATTAGTGCACCAGGAAGAAATATTAGAGTTGGACTAAATTTAAAGTTTTGAAAAAAATTAAACATGTGGTTATTTCTGGAAATATTGGCGTTGGTAAGACTACACTAGCAAAAAAAATAGCAAAAAAATATAATTGGGAATTACAGTTAGAAGAGGTTAAGGATAATCCGTATCTAGATGACTTTTATAAATCAATGAAAGATTGGTCATTTCACCTTCAAATATTCTTTTTAAATAGTAGGTTTAATCAAATTCAAAAAATATCTGAAACTAATAACATAGTTATTCAGGATAGATCTATATATGAAGATTATGAGGTTTTCACTAAAACATTACATGATTCAGGTGTGTTGAAAGAAAGAGAATTTAATAATTATAAAAGACTATATAATACCATATTAAAATATACTAAGGAACCAGATCTATTAATATATCTTAAAAATAATAAGATTGATAATATTATATCTAATATTAAAAAAAGAAGTAGAGATTTTGAAAAAGAAATTGACAGAAACTATCTTATTAAACTAAATCAATATTATAAAAAATGGATAGAAAAACATCCTAAAAAAAGAATATTAAAAATAGATTTAACTGATTATGATTTTATAAAAGATCCAGAATATTTAAAAAAAATATATTCAATGATTGAAAATAAAATTAATCAGTTAAATTGATTGATATTTCATTATTTGGATTAGGTTTTATCCATGGGGATTTAGATTTTTTAGAGAAATCATACATTAGAAACATGATGATGACAAGCCAAATAATTACAAATAAAAAAAATAACTTTTTAGATCTACTCATATGAATATCAAAGGAAAATTAGTTGAAAAATTTGAAACTGTCCAGATAACTGAAACTTTTAAAAAAAGAGAATTTATAATTCAAGAAAATAAGAATCCTGAATATCCTGAATATATTAAAGTTGAATTAATCCAAGACAAGGTTAGTTTATTAGATTCATTAAATATAGGCGATGAAATTAATGTACTTATAAATATAAAAGGAAGGAAATGGGAAGATAAAGATGGTAATATGAAATATTTTAATAGTATACAAGGGTGGAAAATTGAATCAGAAAATCAAAATACAACACAAGAAATTCCATCAGAAAATATCAATCAAGAAAACGAAGAAGACCTTCCATTTTAAATAGCCAGCATATATTATTTAATATTTGAAACAAATTGTATAATTGATTCATTGAGTTTAACACTTGATATCGAATTGATAAAACTTGATCCAATTATAGCTCCATTAGAATATTTGCACGCACTATTAAAAGTTTTTTTATCTGATATACCAAATCCTATTATTGTTGGATTAGACAAATTAAGTTTATTTATTTTTTTGAAATATTCAATTTGATTTTTTGAAAATTCGCTTTTTTTCCCGGTAATAGATGAAGATGATACTACATATATAAATCCTTTAGAAATAGAATCTATTTCTTTTATCCTTTCCTCAGAAGTATTGGGGCTAACTAAAGAAATATAAGATAGATTATATTTATTAAAAGATGACTTGAAATGTTTTTTGTAATCAGATAATGGGAGATCTGGTATGATAACACCATCAATTCCACATGTTATTAGTTTATTTATAAAATTATCGTAACCATATTGATATATAGGGTTTAGATATCCCATTAGAGTAATAGGAATTTGAGTAAAAGTTCTAATTTGAGATAATTGATTAAATAATAATGATATACTTATTCCATTTTCAATAGCAATATTATTTGAATTTTGAATAACAGGTCCATCTGCGATAGGATCTGAAAATGGCATACCAACTTCTATCATATCTACTCCACATTCATCAAGTGTTTTAATTATATAGTTTGTGTCATTTAAAGATGGGTAACCTGCAGTAAAATAAATACTTAAAATATTATCTTTCTTATCAAATAACTTATTAATTCTATTCATATTAATATTTTCCCCATTTTATATATGTTTCAAGATCTTTATCCCCTCTCCCAGACAAATTAACAACTACTACTCTATTCTTGATTTCTAGCCTATCAAAAACAGCGAAAGCATGAGCAGTTTCAATAGCTGGTATAATACCTTCTAACCTACTTAATTCTAAACCTGCATTCATAGCATCATTATCATCGACACTAATATATTTTCCTCTTTTTGAATCAAAAAGATGCGCATGCAAAGGTCCAATTCCTGGATAATCTAAACCTGCAGATATAGAATACGGTTCAGTAACTTGACCATTCTTATCTTGCATTAGTAATGTCTTACTTCCATGTAATATGCCTTTATTTCCTAATGTGGTTGTAGCTGCAGATTTTTTTGTTTCAATTCCCATACCTCCTGCCTCAATTCCTATTAATTTAACCTTTTTATTATCTAGGTAATGGTAGAAAATACCAGCAGCATTGCTCCCACCTCCTACACATGCTAAAATATAATCAGGATAGTTTCTATCCTCAACTTCATCTAATTGATAAAGCACTTCCTCTGATATAACGGATTGAAACCTTGCTACCATGTCTGGATATGGATGTGGACCAACAACTGATCCAATAATATAATGGGTATCATCAGGATTATTAATCCAATGTCTCATTGCCTCATTAGTAGCATCTTTTAAAGTTTTACTTCCAGATATAGCTGGCCTTATCTCTGCCCCAAGTATTTTCATTCTTTCAACATTTGGCCTTTGTCTCTCAATATCAACTTCACCCATATAAATGACACATTTCATTCCCATTAAAGCACATACAGTTGCAGTAGCAACACCATGTTGTCCTGCCCCAGTTTCAGCAATTATTTTCTTTTTATTTAGTTCTTTTGCTAATAAAATTTGGCCTATAGTATTATTAATTTTATGAGCTCCTGTATGACATAGATCTTCTCTTTTAAGATAAATTTTTGAATTATATTTTTCTGATAACCTCTTTGCATAATATAAAGGAGTCGGTCTCCCTACATATTTTTTTAAATAATAATTAAACTTTTTAGAGAAAGAATCTTCCTCAATAATTGATAAATAATTCTTATTTAATTCATCAATATTTGAGTATAACATTTCAGGGATATAAGCACCACCAAAATCACCATAAAAACCTTTATCATTTACATTATATTTCATAACATTATATTAAATAATTTATCTATTAGATTTACATCTTTATATCCAGGATATTTTTCAAATTTACTATTCAGATCTAAAGCGTATAAGTATTTATTACAATTTATTTTTTTGATGTTTTTAAAATTTTCTAAAGAAATTCCACCACTTAAAAAATATTTCTTTTTTATAGAAATTCTATTTAATAAATCCCAATCAAAAAAATTTCCAGAACCACCAAAAAGCTTACTTTTATAATCAAATAAATTAAAATCTGTGTTGTTTAAATTAATCTTATTAAAATCATTTAGATCTTTAATTGAATGAGACTTTATAATTTTTAAACCAGCACCTTTTAATCTTTTACAATAACTATCACTTTCATTTCCATGAAGCTGAACAATTGAAAAATTATATTCTTTAGATATTCTTAAGACTTCTTTAAAATCTTCATTAACAAATACAGCTACTTTGTTAGGTATATCCTTAATAAAAGAAATTCTATTATTTTTAAAAATATATCTAGGTGACTTTTTATAAAAAATAAAACCGAAATAGCTTATAGGATACTTTTTCAAATCACAGTAATTTTTTTCATCAGTAATACCACACACTTTAACCTTAATATTTTTCATTTAATTAAATTGATAAAATTTTTACAAGCTCTTGAAGGATTATCTGATTTCATGAAATTTTCTCCTATCAAAAAACCTTTGTAACCACATTTTTTGAGTTTTATGATATGATTTAATGAAGAAATACCACTTTCTGATATTTTAAAAAACCTCTTAGGTATATGCTTTGATAAATTTATAGAGTTATTTATATCAGTTTTAAAAAGCGTTAAGTTTCTATTGTTAACACCTACAATATCTATATTTTCATTTAAATATTTTAGTTCTTCTTTTGAATGAACTTCAAGAATTGTTTCTAAACCTAAAGATTTAGCTAATGAAGAAAGTTTTTCTACATCATTTACAGACAAACAAGAAGCTATCAATAGTATTGCATCAGCTCCCAATGATTTGGACTCAAAAACCTGATATTCATCAATAATAAAATCCTTTCTAAGAATTGGTATGGTTATTTTCTCTCTAAGTGATGTTATATCTTCTCTTGTGCCACCAAAAAATAAATTGTCAGTAAGTATAGATATTGCACTAGAATTTGCTTCCTCATATCCCAATACTACTTTGTTAATGTCAGCATTTAGATTAATTGAAGGTTTAGATGGTGATTTCCTCTTAAACTCCGATATTACACCTGATCTTTCAACTAAAAATTTCTTTAGTGAAATAACTTCTTTATTAAAAAAAAAGGATTTTTTAATCAAATTAATTGATTTTATACTCTTAGAAATCTTAATTTCTTTTTTCTTATTAAGAATTATCTTATCTAAAACACTCATTTATTTTCAATAAAAGATTTAAGACAATTGTATGCTCTACCTGATTCCAATGACTCTTTAGCAACTTCTATACCCTCTTTTATTGATGTAAGTTTATTTGCACAATAAATTGCTAATCCAGCATTTGCTAGTACAATACTTTTATGGTCATGACTTGACTCATTTTTAAGTATATCAACAAATATTTTTGAAGATTCGTTAATATTTTTTCCTCCTTTTATATTTTGAGATTTGATATTGGAAAATCCTAAGTCTTTTGGATCAAGCATAATATCGTTTTTATTAGAAAATAATTTAAAAGGTCCAGTTAATGATATCTCATCATACCCATCAATACTATGAACAATACAATAGTTTTTTTTTGTTTTACTATAAATATGTGAATAGAGTCTAAATATATTAGAATTAAAAACACCTACTAACTGACTTTTTGGTTGAATTGGATTTACCATTGGCCCAAGCATATTAAAAAATGTTTTAACACCTAAATCACTTCTAATTGGAGAAATATTTTTTAAAGAAGGATGAAATAGAGGAGCATGTAAGAAACAAATGTTTGATTTTTCTAATGAAGATTTTAGTAAATCTAAATTATTTGAAAATTCATGACCTAAATGAGAAATAATATTTGAAGAGCCACACGAAGATGAAACTCCATAATTTCCATGTTTCGAAACTTTTATTCCAGCTCCAGCTACAATAAAAGATGATACAGTAGATATATTAAAAGTATCTTTTCCATCTCCTCCAGTTCCACATAAATCAATTAGATTATCACCGTCTATATCCACATCTAAAGAAAGTTCAATCATAGCCTCTCTAAAACCATCAAGTTCTTCTGCAGAAATATCTCTCATAAGATAAACTGTCAAAAATGATGATATCTGTGAACTATTAGCTGAACCATCAGTCAAAGAAATTAGGGCTTCTTTCGCCTCTTGTTTATTTAAAATTTTATGATTAAAAAGGTCTTTAAGAAGTTTTTTCATATTATTTAATTATAAAGTTTTTAATTATTCTACTACCATCAGGAGTCTGAATTGATTCAGGGTGGAATTGAATTCCTCTGAGAGGATATTTTTTATGTGCTATTGCCATTATTATATTTTTTTTATCCCTTGCTATTACTTTTAACTCTTTCGGAAAATTATTGTTAGAAACAGACCAAGAATGATACCTACAAGCCTTTATATTTTTATCAATTCCATCAAAAATATAATCTTTATCTAATAAAACATCTGTTTGAATTCCGTGAATAGGTTCTTTCATATTATATAATTTTCCTCCAAAATTTTGTGCTAATGCCTGGTGACCTAAACAAATTCCTAAGATTGGCTTTTGATTATAAAATTTAGAAATTAATAAGTTCATTAGTCCTGCATCTTTAGGTAAAGAAGGACCGGGAGATAATATTATTTTATCAAAGTTTGATATATCATTCAAATCAATATCATCATTTCTAATTACCGAAACATCTATACCTCCTATATCATTTATAGAATGAACTATATTGTAAGTAAAACTATCATAATTATCTAAAACTAATACTCTCATAATTTCTCAGCAATTTCTAAAGCTTCCTGTAAAGCTCTTACTTTATTATATACTTCTTGGTTCTCATTTTCTCTATCTGACTTAGCAACAATACCTGCACCAGCTTGATAGTATAGGGTTTTATTTTTACTGAGAAATGATCTAATTATAATTGCATGGTTAAAATCTCCATTAAAACCCATATATCCTATAGCTCCACCATAGAACTCTCTGCTATATTTTTCATACAAATCAATTAATTCTAATGCTTTATATTTTGGTGCTCCAGATAAAGTACCAGCTGGAAATGTTCCACTTACTAAATCAATCTTCTTGTCAGCAGAGATTTGTCCAGTAACTTTAGAAACCAAATGTATGACGTGTGAATAATATTGAACGTCTTTAAATCTATCGACTTTTACATTTTTTGATACTTTACTAAGATCATTTCTAGCTAAATCAACAAGCATGACATGCTCTGAATTTTCTTTTTCGTCGTCTATTAATTTTTCAGCCAAATCTTTATCTAACTTGTCATCACCAGATCTTTTAAAAGTTCCGGCAATTGGATAAATGGTAGCTTTTTCTTCTTTTATAACAATTTGAGCCTCTGGTGAACTCCCAAGTATTTTAAAGTTTCCATAATCAAAGTAGAAAAGGTAAGGAGAAGGGTTAATTGACCTTAATGCCCTGTAAACCTGGAAGTCATCACCATTAAAGTTTTGATAAAACCTTTTTGATAAAACAATTTGGAATACATCTCCTATTTTACAGTGATAAACTCCTTTATCAACCAAATCTTTAAATTGATCATCATCTGGTGATTTTTCTTCCTTACCACACAATTTAAATTTAAATGGATTAACTGGTTTCCCTTTTATTAATTCAGAGATTGAATTAATTTCAGATTTTTTATCGTCCCCATAAAGATGTTCAAATATAAAAAGCTCGTTGTTATAATGATTTATAACAATAACATATTTAAAAATATGATATAGAATATCAGGAATATCTATTTCTTTAGGGTTTATAATATCAATATTTTCAAAGTATTTTGATGAATTAAATGACATATATCCAAATAAACCATTAATAGGAAAATTAAAAGCATTGTTTTCACAATCAAATCTTTTTGAAAAATTATTTAAATAGTAACAAGCATCATTTTTATCATTCAATTGATATGATTCGTCATTATTATCGTATTTTATTTTAACTGAATTATCATTAATTGATATTTGTGAAACAGAATGAAAACAGATATATGATAAACTATTATCACTACCCTTATAATCTGAGCTTTCTAATAAAAATACCTTATTATAAACATCTCTTATCTTAAGAAAGATACTTACAGGTGTCAATGTATCGGAAATAAATTTTAAATAATTTGTTTTTGTCTTCATAATAAAAAAACCCAAGCAGATTGCTTGGGTTTTATTTTAATAAAAACAGATAGCTAACTACTTAGTAGAGGTAATATTTTTGCCACCAATTTTTAATATTTAACATTTTCCTAAGATAGAGACTAGAAATTTAATTTAAAAGTCATTGAATACTTTTTATTTTATTATTCATCACATAAAACCATAGTGGAGGAAATAGAGCAAGTATCATCATCCCAGGATATCCAGTAGGCATTTCTGGGGAATTATCATGATTTTTTAAAATTTGGTATTTCCGAGAAGCATTAAAGTGATGATCTGAATGTCTAGATAATTCAAATAACATTATTCTTCCAATTGGATGATTTGAATTCCATGAATGAAATGGTTTTACTCTTTCGTATTTTCCATTTTTATTTTTTGTTCTTTCAAGACCATAATGCTCAATATAGTTTACAGTTTCTAATGTAAGAAAACCAATAACTGAACAAATAAGAAAATAACCTGTAATGAAAGGACCAAAAAAATAATAAATTATATAAATGAAAATAAATTGAACTATTTGGAAAATAATCATCTCATTATATAAACTGAAAAAACTTTTGCCGTTTCTCTCAAGTTTTACTTTTTCTAACTTCCATGCTGAAAGGTATCCTGTAGTCACAGCTCTAAACCAGAAAGAGAAAATGTTTTCACCAAATCTTGCTGAGGAAGGGTCTTCTTTAGTAGAAACTTTTTTATGATGACCTCTATTATGTTCTATAAAAAAGTGCATATATAGTGAAGGGATTAATAATACCTTTGATAAGAATTGTTCAACTTTATTAGTTCTATGACCTAACTCATGAGCAATATTTATTCCAAATCCACCACAAATTAAACCCATTGATAATATTCGACCTATTTTATCAGATGCAGATAGACTCTCTCTCATTGAAATCAAAAATTCCCAAATAAGAAAAAATATTATAGGAACAAATAGATATAAAATTATGTCATAAAACTTATCATTTTTTGACATTTCTTCCTCAGCAATAGAAAGATTATCACTGTCTGGCTTCATAAATAACTCAAGTATAGGTATAAAGAGAAAAGCTTCAATAATAGGAGCATAAGTTATTATACCATAACCATTAAATGATAAATAAGCTAGAAATGGAATAGATAAAGTAAGAAAATATTTTAAAAATTTATAATTATTCACTTCTTAAAAAGTTAAACAAATATACAAAAGATATAGAAATAGTATTAAAATTAGATATATCAGGAATAGCAGAATTTTTTGATTCAACATCAATTAAATTATCAAAATTATAATTATAAGAAACCAATAATTGAAAAGAATTTTTATCAAAATCAAAAGACAGACCAGTACTCACCATAATACCATAACCAAAATTATTATCTCTTTCTTCATTAAAACCAAAATCTAAACCTGAAAAATTATTATTATTTATCAAATTATTTTCTAATAAGAAATCTGCATATGGTCCAATAGAAAAGTTTATTTTCGAATTACTATTACCAAAATATGTAGTCATCATTATTGGGATATTCAAATAAGTAAATTCATTATTAACAAAAATATTTGTATTATCACTTTGGGTCCACCCTTTTGTTTTTTTTGAAATCTCAATTCTTATACCTGTTTTTTTTAAATTTTTAATCTCAGCCACAAAAGAATAATCAAATGTATTTAAGGAGTTAGTCTTGATATTTTGAGGAAAAAAATTATTATAAAAATTTATATTAGATGAACTATAAGAAGATTTAAAGCCAAAGGAAAATTTATTCTGAGAAAATAAATTATTGATTAGTGTCAAATTAATAATAAAAAGGACAAAAATTACTTTTTTCATTATAATAAAAATTTAATCGAATATAACATTATTAAAAAAAAGAAATCAAATAGTATTTTATTAATTTTACACTGGCAAGCTAGTACGACCAGCTCCTGCTGAATCCCCCAGGTCTGGAAAGAAGCAAGGGTAAGTGGTTGTAGCGGTGCGAATCTAGTTTGCCTTTTTTATTATGTACATAATTAAGATAAAAGGTAAAGCTAAAATTCCAGATTACATTCAACTTAGAAATAAAGACATGATACTTGTTGATTATTTCAGAGCTGATCGACCTATTGATAAATTAAGAAATTACGGAATAAAGTCTCAAGAAGATGAAATAATTAGTTATGTAAAAAACTTAGAATTTGGAAAATTACAAAAATTAGTCCTTTCATGAACCAAAATAATATCCTAAAAATAGAAAATGCTACAATATTTCATCATTATAAGACAATTCTTAATGATGTAAATCTAAACCTTAAAGAAGGTGAATTCATATATGTAATAGGAAAAACAGGTAGTGGAAAAAGCTCTTTATTAAGAACTATATATCGTGACATTCCTTTAAAAATGGGGAATATCTATTTTAATAATGAAAATATATCATCAGTTAGTAAAAAAAATCTTCCTTACTTAAGAAGGAATATTGGTATTGTCTTTCAAGATTTCCAATTATTTCAGGATAGAAATGCATATGAAAATATAAAATTTGTAATGACATCAACAGGTTGGGAAAACAATGAAAAAATTGATGAAAAAATTAAATTACTACTTAATACAGTAGGTTTAGAGAATAAATCAGAAAATTATCCATATGAATTATCTGGAGGTGAACAACAAAGACTTGTAATTGCTAGAGCAATAGTCAATAATCCAAAGTTAATAATTGCAGATGAACCTACTGGTAATCTTGACCCAGAAGTAGCTGAAAATATACTAAAACTATTAATTGATATTAATAAGGGAGGAACTAGTGTAATTATGACTACTCACAATTATGAGCTTATGAAAAAATATCCATTCAGAACATATGAATGTGAAAATGGAAAATTTTTTAAAAAAAGTCTATAAAGTATTTAATTTATTAATAGCATTTTGAAAATCAGGAGCTATTTCTAGTGCTTTATTTATAGCATCTTTTGCTAATAAACCATTGTCTTTTTCTATATAAATTAAACCCTTTAAATAATATAATTGAGCACGTATAGCAATTTCTTGTCTTGAATTTTGATCTTTACTTACACTAACAGTCATTTCTTCTGTTTGAGTATTTGAAATAAGTATATCTAAATTGGTTATACTTTCATTAAAATTTCCGAGCTCAAATTGAAGAAAAGAAATTGTATATAATACGTCTACTCTATCTGTTTTCAGATAAAGAGATTCATACTCATTTAATGCTTCTTGTTTTAAACCTAAATTCTGAAGAGCAACACAAGACACTTCAAGAGCAAAATTATTGTTAGGTTGCGCTCCTAAAATTTCTCTTGATATCATATAAGAAGGTGCCCATTGTGATATAGCTAAGTATTCTCTCATTAAAGAATCTTTCAACAAAATATTTTCAGGTTGAATAGCAATCATGTTATATAGTGCTGATATAGCTACATTTGGATCATTATATGATTTTGCTTTGTCATATATTGACTTTTGAACTTCAAAATTATTATTTTGAGAATGTGTGTTAAAAGAAAATATAAATGCGATAATAAATAATATAAATTTTGTTTTCATAGCTTTATTTAATTCGTTCTAGACCTTTTGAAGCTCCGAGTTTATATAAAAGTTTTAGAGCCTCTTTCTTATCATTTTTAATTTTACCATCTAAAATTTGATTTTTAATTTCATTCTTCAATGTCCCTATTATTTTAGAAGGTTTAATTGCAAAAATATTAATAATTTCTTCTCCTGATATAGGAGGTTGGAAATTTTTTATTTTATCATTTTTTTCAACTATTACTATTTTCTTTTCAACAATGTCAAAGTTATTTAAATATTTTTTAGCTTTATCTGGGTTTTTTGTTGTAATATCTGCCCTACATAACTTCATTAAGTCATCTATATCTTCACCTGCATCAAATACCAATCTTCTAATAGCCGAATCTGTAATATGATCTTTAACTAAAGCAATAGGTCTCAAATGAAGTTTTACCAAATTCTGGACATATTTCATTTTCTCGTTAAGAGGTAACTTTAATCTCTTAAAAATTTTAGGGACTAACCTTGATCCTAGATCTTCATGACCATGAAAAGTCCAACCTACATTTTCTTTATACCTCTTAGTATGAGGCTTAGCTATATCATGTAGAATAGCTGACCATCTTAACCATAAATTATCTGAAATTTTTGCAGTATTATCTAAAACTTCTAGTGTATGGTAAAAATTATCTTTATGAGAATGATTATTAATTTTTTCTACACCATATAAATTATGCATTTCAATAAAAAATTGTTTTAACAATCCAGAAGTAAATAATAGTTTGAATCCATAAGATGGATTGTTAGATAATATAATTTTATTTAATTCATCAGTTATTCTCTCTTGGCTTATAATTTTAAGTCTTTCTGAATTATCAATTATAGATTTGAATGTATCTTGTTCAATATCAAAATTTAATTGAGATGCAAACCTGATAGCTCTCATCATTCTTAATGGATCATCTTCAAAAGTTTTATGTGGGTCATCACAGGTTTTTATTACTTTATTTTTTAAATCTCCTACCCCATTAAACATATCAATAAACTCTCCATGTTTTTTATTTATTGAAACAGCAAAAGCATTTATAGTAAAATCTCTCCTCCTCATGTCATCTTCGAATAATCCGGGGGATACATCTGGGTTTCTTGAGTTCTTATTATATGATTCTTTTCTTGCACCTACAAACTCATAATTAAACTCTTTATATGATATTGAAGCTGTACCAAATGTCTTGAATATTTTAACTTTTGAGAAACCTTTTTCTTTAGAAACTGAATTTATTAAATCATAAGGTTTTCCAATTGTCATAATATCAATGTCTTTACATGACCTATTTAAAAGCAAATCTCTTACATAACCACCTACTAAAAATGATTCTACATTTAATTTAGAGGCATGATTCTTGATTAATTTTAAATTATTATCCCTGTCTATATGTTTTTTAAAATTCATAATTATTACAAATTTAAAATATAAGTTGTTTGAATTGAATAAAATTGGATTTTATAAAAGATTATAGTTCATTTAACTTAAATTTGATTCCCGTTACAGTTAATAGATAAATATGAATAAAAAATACATTTTCGTAACGGGTGGTGTCACATCTTCACTTGGTAAAGGCATAATTTCAGCATCTCTTGGGTTATTATTGAAGGCAGTAGGTTATAAAGTTACTATTCAAAAATTTGATCCTTATCTAAATATAGATCCTGGTACAATGAGTCCGTATGAACATGGTGAATGTTATGTTACTGAAGATGGCGCAGAAACTGATCTTGATCTAGGACATTATGAAAGATTTTTAGGTATTTCAACATCTCAGGACAACAATGTTACTACTGGTAGAATTTATAATAATGTTATATCAAAAGAAAGAAAAGGAGAATTTTTGGGAAAAACAGTTCAAGTAATACCTCATATCACAGATGAAATTAAAAATAGTTTTTATAAAATAGGAAAAAATAATTCTTTTGAGATAATAATAACAGAAATTGGTGGATGTATAGGTGATATTGAATCTTTACCATTTTTTGAAGCTGTAAGACAAGCAAAACTAGATCTAGATAGAGGTGATTTTTTAAATATTCACTTAACACTTATACCTTATTTGTCTACATCTGGAGAATTAAAAACTAAACCCACACAACATTCTGTAAAAAAATTATTAGAGGCCGGTATTCAACCAGATGTATTAGTTTGTAGGAGTGAACACAAACTTGGAAAAGAAATAAAAAACAAATTGGCTTTATTTTGTAATGTATCTAAAAACTCAGTTATAGAGTCAATTGATGCAAAATCAATATATGATGTTCCTGTATTGATGAGAGATGAGAGATTGCATGAGATAGTCCTTAATTATTTAAAATTATCAAAGAAAAAACCTCTTAGACTTAGTAGATGGAATAACTTCTTAAAGAATTTACATTCCTCAACAAATACATTAAATATTGCTATTGTAGGAAAGTATGTTAGTCTTCATGATGCCTATAAATCAATATCAGAATCATTAATACATGCAGGTGCTAACCTAAATTCTAAAGTTGAAATAAAATGGATTAAATCAGAAAACATTAATAATAAAAATGCAGAAAATCATTTAAAAAATATAGATGGAGTCATAGTAGCCCCTGGTTTTGGAGAAAGAGGAATAGAAGGTAAAATATCATCTATAAAATATGTTAGAGAAAATAAAATTCCATTTTTAGGAATATGTTTAGGAATGCAGTGTGCATGTATAGAATTTTCAAGAAATGTGTTAGGAAACAAAAATGCTAATTCAACTGAATTTGATAATAACACATCATTTCCAATTATTGATTTAATGGAAAAACAGAAGTCAATAAAAAATAAAGGAGGCACCATGAGATTAGGATCTTACACTTGTGATCTGGAAAAAGGGTCTCTTGTTCAAAAATCATATGGTAAATTAAAAATTAATGAAAGACATAGACATAGATATGAATTTAATAACATATATAAAGAAAGTTTTAATGAGAATGGGATGTTGACATCTGGAGTTAACAAAAAATTAAACTTGGTAGAGGTTATTGAATTAAAAAATCATCCTTGGTTTATTGGAACACAATATCACCCCGAATATAGCAGTAGAGTTTTAAAACCTCACCCACTATTTGTTAGTTTTGTTAAAAAAATAAAATCAATCAAAAATGGATAATAATAGATTTATAGGTTTTACACTTATAATGCTTCTTATATTAACTTATTATACATTTTTCCCGCCTGGACAAATTCAGGATTCTGAAAATATTTCTGAAGTAAACAATCAAGAACAAAAAGAAGAAATCACTGAAAATATAAAATTTGATGATAAAAGAAATACAATAAATGAAGAATTTCTAGGAAAGGGAATAGAGGAAGTTGTATCTCTTGAAAATGATTTATTAAAAGTGGACTTTAATACTAAAGGAGCAAAAATTACTAACGTAACTTTATCTGATTATTATGATTATGAAAATAATAATGTTAAACTTCATAATAGCTCAAGTAATATTAATTTAAAAATATTAAGTGCTAATAATTTAAATTTAGATGATATTATTTTTGATAAAATTCAATCAAGATCAACCGAAAAAAATAAAGTTACTTTTTCGGCTTCATCAAAAGATGGTAGAAAAATAACTATCCAATATGAGTTAGAAGAGGATAGTTATATTATTGAATCTAAAATCTTATTAAATGATTATTTTCTTGATAATGAAAATATTTTGTTCACTTGGGTAAATAATGTAATACACCAGGAAAGTAATACAACAAACGAAAAAAACCAGACAAGAATAAATTTTTTTAATAATGATGGAGATTTTGATTATACATCTGCAACTTCTACTGGTACAGAAGAAATAAAAGTAGAGGATAAACTAAAATGGATATCTAATAAACAACAATTCTTTAGTTCAGCAATATTATCACTAAATAGTTTTAATAATTCAAATCTTAAGTCAGAATACATTGAAGATGAGGTAACTAATAAAAGGTTTACAATTCAAACTGAAATACCTATAGAAAATAATTCAGTGTCATATAAATATTATTTTGGACCTAATAAATATTCTATATTAAAAGATATTGAAAATGAATTTCACAATAATTTATATCTTGGCTGGATAGGTGTCGGAGGTTTTAATAGATATATAATTGTTCCAATTTTTAATTTTCTTGAAAATATAACCTCAAACTATGGCTTGATTATCTTATTCATGGTTTTTCTAATAAGAATTGTAGTAACTCCTCTTACTTATAAATCACACCTTTCAATGGCAAAAATGAAAACTTTAAACCCTGAAATACAATCTATAAGAAATAAGCATGAAGGAGATATGCAAAAATCACAAGCCGAAATTATGGAACTATACACAAAAACTGGAGTTAGCCCACTTGGTGGTTGTTTGCCAATTTTATTTCAACTTCCAATTTTAGTATCTGTATTTTACTTTCTTCCAAATGCCATAGAGTTAAGAGGAAAGTCATTCCTCTGGGCATCTGATCTATCTAATTATGATTCTATTTTAAGTTTACCATTTAATATACCATTTTATGGAGATCATGTTAGTTTATTCACAATCCTAATGACAGTGTCAACTATATTAATAAATAAAGCAAATTCTCAGATGCAGACTATGGAAGGCCCAATGAAGACTTTTCAATATATATTACCAATAATGTTCTTATTTATATTTAATAATTTTTCATCCGGATTAACCTATTATTATTTTCTGTCAAATGTAGCTTCATATGCTCAAATTTTTGTTTTTAAAAAGTTTGTTGATGAAGAGAAAATTAAAAAAGAAATAGAGTTTAATAGAAAGCAAAATGTTAACTCCAAAAAATCAAGCTTTCAATTAAGAATTGAAGAAGCCATGAAAGCAAGACAAAATACAAATAAGAAAAAAAATAAATAAATTGGCATACCAATTTAATAGACTCATATGGGTAAAATTATATCAATAGCAAATCAAAAAGGCGGAGTAGGAAAAACTACTACTTCTATTAATCTTGCTGCAAGCCTTGCTGCGCTTGAATATAAAACACTGTTAATTGATGCTGATCCTCAAGCTAATTCTACATCTGGTTTAGGTGTTGATCAAAATAAAATTAAAAAAACTGTTTATGAATGTATGATAAATGGAAATATTGATAAAAGCAGTATAATTAAATCAGAAGTGAATTTTCTTGAAATACTACCCTCAGATATTGATTTAGTTGGTGCAGAAGTAGAGATGGTAGATATTAAAAATAGAGATCTTAGAATGAAAAATTGTATTGATAAAATTAAAGATAAATATGATTTTATAATAATTGACTGTTCTCCATCTTTAGGCATTGTAACTATAAATTCTCTGGTAGCATCAGATTCTGTAATCATCCCTGTTCAATGTGAATATTTTGCTTTAGAAGGACTAGGAAAATTACTAGAAACAATTAAATTAATTCAAAATGATCTTAATAAAAACCTTAGTATTGAGGGTATATTAATGAGCATGTATGATGTAAGACTTAGACTTAGTAATCAAGTAGTAGAAGAAGTTCAAATGCATTTTAAATCTCTAGTTTTTAATACAATTATTCCAAGAAATGTTAAATTAAGTGAAGCACCATCTTTTGGAATTCCTGTAATTTCATACGATGCAAATTGCAAAGGATCTTTAAGCTACTTAAATTTAGCTAAAGAATTAGTGGATAAAAATAACTCTGTTAAAGTTTCATGGTAAATAAAAGGAATACTCTTGGGAGAGGCTTAGGTTCATTGCTGAAGACAAAAGATAATGCAATAGACAAAAAAATTTTTGATGAAATCAATTTAAAATTTATTGATATTAACTCAGACCAACCTAGAAAATCTTTTGATGAGAAAAAACTTAATGAACTTTCAGCTTCTATAAAACAACACGGTATAATTCAGCCAATAACTGTCAGAAAAATCAGTGAAAATAAATACCAATTAATTTCTGGAGAAAGAAGGTATAAAGCATCAAAATTATTAGGTAAAGAGACGATACCAGCATTTATTAAAGTAACTGATGACGATAATATATTAGAGTTAGCTTTAATTGAAAATATACAAAGGGAAGATCTTAACTCAATAGAAATAGCAATTTCCTATAAAAAGTTAATAGATGAATTAAAAATTAATCAAGAAAATTTAGGCTCTCGAGTAGGGAAAGACAGATCAACAATTAATAATTACCTTAGATTATTAAAATTACCCCCGACTATACAAAAGGGTTTAATAGATAATAAAATTCAGATGGGTCATGCAAGATCATTAATTACATTAGAAAAGAGTGAAATTCAATTAAAAATTTATCAACTGATTCTTAGTAATAAATTATCTGTTAGGAAAACTGAAGACTTGGTTAGAAATTTTAATAAAGAAAAATTATCTCTAAGAAAAATAGAATCTAAGAAAAACAATGAGATAATTAAAATAGAATCTAAACTATCATCATACTTTGGAACTAAAGTAAAGACACAAGGTGATGAAAAGAAAGGTAAAATTTTGATCCCTTATAAGACAACTAATGAGTTAAATAGGATTTTAGAACTATTGGACATTATCTAATGAGAAAAATATTACTTTTAATACTCTTTATCAGTTTTTCAAGTTTCTGTCAAGAAAAAAAAATTAAAATTTTTAATCCCAAAAAGGCCTCAAGGCTATCTGCAATTCTTCCTGGTTTAGGTCAAGTATATAATAAACAATACTGGAAAGTTCCTGTGATTTATGGTGGATATGCAGTAATTGGTCATTATATTAAATTTAATAATCAAATGTATCATGATTTCAAAAATGCATTGACCCTAGAGGTTGATAATGATGAACTTACATTAAATCCATTCCCAAATTTTAGCAGAAATTCATTAGAAAGAAATATGGACTTTTGGAGAAGAAATAGAGATATGTTGATAATTTTCACAGGAGTATATTACCTCTTAAATATTGTTGATGCTCACATATTCGCTCATCTAAATGGATTTAATACAGATAATGATCTGAGTTTAAATATTAAACCCTCACTAGATAAAATTAATAATAGTAATTTGATAGGTATATCACTTTACTTTAATTTCTAATTACAATAAATTATGATAAGTTTACGTTACATTTTAAAAATAAATTTGAACTAATGAAAAAAGGACCTATAAGAGAGTGGTTTGATGCATTACTTTTTGCTGTAATAGCTGCTACGTTGATACGTTGGGCTACCTTTGAAGCCTTTACAATTCCAACTCCTTCAATGGAAGGAACTTTACTTGTTGGAGACTTCTTATTTGTTAATAAATTAAATTATGGTCCTAGAACCCCAATGACACCTCTTCAAGTACCTCTAACTCATCAAAAAATATGGGGAACAGATATCCAATCATATCTAGAATGGATTAAGTTACCTACATTCAGACTACCTGGTTTAGGAGAGATTCAAAGAAATGACGTTGTTGTTTTTAACTATCCTAATGAATTAGATAAGCCAATAGACCTAAAAACTTATTACGTAAAAAGGTGTGTTGGTTTACCAGGTGATACAATATTAATAGATAATGGAGAAGTTATAATAAATAATAAAAACTTAACTGTCCCTGCAGGTCTACAGAAGAGATATTTTTTAGAGACAGACAAAACTATTAATGAAAGAATTTTTAGAAAGTATGATATATGGGAATATACTAAAGTTACAGGAGGTTACTATGTAAATACAAAAGAAGAGAATGCAAATGCAATTGGTAATGAAGCATTTGTTGGGAATATAACTCTTTACAAAATGGATAAATCTTTGACAAGTGGAAGAGTATTCCCTGACGGAGAGAATTACCCATGGAATACTGACTTCTATGGACCACTTCTAATTCCTTATAGAGGTTTAGAAATAGAAATCAATAAAGAAACAATTTCAAAATTTGGTTCTACAATTATAAATTACGAAAACATAGATAATGTAAGAGTTGAAGAAGATAATCTACTAATAGATAATGAAATTGTAACTAAATATAAATTCAAACAAGATTATTTTTTCATGATGGGAGACAATAGACATAACTCTGAAGATTCAAGATTTTGGGGATTTGTACCTTATGATCATGTCTTAGGCGAAGCTTCTTTTATCTGGTTTTCATATAACTACCAAGAAGATAATTTATTTAAGGCTATAAGGTGGGATAGATTTTTAAATATTATAAAATAATTACCAAACAATTTTACTAATTCCATTTTTTTCTAAATAATCATTTGTTTTCTTGAAATGATTTTGACCAAAGAAGCCTTTATAAGCTGAAAATGGAGACGGATGAGCAGAGGTTAAAACAAGGTGAATTTTTTTTCTATCAATTATTTCTTTTTTTGATATTGCAAAAGAACCCCATAGAATAAAAACAATATTTTTTTTTTTTTTTGAAATAAGGTTGATAACAGAGTCTGTAAATTTTTCCCATCCAAATCTACTATGAGAACCAGGAGTATTTTTTCTAACAGTAAGTATAGAGTTTAGAAGTAAAACACCTTGTTCAGCCCAATGAGTTAAATCACCATCCTTATATTTAAAATTGGGATAATTATATTTTAACTCTTTAAATATATTTTTTAGAGAAGGGGGTATTGATGTTTTACTACTAACAGAAAAAGATAAACCATTAGCCTGATTAAAACCATGATAAGGATCTTGACCAAGAATTACAACCTTAACCTTATTAAATGGGCATAAATCAAATGAGTTAAAAATATTTTTTCCTTTTGGATATATAACATGTGTTTTATACTCCTCCTTTATCTTATCAGTTAATTTGATAAAAAAATCATTTTTAAAAACTTCATCTAATTCCTTATTCCAGGACTTTTCGATTTTTACCTTCAACTGTAATTATTTAGTTTTGCATACAATTTATAATTCAAATGAAAGAAAAAAAAATTATTCGAATACTTACAGCTTTTATAATTTTAATAGTAGCAGGCCTTTTATTTTTTATTTATAAAAATAATGAATCTGAAAAAATAAGAGTTCAGCAAGAAATAGAACTTGATAATGTGTATTTAGAGTTGGATTCTGTTTCAGGAGCATTAGGAGAAAAAATACTTACAATATCTCAACTAGGAGGAAATATTGACTCACTTATAATATTAAAAGAAAGCATAGAAGAAGAAAAAAAAGTTTTCAGAACAAGAGCATATGCACAAATTAACCGATTGCAAGGAAAGGTAGATGGTTACAAAGAATTACTTCTTGCTCAGGATGAGGAAATAGAACGTCTTAAAAAGGTTAATGAACAACTTTACGTGGAAAATAAAGAACAAAAAGTTGAAATAAATAATTTAAACTCTACAATATCAAATATTAATCAATCAAATAAGAAATTGGAGGAGAAGATAAAAGAAGCATCACAACTAGAGTTGAAAGATATTGAGGTAGTTGGAATTTTTAGAAATGGATCAAAAAAAACAAAGACTTTTAAAAACAGATCCTTAAGTAAATTAAATATTAATTTCACATTAAAAGAAAATGATTTGTCTCTAATAGAGGTAATAGATATATATATATCTATTGAAAAACCAAATAATGAGGTATTATATGATATATCCAAAGGATCAGGTTCATTTACTTTTAATAAAAGAGAGTTGTTTTACACTATAAAAGAAGAGGTCTTAATTGATAGAAATGAGAAAAAAATAAACGTAGAATACAACAAAAATGAAGAGTTTAAAAGAGGAACTTATAATGTACATTTATACACTAATAATTATAAAATAGGGAGTGGTGAATTTTTAGTAAAATAATTATTATTTTAGATTCAAAAGATTAGCTTTGCACATCATTTAAGGAAATTATATGAATAAAAATTACGAAACAGTATTCATTATAAATCCCGTTCTATCTGATAAGCAGGTAGAGGATACTGTTAAAAAATATAAGAAAGTCCTTGACAAAAACAAAGTCAAGGTGGTTTGTGACGAGAGTCTCGGGTTCAAAGAGCTCACATACTCAATCAATAATAAAAATTCAGGTTTTTTTCATCTCTTTCAGTACGAGACAGAAAAGTTAGATTTTGTGAAAAATCTTGAAACTGAATTAAAAAGAGATAGGTCTGTACTAAGATATTTGACAGTTTCTCTTTGTAAAGATGCATTGGAATACAATGCAAGAAGAGCTAAAGGAGAATTTAAAAAGAAAAAGAAATGAGAAGTCAATTCAATTCAGCATTACAAAATGAGTCAATAGACAGATCTAGTAAACAGAAAAAATTTTGTAGGTTTAAGAAGAGTGGAATAAAATATATAGACTATAAAGACCCATCTTTTCTAAAACAATTTATTAATGATCAGGGTAAAATATTACCAAGAAGAATCACAGGAACAAGCTCTAAATATCAAAAAAAAGTAGCGCAGGCCATTAAAAGGGCAAGACACTTAGCTCTTCTCCCTTACACAACTGATAATAATTAAGATATGGAAATTATTTTATTAAAAGATGTACCTGGTTTAGGATTTAAAGATGAAATCTTAAATGTTAAAAACGGTTATGGTAGAAATTTTATAATTCCTCAAGGTTATGGTGTCCTTGCAAATAACTCTAACAAAAAAGTTTTAGAAGAAAACTTAAAACAAACTATTAAAAAACAAGAAGAAATTCTTAAAGAAGCAGAAAAACTTGCAAAAAAAATAGGTGATTTAGTTTTAGAAATTAAAATAAAGACAGGATCAGAAGATAAAATTTTTGGATCAGTAACTACAGCTCAAATAGCTAAAATGTTAAAAGAGAAAGGTTTAGAAATCCATAAGAAAAATATATCGATACTAACAAAAGTAAACGCTATAGGAGAGTATGATGTAAATCTTAAAATTCATAAAGACTTAACACATACAATTAAAATTAATGTAACTGGTAAAGTACCTGTAAAGAAAAAATCACCTAATAAAGAAGATGAAAACAAGGAATCTATAAAAGATAATAAGGGTGCTGAATCTAAAGAAGATTCTAAGTCTGTAAAATCTAAAAAAGATGATAAGGATGTTGAATCTAAAGAAGATCCTAAGTCTGTAAAATCTAAAAAAGATGATAAGGATGTTGAATCTAAAGAAGATTCTAAGTCTGTAAAATCTAAAAAAGATTCTAAAAAATAGTTTTCTATTACTTTATAATTTCTTTTATTAAATTGAATCTTTCAAAAACTTATGAAAGATTATGCCTTTGTCGATGTAATTATAAATCTTCCTCTAGATTCCTTATATACATATAAAACAAATTATAAAATAAAATTAGGATCTATTGTAAAAGTTCCATTTGGAAATAATAACGAGATAGTAGAAGGAGTTGTTATATCTAACTCTTATATCACGAAGAGACATTATTATATTAAAAAAATAATATCAGTCAAAAACTTTAATGGGCCATTTTCAGAAAATCAAATTAAATTTCTCAAATGGGCTAGTGAATATTACCTAGTAAGCTTACCTAAAATATTAAACTCCATATTTTCTAAAAAAATATTTGATATTAACAATATAGATAAACCTAAAAAAATGGGTTTAGCAAAGGAATTAAGTATGAGTAATGATATAAAACTCATAATTAAATACTCAAAAGATATTAAAAAACATATCATAGACAATGTTGAAACTAATAAAAAAAACCTTTCACAGTATCTAATCCTTACTCCAAACATTTATCAGTGCCAAGCAGTACACAATAAATTACCGAAAAAAATTAAAGAGAAATGTTTCATTTATGATTCAAAAACAACATTAAATGATAAATTAAACATATGGAAGAGAGTTGTTGAAAATAAAAGTATAATAATAATTGGAATTAAGTCTGCAATATTTTTACCCTTTACAAACTTAAGGAAGATTATTGTAGCAAATGAACAAGATTACTTATATAAAGAGACTGATAGAGTTATAAGATATAACGCAAGAGACTGCGCAATAATGTTATCAAAAATTAATAAATGTGACATTGACCTAATAACAGACTCACCTTCTATAGATTCCATATATAACTATCAAAAAGGAAAATTTAGTTTTCACGATAAAATGAAAAAACTCAATTTAGAAACAGATTTAAATAAGATTTCAATAGTAAACAAGACCAATAAAAAATTATTTTGTTTATTAACAGAAGAGATAATTAATCAAATTAAAGAATCCATAAATAATAAAGAAAAAATTATAATATACACTCCCTATTCAAAAGATATTAAACCAATACATTCATTTATAAAATCTAATATCAAAAAGATAAAATCTATATCGACAGCTAAATCTTCATCAATTACTAGAAATCAACTTATTCAATTTTATGAGGACATAAATGACAATAATATAATAATTGGAAATCACTCTATTATTGATAGTTTAGAGAAATTTAAATATAACCTTCTTATACTAATAAATCCAGATAAAATATTTTCTAATATTAACTATAAGTCAAATGAAATTTATTTTCAGATTTTATTTAAACTCATAAAAAAGGTCAAAAATGATAAGAATAAAAAATTGTTAATTCAATTATTTCATTCTGAATATGATAATCTAAATGATATAATAAGACTTAACTATCATGATATTGTAAAAAAAGAAATGATTGAAAGAAAAATTTTTGATTACCCCCCATATAAGAGACTTATATGTATTGAATTAATTGGAAATAACCTTAATCAGTTAGAGACAAAAGGAGAAAAACTAAGTAAAGAAATAGAAAAGAAGTTTACGTTTTGCAAAGTATCAGACATAGGGACTGTTAAAAATAAGAAAAGATTAATTTATAAGGTTTTCTTAAAACTAGATAGAGTTAAAAATTTAAAAAGAAATAAAAAAATAATATATGAGGAGCTAAAAAAAATAAAATCTAGAAAATCATTTAACAAATATTTGTTAACAATAGATATTGATCCTTAAAATTTCCATTTTTCATTAAGAAATAATAAGCCTCTTTTAGAACTTAAATCAAATTTACATGGCACTATGGAAACATAATTGTTTTTAATAGCCCACTCGTCATTATCTTTACCTTTATCATGATTAACAAAGTTACCTACCATCCAATAGTACTCTCTCCCGTACGGATCATGTCTCTTGTCAAAAGTTTCTTCCCATATAGCATTTGCCTGTCTACATATCTTAATACCTTTTATATCTTCTGACGAAACAGCAGGAATATTTACATTTAATGCAATTGAATCAGGAATACCATTATTTAAAGCATTATTTACTATTTTTTTTATGTGCTCTTTTGTATGTTTTAGATAAGCATTTGGATCAAAATCACATAATGAAAATCCGATAGATGGAGTATTTTCAATTGCCCCTTCAATAGCAGCAGACATAGTTCCTGAATAAAGAACACTTATAGATGAATTACTTCCATGATTAATACCACTAGTTATCAAATCAATATTCCTATTCTTTAGAATATGATGCTTTGCTATTTTAACACAGTCTGCTGGTGTTCCACTACACTTATATGACTCTATATCTCCAAAAAGATCCGACTTTACTAATCTAAGTTTATCTCCAACAGTTATTGCATGCCCCATACCAGATTGAGGACTATCTGGAGCAACAACAACAACCTCACCAAATTCAGACATTATGCTTACTAAAAACCTGATTCCTTTAGAGTCTATTCCATCATCATTAGTAACTAATATTAATGGTTTTTTCATTTTATATTATGTTATAATAATTAACTACTCGTGCAATATCACTCATTTTTTTTAAGCTTATTTTATTTTTAGAAATATATTCTTTCATAACTGAATATTTATCTTGCATAAGAGACAATATCTCTTTCTTTTTTCCTTTAAACTTATGAATTTTACCATCATCTGTTAAAAAGAAATAATCGTATTTAACTTTATTTACATAACCATAATTATTACTAAAAGATGGCATAATTCCATAAGAATAATATGAAGGAAAGTAAGATTGATTTGTCTCAGCAATTATTCTTTCTCTAAGTAATAAACTTATCTTACCTTCAATCATCATTTCAAATAAAACAGGGACATTATAATCATATCCAACCTCATACATTAAAGAATAAAATTGTCTATAGTCTCTGATTGTTTTATCATAAATTTCAAAGAAAAATAAATTATTTACATTAAATGCCTTTATTGTCTCACCATCATCAAGTTGAATTGACTGCGACTCAAAATCATATTTAAGATCACCTTCTATTGTATCTCCAAGATTTGTAACTAGTAGCCCCTTATGCCAAATATCACTAGGAAATTCCTGAGCAAAGTTATAATTAGATATAAAAAATACTAATAATAAAAGCTTTCTCATCTACTTATTTTTTTAATATATCGTGACCCATTTTATCTCTTTTTGTTTCTAGGTACTTCTTATTAAACGTATTTGGTTCTATTTCTATTTTAGTATTTCTTGAAATTTCTAGTCCATAACCTAGAAGCCCAGCTCTTTTTATAGGGTTGTTAGATAATAAATTGATTTTTTTAATATTTAGATCATTAAGAATTTGAGCTCCTACTCCATAATCTCTATCATCCATTTTAAATCCAAGTTTTTCATTTGCCTCTACAGTATCATAACCTTCTTCTTGTAACTTATAAGCTTTAAGCTTATTTAATAACCCAATTCCTCTTCCTTCTTGATTCATATATAATAATAGACCTTTGCCTTTATCATTAATCATTTTAAGAGCATTTTTTAATTGTGAGCCACAATCACACCTTAAAGAACCTAAAATATCTCCAGTTACACATGAAGAATGAACTCTAACTAAAACCTCATCATTTTCATTCCAATTTCCTTTTTTTAGTGCAATATGAATATCTTTAGTATCCTTCTGTTCGTAAGAAATTAATTTAAAATCTCCAAATTCTGTTGGTAAATGTATTTCTTCTTTTCTCTCAATTAATGACTCTAAATTCATTCGGTATTGAATTAAATCTTTTATTGAAATAATGATGAGGTTATGTTTTTCTGCAACTTTGTACAAATTTTTTAGTCTAGCCATAGACCCATCTTCATTTAGAATTTCACAAATTACACCTGAAGGATATAGACCTCCTATTCTAGGTAAGTCAACAGAAGCCTCAGTATGACCAGCTCTCCTTAATACTCCCCCATCAATAGATTTTAAAGGAAAAATATGACCAGGTTTAGAAAAATCATCAGGCTTAATTTTCTTGTTAACTAACGCTTTTACAGTTTTTGACCTGTCTGATGCAGAAATTCCAGTAGAGACTCCGTCTCCAATAAGATCAACTGAGACAGTAAAAGATGTACCATATAAGTCGGTATTTTTACCTACCATCAGATCGAGGTTTAATTCTTCACACCTGCTTGACTCTAATGAACAACAAATAAGACCTCTACCCTCTTTAGACATAAAATTAATTACTTCTGGAGTAACTTTAGAAGATGCACAAACAAAATCACCCTCGTTTTCTCTAGACTCGTCATCGACTACAATTATTATCTCACCATTTTTAATAGCCTCAATAGCCTCAGGTATAGTATTTAATTTATCTTTCATACGGTAGTAACATTTCCTAGTTGTTTTGCAATCTCCATCTCAGCAGACTTTAATTTATTATGTAATTCTAAAGTTTCCTTATCGATATTTATCATATCAGATTTACTCAAATTTTTTAAATTATCTTTTATCATTTTTCTTATAAGTCTAAACTTTAATCTTAGTATGTTGGTATACGTGGTTTTCTTCAATGAGTCTATCTCATCTGAAACATGAATATTAAATTTATCTTTCCATTGTTTACTAATCTCATACTTATTAGCAGATAAATCAATAACATCTTCTTTAATATCGTTATACTTATCATCTAAAAAATAATTTATATCAATTACTCTATTACTTTTAAATTCATTTTTGAATACTTCTATAATTTTCAAATAATTTTTATTTTCAAATTCTATATCCTCAATCTCATTAAGAAAATACTCTATAAATGACTTTCTATCTAATCCAAGAACCTCAAAATCTGAAGTCCCATAATTTACAAGCATCCTAACACATTCCCTTTCATAAAAATTAATAGCGGAATTAATTTCCTTTTTTTTAGCAGTTTCCTCTTTTTCAATATTTATATAATTTTTTGATTGAGTAAACTTATTTTCAGAGTTCATTAATAACTTATTCATCTCTGTAATCAGAGCCTGTTCACTGATATCAAGAGAGTTACTTGCCTCTTTAATAAAAACTGATCTTTTAATAGAATTAGGTATTTTAGAAATAGATTTAACAATATCAAAAATCATTTCAGACTTTTTAACAGGATCGTCTTTGTATGTAGAATTAAGTAAATCAACTTTAAATGTTATTAAATTAGTTTCTTTGGACTTAACATAATCTAAGAATTTATCTTTTCCAACTGCTTTCGAGTAACTATCTGGGTCTTCACCCTCTGGGAAAGAAACAATTTTGACATTCAAATCATTTTCAAGGATAAGATCCATACCCCTCAGTGAAGCATTAATTCCTGCCTTATCACCATCAAATAAAATGGTAATATTTTTGGTATACCTTGAAATAAGTTTAATCTGATTAATTGTTAATGATGTTCCTGATGAGGAAACTACATTCTCGATACCTATTTGAAATAGAGAGATAACATCAGTATAACCTTCAACTAAAATGCAATTATCGGATTTCCTAATAATATTTTTAGCTTGATACAAACCATACAACACATTACTCTTCACATAAAGAGGTGTTTCTGGAGAATTTACATACTTGGGTTGATTTTTTTTCTCACTTATAATCCTAGCTCCAAAGGCAATTACTTTTCCACTAATATTATGGATAGGAAATATTAATCTATTTCTGAAGCGATCATATTTTTTATCATTTTTTTCAAGAATAAGACCAGCCTTTTGAATCTGATCCTCATTAAATTGATTCTTAGAAAGATAATCTAGAAGTGAATTCCACTGGTCTAAACTATAACCTATTTCAAATTTTTCTATCATATCTCTAGAAACATTTCTGTGTTCTAGATAAGATAATGCAATACTCTTTCCTTCATCTGAATTAAGATTATCTTTATAAAAATCTTTTGACTTATTTAAAATAATCATCAAACTCTCTTTTTCATTGTTGGTATTATAATCTTGCTCTGAGTCATTTATTTCAACTCCGTATTTTTCTCCTAAAAATTTAATAGCTTCTATATATGTCATGCTATCTACTTCTCTTAAAAATTCAATAGCATCTCCCCCCTTGCCTGTACTAAAACATTTAAAAATTTGTTTTGAGGGAGAAACGAAGAAAGAAGGAGTCTTCTCATCAGTAAACGGACTTAAGGCTTTATAATTTGATCCGGATTTTTTTAATGAAACAAAATCACCTACTACCTCAACAATGTCTGATCTATCTTTTATTTCTTGGATTACACTTTCTTCTATCATAGATTGCAAATATGATGAATTTATTATTTTTTTAATTTTTTAATTAAATATAAATTGCTAAAAATTTTAATATGGTAAATAAAGAAGATGTACTAAATAAGTTATCAAATGTCTTAGACCCAGACATAAAGAAAGATTTAGTGACTCTAAATATGATTAAAAACTTAGTTATAGATGATAATAAAATTTCTTTTGAAATAGAACTTACTACACCAGCGTGCCCTCTGAAAGAAAAAATTAGAAAAGATTGCTTAGACCAAATTAATAAACTTAATAGTGATATAAAATGTGAAATTAATTTCACCTCAAATGTTTTACCATTTGATAAAAAGTCAATGATTAAGAACATCAAAAATATAATTGCAATTACTTCAGGTAAAGGTGGTGTAGGAAAGTCTACAATATCATCTAATATAGCAGTAGGTCTCTCAAAAATGGGAGCAAAAGTGGGATTAATTGATGCTGATATCTTTGGACCATCAATTCCAACAATGTTCAATTGTGAAAATGAGCAACCTATGTTTAAGAAAGATGGTGATAAAAATATGATAGTTCCTATAGAGCAATACGGTATAAAACTGGTATCTATGGGTCTTTTAGTTCCTAAAGATAAGGCTATAATATGGAGAGGTCCTATGGCTAGCTCTGCAATGAGACAGTTGATACTTGATGTAGAATGGGGAGAACTTGACTACTTAATAGTTGATTTACCACCAGGGACTAGTGATATACACATTACTCTTTCACAAAATTTTCCTGTTACAGGAAGTGTAATTGTAACTACCCCTCAAAAAGTATCAACAATAGACGCAGAAAAAGCTATTTCCATGTTCAACCAAGAGAAAACAAAAGTTGATGTATTAGGTATAATTCAAAATATGTCTCACTTTGTTTCAGAAGAAGGCAAGAAACATTTTATTTTTGGAGAAGATGGAGGAATAGAACTTTCTAAGAAACTGAATGTTGAATTAATTGGAGATATTCCAATTGAAAAATCTGTATCAGAGAGTTCTGATAGTGGGTATCCAATAGTACTTAAAGAAGAAAAAGTTTCAGAAATCTTTGAAAGTATATGTCATAATATTGCTAGAAAAATTGCAGTAAATAACTTTAAATAATATTATTTTTACATTATGTCAGAAAAAAGTTTAATTGAAAGAGTTGAGGGTGCAATCGATGAGCTAAGACCATACTTGATAGCTGATGGAGGGGATATAAAGGTTGTTTCAATTGATAATAAGAATATTGTTAATTTAGAACTTCTTGGATCGTGTGAGACATGCCCAATGTCTCCAATGACCTTAAAGGGAGGAGTAGAAGAAGCAATTATGAGGCAAGTTCCTGAGATTACTGGAATAAATGCTATCAATGGCTCTAACTAATTTCACATAGATGAAAAAGAATGTTGTTATCTTAATGGGAGGATATTCCTCTGAATATGATATATCTGTAAAAAGTGGTGAAGTTGTATTTAATACTCTTTCAAAAGAAGAAGATCTTAATTTATTTCAAGTTATTATTTCAAAAAAAAACTGGAAATGTATAGATAGTGAAAACTCAAAATTAAAAATAGATAAAGAAACATTTCACATTATTAGAGATGGTAAAGTAATTAATGTTGATCTAGTATTAAATACAATTCATGGAGTTCCTGGAGAAAATGGTGAAATACAACTTTATCTCGAAAATTTAAATATTAAACAGACATCTACTGGATCTAAAGAATCAAGATTAACCTTTAATAAAGATAATTGTAAAAATAAAGTTCAAAAGGAAGGTTATCTAGTTCCAGAATCAATATTAGTTAAGAAAAATGATAAAATTAATATCGATAATATCCTGTCCAAAGTAACCCTACCTTTATTTGTTAAACCTAATTCAGGTGGATCAAGTTTTGGAATTTCTAGAATTACAGAAGAAAAAGATATAATAAAAGCTTTAGAAATATGTTTTAAAGAAGATGAACAAGCTTTAATTGAGGAAGAAATTAAAGGAAGAGAAATTTCTGTTGGAGTAATAAAATACAATGATACGATAATCTCTCTACCTCCAACTGAGATTATTTCTCACAATGATTTTTTTGATTATGACGCAAAATATAATGGAGAATCTGATGAAATAACTCCTGCTAAAATTAAAGTTGAACATGAGTCAACTGTAAAAGAAATTGCGTTGGATATATATAAAAAACTTAATTTAAAAGGGTTTTCAAGATGTGACTTTATACTAAGAGATAACAAATTTTACTTCTTAGAAGTAAATACTAACCCAGGTCTTACAAAAAAAAGCATATTACCACAACAAGCAAATGCGGCTAATATTTCTTTGAAAAACTTATTTAGGAGTCTAATTGATTAAGATGAGAGAACTTAAATACATATTAAAAAATCTAGGAATTATGATAGTTCTCACAGGTTCTATCGTATTCTTTATATTTTATATTTACTTTCCTTTTAAAACTAATCATGGAGACACAATTACTGTTCCAAATCTAGTTGGAATAAACATTGAAGAAATAGATGATTTTCTATCTGACAGAGATTTAAGGTATGAAATATTAGAAGACTCTTCATACAATTCTAAACTTCCTCCATTTACTGTACTTCAACAAAACCCATCCGAAAATGAAAAAGTAAAAGAAAATAGAAAAATTTACCTTACCCTCAATTCTTCAATTCCGCCAAAAATTAAAATGCCTAATATTATTAATGGATCAGTAAAAAATGCTCAGTTAATTCTAAATAGTTATGATCTTAAATTAGGTGACATTAAATATGTTCCAGACATGGCAAGAAATGCAGTTCTTAAAATCTATCTTAAAGGTGACTCAATCTCAGAAAATGAACTCATTGATAAAGGATCTGTAATTGATTTAGAAGTTGGTAATGGTCTTGGAAATCAAATATTTGATGCACCTGACCTAATAAATCTTGATCTAGAAGAAGCAAGATTCACTATCATCGGTTCGGGTCTTAGGCTTGGCAACATAATATATGAAGACAGCGGATATTTTTATAATAAAAATTTAGATGAGGAAGGGAACGAAATTTTAGAAAAGTTTTGGGCTGAACCTGGCAAAGTATTTAGACAGTTTCCAGAGAACTCCGCTAAAGTAAGAATAGGTAGAAAAGTTAATTTATGGATAGTCTCTGATGCTAAAAATGAAACAAATCAGTAAATTATTATTATCTTTTTTATTAATATTTATATGCACTTTTTCTTTTGGACAAAGACTAGAATCATTTAAATTAAGTGCACCTTCTAATAATTATTCCAGCCATAGTCTAGATACCATACTAATTCCTTTTTGGGATGATTTTTCCGGAAATGACTCTATTGAAAATAATATATGGAGTGTATACGAAAGCTTATCAGTTAAGGACTACTATAATATTAATGCACCAAGTTTAAATGTTATAGAGTTTGATGGATTAAATAAAGATGGAATTCCTTATAATTATGAAAATGGATATGGAGTTTCTGATATTCTTGAATCTGATAAAATAAATCTGAATAATTTTAATTTACAAGACAGTCTCTATCTAAGCTTCTATTGGAATTATAATATTAATGGAGAATTACCTGATAATGAGGACTCACTTAAAGTTGAATTTCTAGATAAAAATAATGTATGGAAAACTGTGTGGGTAAAAAATGGTGGTAACGAAAACCATAGTGATTTATTTTCTTTTGAGTCAATACTCATATCACCAGATTACCTTCATCAAAACTTTATGTTTAAACTTTATAATAAAGGAAATACTGAGGGTCCATTTGACAGCTGGTTAGTTGACTACTTTTATTTGGACAAAAATAGGAGTAAATACGACTCTTTATCTCTTGATAGAACAATATCCTACAAAGGATTTAAAGTATTAAATAATCACATTTCAGTGCCATTCAATCATTTATCTTACGCTGACTCTTATGCTGATTCAATAGTTTTTTCTATAAATAATCTTGATAACCAAATTCAACCAATAAACTATTCTTTCGAAGCATATATTAAAGAGTTTGATTTAAGTTTTATTTACTCTCAAAATAAAGAACTTAGCCCAATACTTGGAGGGAATGAAAGTAGAAACATAATTAATAACCCAATTAAATTATCTGATTTTAAACTTGGAAAAGATTCAATAGAAGTTGATTTTTCTTTTTATATAGAATCTGGTGACTCTACATATCTAAATAAAAATTTAATATTAAATGATACTACAAATTTTCAAATAAAATTTTCAGACTTTTATTCTTATGATGATGGGAAAGCAGAGTATGCTGCAGGGCTTAACCAGAAAAACTCAGAACTAGTTTTAGAACATTTTACTTTTACTTCAGACACACTTACTCATATCCAGATTTTATTTCCTGAGACTATTGAGAATACTTATACTCAAAATATAGAGCTTGTCATTTATAAAAAAATTGATAATGAATCAACAAAATTAAGATCTCAAAATGTTGGTATAAGTTATGACAATAATAATTTTAATACGTACAAACTAGATAATCCTTTAATAGTGGAAGACACTTTCTATATTGGATTTAAACAATTTGAGAGCAACTTTTTATCAGTAGGACTTGATAAAAACAATAATACATCAGATAAAATATTTTATAAAATAGATAACCAGTGGGAGCAGAATGATATAATAAAAGGAAGTTTAATGATTAGACCGATATTTAAAAATTCAGATTTAGTTATTTCTGGAATAAATGAAAAAACACAACCAAAATCAATTATAATTTTCCCTAACCCTAGTAATGGCATCTTTTATCTATCTAAAAAGGTTGAAAAATTAAAAGTATTAGATTCTAAAGGAAGCATATTATTGAGTGATGAAAATACGGATGAAATAAATCTCTCTAGGTATTCAAAAGGAATATATTATCTCATTATCATGGATGAAAAAAATCAAATCACTAAAAAATTAATTATTAATTAATCCTTTCAGGGATTCTTCAAGTGATTTACTATCAGTTACATGATAAGAATTCATTCCTAATTTTTCACATTCAGTTAAATTTTCTTTCATGTCATCAAAAAACACTATTTCATCTGGTTTAAATCCTGATGAATCAATTACCTTCTCATATATAACTTTATCAGGCTTTCTACACCCCATCTCATAAGAGTAGAAAACATGATCAAAAAGATGATCAAAGGTTTTATTATATATTCTTTTACATAGTGAGTCAAAATAAATTCTATGAATATTATTTGTATTACTTAAAATCATAATCGAATACTTATTCTTTAAGGTTAATATTATATCAAGTAATGATTTATTTAATTTAACAATTACAAGATTCCATATATTATCTATGTCTTTATCAGGCATATCTATACTTCCAATCTGTCTTAGACCATCTCTAAATTCAGAATCGGTTATAAAGCCCTGCTCATAATTAATAAATAAAGTAGTGAGATCAGAAGAGAACTTTTCATATCTATAATCTAAGCCTTTGAAGTTATCATCACGGCTATTTGATAATTCTTTAAATTTATTTTCGGTTATTGATGGGTCTATATCTATAATAACACCTCCAATATCAAATAATAATATTTTATAATTCTCGTGGATCATTTAATTTATTTTATTAAATAATTTTCAGTTAATATTAATCATTAACTAAAACTAATTATTTTTGACAACTTTTAAATTTTTAGACTATATGTCTTCTGATTTGAAGGGGCCCATAGCTCAGTTGGTTAGAGCGCCCGGCTCATAACCGGTAGGTCCCAGGTTCAAGCCCTGGTGGGCCCACTTTTACCCCTCATTCCAGTCAGTATAGACACAAGATGGTAACAGTTTTGATTGAATTTTAGGATTATATTATTTTCTTATTTGTGGTAAAATATATTCAAAATAAAAGGCTGTTAAACAACATATTCCAATTGTTAATAGATATCCTTCTTCATCACTTATTCCCATATAATTGTCTCCAAGATGTGATGTAGAAAGTATTAAACCTGTGAAAAGAAGGAAATAATAGAATAATTTTTTCAATAGATTGATCATTATAAATTTTAAATAAATCTACAGTTATTCAAGAAAAATTCAAAAGGGGAGTTTTGGGTTAGTCTTTAGAAATAGGTGGTTTTTATCTTTCTATTACTACCTTAACTTTATTTACTTCTTTATCTGTAGTAATATTTAATAGATAAATACCTTCTATTATATTAGATACATTAATCCTAATTGAAGAATTATTTAATTCTACCTTCTTAGGTGTTATTATCTTTCCACTAAAATCAAAAAACTCTATTTTTTTAACTGAATAATTTTCATTTAAATCAACTATCAACTCATTATCCGTAGGATTAGGATAGATATTTTTCACAAAAGAAGTATTCTCCACAAATAATGGTGGAGGATCTCCACAAACATCTCCAACTCCATTATTATTGTAATCTTCCTGTCCTGGGTTTGAAACTAGTCTACAATTATCTTCAATATCATAAATTCCATCACCATCCTGATCAATTTCATTTATATTATCAACATTTCCATCATTGTCAGAGTCTAAATCAATGTAATTTGGTGTTCCGTCATTATCATCATCAGAAAGCTGAATATCTTCTGATAAATCATTCATACCATTAGCATCTACATCTGAATAACCATCATCATTAGAATCAATTACACCATCAAAGTTAGTGTCAAATAGACCATTACCACTCTCTATAACATCAAAAACACCATCATCATCACTATCTATGTCAAGGTGATCAGGAGTCCCGTCTCCATCTGTATCTACAAAATCATTTTCTGCTCCAAATATAGTATTTCCATCCATTTCAATAATAGAGAAAAGATCAGAATCATCATGCATTCCATTTTTATCTACATCAACATACCCTAAGTCATCTTGATTTAATACTCCATCATCATTAGTATCTAAGTTTCCATTACCAGACTCAATAACATCATAAATTCCATCATTATCAGAATCAATATCTAGGTAATCTTGTAATCCATCACCATCCGAATCAGAGTCTCCTTCTCTGGCATCTGAAATCCCATCATTATCAAAATCTACATCACATACATCTCCTACTCCATCTCCATCAGTATCTAATTGATCAGCATTTGGAGTCGTTAGACAATTATCAACATCATTCATAACTCCATCACCATCCGTATCCATATCAGGGTCACACACGTCTCCTATTCCATCACTGTCTGTATCTAATTCAACATATTCTAGCTTAATAATTTTATAAATAGCAGGAGCGAAGGCAAAACTAATATTTTCTAATGTATAAATGTTTCCTGAGGCATCAAGAGTAATCCCAGAAGGTCCATCATAACCAAATCCTCCTCCAGCAAAACCTACCAGACCATCAACTAACGTTATTCCTTCAGTTGCGCCTGGTCCCCACTTTTGAATGCGGGCATTAATATTATCTGCTATGTAAAGATTTCCAGACGCATCAAGAGTAATTCCATATGGTTCATTTAATTGATTTGAAGCAGAGCCTGCTCCATTTCCTCCAGCAACCGTTGTTCCTTCACTTGCTCCTGGTGCCCACTTTTGTACACGGTGATTGTTTATATCTGATATGTAAAGATTTCCATCTGCATCTAGAGCAATTCCATATGGATTATGTAATTGATTTGCTGCAGAACCTTCTCCATTTCCTCCTGCCACCGTAGTTCCTTCAGTTGCGCCAGGCACCCACTTTTGTATACGATGATTAGCATAATCAGCTATATAAATATTACCGTCATGAAGAGTAATTCCATATGGTTTATGTAATTGATTTGCTGCAGAGCCTGCTCCATTTCCTCCTGCTACTGTTATTACTTCAGCTGTTCCAGGCATCCATTTTTGGATACGATGATTACCTGTATCAGCCACATAAATATTTCCTAAGTTATCTAAAGTAATTCCTTGAGCACCATTTAATTGATATGCTGCAGGACCTGCTCCATTTCCTCCTGCTACCGTCATTAAAGAAGTTGATTCTGGCACCCATTTTTTTACGCTATTGTCTACTACTATATAAAGATTTCCAGAGGCATCAACAGAAAGATCAGAAGTCCAATAATTAGAAGTCCAATTAGTACCTTGGCTCTCATATAGAATATTAGTTTTTAATTGATCAGCTAAATTTACTGCTGTTGGGCAATTATCACACGCATCACCAATTCCATCACCATCAGTATCAAGTTGATCAGGGTTTGAAATCATTGGACACATATCATCAGAATCATCTACACCATCACCATCAGTATCTGTATCACATGCATCACCAATTCCATCACCATCAGTATCGAGTTGATTAGGGTTTGGAATCACTGGACAGATATCACCAGCATCATCTACACCATCACCATCAGTATCTGTATCACACGCATCGCCAATTCCATCACCATCAGTATCGAGTTGATTAGCATTTGCAACAAGTTTACAATTATCACAGAGTTCTCCTACACCATCACCATCATTATCAAGTTGAGCTTGTACCCACTTTTGTATACGATCATTCACATAATCTGCTATATAAAGATTTCCAAAGTCATCAAGAGTAATTCCAAATGGCCAATCTAGTTGATTTGCTGCAGATCCTTCTCCATTTCCTCCAGCTACTGTCGTTCCTTCGCTCGCTCCTAGTGCCCACTTTTGAACGCGGTTATTATCTAAAGTAAAACTTATACCACTACTGATGTAAAGATATCCAGAAGCATCAAGCGCAATTCCAGTTGGGTATTTTAGTTGATCTGCTGCAGAACCTTCTCCATTTCCTCCTGCTACTGTCGTTCCTTCGCTCGCTCCTGGTTCCCACTTTTGTACACGGTGATTACCATTATCTGCTATATAAATATTTCCAGAAGCATCAAACGTAATACCACTTGGAGCATGTAGTTGATTTGAAGCAGAGCCTTGTTCATTTCCACCTGCTACTGTCGTTCCTTCACTTGCTCCTGGTGTCCACTTTTGGATGCGGTGATTTGCAGCATCAGATATATAAATATTTTCAGAGGCATCAAGCGCAATTCCATTTGGGTATCTTAGTTGATCTGCTGCAGGACCTGCTCCATTTCCTCCTGCTACTGTTGTTCCTTCGCTCGCTCCTGGTTCCCACTTTTGAATGCGGTGATTAGCATTATCTACTATGTAAAGATTTCCAGAAGCATCAAGAGCAATTCCGTGTGGATTATGTAATTGATTTGCTGCAGAGCCTTGACCATTTCCACCTGCTACCATAGTTCCTTTAGTTGCTCCTGGTGCCCACTTTTGGATGCGTTCATTTCCTTCATCAGCTATATAAAGGTTTCCAGAGGCATCAAGCGCAATTCCATATGGAAGATTTAATTGATTTGCTGCAGAGCCTTTAGAAATTCCTCCTGCTACCGTTGTTCCTTCACTTGCTCCTGGTGCCCACTTTTGTACACGGTGATTTCCAACATCAGCTATATAAATATTTTCATTATAATCGACAAAAATTCCTCCAGCATAACTTATTTGATTGGCTGCAGAGCCATTACCATTTCCTCCTGCCACCGTAGTTCCTTGGCTCGCTCCTGGTTCCCACTTTTGTACACGGGCAGATCGAGGAGAATTCCGATCTTCACCATAATCTGATATATAAAGATTTCCAGAAGCATCAACAGTAATTCCAAATGGTTGTATTACTTCTACTGCTACTGTGATCCCTTCAGTTGCGCCTGGTGCCCACTTTTGGATACGATCATTCTCATAATCTGCTATATAAAGATTTCCAGAGTCATCAACAGTAATTCCATATGGATTATGTAATTGATTTGCTGCAGAGCCTTCATTTCCTCCTGCCACCCACGTCCCTTCAGTATCTCCAATTCTCCACTTTTTTACGCGAAAATTCCAGTTTGAATGATATGGACTTCCAGTAGTTATATACATATTTCCATAAAAATCAAGCGCAATTCCCCTAGGCCATCCTATTTGATTTGAATCAGAGCCCCAAGCATTTCCTCCTGCTACTGTTGTTCCTTCGCTCGCGCCTGGTACCCACTTTTGTACACGGTGATTATCCATATCTGCTATGTAAAGATTTCCAAAGTAATCTAGAGCAATTCCCATTGGCCTCCGTAGTTGATTTGCTGCAGAGCCCGAACCATTTCCTCCTGCTACTGTGATCCCTTCAGTTGCGCCAGGTGCCCACTTTTGGATGCGGTTATTCTCATAATCTGATATATAAAGATCTCCATTACCATGGACAGCAATATATCGTGGCCTATCTAATTGATTTGCGCCAGAGCCTATCCAAGATCCTCCAGCTATCGTTGTACCTTCAATTGAAGGTCCATTTGAAACTTGTGGACAATTATCTACATCATCATTTAATCCATCACCATCTGTATCTTGAGAAAATGATATAAAAGGAAAAAATAAAAAAAGTAGTAAAATTTTTTTCATCTATACAAATGTAACAATATCTTGAAATTGAAATAAAAAAATCAAAAATTCCTTAATTTATTATTATAAAAAAATGCTTTATAAGTAATAAATTAACTCCTCTTAGACCAAAAACACGTAATATCTTTTTATTTTAAAACTTGATTAAGCTCATACTCAAGCTCATCAATTATATTTATATATAGTCTAATGAAAGTAAGTTTCGTTCCTAGGTAATCATTGAGAACTATAAGGTTTGACTTTAATTTTTTATCATTATTGATAGACTTGTAAAGTAAATTACAATATTTCTCAGTTGAAACTTTATTATCTGCGCCGGCAATGATTATATCTGGGTGATTAGTAGCTAGAAAAGAGACAAAGTCTTCTTTAAGTAGCTTCTCGTATTCAACTGTTGTCTTAACATAAGAAAAATAGGTGTTATGTAGCCTACTTAAAATTTCTTTTATTTTATCAGATCTAACAAATTTTAATGTTCCTGCATTAATCACAGAATAATACCTATTCATAGGTGGGTCAAATACTCTAAAATATATAAGGTTGAATTCTATGCTATTTTTGCTTGTAGTTAACTTTAAAAGTGAATCTACATTAAATCTCATACCATCTGCATCAAGAAACATTCTTAGAATTTGTCTGTCACTACTCCATCTATTTAGCCTCTCATCACAGTAACTCCTTATCTCATTAACCTCCATCTTCAAACTGTTAAGTACTTTAATTCTCTCATTTTCATTTTGATTATCTATAGAGATTTCATTTAACCAAAAAGAAACAGAGATACCTACTACAATTACTATAAATTCAAATAGATACTTGATAATGTACTTTTTTTTGAGATAAGACATAATTCTTGGTTTTTTTAAAAATAAACAAAAATCTTCTTATTACATTAGTTAATATTTTTAATAAAAAACCGAATATGAGAAAATTACTAATTTTATTTATATCAATAGTGTTTGTTAGCTGTAACCAACAAACCTCAAATGTTGATAATGCAGAATGGTCTGGATCTATATCTGAAAATGATAATAAGACTCAGATTGTTAGAGATGTCATGCAATCGTATGTAGATAATAACATGGCAACTATGAAAGATCACTTTAATCCAGAAGCTGAAATTTCTGTTAATGATAACATCATTTCATTTGATGAGATGGTTGCGGGATTTGCATCAGGACACGAAAAATTTGATAACATCACGCATTCAAATGTTATTGCAACAACCATGTTTTATAACAATGGAAAAGTATTTACAAATACTTGGTATGATTGGAGCGGAATATCAAAAAACACTGGCGAAGAAGTTAATTTAAGAGGATATTGTTCCTGGGAATGGGATAATGATAAAATCGTTTCAGTTTACAACGCATTTGATCCGACGAAATACAATGAACATTTCTAAAATTAATTAATTAAAAAGGCCTTTTTAAAGGCCTTTTTAAAATCATTTGATGTTAAAACATTTTATACCAAAAAAATTTAAGCTACCATTTAGAATAATAATAATCTTGGGTGTACTTATATTTATTCTATTTAGAAATACTTGAAAAAAAGAATTTACATTTTAATACCCATAAAATGATTAACACCTATTGGTATTGGGTTTCCAGAAGCTCTTCTAAAGGCAACTATTTGGCCTATATGATAAAGAGAGTCTGATATTGGTCCATGAAATAAATTATATAAATCAAATTGTTGCTTACCAAAAATAACCTTACTATTTGCAAAGTCAGATTCAGTAAATTCATCTAATTTATCAATACTATTTTTCAACAAATCAAGTGTATTATTTCTTAAATCATTGTATGATAAATCAGGATAAGATTTTGACCTAATAACTTCTTTATTGTGTAATCCACTATTAATAATTATTGAAAGTCCATATATATGCTCAAGAGTTGCCCTTGTTGTGATACCTGACTCAGAAGGTTTATAATCAAGATCATTATTTTCTAGGCCTTCAGTAGCCCAGTAATACCTAAAACCTACACTATGGATAAACCTTGAGATAACAGCCTTGTTAGAATAATTTTCATCAAACTTTTTTATCTCATAAAAATAATTTTTCTCTTGAGCTTCCATTTTAAAATTTAAAATAAAAAAAAATAAAATCAGATAATTTTTCATAACTATTTGCTTTTAATATGAACATCCCTTTGTGGATATGGTATTTTAATATTGTTTTCTTTGAATTTTTTAAATATTGCAAAATATATTTCACTTTTTAGGAATTCAGGTTTATCTGTATAACTAGAAGTCCAAATTCCTAACCTAAAGTCTAATGAACTATCACCAAAGTCATCAAAAAATACTTTTGGTTTAGGCTCCTTCTGTACATTAGGGTTTTCATCAGCAACCTCCAATAATAATTTCTTTACTATTTCAGGATCTTCATTATAACTCACTCCTACAGGCAATCTAAAACGAACTATTCTATTATTATGACTCCAGTTTATAACCTGACTAGAGACAAATTCAGAATTAGGAACAATTATTGAAATATTATCATTTGTAACAATAGTAGTAGATCTCAATGAAATATTAACAATATCACCACTTACATCACCAACCTCTACTCTATCACCAACCTTTATTGGTTCTTCAACTAATATTGTTAAACCACTTATCAAATTATCGGTAACTTTTTGGAAACCAAAACCAATACCAACACCTAAGGCTCCGGCTAATAAACTCAGGGCACTTAAATCAATACCAACAGCCTGAATTATAATTATCGTTCCTATTAACATCATAGTGATTCTAACACCATTTGCTAAAGACTCTCTAAAGGACTTTTTAAGTTTAGATCTAGCAAGAATTTTATTAAGTAGAATTAATCTTACATTCTTTGATACAACAATTAATAGATAAAAGCTGGCAAAAAATACAACTATAGTCCCAATACTTATTTCTGAATCACCAATTTTGAAGAGAGTTCTGTTGAAAATAAAAAGAAATTCTGATAATAAATTTAAAACTCTTGAAAGAAAGTCATTGAAGTATTCCATTTGAGAATGAAATTTAAAATTTAAAATTTAGAATATTAAGTTTCATAGATTTTTTTTTATAAATTATGACGAAATAATGGAAAATAATCAAAAAACCCTTTTTGGACATCCCTATGGTTTATATGTTCTTTTCTTTACTGAACTATGGGAAAGGTTTTCGTATTATGGGATGAGAGCTCTTCTTGTCTTGTTCTTAATTTCAGAGACAACAACTGATAATCCAGGATATGGATGGTCAGAAGTTGAAGCTCTAAAGCTTTATGGATGGTATACAATGTTAGTATATGTTGCTGGAATACCTGGAGGATTGCTTGCGGATAAAGTTTTAGGTCAGAAAAAGACCGTAATGTTAGGCGGTTTTCTACTTGTTCTTGGTCATTGTATATTGGCTATTGATAATATAAATGCATTTTATGCAGGTTTAGGTTTTATAATTTTAGGAGTTGGTGGGTTAAAACCTAATATATCAACAATGGTTGGAGGCCTTTACAATAAAGAAGATGACAGAAGAGATATTGGTTTCAAAATTTTCTATATGGGAATTAATATTGGTGCATTTCTTTCTGCAATAATTATTGGTGGTATTGGAGAGATATATGGATGGCATTATGGATTTGGTCTTGCAGGTATAGGTATGTTACTTGGTCAGTTAGTATTTATGTGGGGACAAAAATATTTAGTTGGTATAGGAGAATTTATTGGAAAAAATGATAACCCTAATAAAGATTTAATTGAAAAACCTCTTACAAAAGTAGAGAAAGATAGAGTTGTTGTCTTATTACTCTCCTTTCTAATTGTTGTAGTATTCTGGGGAGCATTTGAGCAGGCTGGTGGATTAATGAACATATATGCCTTTGAGAAAACAAATAGAATGATTGAAAGCTTAAATTTTGAAGTTCCAGCTACTTGGTTTCAATCTTTAAATGCTGGATTTATTGTACTGTTCGCTGTGGCTGTTGGTAAATTTTGGGCTTGGTGGAAATCTCTTGGAAAAGAATCTGCTCTTTTATTTCAAATGGCTGTTGGTGTAATTATTATGGCTATAGGTTTTCTATTTATGAGTATGGCTTCATTAGAATTCCAAGACAAAGGGTCAAGTGCAATGTATTTTCTTGTATTTGCATATTTATTTCATACAATAGGTGAATTATGTACATCACCAACTGCAATGGCATTAATAACAAAAGTTGCTCCAATTAAGTATGCATCTTTAATGATGGGTACCTATTTTGCGTGTACAGGACTTGGAAACAAACTTGCAGCTTTTCTAGGTGAATGGGCACAAACTGCAGGTGAGTTTGAAATTTTCACTGGAATTTTCGTCTTTTGTTCTTTATTCGGAATATTGGTTATACTATTAATTAAGCCACTCAAAAGGTTGACACACGGTCTGGATTAATTAATTTTCGTACCTTGACTTTATAATTTCTTTAATTCTATTTAGTGCTTTCTCTTCAACCTGGAGTTGAAGGTTTGGATCTAAAGGACGGGTTGTAGAATATCTTAAATAACCTTTTGGCAGTGCTCTTTTATCTCCTTTATAGGCAATATAAGAGTTCTTATACTCATAATATTTTGATATTTTTTCATCTATAAATGAATTTCCATAGAGTGCGTCTGATATTGTTAAGTTCATCTCTAATCTTGCGTTACCATATAGTTCATAGACTCTTCCCTCAGCTGTTTTTGTTACACTCGTAGTTGTGCTATCATTTACTCTTTCTTTAACTTGAACTGAGTTTCTAAATGGTATTGAATTAATTACCTTTATATTATTGATGGTAAAGTTTATGTAAACTAACTCAAAAATTTCATCAATTATAGGATCTTCAGAATCAGACTGAACTAAACTTTTAATGTAACCTGGATCCGAGTCTTGTAAATTAATAGGAACCTCGTTAACTAATGTTGAAGTAATATTTTTTGTAAAAAGTCTCTCAAAAATTTTATCTCTAATTTGATCATGAAGCCTATTAAAATTATTGTTAGTATAGTTTTTTTTTGTGATTGCAATTTTTACTTTTCCTAATTCTAAAGTTTTTTTGATTAATTCTTTCACATTTTCATAGTTATCTACATACGAATCAGATTTTACATATAATCTATAAGCTTTTCTATATTCATCTTTAGTAGGTGAAGTTGATTGAGACAAAATTCTATTTGCCTCGTTATAAAAGTTTGCAGCAGTTATATTATTGTATTCGTTCAGAAGATTTTTCGAATTATTGATTTCGTTTGTAAAATCATAAGTATTCTCAGCAATAATATTTTTGTTTTTAAGTTTTACTTTTTGAGGAAAATATATTAATTCACTTTGAATTTGATTTAACCTATTGTAAGTAGTATAAATTTCTTTCATCTGAATTGCAGATTGTTCGTCTTTATATGGAACAGCTTGATCTACTAATCTGGTTATTTTAGATAAGTTATTTGTGTTTGCTAAGCTTATTGATCTTTCAAAAAGTTTAGCAGCAGTCTTGAAGTTATTTTTAACCTGTAAAGATTTAATAGAATATATAGTTGCATTTATATAGTCACGTTCCTTGAACGCTTTATTTGCATCCCTGTTATATTCTCGATGATTTTGACCACTAATGCTATTTGAAAGAATTAATGATATACATAATAATAGGATTTTTTTCATTTATACAATCTAGTATTAATTCGCATAATATTCAAAAGCTGTAGATTAATTCATTGTCTCAATCTTTGAATTATCACAGTATAGTTCTCTCATTTTATCTACAGTTAGACAGGAATGAATAGGTATAATAGATACCTTTTGACCTATTTTAAGGTCTTCATTTTTTTCTAAATTTACAATACCATGTTCCTGAGAAAGGGACACTATTTTTCCAATTTTATTATCTAAACTCCAGTGATCTCCTTGGTAGACATATCCATAGCATTTTTTTTCATTCTCTAAAATATAATCTTTTGAAAGATGAACTGAACCACAGTAAATTAACATACAACTCCTGTCCTCATAAATAGAAACTATAGGACATACTACTCTCAAAGCAATATCATCTAATCTACATGAACCTATTTTGTACTGTGCTAAATCATAATAAATTAAATTACCAGGTCTTATCTCGCTAATAAAATCAGGATATTCTTCAATTATACTACATGAAGGAGTATCACCTATTGAAATGTCAAGGTCTGGAAAAATATTATTTAGTTTTTCAAGTTTATTAATAGAATCATAGAATACCTCTCTTATTTCATCTTTAGAATTTGAATTATAAGTATTTCCAAAATGAGAAAGGAAACCTTTAAAGTTAATTTTATCTGATGAATCTAAAAGATTAGTGATTTTTTTAATTGATTCTATTTTATCATATCTTATTCCTGCCCTTTTATAACCAACATCTATCTTTAAATAAACATTTATTTTATTTGAAAGTTTTTTATCTAAAATATCTATTGATTCATATGAATCAATTAAAATACTAAGACATACTTTATTTTGTAAAACCTTGATGTTATCTAATTCTAAAACATTCAATGGAAAAGCAATTAAAATATCATCCCACTCCTCAGAAAAGTATTTAGCCATAGATACTGATGAGACTGTGATTGATTTTATTCCAAATTTTTTAAACCATCTACCAACTTCTAAAGACTGGTGAGTCTTAAAATGAGGTCTAAATTTTATGTTATTTTTTTTTGCTATGGTATTAATTCTCTCGAGATTATCTAAACATTTTTGTTTATTAAGCAATAAAGTAGGTTTAATGACATCTATCATATTGAAAGAAATTGATAATCTTATTAACCAATTATTATTTTTATTACTTAATATGCAAATAAAACCTTGGAAGAAAAAAATTTAATTAAAAATTTAAAACTACAAGACGAAGATGCTTTTAAATATCTTGTAGAAAACTATAAGGATTTTGTTTTTAATACCTGCATATCAATAATTCAAAATATTGATGATTCTGATGACATTTCACAAGAGGTTTTTATTCAGATTTATAGATCAATTAATAATTTTAAGGAAAAATCAAGCCTGTCAACTTGGATCTACAAGATAACGGTATCAAAATGTTTTGAATATTTAAGATTTAAAAAGAGAAAAAAAAGATTTTCATTTTTAATCAATTTATTTAGAGATGACGGTACCGTCATTGAAATTCCTGAATTTAAACATCCAGGTATAATTTTAGAAGAAAAAGAAAACTCTAAATTATTATTTGATGCTATTGATAAATTAAATGATGAACAGAAAACAGCATATGTATTAAAGAACATTCAAGGATTATCTTATAAAAAAATATCTGATGTAATGAAAAAATCTACTTCATCAGTTGAATCATTAATATTTAGAGCAAAAAAAAATTTAAAAAAACATCTAGAAGAAAAAATGAACAACAAGAATTAATTAATTTTAGCATCTAATTTAACAGTATGAAATACAAAATTTTATTTTACTTATTACTTATTACTTATAATTCTTTCTCTCAAAACATTAATTTTGGATTAAGTGTTGGAACTGGTTTATCAAATCAAACATTAAGGTCTGAATCAAATTCTAGTACCGGGGCTGGTGTTGAATGGAATACAATAGGAGGTCTACCTTACAGAGTTGATTCCTATCTTGGTTACAATGCAGGCTTAATTCTTGAAATATATTTTGATTTATCCACAGATCCTGTTGATGAAAAAATTATCAGTAGAAAAATTAGTTTAAAAACAGGAATAAACTATTCTTCACAAGGTGTTGTAGTTGAAGATGTAAACATGACAAGGTTTGAAAATAATTTAACTTACCTGCAAATACCAATACTAATAGATTTCAAAATCCAAAAATTTAATTTTTTTATTGGTCCTCAGATTCATTTATTACAAGACTTTTCTACTATCGAATCTCGATCAAGTAATTTAAGTTCTAATGCTACTAGTCAAAACCCTGGCTTTAAGTTTGAAAAAAAATATTTCTTAGAAAATGATCCTAACTTTGTTTTTGGATTAGGATATGAAATTTATGATGGACTATCATTACAAATTAAATCTTTGAGAAGTCTACAAAACATAACAAACATTAGCGGAGAACAATGGAAAAACAGATCTTTTGAATTAACAGTTAATTACATATTAAATAACTTATTATGAATAAGGAAATAGAAAAAATTCTAAATAGTTCAAAAAATATACATCAAGTAAATACTAAACCGTATTTCTATTCCAGGCTTATATCAAAACTTGAAAAAGTCAATAGAAATGAAGTGTTTTACTTAAAATATGAAAGACCTTTTTTAATAACCATGGTAGTTTTTCTATTAGGTCTCAATTTTTTCTTTATTACTAGGAATAACGAATCAGCATCAATAAATACATATACGATGGATATTGAAGAAATATACTTTGATTCTAATAAATCAGATATCATTAATTTTACATCAAATGAAGAATAAACTACAGTACTTGATAATTGGTGTTTTGATAATATCAAATATCTTTTTCATATTTAATTCAAAAAATAAATCAGGTAGAATAAAAAATGAAGAATTTAGAAGAGAGATGAATTATCTAAGTGAACGTATAGGATATAACAAAGAACAATTAGAGTTAGCTAAAGAAGAGTACAAGAGATATGACTCAATAAAAAGAAAGATTGAGAGAAGATTTAGAAGATTTGATTTAATTATAATGGATGATGTATCAAGAGATATAGATGATAATTCAATTAATATGTCAGATTATTATGATTTAGCTGTTGAACTTAATACAGAAAAGTTAAATCACTGGATAAAGATTAGAGAAATCGCTAATGAAGATCAAGTTCAAAAACTTGATAGTATATGGTCCAGAATGAAAGAAAGAATCAGATCAAACTAATAAATTAATCTTAAATTATGAAAATCGGTGTAATATCAGATACACATAGTTATTTTCATGAAAACCTAAAATTATATCTAAAAGATTGTGATGAAGTTTGGCATGCTGGAGACGTTGGAGATATAGAAACACTAGAAAAATTAGAAAATTTCAAGAAGACTAGAGGTGTCTTTGGTAATATTGACAATGAATTAATTAGGAGAGAATTCAATGAAATTCTAGTATTTACTATTGAAAAAATTAAATTTCTAATATTGCACATAGCTGGAAAACCTCCAAAATATAATAAGAAAGCACTAAAACTAATAGGTATTAATAAACCAGATGTTTTAATATGTGGGCACAGTCATATACTAAAAATAGAAAGGGATAAAGTCAATAATTTATTGTATATAAATCCTGGGGCATGTGGAAAAGTAGGATTCCATAAAAAAAAAACAATTGTAAGGTTTTGTATTGAAAAAGGTAAGATTGATAAATTAGAAGTTGTAGAACTAAGCTAAAACTACTTCTTAGTAGTTTTTTTAGCGAATTCCTTTTTGATTTCTTCAATATCAACGTTTTTAATAACAGGCTTAGCGTTGAGGCTTTTAATAACCTGCTTAGCTCTTTTTGCTTTGGAAACGTTTCTTCTTCCTTTCCTCTCTAATCTAGTAACTGCCATAGTATTAATTATTGCCGCAATTTAAATAAAAAATAATGTAAATCATTTGCTAGCTTTGTAATAAATTTTAAAAAGTGAAAAAAATAAATCCATCTTTAGCAAAAGGAACAAGAGACTTCGGACCAGATGAAATGAAGAAGAGGAATTATGTTTTCGACATTTTCAAAAAAACTTTTTCTCTATTTGGTTTTAATTCTATTGAGACACCATCATTAGAAAATATTGAAATTCTTAATGGAAAGTATGGTGATGAAGGAGATAAATTAATTTTTAGAATTCTTAACTCAGGTGAATTTTTAAAAAAAGTTAAGAATATTAATAAAAAATCGTCATCTGAATTAAAAAGTTTGATATCAAGTAAAGGATTAAGGTATGATCTAACAGTACCCTTAGCCCGATTTGTTAGTAGCAACAGAGAAAATATAACATTACCATTCAAAAGATATCAAATACAAAATGTATGGAGAGCAGACAGACCTCAAAAAGGGAGGTTTAGAGAATTTTATCAGTGTGATGTTGACTACATTGGAACAAATTCCTTAGTATGTGAAGCAGAAATAATCAAACTAGTTTATTCAATATTCAAAGAACTCAATATTGATAACATTAAAATAAAATTAAATAACAGAAAGATACTTACGGGATTATCTGAAGTATACAATTTTAGAGATAACTTTAATCAATTCTGTGTTCTAGTGGATAAAATTGATAAAATAGGCAAAGATCAATTCAAAGTTGAACTTCAAAAATTAGAATTACCAAAAGAGAAAAATGATGAATTAATTAACATTTTATTTTTTGAAGGTTCAAATAAAAATAAACTTGATTTTATTAAAAAAACTTTATCAAAATCAGATATAGGCATTCAAGGATTAAATGAAATCGAACAATTATTATTATTAGATGATAATTTTGAATTTGACCTATGTCTAGCAAGAGGATTATCTTATTATACATCTTCCATTTTTGAAGTTATTTCATCTAAAGATAACATTGGAAGTCTATGTGGAGGAGGTAGATATGACGATTTAACAGAAGTTTTTGGATTTAAAGATATTTCTGGAATTGGAATTTCTTTTGGTATTGAAAGAATTATAGAAGTAATGAACAACAGAAAATTGTTCCCTGAAAAAATTATCTCATCAGATAAGGTGCTTATAAGTTATCTTTCTGAAAAATTTATTAAACAATCCATTGACATAGCTACTACTCTTAGAAAAAATAACATTAATGTTGATTTATATTCTGATAATGGGAAGTTGAAAAAACAGTTGCAATATGCAAATAATAATAACATTACTAACGTTATAATTATTGGGGAAGATGAAATTAAGTCAAATATTTATACACTTAAAAACATGAAAATAGGCACACAAGAGAAATTAAGCATTGAAAAAATTATTTCTAAGTTATCTTGATAACTCTCAATGATAAAAATTAAGTTAACTTTTTTTCTCCTTTTAATTTATTCTGTATGCTTTTCTCAAACAAGTGATCTTGGAAGGTTTTCTGTTAATATTGACAAAGGCTGTGTGCCATTACAAGTCGAAATTATTTCTGAAAATATAGACCCTTCAGTTACAGTTGTGCAATATGATTTTGATTATAATCTCACAAACAACTTATTTAATCCTTCTGGATCAAAATCAAATATATATTCCAATGAAGGTAAATACATTATTGCGCAAGCAATTAATCAAGATGGTGTTGAAAAAATAGATATTCTTGAAATAGAGGCATTTAATGCTGAGGAGATAAATCTAGATTTTTTTAATTGTAAAAATAATAAAATAGAGATCATATTAGAAGATTCATATTATGATGAATACAAATTAATAATAGAAGGTGACTCTGTTGGTAAACTTAATAGTGGTTCAAATGAATTTGATTATTCTACATATCTTGGATCAAGAGAAGAAATCAATGGTTTTGTTATTGGTATGTTTGGTGGTAGTGATTTAAATTGTTCAAGATACAATTTTAGAATTAATCCGATTAATGATGATAAAAAGGAAATTATTGATTCTATTGTACTAAGTAATGATAAATTAAATTTTATAATCTTTTACAATTTAGAAGAAAGCACTAATTATAATCTATTATTAAACAATTCTATTGACTCAACATTCTTAAGCCCTCCATCTCAATTGAGTATAAATGGGGAAATCACAGTCTCTAATAACTCTTATGTTAACAGGTGTATTACATTAAATAAAGTATATAAATGTAGTAATCAAACAATAGAAGATAAATTGTGTTTGATATATTTAGATGCGTATGAGAGTAAAGAAGGTATTGAAGTAGAATTTAATTATTTCGATGAATTTGATTCGATTAAAATTTATAGAAATGACAGTTCATTAATTTCATTATATCAAAAAAGAAATTTTTTTATAGATAAAAATGGAATTTTAAAAGGTAATGAGTACTGTTACAGAGCTGTTGGATTTCAGGGAAAAAAAAGATCTATTTCTAATATTGTGTGTGTAAATAGTAACAAAAACTTTAACCCAATAAAGGTCCCTAACGCATTCTCACCTAACAATGATGGACTAAATGATATTTTTAAACCTTTTTACTCTAATGTTAGTGAATATAAAATGTATATATTTAACAAGTTTGGTGAAAAAGTTTTTGAAAGTAATGATATAAATATAGGATGGGATGGTTATTTTAAGGGAAAAATAATTCAAGATTCTTATGTATATAAGATAGAGTTCAATAAAGACAATGAACAAGTTTATATAAATGGTAAATTTTTGTTAATTAAATAAGTTAAAATGTTTGACATGATGAAAATGATGGGCAAAATAAAAGAAGCCCAAGAAAAGATGAAACTCGTTAAAGAAGAATTGGATCAGATTAAGATAAAATCTGAATCTGGTGCTGGATTAGTCAAAGTACACATAAACGGTAAAAAAGAATTGATTTCTATTGATATTGATGAGAGTATTTTAAATGAGAGAGATATGGTCCAAGACTTAGTAGTTGCTGCAACAAATAAAGGATTAAAAGAAATTGATATCAAAATTAAAAACCACATGAAAGAAAAAACTGGAGATATAATACCTAATATTCCAGGTTTTGATATGGGAAATCTATTTAAATGATTAAATCAGAAAAAAGAATTTCCATAGCAATATTAAATTACAATGGAGAAAATTATTTAAAAAAATTTTTACCATCTATAATTAAGTATTCAGATAAAAAACTTTCATCAATTTATGTAATAGATAATAATTCATCTGATAATTCAATCTCATTAATTAAAAAAAAATTTCCTTCAGTAAATATTATCCTAAATAAAAAAAATTATGGTTATGCCAAAGGATATAACATAGGTCTGAAAAAAATAAAATCTGATTATATAGTTCTTATAAATAATGATGTAGAAGTTAGTGAAAATTGGTTAGTCCCTATGTTTCATTCAATGGAGGAAAATAATAACATAGGATCTTGTCAACCTAAAATATTATCTTATGAAAATAAAGATTCGTTTGAATATGCAGGAGCAGCTGGTGGATATATTGATTTTTTAGGTTACCCGTACTGCAGAGGAAGAATTTTTAATACTTTAGAATTAGATAATGGACAGTACGATTCAGAAAAAGAAATTTTTTGGTCTTCAGGAGCTTGCATGATGATCAGAAATGAACTATTTAAAAAATTAGGTGGATTTGATCAAAGTTTTTTTGCACATATGGAAGAAATAGATTTATGTTGGAGGATACAAAGAGTCGGTCTAAAAAATTTTTGTTTTCCAAAAAGTAGAGTTTATCATCTAGGTGGAGGTACACTAAATTATAATAATCCAAAAAAAACATTTTTGAATTTTAGAAATAACCTTATAATGATTACTAAGAATGAACCTCTAATGTCAATTATAATAAAATTGCCTATAAGATTATTTCTAGATTTTTTTGCCAGTATTTACCTTTTAATAAAAAATAAGTCTTTAATACATTTTCTAGAAGTTATAAAAGCCTATATCTCATTTATATTGAAGCTTCCCCAATTATTATTTAAAAGGAAAAAAACAAAAATGAACTCAATCAAAATGAATAAGGGTATTATTCCATTGGAATATTATTTGAGAGGGAAAAAAAGGTTTAGTGATTTATAGTGATTTATTCTCAATATTGATAAAAATATGTATTTTTGTTCCTTAAGTAAAAGCTTAATTAAGAACTTATAATTATTAAACATGAAAAATATTAATATTTTAAATTTAGTTTTTGTTGTATTATTTACAATATCTGCATGTAATCCGCTTAAGAAAATGGTAGAATTGTCTAAACAACAACAAATAAACGTAAATCCTAATCCAATTGAATTAGCTGGATCAAAAGTATCTTTTGATGTAGAATCAACTCTTCCAAAGGGTATGTTACCAAAAGGAACTAGTTATACATTGAATTTTAATTTTGAAGGAACAGATGTTGGATCTATCGAATTCATAGCGTCTGACTACCCAAACAGTGCTTCTTCAACATCTAAATCTACTAAAACATTATCTGTACCATATAATAGTTCAGTAATGGGAGGAACACTTGGAAAATTGTCTGTAGTTGGTACTGCAAAAGTTGTAGTAACAGGTAAAAGTTTAGATACAGAATCTAATGATGTAGCTGATGGAGTAAACAGAACTATAACTTTTACTAGAGCAAGTGTAATTCCTACACCTAAAGCATATCCTGGATATACTGATGCTGAAGAAACTGAAGTAACTTCTATAGATTTTTATTTTAATCAAGGAAGTTCTTATTTGAGAGGTTCAGAGAAGAAAAGTGATAGAGGAGAACAATTTGCTGCATTTGTTGCTGAAAAAAATGTTACTAAAGGTGTAAATATAACTGGAGCACACTCACCAGAAGGTTCTACAAAAGTAAATGAAACACTTGCAGGAAAAAGAGCAGATGCTATTGAAAAATATTACAGAGCTCAAATGGACAAATATGATTATAAAGATGAAGCAGAATCTATAGGATTTGATTTAGTTCCAGTAGTAGAAAATTGGGATGGTTTAAGAAGAGCTTTAAGAGGTTCAAGTTCACTTTCAAGAGAAGAGAGATCTCAAATTTCATCTATCATTAATGGTGGAGGATCATTTGTAGATAAAGAAAAATCATTGTCTAAATTGAGTTTTTATAAGACTTTAATGAAAGAAGTTTACCCTGACCTTAGAACATCTAGAACAGAGGTTGTTACAGTTATTGAAAAGAAACCTAACAATGAGATTCTTGCAATAGCTCAAAATATAGTATCTGGAGAAGCTTCTTCAGATGCATTATCACATGGCGAATTATTATTTGCTGCTGGTTTAACTCCTGATCTTGCAGAAAAAGCTTCAATATATGGTGCTGCTGTTAAATGGGGAGGAACATGGCAAGCGCATAATGATTTTGGATCTGTACATATAGAACTTGCGAGGGAAGAGGAAGAAGGATCTGAGGCTCAACTTAAATTATTAGAAGCTGGTAAAACTCAGTTAGATATTTCTAATACTAAAAATGAGAACGCTGAAGCACATTTAAATTTAGCCGCAATTGCAGCAATGCAATACGATTGGACTCTTGCTAATGAGCATATCAATAAAGCTGCTGGTTTAGACCTTACTTATGCTGAGGGAAGATACAATATGGCTAAAGGAACAATTTTAATTCCTCTTGGTGATTATGAAAATGCTTTAAATCATCTGAATAAAGTTGGGCAAAGAGGTTGGGCAAAGTGGAGAAAAGGTATTGTTCAATTAATGTCATATAATTTTGACGAAACTAAAAAAGAGATGGCAGCACTAAGAAAACAATTTAAAGAGAGTGGCTGGAAAGAAAACGGAGGAATTGACTACATACACGCAATAATATCAGCAAGAGAAGGTGACTCAAATGCTGTAGCTGAAAACCTTAAAACTGCTTTATCAAAAGATGAAGATGGAATGTTAAAGGAAAGACTTGTCAATGATGTTGAATTCTTAAATTACTCTGATGCAGTAAATGCTGCAATGAATTAAAATTTTTATTATTTTTTAAATTAAAGGCCTCTACTTTAGAGGCCTTTTTTTATTTTTGCACGAGATGAGAGAAATACAATTTAGAGAAGCGCTTAGAGAAGCAATGGTTGAAGAAATGAGATTAGATAAAAGTGTTTATTTAATTGGTGAAGAAGTTGCTGACTATAATGGAGCCTATAAAGTTAGCTTGGGAATGCTCGAAGAATTTGGTGCTCAAAGAGTAATAGATACACCTATAGCCGAAACTGGATTCAGTGGAATTGGCGTTGGATCAGCTATGAATGGTCTTCGTCCAATAGTTGAATTTATGACTTTCAATTTTTCATTAGTAGCTATTGACCAAATTATTAATGGTGCGGCTAAAATGTATCAAATGTCTGGAGGTCAATTTAATATTCCAATAGTTTTCAGAGGACCTACAGGTAATGCAGGACAATTAGGTGCTCAACATTCTCAAAATTTTGAGAATTGGTATGCTAATACCCCAGGTTTAAAGGTCGTAATTCCTTCAAATCCATATGATGCAAAAGGTCTATTAAAAACAGCAATTAGAGATGATGATCCAGTTATATTTATGGAATCGGAACTGATGTATGGAGATAAGGGAGAAGTGCCAGAGGAAGAATACCTTATTCCAATAGGAAAATCTAAAGTAATTCACGAAGGAAAAGATGTAACCTTAATATCATTTGGAAAAATGATGAAAGTAGCTGAAGAAGCTTATTATGCTGCAAAAAAAGAGAATATTGATGTTGAATTAATTGACTTAAGATCAGTTAGACCTATTGATTACAATGCTATAATAAATTCTGTTAAAAAGACTAATCGTCTAGTAATTATAGAAGAAGCATGGCCACTAGCATCAATTTCGTCAGAAATAAGCCATCATGTTCAAAGGTTTGCGTTTGATTATCTTGATGCACCTGTTCATAGAATAACATGTGAAGATGTTCCATTTCATTATGCTCCTACTCTAATAAAAGAAATTATTCCAAATGTTGATAAGGCAATGAAAGCAATTAAAGCGGTAACTTACAAGTAGTTATTTATCATTTAAACCTAAAGCCGACATCATACCAGAAGGGCCAGTCTTCTTCATCATTTTCATCATCTTTTTCATCTGATTAAACTGCTTGATTAGTTGATTGATTTCTTGGACAGAAGTTCCACTTCCATTAGCTATTCTTTTTTTACGACTTCCATTTAATATGTCTGGTGTTTTTCTTTCTAATGGGGTCATAGAGTAAATTATTGATTCAATTGGTTTGAAAGATTCATCGTCAACATCCAAATCTTTAACTTTTGAAGAGACACCAGGCATCATCCCCAACAAATCCTTTAGATTTCCCATCTTCTTGATTTTTTGAATTTGAGAGAGAAAATCATCTAAACCAAAAGTGTTCTGAAACATTTTCTTTTGAAGTTTTCTTGCCTCATCTTCATCAAAGTTTTGTTGAGCTCTTTCAACTAGACTTATAACATCTCCCATTCCGAGTATTCTCTTTGCCATCCTATCTGGATGAAAAACATCTAAAGCATCCATCTTCTCACCTGTACTGATAAACTTTATAGGTTTATCAACAACTTTTCGGATAGATAAAGCAGAACCACCTCTAGAATCTCCATCAAGTTTTGTTAAAACTACACCATCGTAATCAATAGCTTCATTAAAAGACTTAGCAGTTAGCACTGCATCTTGTCCTATCATTGAATCAACTACAAATAAAGTTTCATGAGGCTTTAATGATTTTTTTAAACCCTTAATTTCATCCATCATCTTCTCATCTATAGCCAATCTTCCAGCAGTATCAATTATGACAGATTTAAAACCGTTTTCTTTGGCATGCTTAATAGCTTTTTTTGCAATATTTAATGGTGATTTAGATTTAGAATCAGAAAAGACTTCAATTTTAAGGTCCTCTCCTATCACGTGCAACTGTTCAATTGCTGCTGGCCTATAAACATCACAAGCAACCATAAGAGTTTTCTTCCCTTTCTTTGTTAAGTATCTACCTAGTTTGCCTGTAAAAGTAGTTTTACCAGATCCTTGAAGACCAGATAATAAAATTATGTTTGGGTTTCCATCCAAAGAAATTTCAGAAGACTCACCTCCCATCAGTTCTGTCAATTCATCTGCTACTATTTTAGTTAATAACTCTCCTGGTGAGACAGAAATTAAAACATTTTGCCCCATAGCTTCCTCTCTAATTTTAGAGGTAATCTCTTTTGCAACTTTATAGCTAACATCAGCATCAATTAATGCTCTTCTTATTTCCTTAATAGTAGCAGCAACATTAATCTCTGAGATTCTTCCTTGACCTTTTAATACTTTAAAGGCTCTATCTAATTTATTACTTAAGTTTTCAAACATAACACCACAAAAATAACAATTAAAGCAAATAATGATTCATTTATTTCACTAATACTCAGTATATTTCATAAATCTTTAAGTAACATGAATATTATAGTAAAACATATCATATCTCTTATAGTATTTATTTCATTAACAATCTATTTGTTTAGTCCAGTATTTTTTGAGAATAAAGAAATCAAACAACATGATATTGAGCAATGGAAATATTCTGCTAATGAAACTATGGAATTTAGAAAAAATAATAATGAAGAGGCCTTATGGTCAAATTCTATGTTTTCTGGAATGCCTGCATATTTGATAGACGTAAAATGGAGTAATTACATAGTATCATATATACATAAGATTTACAGTGTGTTTTTTCCTCACCCTGTAAGTAACATACTTATAAGTTTTATTTCATTTTATATAATGCTCCTATGTTTTAGAATAAAGCCAGAAATTGCTCTATTTGGATCAATAGCATTTACACTATCCTCTTATTTGATAATAGGTGTTGCAGCTGGTCACAATGCAAGAGTGGGAACAGTTGCATTATTACCCTTAATTATTGGAGGGGTTCATTTATGTATCACTAAAAATAAAAATTTAGGTTTTATTATAACAGCAGTTGCTCTTGCACTTCAATTAAGGTTAAATCACCTTCAAATAACTTATTACACTTTATTTATTTTGATTTTTTATGGAAGCAGTGGGTTAATATATCATTATTATAAAAATGAAGTAAAATTTTATCTTAATAGAGTAATGGTTCTCATAGTAGCAGCTATGTTAGCAGTAGGAACTTTTTATGGTGAGATATGGTCAATTCTTGAGTATTCAAATGAATCAATTAGAGGTAAGTCAGAGATCACAAATACATCTGGTTTAGATAAAGATTATGCTTTTCAGTATAGTAATGGTCTTTTTGAGCCTCTTACTTTATTTATTCCAAATATACTAGGTGGATCAAGTAGACAGACACTAGAAAGAGATTCTAATCTAGGTAAAGCATTGAGAAAAAATAATATGAGTACAATTCAAATTAATAATCAACTTAGAAATGTACCAACTTACTGGGGAGATCAACCTCTCACGGCACCCTATTTTGCTGGTAGTATAAGTTTGTTCCTATTGATTTTAGGAATAATGATTTTAAAGAAATCAGAGAAAAATTGGATAATAGCATTATTACTAATTAGTGTTTTATTGAGTATGGGTAATAATTTAAGTTTTATAAATAATATATTCTTTGATTACCTTCCTGGGTATAATAAATTTAGATCAGTAACCTTCATAATAGTAATTTCTCTGTTCTCTATATCTCTATTCTCAGCACTAACAATCAATAAGTTACTATCAGATACTAAAAAATATAAAGATTATGCATTTAAAGCATTCTTATACTCTATATCCTTTTATATAATTATTTTTTGTTTGAGCTTTGTATTAAATTTTTCAGGTGCAGTTGATTCTAATTTTCAAAATTTCCCTAATTGGTTTACTGACGCATTAATACAAGACAGAAAAAGCCTCTTAATTTCAGATTTAGGGTTAGCATCATTATTTACAATAATTTTATATATAGCCTATCTAGGAATGATTTATAAAAATCTCAACAAAAATATATTTGTTGTTTTAATAATATTAATTATTTCTATAGATCATCTAAGGGTTAATTCTACACTAATTAAAAAGGACAAGAGTTGCGAAATGTATGGTGACTGTACATTCATTAATAAAAAAGCAAAAAAAATATCCTTAAGCGAATCAGATCAGTTTATTTTAGAAAATAACTCAGACCGTAAAAGGGTATATAATTTACAAAATACATTTAATGAGGCAAATACTTCTTACTTTCATTCCTCAATTGGTGGATATCATGGAGCAAAAATAAGAAGGTATCAAGATTTAATTGAAAGAAATATTACTAAAGAAAGACAGGTGCTTGTTGAAAAACTTCAAAATAATAATATTGATTTTAGTGATCTTCAAGTGATAAATATGCTCAATGTTGGATATTTAAAATTTGGTGAGAATAGAAATAATGTTGTAGAAAATAAATATTCTAATGGTAATGCTTGGTATATAAAAAATCTGATACCATCAAATTCCGCAAAGGAAGAGATTGAAATGTTAAATAGTATTAAAACAAAATCTGAGGCTGTATATGATAATTCAATATTTAATCCAAATAATATAGAATATTCTACTCAAGGAAAAATTCAAGTGGTTGAATATAACCCAAATAAAATTATTTATAAATCCGAAAATCAAAAAAAATCTTTTATAGTGTTTTCTGAAATATATTATCCTCATGGGTGGAGAGTATTCATAGATGGAAAAGAAACTAAACTTATTAGGGTAAATTATATACTTAGAGGTTTAGAGGTTAATCCAGGAGACCATACAATTGAAATGAGATTTGAACCATTATCATATAAAATTGGTGATAAGGTTATTTTAGCTTCAAATTATATCCTTTTAATATTATTAATTATTATTATTTTTTTTGAAGTAAAAAAAAATAGAAAATGAGATATATTCTTATAATCATTTTGACTAGCTGCACTATAAATAAAAAACCCAATCCAAATCTAACTCCATCAAATAAAATTGTAATATCACAAAAAAGTAATGTAAGTTTATTGAATAGAATAAGAACAAATCCAGGCATCTACATAGAAGGATACGGAGAATCAGCTAGGGTTTTCACTAAAGGCATATCAAGTATTAACAATCAAAAAGAAGTTCTTTTTATCTTGGATGGAGTTAAAGTAGGAAATTATTCAAAATTGGTAAATATTCTAGATCCCACTAAAATAAAAAATATAGAAATCTTAAAAAATGCTAATGAAATAGCTTTTTATGGGTTTTTAGGTTCTGGTGGAGTAATTTTAATAAAAACACAATAAATTTATATATGAAAAAAATATTAATATTATTAATAATATCTGTATTGACTTCATGTCAAGTTAGTAATACATCTCAGTCACAAGATATTAAATCAAAAACTTCACTTAGTCTTTTGGATAGACTTCGGTCATTACCAGGTTTAAGAATAAGTGGATTTGATGAGAGGAATGCTGAAATCTATTTAAGAGGTCAGACAAGTGTTAAATATTATAAAGAAGTACTTTTTTTCGTAAATGGGAATAGAGTTGGAAATTATAGCTCTGCTTACCAACTTCTTCAACCGGATAACATTGATAGTATCAAACTACTAAAGAGCAGTTCAGAGCTTAATGTTTATGGAGCAGACGGAAGAGACGGCGTTATATTAATTAAAACAAAAAATTAGAAAATTTTTGGAAAGAATATAGGAGTTCTATTTTTATATTCAATATATTTTTTATCATTACCCCATCTTTTCTCAGCAATATTTTCTAATAAATTCACTCCACTTACCTTGTTCAGTAATAAATAAACAAAAAGAGGAGAAATTAGAGCTATGAATTGATAACCATCTAAATAAGGGAATGATATAACAGTTATACCTAGCCATAAGATAAACTCTCCAAAGTAATTAGGGTGACGTGATAAAGACCACAATCCTTTTGAGATAAAAGAACCCTTATTTGTTTTGTTAAATTGAGTTTTTTGATGATCAGCAATGATTTCAATCAAGAACCCGACAACCCATAAAATAGAACCTAAAATAGTAAAAGAGTTAAAATTATTTTGATTAGAACTCATAACAATGATGGCAGGAAAAAGACACATAAAAACCCAAAGACCTTGAATTGTAAATGTCATTAAAAACCACGAAAATGATTGTTTAATTTTAATAAATCTTACGTCCTGTCCAGTTCTCTTTACTCTAAAAAACAAAAAGGAACTTAATCTTAAAGCCCATAATGATATAAATACAACTAATAGAAAAGAAGTAATATCAAATTGATATACTTGAGATTTAACTAAATAAGAAATGATTATGGTAGATATAAAGGTAATACCTCCAGTTAAATCATAATAATGTTCAGTTTTAAAAATAAATGATGGGATAAATACTATAATTTGAATTATAAAAATTAAGAACCATAGTGAATAAATAATAGGTATTCCATTAAAAATTATCATATTATATGAAGAAATATAACACATCACAAAAGTGATAACCATGATAGATACTGTAACTAAATTTTGTATTTTCAACAATTTCCAAGATTTACATAAATTGATTCAGACCAACAAGATGTGTTATTATTATTGTTATCTGGATCATAAGTTTTTTCTATAGTATACGTAATTGCTACAAATTGTTTAGGGTATTTTTCATTATCAAGACACTCATACACATATGTAATTTGATTTATAGAGCTTGTCTTAAATTCTTCTACCCTATCTGGATCTGGGTAGGGAGCTTCTGGTACTTTATTGAATCTACACAAAATATCATCACAAGAAAATAATAATAACATATAAATACTTATTATAATTCTTTTATCCATATTCGATTTAGATTTTTTCTTTTAAACAGTTTTTTCTTTGCAAAGGTTCTAATAATTAATCCTATACTAAATCCAATGGAGCAACTTACTAAAATATCTTCATTAAAAACATCTTTATAGTTAGCTTTTTGTACGATTGATAGATTTATAAAATCAATAGCAAAATATCCTAGAGAACCACCTGAGATAAGAGACCCATAAGCCCTGCCTTTATTAGAAGTTTTAGATCTGATATCAACAATATCAATATTACTTATTGGAATTTGAATATTGTTGAAACTTAAATAGTCTGATCCTATTCCAGTTATTTTAGAATATGTGAATATTTCATCATCTTTTTGTTTAAATCTAATATTCTCACCCTCAAAAAAGTTAATTGATTTTAGTTTAGTGGCTTTTTTTAATTCTAAGTAGTTTTGAGAATAAGATTCTAAAGTTATAAGAGAAAAGAAAAATAATAGTGATATGAAAAATTTACTATTCAGTCTCATACATATTGTTTAAAATTAAAAGTCTTATTTATCTTTACTAAAACCAAAAAAAATGAAGAAAATATTAATAATCTTACTATCTATAATTAGTGTATCTTGTTCCTATAATAATTCAATTAGTCTAGAGTCACCTAATAATGAAATTAAATTAAATTTTGAATTAGTTGATGGAGTACCAACCTATTCAGTAAATAATAAAAACAAAAAAGTTATTAACTTATCTAAAATGGGTCTTTTGTTTAATAATAAGATTGATTTTAGTAAGAACTTAACATTATCAGAAACTAAATCAAGAAGTTTTAACAATTCCTGGAAACCATTATACGGTGAGGAGGAAATAATTTCAAACAACTACAATGAGTTAATAGTTTCATTAAATAATGATAAATATCAAATGGATATTTTCTTTAGAGTTTACAACGATGGTATCGCATTTAAATATGTAATACCTGAACAAGGTGGATTGAATTCTTATGACATAATTGATGAAATGACAGAATTTAATTTATCAAGTAAAGATTCAGCTCTATGGGTGCCTGCTTTCTCATACAGAAGATATGAGTTTTTATATGCTAACTCATCTGTTGATGATATCTCAAAAAAATATTACTCTAAAAATGTAGAAGACATCTCATATGACACACTAGGGATTGATGCTGCTCATACCCCACTCACGATTAAAAAAGATAATGATCTTTATATAAGTATTCATGAGGCTAATCTAGTAGACTACTCAAGTATGACACTCAAACCCAATGGAAATGGAAAATTAGAAGTAGAACTTTATCCTTGGTCAGATGGGATAAAAGTAAAATCTACAAATGGTATCAATTCTCCTTGGCGTACAATCCAAATTGCAAATAATTCTTCTGAGCTATTAAATTCCAATATTATTCTAAACTTAAATGATGACCCTGATGAGAATGAGGATTTTTCTTGGGTAAAACCTGGAAAATATATGGGAGTTTGGTGGGAGATGATTGGAACTAACGAGTCCACCTGGTGGCCATCTAAAAACCATGGAGCAAATAATTCTAAGGTCATGAATTATATAGATTTTGCTTCAAAACATGGATTTGATGGACTATTAGTTGAAGGTTGGAATAAGGGATGGTATCCGCAATGGTGTTGCTCAGGTAATGGCATTCCATTTATCTTCACAGAGACTGTAGATGACTTTAATATCGAGTTATTATCTAACTATGGAAAAGAGAAAAACATTTCATTAGTTGGACACCATGAGACAGGGGGGCAAATTCAAAATTATGAGAATCAACTTGAGGATGCTTTTAAACTTTATAATAAATATGGAATTAAAAATATTAAAACTGGTTATGTAAATGATGTAAGTAAAAACATTAAAAGAATTGACGAAAAAGGAAATATTCATAAAGAGTGGCATCATGGCCAGTATATGGTCAATCACTTTCAAAAAGTTATAGAAATGGCAGCTAAATATAAGCTCAATATCATAACTCACGAACCCATAAAAGATACTGGTTTAAGAAGAAAATACCCAAATTATATATCTAGAGAAGGTGCAAAAGGTCAGGAATTTAATGGTTTTTGGACAAATGGAGTTAATCACGCAACAGACTTACCATTCACAAGAATGTTAAGTGGCCCTATGGACTATACACCTGGTATTTTCCAATTAAATAACTTCAGATATGATTCACCCGATTCAAAAATAATTGATAAGGGAGCAATCGTTCCATCAACATTAGCAAAAGAATTAGCCCTTTATGTGGTCTATTACTCTCCTATGCAGATGGCTGCTGATTTACCTAAACATTATGAGAAACATTTAGATGCTTTTGAATTTATTAAAAACGTTCCTGTAGACTGGTCTGAAAGAGTTATTCTAAATAGTAGCATGTCAGAATATGTAACCATTGCAAGAAAAGATAAAAATTCAAATAACTGGTATGTAGGAGGAATAACTGATGAGAAAGAAAGAAATTTTGTTATTGATTTTTCATTTTTAGATAATGACAAAGAGTATAAAATGACTATTTATTCTGATACATATAACACACACTGGAAAGATAATCCAATGGAATATGAGATAAAAAGTAAAGCCGTAACTTCAGAGGACAATACCAATATTTATTTAGCTCCTGGCGGAGGTTTTGCTTTTGAAATTAAAGAGATTACAAAGTAATTAGTGACAAGCCTTGTTATATTTTTTAAGTCTATAATAATTGTAAGGTAGAGGGGTATAAAACCCAGTTAGTAACATTGGGATTATTACATAAATATTGATCATAGCACCCCCAGTAATTAAATAGTCCACTAGATTCATTGACAATTCCATCCCTATCATACTTATAAGAGACATTCCTATCGCTGTCTTAAATGCACTTAGAAAAGATTGAGAAAAACTTAGAATTATAGTTTCTAATATAATTGAGGTAATTAATCCATTAATTATAGCTAAAATCATTATCTGTTCTACAGGCAAGCTATAAGATGTATATTGAAAAAAAAGTATTGTTCCAAAGTCTCCAATTGAACAACCCAACAAACACCAGAGTGTGTTTATTTTAGCTTTCTTCCAAGTTGATTTACAATTCCATGATATTGATGAAAACATAGAGTTAGTCAATTAAGACACAATCTTCATCAAATTTGAGTATTCCTTTATTTTCTAGTTTAACAATATAGAATATATCAGAACTTTTAGTTTTTAACATTCTAGAATGAACTATTTTATCTTCTGGATAATTAGAGTTTACATATTCAATAATACAGTCTGGAACTTCATCTCCTCTAAGTTTTTTAGACCTATCCTTTTTACCCTTTTTGCCATCTCCCCTACACTCCATAGAAATTTTCTTCATTTCATCCTCATTGTTTACAGTAACAGTTAGTAATTCTTCATCCTCCTTTTCTACAATTATTTCAACAGGAAAAATTAACTTTGGTCTTTTCATAGAAAAAATAGATGTATCACGATTATTTTTATACCAATCTTCAATTTTCTTATGATCTTCTTCACTTGTAATTTCAATAACTGAGGAATCTGGCATCGAAAAACTAAAAGGCATCACAATTTCAAAACACCTACCTTCATCCTTTTCATCAACTTTAGAACAAGAAGAAATTAATTCTCTCATTTCTTCATCTTCAGTAATTTCAATAACTTTTTCATCTCCCTCTTCATCAATAATTGATACACTAACCGGTAAGACAACTCTTGGTCTTTTTTCAATTTGAGAATTATTTCTATACCATAAATCAACTTTTTCTTTATCGCTTTCCTTTTCTATTGTAATGACACTGCTATCAGGCATCATTAATGAGAATGGCATAACATATTCAAAACATCTAAAGTCTTTGTCCTCTCTGTCTTTATCCTCTTTGTCTTTATCCTCTCTGTCTTTATCCTCTTTGTCTTTATCTTCTCTGTCTTTATCCTCTTTCTTATCTCCTTCTGAACTATTAATCTTTCCTTTTTTATAATTATCCTTAAGAAAGGGATGATCCCTATCTAATTTAAAATTACCATCTTCATCAAATGAAAGACTCATTTGATTGTCTAAATCAGCTTCAAAACCATAAGTTTTCTTTCCAATTAAAACATAAGATGTATTTACACTATTTGAAGAAAAATTAGTTTCAATAAATTCTTTAG
>NTKI01000005.1 GCA_002457315.1 Rhodothermaeota bacterium MED-G19
AAAAATTTATATATTTGTGTACTCGTGAGGGGTTTTATTTTTGGTTTACTTTAGGGTTTACTTTTATAAACTCACTCCTTATTTTTTGTGCGTTTTCTGGGTGCTTGCGAGGATTTGAACTCTGCCATCTTATCTACTAAGAAATTACTTTGTTCTATCATACTTGGCATGTGTTTCTTTAGATATTTTCTATTTTCAATAAAATTTTTCTTAAAACTTTCATAGTCTTTATTATCTACTAATGATGATATCTCCTTAGATGTATCTAAATACATATCTATCACTTCTTTATTTATAGGATTATCCATTATGATATTAGTGTATAGATTCTCATCACCACCAGTTATTCTTGATGAAAAGGAAATATTTGACTGGTAAATAGGGCTACAGATATCCATGATTTTATCTAGGTCTAGATTCATTTTTTTCATAGCAGTTGTAAAACAGACGTGAGAGAAATGTGTCATTCCCTGAATTAGGCTCATATATCTATCATGCTCTTCAAAATCTTTAAGCTGTGTTATTTTAAGGTCAAGTTTTTCAAAAATTTTATCAATATAGATATGCTTTTCTGAGGCATTAACTGGTATTGTCACAATATTTTGTCCATTGAAATTATTTAAAGGTCCAAATAGGGGATGGCAAGAAATAAATTCAAATTCACAGTCTTTAACCTGATCTGATAAGATTGATTTCACAGAGGTGAAGTCACTAAATATCTGTTCTTTAGAAATATTATTTTTTATTCTATTATAAACTGATACTGTCTGATCTATAGGTACTGATAAAATTATCCAGTCACAATTGTCTAAAATATAGTCTTCTTTATCAGGGCTTCTTTCGTCTGAGACTGAAACTTTTAAGCCTATACCCTCAAAGGCATTTTTGAAAGCTGTCCCCATTTTTCCTGTGCCACCAATAATTCCAATATTATTTATCATCAGATTCTATTATTTCTGGCAAATATATTCAAGAAAATTATATGTTACATGACATATCTACACCACAACATTGAGGTGATTTAATCATACCTTCACATTTAGGACACTTAGAAACTTGTACATTAGAACCGTCGTCAACAGTAATATTACCATTAACAAGAGGTTCGTCACACTTAGCACAACTAGCATTTACAGCCATCCCACATTTATCACATTTATATGTTTCCATAGTATTTATTTTAATGACATTTTTTTATGATTTTAAATATGGTGAAAAAAATGTAATTTTAATAAATTAACCTAGACAAATGTATTTTAATAAAAAATCTATTCTGGTAATATATTTCATATTAATTGCTGGAAATTTAATTTCTAAAGACCCTTATCCTAAAAATCCCAATATTGATATATTGAATTATTCATTTGAACTTCATCTTAATGATGCAAATGACATTATACACGGAATAACAAACATTACTCTTCACATAAAACCAAATGAAGATAATGTAAGACTTGATTTGATTTCAAAAAATAATGATGGGAAGGGCATGAGTGTAAAAAACATTTTATTTAATGGAAATAATATTCCATTTACACATACTGATAATGTAATAAATATTAACACTGAAGGTATAAAATATAATATCTCAGATGTTATAACTGTCGAATATGAAGGTATACCTATCACCGGTCTAATAATTGGTCCTAATATGCATGGAGACAGAACTTTTTTTAGTGATAACTGGCCAAATAAGGCTAGAAATTGGCTTCCTCTTGTAGATCATCCTTATGACAAATCAACATCGGATTTTATAGTTATTGCACCAAATCACTACCAGGTCATATCAAATGGTCTTTTAGTTGAAGAAACAAATATTAATAAAGATCTTAAGAAAACTCACTGGAGACAATCAGTTCCAATTTCATGTTGGTTGTATGCGATTGGTGTAGCTCAATTTGCTGTTGACTATGTAGATTATTTTGATGGGAAGTCAATACAGACCTGGGTTTATAAACAAGATAGAGATAAAGGTTTCTATGATTTTAAAGTTCCGACAAAACATACATTAGAGTTTTTCTCAGACTATGTAGGTCCATTTGCTTACGAAAAGTTAGCCAACGTGCAAACTAATAGTGTAAAAGGAGGTATGGAATCTGCAACAGCTATATTCTATAGTGATGTGTCGGTGACCGGAGATAGAAGTGAAAGGTGGAGAAATGTAATTATTCATGAAGTTGCCCACCAGTGGTTTGGAAATTGTGTTACAGAATATGATTGGGATGATGTATGGTTAAGTGAAGGTTTTGCTACATATTTCACTTTGATGTTTAGAGAACATGCTTACGGAAGAGATGACTTTGTTAAGGGTTTAAATAATGCTAAAGAGAGTGTTTATAATTTTTATAAAGACAATAAAGATGCTTCAATCATTCATGATAATCTTAAGGATATGAAAGATGTACTAACATATAACATTCAATACCAAAAAGGAGCCTGGACACTTCATATGTTAAGAAATCTTATTGGTGAAGATGCATTTAGACAAGGAATTAGAAATTATTATAAGAAATATTTTAATTTAAATACTACCACAGATCAATTTAAATATGAGATGGAAAAAGTATCTAATGTCGATTTAGATAAATTTTTTGATCAGTGGCTATATAAAGGAGGAATGTTAATTATTGATTCGGATTGGAAATATAACCAGAAGAATAATGAAATAGAGATTTCAATGGACCAGGTTCAAGATGATGGTTATCTATTTGACATGCCAATTGAGATTATGTTAACTTTTGAAAATAAATCTCCCCAGATAGAATCAATACATTTAGATAAGAAATCAAAGAAATTTATTATATCTTCAGAAAATAAACCAAAAGAAATTAAAATAGATCCATCAGTTAAGTTATTAGCGAGGTGGTCTATTAATGAATTAAATTAATTAGTTATGAAAGTATTATTAACATTTATGTTGCTATTTGCAACTATATTAACACAAGCTCAAGAAAAGTCTATAGTCTCAGATTTAGATAATTTAAAATTAAAAATTGGTGAAAGTTATACACCTTCAACATATGTGATTGATTCCAAAAGTAACACCTCAGATTGTGATAGAATGATTTATTATAATAAAAGGGGAGTATTCAGTACTGCTCAGTCTATAACTGTAGATAATAGCTCTGGAAAAATAACTGCTAATAAACCTGGGGTCCATGAAGTTGTAGCAATATGTTATGGTCAAGATAAGAAGAGAATAAGTAGAACATTTCAGGTCAGTGTGGAATATCCAAAAGTAAAAGAAATTAAAGTATCTCTGAATATTGACAAAGTATATACAGGAACATATTTACCAATCTCTTATGAGGTAATTGATGAGATGGGTTTTGTGAGAAATGATGTTAACTTCGATTTAACCTCTTCTGGAGGAATTCTAGAGATTGATCCAATTAATAATATTAAAGCTGTCAAATCAGGTAATACTACTCTTGAAGCTACATTTGAAGGGATCACGGGTAGGATTAATGTAGAAGTTATTAAAAATCCTGTGTCAAGTATAAAATTAACATCAAATAATAACCAATTAAGAACTGGTGATGTTGCTCAGTTAACTGCTATCGCTCTAGATAAGAAAGGAAATGAAATTAGTGATATTCCTTTTGAATATACTTTTAAAGGAAAGTCATATGATAAGAGTAATACCGCATCAGGTTTAATAAATAATGAAGGTAGGTTTGTAGCTGATGTTGCTGGAGAGTATTTAGTTACTGCTTCAATTGGTAACATCACTAATAGTCAAGCATTCAAAGTATTTGAGAGAAATGTAAAAAGAGATGTTGTTAAGGTAGGCACAGGACTTGTAAGCGATAAACACACATCAGATTTTTGGGTCTTTGAAGGTGTAGATGGAAAAGATTATGCTGTTACTGGAACTTGGGGAGCGGATGGCACTACATACTTCTGGGATGTAACAGATCCTTCAAATATTATAAAGATTGATAGTGTACAAGTTGATGCGAGGACTGTTAATGATGTTAAGGTTTCTGAAGATGGTAGAATCTGTATTATAGGTAGAGAAGGTGCTTCAAATAGAAAAAATGGAATTATTATTATAGATGTCTCAAATCCGCGTGATGTTCAAATTATTTCTGAATACACGACTAACCTTACTGGAGGTGTCCATAATATCTTTATATATCAAAATCATGTGTATGCACTTAGTGGAGGTCAAAAATATTACATTTTAAATATCGAAGATCCAAAGAATCCTAAAGAAGTAGGAATGTTTGAATTAGGTAAAGGAGGTCAGGCTATACATGATGTGTGGATAGAAGACGGAATTGCTTACTCTTCAAACTGGAGAGATGGAGTTTATCTAGTTGATGTTGGAAATGGTATAGCAGGTGGTTCACCATCAAATCCTGTAGCATTTGGTAATTATAATTATGCAAGCGGGGCCCATCATGCAACATTTCCGTTTAAAAGTAAGTCAACGGGTAAATTTTATACTGTTTTAGGAGACGAGATTTTCCCTAAAGGAATTGATGTAAATTCTCCAAATGAAACTGCTGGTTTTCTTCATTTTGTTGATTTTTCTGATATAGATAACCCTAAAGAAGTTGCAAGATATGAACTTCCAGGTCATGGTTCTCATAACTACTGGATAGATGGTGATATATTATACGTGGCAATGTATTCAGGAGGAATAAGGATAGTAGATATAAGTGGTGATCTTATGGGGGATCTCTATAAGCAGGGTAGAGAAATAGGGTATATTTTAACCGGTAGTAAAGATAGCTATATACCATTTGCAACCATGGCTTGGGGTGCACAATTATATAAAGGTTATGTTTTCTATTCTGACTGGAACAGTGGTCTAGGATCTGCAAAGGTTATGCCTATAAAACCAGATAATTCTAAAGTAAATCAATATTTAAATTAGGTCATGATTAGAAATTTTGTTTTAATATTTCTGCTAGCATCAAACTATTTATATTCATCTACAGATAACTACTATTTATATGTAGCCTCAGAGTCTGATGATGTTGTCTCTTTGCTCAGATTTGATGGTAATGAAATTAAAGAAATTGAAAGAATTGATGTTGGAATAATGCCAACTGAAATAGAGGGTCCACATGGAATTACAGTTGATCCTAGTGGAGATTTTTGGTATTTGTCTTTAGCACATGGAAGTCCTTTTGGAAGCTTGGTTAAATATTCTACTGAAACAAATAAAGCATTGTCAAAAACTAATTTGGGTCTTTTCCCGGCATCTATGCAGGTCTCACCATCTACGGGTTTATTGTACTGTGTTAATTTTAATTTACACGGAGATATGAAACCTAGTACTGTATCAGTTGTTGACCCTGAGTTAATGGTTGAAATCAAACAGATTACTACTGGTTCAATGCCTCATGGTTCTAGGCTATCTCCTGACGGATTATTTCAATACTCAGTGGCAATGATGTCTGGTGAATTGTTTGAGATTGATGCTATATCCCTTGAGGTTACAAGGAAACTAGATCTAGATAAAAAAATGGATCATTCATCTATGAATCACTCTTCAATGGATCATTCATCTCATAATATGATGAACTCTATGAAACACTCTAAAGTTAAACCTACTTGGGTTATTCCTCATCCATCAGAAAATACTGCTTATGTAGCAGGAAATGGTTCTAATGAAATAATTGAGGTTAATCTTGATGATTGGTCAATTACTAATAGATTTAAAACTGGAAAAGGTCCATACAATGTTGAAATAACTCCTAATGGTAAATACTTAGTAGTAACTATAAAAGGGGAGGGAAGTACATCAATTTTTGATTTAGTTAATAAGAAAATGGTTTCAAATTTAAAAAACTCAACAAATGTTTCTCATGGTATTGCATTATCTCCAGATAATAAATATGCATTTATTTCAGTTGAAGGAGTAGGGGGAGAACCTGGGGTTGTTGATGTTATTAACTTAGAAACTCTCAAATTAATTTCATCTGTAAATGTTGGAAAACAGGCTGGTGGAATAGCTTTTTGGAAAATATCTGACTAAATTGCCAAAAAAAATTAATAATAAAATTTAGTTTCAATGAGATTCCTATTTCTAATTCTTTTTATTGTGTCATGTAATATGAAAAATGATTTTTCAGAAATTGACGAAAGAGCTAATAAAATTTTATCATCACTATCATTAGAAGATAAAATTGGACAAATGACTCAAATTAATTTGACAGTGATTGCTAAAGGTCCAAACAAATGGTCTTCTTCATTTCCAATGGAGATTGATCCTAAAAAAGCTAGAAAGGCTCTTGTAGACTTTAAAGTTGGTTCTGTTCTTAATACAATTAATAATACTGCTCAAAAACCTGAGACCTGGTTCAATACTATAAGTGACATTCAAGAACTTGCTATGAACGATACTGAGTCCAAAATACCAGTAATATATGGTATTGATGCAATTCATGGTACTACATACACTGATGGAGCAACAATGTTTCCGCAACAAATAACTACAGCTGCAAGCTGGAATCCAGAAAATGCTTACAATATGGCACTAGTAAGTGCTTACGAAACAAGAGCTTCAGGTATTCCATGGAATTTTTCTCCAGTACTTGATTTAGGTATAGATCCAAGATTTTCTAGACAATTTGAGACTTTTGGTGAAGACCCATTATTAGTTGAAAGGTTTGGTGTTGAAATGATAAAAGGATATCAGGGATTAAACAATGATGTATCTAATAAATATAGTGTAGCCGCATGTATGAAACACTTTGTTGGGTATCATGCAACGATATCAGGAAAGGATAGAACACCTGCTTATATACCTGATAATGTATTAAAAGAATTCCATATTGAACCATTTAAAAAAGCTATAGAGGCAGGCGCTAAGAGTATCATGATCAATTCTGGACTTATAAACGGTGTCCCAGCTCATGCAAGCTATGATCTGATGATTAACACTTTGAGAAATGAGTTAGGATTTGAGGGCGTAATCTTAACAGATTGGGAGGATATAAGAAAGTTACATGATAGAGATAAAGTTGCTGAAAGTCAAAAAGAAGCTGTAAAAATGGCAATAAATGCAGGAATAGATATGTCAATGGTACCTTATGAGTATGAACAATTTGTTAATGACTTATTAAATCTAGTAAGAGAAGGGGAGGTCAGTGAGTCGAGGATAGATGATGCTGTTTTAAGAATATTAAAATTAAAGTTAGAATTAGGGTTATTTGAAAATCCAGTTACTAATTATAAAGATTTTGATGATTTTGGATCTAAAAAGCATCATCAATTGGCTTATAAAGCAGCATCTGAGTCTATAACTCTTTTGAAAAACGATGATAAAATATTACCAATTACAGGCAAACCGAAACTTTTGGTAGTTGGTCCTAATGGTAATAATATGAGAACATTAAATGGAGCCTGGTCATATTCTTGGCAAGGTGATTTAACTGATAGGTTTGCTGGTGAATATAATACAATCTATGAGGCAATTAGTAATGTATATGGTAAAAGTAACGTGAAATACGTTTCTGGAGTATCTTATAAAGAAAATGGTGCTTACTATGAGATGGTAGAAGATGACATTGATTTAGCTTTAAATGAAGCTAAAAAATCAGATTATATTATATTATGTCTAGGCGAAAGTACTTATACTGAGAAACCAGGTGATTTAAATGACTTGAATTTACATAAACTTCAACTAAAGTTAGCTAAGAAAATGGCTCAATCTGGAAAGCCAGTTATATTAATTTTAAATTTAGGTAGACCAAGGTTAATCTCTGATATTGAGTCACTTATGAGTTCGGTAGTTAATGTTTATTTACCTGGAAATTTTGGTGGTGATGCACTTGCTGATATTTTATCAGGTAAAGTAAACCCATCAGGAAAACTACCATATACTTATCCTTTATACCCAAATTCATTACTTCCATATTATTATAAACCATCAGAGGTTCAAAATAATGCTCAAGGAGCTTATAATTATATAGGTGAGGTAAATAACCTTTATAATTTCGGCTTTGGTTTAAGTTATTCTGATTTTAAATATGGAGACTTAAGATTAGACAAAGACACATATAACATTGATGATACTATAAAAGTTTCTATTTCTGTATCAAATACTAGTGATATTGATGGTTTTGAGACTGTACAGTTATATTCATCTGATCTTTATGCGTCTATAACTCCAGATGTTAAGAGATTAAGAGAATTTAGTAAAATAAATATTAATGCTAGAGAATCAGTTTTAGTTGAATTTTATTTACCTGTGAGTGAATTAGCTTTTGCAAATGCTCAAAATGTATTTGTAGTAGAGCCTGGTAAGTTTAAAATATCAATATCTAACTTATCTAAAGAAATTAGTGTTTTGTAATAATTGTTATATAATTTATATTATGTTAAATAGGATGTTTCATGAATAGTTTAATAATACTGATGTTTATTTTAGTTAATACCAATGATAAGAAGGAAATTAATAAGGTATTAGATGATTTACATTATTATGCTAGTAAGGCAGATGGTAAAAATTATTTTAATTTATTTGATGAAGATGCTGTCTTCTTTGGTACTGATTCAAAAGAAAGATGGCCAATAGCAGAATTTAAAACTTATACAACGGAAAGATTTTCTGATGGTATTGGTTGGACTTATTATCCAATAAATAGAAATATTTATATTGATAAAGATAAAAACACAGCTTGGTTTGATGAAGAATTAAATAATGATAAATATGGTGTATTTAGAGGAACAGGTGTTTTAATTAAGACTGAAAACGGATGGAAAATATCACAGTATAACTTATTATTACCTATACCAAATGAACTATTAATTGATTATTCTAACGAAATTAAAATGTTTTTAAGAAATGATAATTAAAATAATTAGATGGGGACTTAGACTCCACTCATTTTTTCATTTATTTGAATTCTTTTCGGCATTATATGAAGAAGCTTATATAACAGCTAGCATAGCTTTTACTGCGGCTGTTATTGAGATATTAGCTAGTATTTATTTACCAAAAGAGCATATACACCTCAAAGGATTAATATCGGATGTTCACGAAGACTGTGATGATGACAAATAGTTGAAAAGTTACTCGAGCGCTAAGATCATTTGATATATTCTTTCAGCATTTTCATAATCTTTCTTCTTCATGTATGCACCTCTTAAGACTTCTAAATACTCGATGTTAGTATTATCTCTTGATATAGAAATACTTAAAACCTGAATAAGGTTATCATAATCCTCTAATATAGAAAATATTGGATATATAGTAGCAATATCTTCATTTGATATCTCCTCCCCTTTCATATCCATATAGCTTTGTGCATAGTCTTTTGCTTCAGAAATTCTTGAGTTTCCTTCATTTTTTAATCTATCTGATTCAGATTGGTACTTATTCTTTAATGCTAAAAAGTCAAGATTTCTTTCTAAATCATAGTATGGCTTTGCATTTGCTTTATATGCATCAAGTAAGTATAAAACTGCTCTATCGTTATTTGGATCAAATTGTAATGTGGTTTTATATGACTCAATAGAGCTTTTATATACAATATCCATTGTGTCTAATTTTTCTTTTTCTGAAAAATCATTTCTTTCTGATAAAGCTAAACCAAGATTATAATAAAGAACTGCCCTATTAAAATGTAAGCTTGGGTTTTCTGGATCCATACTTAATTGTTCATCAATTTTAATTCTAGCCTCTTCTACTTTATCTAATTGCATTGCAATATTAATCTCTACTGATGGATAATAATTATTATCTGGGAAAAGTACTTTTGCTTTTTCAATCAACCCTAAGGTTCTTTCATAAGATTCGCATTCTGTAAAGAGATCACAGTTTTTATATAAAATATTAATAGAATTCTGAAAAATTGTATTTGTGTTTTTATCATTTAATATATTCATGCTCATTAACCTATCATAGTATGATAATGCAACACTATATTTTTGTAATTGTTCTGAAACATATCCCCCATATAATAAGCCTAAGGTATCGTTTGGGTTTACTCTTAATGAATTAAAAAAGGCATCATATGCAGACTCATAATCTGGCTCTCCTGTGCCTTGAAGAGACAGTATTGCATTGTTAACAAAATGAGATGACAAATTTTGTCTTCCAGCAGTCATATTTTGAATTATATTAAAATCTTTAGTTGGCACTTCAGTTCCAATTTTATCGTATGCTTCAATTGACTTTTCAATTGCTTCACTATCAATATCAGAATAACCTTTAGCTATTGCTGCATAGACATCTCCCCTTATCAACCATGTGTTTGGTTTTTGTTTTTGTTTATCTAATAATATTGCTGCATCTATCTCGCCTTTTGCATTAATCAACAACCCCCTTATCTCACTTTCATTTGATTTTAAAGCAGACTTGTCTAATAAGGATTTAGCTTTTCCTGGATTACCCTTGTACTGAGAAAAGCCTATAAATGATATATTGATTAGTAATAGTAGTAATAATAACTTTTTCATTCTTTAAATATTTTATATCTACAAATTTAAAAAAAAAATTATTCTTCTTCATCTATGATCTCAATCTTTGCAACAGATGATATTTCGTCACCATCAGATAATTTTATCAATTTAACACCTTGAGTTGCTCTACCCATAACCCTAATGTTCTCATCTGTTATTGAAGTTCTTATAGTTATACCTGACTTATTGATTATCATTAACTGATCATTAGTTTTCACCTCTTTAATGGAGACTAAATTTCCTGTCTTTTCAGTAATTTTTAGTGTCATAACTCCCTTTCCTCCTCTTTTTGTAACTCTATAGTCACCAATTGAAGATCTTTTACCAAATCCGTTTTTAGATACAACAAGTAAATCAGAGTCATCTCTTGTGACACATACCATACCTATTGCCCTATCATTATCATTTTCTAGTCTAACACCCCTTACTCCTGAAGCTGTTCTTCCCATAGGTCTCACATTACTTTCATGAAAATTAATGGCTTTGCCAGATCTTTTAGCAATAATAATATGATTGTCACCATTAGTTAATTTAACATCTAATAATCTATCATTTTCTCTAATTGTTATTGCGTTAATTCCGTTTACTCTTGGTCTTGAGTATGCTTCTAATTTAGTTTTCTTTATTACACCACCCTCAGTACACATAACTATATAATTGTTTTCTAAATACTCTTCCTCTGAAAGGTTGTTTATATTTATTACAGATCTTATGGAATCTCCAGGCTCAATATTAATAATATTCTGAACAGCTCTTCCTTTTGATACTTTAGAACCCTCTGGTATTTCCCATACCTTCTTCCAAAATACTTTACCAAATTCGGTAAAAATAAGTAAGTAATTGTGTGTTGATGCAATAAATAGATGCTCATTAAAATCATCATCTTTAGTCTTAACTCCCCTAGCACCTACTCCACCTCTACTTTGAGTTCTATATTCATCTAATGAAGTTCTTTTAACATAACCCTGGTGAGAAAATGTGATTACCATATCTTCATCCGGAATCATATCTTCAACTGTAAATTCTGCAGCAGAGTGCTCAATTTCAGATCTTCTATCATCGCCGTAACGTTCTTTAACCTCTTTAAGCTCACTCTTAATTATTTCCATCCTTTTTCCTTTATCAGACAAGATGTCTTTAAGGGACTCAATAAGTTTATTAAGATCTTCATTTTCTTTAAGTATTTTATCTCTTTCTAATCCAGTTAATTTCTGAAGTCTCATTTCTAGGATAGCCTTTGCTTGAATTTCTGATAATTTATATTTAGAAATTAAACCATTTCTAGCCTCTTCTGGACTTTTTGACTTTTTGATAAGATCTATTACGTCATCTATATTATCTAAGGCAATTATGTAACCTTGTAGGATATGGGATCTCTTTTCCGCTTCTTTTAGTTCATGCTCAGTTCTTCTTGTAACAACCTCATGCCTGTGTTCTACATAATATTGAATTAGTTCTCTAAGGTTTAATATTTTAGGTCTTCCCTTTACAAGTGCTACATTATTAACACCAAATGAAGATTGTAACTGAGTATACTTATATAAATTATTGAGAACGACATTAGGTATAGCATCTCTTTTCAGATCATATATAATTCTTAAACCATTTCTATCAGACTCATCTCTTATATCACTTATTCCTTCAATTTTCTTTTCATTAACAAGATAAGCAGTTTTTTCAATCATTGAGGCTTTATTAACCATATATGGTATTTCAGAAACAATAATTTGATCTTTTTCATTATCATTAATCTCAATGCTTGCTTTAGCTCTAATTATAACCCTACCCTTACCTGTTTCAAAAGCAGACTTAACACCTTGATAACCATATATAATACCTCCTGTTGGAAAATCAGGTGCTTTTATGAATGTCATTAAGTCTTCGATAGAACAATCATTATTTTCTATGTAGTGAATAGTCCCGTCAATTACTTCTGATAAATTGTGAGGAGCCATATTTGTAGCCATCCCGACAGCAATACCACTAGATCCATTTACAAGTAAATTTGGAAATTTAGATGGCAAAACAGTTGGTTCTTTTAAGGTATCATCGTAATTTGGTTGAAAATCAACTGTATCTTTATTTATATCAGACAGTAATTCATCAGAAATCCTTTGCAATTTAGCTTCTGTGTAACGCATTGCTGCAGGTGAATCACCATCAACTGAACCAAAATTACCTTGACCATGAACCAAAATATATCTAAGTGACCAATGTTGCGCCATTCTAACCATTGTCTCATAGACAGATGAGTCACCATGTGGATGATATTTACCCATCACATCACCGACTATTCTTCCTGACTTTTTAAAACTTTTATTATAATTAACTCCCATTTCAAGCATTCCATATAAAACTCGTCTATGAACTGGCTTTAAACCATCTCTAACATCTGGCAATGCTCTTGAGACAATAACAGACATCGAATAATCGATGTATGCACCCTTCATTTCCTCCTCAATATTGATTGGAATTATGTTTTGATCTTTATCTTCTACCATTGAAAAAATTGATTGATTTTTATAATGTAAATATACTTATTTTTAGATCAAAAAAGTAAGATTTTCAATGAATTAAGAGTGATTTAATAGAGTGATTTAAATTATTAGATTTCACCAAATAACTCCCGGAAACTAAGATGTCTGCACCTGCATTTAATAAGTCTTTGGAGTTAGTGTTATTTACACCACCGTCAACAGAAATGAGAAAATTATTTTTATTTTTTCTTTCATTCAAAGCTTTAACCTTATCAACTGTATTAATTATAAATCTTTGACCTCCTTGACCAGGATTTACAGACATTACTAATACAATATCTATCTCATCTAATATGTCATATATTTCTGATATTTTGGTGTCTGGGTTGATAGCTACACCAACATTAATTTTATGTTTTTTTATCTTATTTATAGAAGCCATTAAGTTTGAATTATTTTCAAAGTGAATAGTAATGGTATCGGGATTATATTTTGTATAAGAATCTATTTTGTCTAATGGATCATTAACCATGAGATGAATATCGTACTTAAGATCAGTTAAGAGAGATATTTTGTTTAAATCAAATAGCTTTTCAGTATTATTTTCTACAAATTTTCCATCCATAATATCAATATGAATGAAATCAACTTTATTCTCATTAATTTTTTTAATTTCTGAGGTAATATTTCCAAAATCACAATCGAGTATAGAGATAGAAACTTTAGTCATGTGAAGATACTTTTCTGATGTTATTTAATTTATTCTGGTGAAAACTTGATTTAATCCATCCACCACCTATCACGTCATTGTTTTCATAAAATACGGCAGCTTGGCCTGGAGAAATAGCACTCACCCCATTGCCAAAATATACTTTTATAGTATCATCAACCTGTTCTATCACTGAAGGGTTACCAATATCATTATATCTAACCTTTGTATGGGAATCCATTCTATTAATTATTTTATCATATTTCATGAAATTTAACTTGTTTACGTACATTCCATCTCTCTTCAACTCATCAAATGATCCTATAGTAACTTCATTTTTTTTACTATCAATTTTAGTAACATATGCTGGATATCCTAGGGCTAACCCAAGACCTTTCCTTTGACCGATTGTATAAAATGGGTACCCTTCATGTTCACCAATTACAGATCCATTTTCATCAATATACTTTCCTTTTCCAACTTTATCATTTATGTTTTCTACCCTATTTTTTAGAAAGTTTCTATAATCATTATCTGGGACAAAGCAGATCTCATAAGATTCAGACTTTTTAACAAGATTATTATATCCAGCATTTTTCGCAATATTTCTTATTTCATTCTTTTTTAAATTCCCAAGTGGAAAAATAGTTCTAGAAAGATTTTTTTGACTTATACCCCATAGAGCATATGATTGATCCTTATTTATGTCTTTGCCCTTAGAAACAAAAAATCTATTGTCATCTGATTTATTAATTTTAGCATAATGACCAGTAGCAATAAACTCACAATCAAGTTTATCAGCTCTTTTGAGTAGTGCTTCCCATTTAATATGTGTATTACATAAAACACATGGGTTTGGAGTTCTTCCCCTCATATATTCATCAGTAAAATAATCTATTACATAATCTCCAAATTCAGATCGGATATCTAAAATATTATGATGAAAACCTAAGTCAACAGCAATATTTCTAGCATCATTAATAGAGTCCAAGCTACAACACCCAGTTTCTTTATTAGAAGAACCCGAAGACTCGTAATCCCATGTCTTCATGGTTAGTCCTATAACTTCATAACCCTGTTCTTTTAAAAGTATTGCAGTAACAGAACTATCTATGCCACCACTCATTGCTACAAGAACTTTACCATGTTTACTCATAATTGAACTCTTTGTGTTTATTTTTGCAAAAATAATTTATTTATAAACAGTTTAAACAATGTCACTAAAGTATTTTGTACATGTTAGCTCAATTACTAACTTAAGTGATGCAAGATATTGTTCGGGAATGATGGTGAATTCTCTCGGATTTGATTTAGATGAAAACTCAAATAATAAACTTTCAACAGAAAATATTAATGAGATATGTGCATGGGTTAATGGTGTCGATTTTGTAGGTGAATTTAATAATTCATCATCTAATTACATCAACGATATACTTAATAAGATAAATTTTGAATATATATCAATAAATATTAATAAATCTATTAAAAACATAGATTTTGACAATAAAAGAATATTAATATCAATACCTGATCCAAAACTTATAACAAGTAAGATAAATGATCATTTAATGAGTTTTTTTCCTGATTCAAGAACTATTATTATTGACAATATGAATAAAAAATCAATAAGCAAATTAGACATACTAGATAATAATTATGATATTATTATAAATCCACTTGATAATATTAATACTACAAAATCTTTTTTAGATAAATTCAACTTAGGTTTATTATTAAAAGGATCTCAAGAAATAAAGCCTGGATATAAAGACTATGATTCAATTTCAGATTATTTAGAAGCTATTGATGAATCATTTTAGACACTCACAGAATTTTATAGTTTTTCCCTGATTTAAAAATTTTTTCTCATATTTAGTTTTTACACCTTTTACATATTCGAAATCAGGAGAAGAATATAGATCATCTGTATACTTTAATTTTTTGAATTTAGAATCTTTAATCTGATCAATGGAATAATTAAATAAATCTTTATCATCAGTTTTTAACATAAGTTTTCCTCCATTTATTATTATCTCATGGTATGAGTCTAAAAATCTTAAGTTAGTTAGTCTTTTTTTAACATCTCTTTTCTTAGGTCTTGGGTCAGGGAATGAAACTATAATCTCTTCAACTTCATTTACTTCAAAATAATCAAGGATATTTTCTATTTGAATTCTTAAAAATAATGCGTTTTTAACATTATTTTTTTCTAAATACTTAGCTCCTTTCCATAATCTTGAACCTTTTATGTCTATTCCTATAAAATTACAGTTTTGGTGAACTGATGAATTTGATAATGTGTATTCTCCATTTCCACAACCCAATTCTAAAAATATAGGATTGTTGTTATTAAAAAGTTTTTTCCAGTTTCCTTTAGTCTTATCAAATAATGATTTTCCTTCTTGAATTATATAGTTTGAATTTTTATTGTACGCGTATCTCTCTAACTTATTTTTCATTTAATTCAGAAATTAAAAACAAACTTCCACCAATAAAAATCAAATCATCTGATTTGGCTATTTTTCTGCAATGCTCAATTGACTCATTTATATTCCTATATACCTTACAATTAAATTTATTTTTTTTTAACATTTTACATAATTCATTTTTATTTTTTGCTCTTTCTACGCTTGGCTCAGTAACTATGTAATTGTAGTTTTTTGGGAGAGTAGATATAATTTTTTCCCAATCTTTTTCTTTCACCCCACCTATAATAAAATAAATAGTTTTAAAATCAAATGAATTAATTTCTTTTATAACTGCTTTAAAACCATCATAATTATGGCAGCCATCTGATATTATTGTAGGGTGTTTTGAGATAACATTCCATCTTCCCAACACTTTGAATTTATTATTAATTTTTAACTTATTATTAGTTTTTATATTAAAATGCTTTTTAATATAAAAAAAGACTACTAGTGAAGAATAAATATTTTTTAAATAATATTCTGTAGGATTAGAAAGGTTGATTTTATAAGTGTCTTCTTTGTAAAAGACATTAATTTTTCTCTTTTTTAAAGACTTAGAGATGGTTTTTATTTGAATCTCATCGGAACTATAAATTAGTTTTGTGTTACTTTTAATACATTCATCTTCAAATATATTATCTATATTATTTTGAGTCTCCCCCTTAATAAAAGTCATCCCATTTTTTATAATCCCTGATTTTTCATGAGCTATTTCTGAAAGTTTTTTTCCTAAAATATTTTGATGATCATAACCCACATTTGTAACTAAACCAACCAATGGATCAATAATATTTGTAGAATCTAGCCTTCCACCTAAACCCACTTCAATAATTGCTATGTCTACATTCTTTCTTTTAAAATATTCAAATGCCATTATGGTTGATGTCTCAAAAAATGAAGGTTTTAATTTATTGAAAAATTTAAAATTTGAGCTAATGAATTTCTTTATGAATTTCTTTTTAATTTTCTTTCCATTTACCTGGATTCTTTCTCGATAATCAAAGACATGAGGTGATGAGAAAAGACCAACTTTTAAGTTGATGTTTTCACATAAATTAGCAATTGTAGCGGAAGTAGTGCCCTTACCGTTAGTTCCTCCGATATGAATTGACTTAAACTTGTTTTGTGGGTTATTAAATTTATTACATAATAACTTAATATTATGAAGACCTGGCCTTATAGCTGAATCACCAACCTTTTGATAATTTGGTAAATTCTTTAATAGAAACTCTAAAGCTTCATTATAATTCATCAATTATTCTTTATAAGAAATGTGATTTTGCCTTTTGATAATTCTGCAGGATTATTATTGTTTGTTGGGCTAAATGTTAACTTATAAATTTCTTCTCTATAAATATTTTCAACATTAGGGCTTAAAGTAGTCTCTAGTGTCTTTAATCCAACTATTTCACCGTAATAATCAACAATTATCTCAAAAACTATTTTTCCACTTTCTCTACTATTATCTAATGGATTAGGTTCAATGTCCCACACCCAACCCTGCATCTCTAGAGAAGAGCCTTTTGAACCTGACGATGAATTGGGTTTTTTATTAAATAATGCTCTTTCATCAATAATTTTATCTTTTGATTCAGCTGTTTTATCATTATTCAAATCAGATTCAGAATTTTCAGATGTCTTCTCTTCTATAATGTTTTCATTTTCATTAACTAGAGTTGGTTCAGATTCAAATTCATTTTCTACATCTGATTTTACGGTCTCAATCTCAAGTATTTCATCAGAATCATCAGCAGCAACAGCTTCCTCTGAAATTTCTTCTTCTATAATATCTTCATCAGATGGTTCTATTATATCTTCAAAATCTTCATCAGATTCATTTAACAACTCTGTAGACTCTGATAATTCTGAGGTTTCAAAACCTAATTCTATCCCGTATTCTTCAGGAGGAGGATATGTTTCTTTCCAAGCAACAATTATCATCAGTAATAAAAAGAAAATTACATTAGTGGTTACAGTAAGCCAGAATGCCTTTCTTTTTAAATCCTTATTATTTTTCATCATTTTTTAGGTGTTGATGCGATTGATACTTTAGCCTCGAGAGAGGTTGCTATTCCAGCTACGTTAACCAAATGCTCAACAGGCACATCTTTATCACAGTGTAATACAACTAACCCTTCTTCCTCCCCTATCTCATTTCTCAAAACCATCTCAAGATTATCAATAGATGTTTCATTTTCATTAACAAAGTATCTTAAATCATTTGTAATAGTAACTGATACCTTTTGAATAACGATTGAAGAAGATTTACTTGAGGGTAAATTTACTGGTAAACCGGATGGTGTTACGAAAGATGCTGTCAACATAAAAAATATAAGTAAAAGAAAAATTATATCTGTCATTGATGACATACTAAACAAAGGATTAATTTTATTAGTGGTCTTTAAATTCATTCTTTAGATTGTAATGTTTCAATAAACTCAATTGTCGTATATTCCATTTTGTGAATTAACTTTTCAACTCTAGAAACAAGATAATTATATGCTAGATAAGCTACAATTCCAACAAATAAGCCAGCAGCAGTAGTTAGCATAGCCTCATAAATACCACTTGATAATAGTTTAGGACTAACAGCTCCCTCTTCCTCTGCAATAGATATAAATGCTTGAATCATACCAGTAACAGTTCCTAAAAACCCCATCATTGGAGCAGCTCCTGATATAGTTGCTAATAAACTTAAGTTTTTTTCTAAATTATAAATTTCAATTTTCCCGACATTTTCAATTGAAGATTCTATATTCTTAAGAGAAGTGTTGAGTTTATTTAAGCCTTTAAGAATCATTCTAGAAACTGGATTATTGGTGTCTTGACATATTAATTTTGCACCGTTAATATCATCATTCTTAACTCTATTTATAATTTCATCTGTAAATCCTTTAGGAGATTTAGATTCTCTGTTAATTACCAATACTTTTTCTATTAAAATATAAATGCTTATCACAAACAGGAAAAGTATTGGAATCATCATGAAACCACCTTTAAATAATAACTCCATCACTGTTATTTCTTCTTGAGATACAAGATTTAATGTTGAGTCACTGTTTAATATTTGTAGTATTAGTGTTTTAGAATCCATAGTTCATCATTTATTTGTTTTTTGTATGAAGGTAATTTTTCTTTAGCATCTTCGACATTATTAAATGTTTTAATTGCAACCCTATACTTGTTATTATAACTAACAGGAAAGATAATTATTGCACTAAAACCTTTATCTAATAAGTTATTAGCTTTATTTAAAGATAATTTATAATTTGAAAAGCTACCTGATATTATATAATAATTTCCTGTGATATGATTAATTTCTGTTATTGAATTATAATCATCATTATTTTCTTCAACAAATATATTTTCAATTGAGTCATTAGAATAAGGCTTAACATCTATATCAACTATTTCTTCTTTTATTTCAGCAGTCACACTTTCAATTTCTATAGAGTCTAAAGGAATGTCTTTACTTATGAAAGTGTCTTTAAAATTAAATACTACTATTAAGAGCACTAAGAATAGGATAGAAAATAGTGGAAAATTATTTTTCTTTAATTTATAATCTTTAACGTTAATTTCTTTTAGCCCAAAATCATTGTCAGCTTTGTTCATTAAAAGTTCCACTTTATTCCTCCCATAAAACTAGTTCCTTGATCAGGATACATGAAAAATCTTTCATTATACCTATTTAAAATATTATTTACTTTAATGTATACATTTAGATTATCTGACACTTGATATGACAGATCAGAGAATATATCAATATAAGAACTCATTTTGAACATTTGACCATTAAAATTTAATCCGTAATTTTCTATCTCAAAAATCCCTCCAAGAGTAATATCTAACTTCCCTTTAGAATAGTTGTTTACTTGTTCAATTATATAGAGTGGCATAAACACCTCTTTTTCCTCATAAATATTATATATAAAGCTTAAAGAAGAATTAAAATTATTATTTACTGATGTGTTTATTTCAACAGAAATTTTATCAATCACTTCTTCTTCATCGTTTCTTTCTATACTATATAAATATAAAGGGTTGATTAACTCACCTCCAGAAATTTTCTCATTAGATAATATATAGTCTAGACTCCCCTTTATATTATAAGTTTCATAACTAAAAGAGATATTTGTCTCATCATTTATTGATAAATCAATACCACCCATAAATGAGTATTTTATTTCATTCACATCAAATACATTTAATAAATAAGGGTCATATATAAATGGCAATGATTTAATTTCGTCATAATAAGTGATATGATTTAATCCTTTTGAAGCAGAAACTTTGAAAGTAATACCATCTAAATTATATTTTACTTTTAATGATGGAGACATTGAATTTTTTTTATTAGTCGATTTATATGATCTATTAATTATTTGATAATCAAAATTAAGATTGAACATAAAATTTTTAGAAAAATATTCATAAGAAAGAGGAAATGAGAGACTCTTAATATTAAGATGTATCTCATCTTTCACACCAGAATTAAAGTTAGAATTAGGATTATCTTTTAAGTTATATGATTTAAAGTAAGGAGAGAAACTTAAAATAGATCGAGAAATAGGAAGTGTGAACTTTCCTTTAAAAGAATGAGAATATTCATCAAATAGATTATCAACGTATTCTTTTCCACTCCATGCTATTTCAGATATAAAGTTATCTGAAACATTTTCCCAATTTATATTATAAGAAAATATATTGTTTTTGAAACTATAAACATCTTCTTGATCTTTTGTTAATGAACTAATGTTTTCAGAGTTTATAAATCCATAGTACCCGCTTGTATTATTTTGATATTTTAAATAAGATTTAAATGTGTTCTTATTGTCTAGTTTATAATTAAAGTTCAAATTAATATCTGAATGAGATTTGCCACTTAAATATGATAATTTAGCTCCTTTTGAGCTTGATCGATGTAAGATGTCAGAATAAATAGAAAATTTGTTAGATATAATATAAAATGGGTTAGAATGAATCAGAAAAGTACCATAATTACCATACCCTAGATTGATAAACATAGTATGTTCATCTAAAATTTTCATTTCGTTTCTTAATATTCTATCAATTTTTTTCTTATCAGATTCAGATGTATATAATACATTGTCATAATCAAATTTTTTCATTTCAATATTACTTCCTTCAACTACAATCTTATTAATTGCCTTATCTGCTTTTGGTAAAATAATACTGCTATTTTTTTCAATTAATATCTGGGTGTCTTCAATTTCTCCCTCATTGTTTTGAGAAATAGATTGATGGTTAATTAGTATAAAAAGCAATAAAAATAATAACCTACTCATCGTCTTGAATTTTATTTAATAATTCTTTTGCTTCAGATTGAATCTCAGAAATATCTGTATTTTCAAGAAGAGATTCAAATGTTGCTTTTGCCTGAAAACTTTCTCCCATTGACAAAAATATTTCTCCTATTAATAGGTATGATTTTCCGACCCAATATTCATAATTAGAAAAGTTTTCGTTTAATGAATATAGAGTCTCAAGGGCTTGTGATTCTTGAGATTGATCATAAAATATTTTTGCGAGTAGATAATTTGCCTCTACCGCACTTTCATCTTTCACAAGATTTATAGTAGTAAGAAGCATATCTATAGCATTTGAATAATTTTCTTTTTCTATAAAAGATTTAGCATTAAGAAGATTTATTTTATTTCTATTATTAAATGAAATCTTATCATAATTATTAATTAAAGTTGAATAATAGTGAACAGAATCATATTTTTTAAGAAAATAATAATTTGTCAAACTTCCAATGTAGGCCTCTACCCTTTCTCTGTTATTCTTGCTGTTTTCTTCTAGCTTTTTATAAAAATTAAGAGATTTTTCATAAACTTTTGATTTTAAATAAATATTTGCCAATCTGTTAATTGATCTAGAATAATATTTAGAGTTAACACTATCTAAGAGTACCAGATAAGTGTTTTCTGCATTTTCCAATTCATTCAACTTATAAAATGATTCTGCTAAAAAATAATTAGTTTCATAAGCGTTATAAATATTCTCTTCTGAGAGGTTAATGTCATTAGCATAGTCTATTAACTCTTTATATTTTTGATTAAAATATAGGTTTCTAAAATTATCAAATTGTATTTTCATGATATTATCATTATCAGGAAAATTATTTTTATACGTTTTTATTAAATTATTTAATTGAGAAAAATTATCTGTATACGAAACAGTTTTTTGTAAACCTAATATTGACTGACTCTGAAGATCTGAATCTTTAATATTATATAAAATAAATAAGTAATCATTCTCAGCTTGTTCATAAGATTTTAAATTAAAATAAGAAGTAGCCCTGTTTAGATATGAATAAGACACATAATTACTAAATCTATAGTTTTCAATAATTTTAGTATGATTCTCGATTGATTTATCAAATTCAGAGTTTTCAAAATAGATTTGTGCTTTTCTAAAGGTAGCATCATCGTCTAATGACTTTTCAGAATTATTTATTACTTTATCCATATACTCAACAGACTTAGTGAAATTGTTTATTCCATAATAACATAATCCTATTTGATAATTAATATAATTTTTATTTGATTCATTTAGGTCAAGAAGTTTGTTGTATGTGTCAATAGATTTAACAAATTGTTTTGAAGCATAATATGAATCTGCTAACCTTAAAAGTGGGTCAATATCATCAGATGAATAATTATTTGATTTAGCATCAATATATTTTTTTAAATAAAATGATGCGTTTTTGTAATCATTAATATTGAAATATGAATAACCTAACAATAAGTTAAATTCTTTTCTTTGTTTGGTTGGTAGTTTTTTATTTAAAACTCTTAATATTTCGTCTATCGAAGATTGGAAATCATTTCCAATAAAATAAGCTTCAGCTTTATTTTTAATAGATTTTAAATAAATATTATTATCTAAAATATATCTCTGAGATAGATTAAAATAAATAATAGAATTCTTAAAATTCCCTCTGTTGAATTCATTTATCCCTTTCTGGAAAGTAACATATTGAAATTTAATTTTATCATCATCTGATATATTCTTCTTTGAGTTTAAATATTTTATGATCTTGTTATAATTATTTGTCATAAAATAATTTTCACTTAACAAACTCTCTACTTCATCACTTTTGAAATTAGGGTATAGATTCGTGATTTTTTCAAGCACAGCAATTGAGAGGTCATGATCACCTAATTCGTAGATTGTTTTTGCATAATTAAGTAGAGATCTTTTAGTATATGTTTCATCTAAATCATTCCGATAGGCAGCATAAAAGTAATTCTTAGCTATATTTAATTCACTTTCATTAAGGAAGATCATACCTAAATAAAAAGAAGATTTCTGAGAATATTTATTTCTTTTTTCAGAGAGAGATTTGAATAATATTTTTGATTTTTTATTATCTCCGAGCATGTAATTTGAATAAGCATTAATAAAATGAATTTCATTATCTCTATCAATTTCATTATTTATTTTAGAAAAAACATCTAGAGTATTTTCATATTCCTTCAATTCAAAATAGGATTTTCCAATATAATAATAACAGTAGTCTATGTTTTCTGTTTTGTCATCAATTAAATCTAGAAGCTTAATAACATCATTAAATTCACGATTTAGATACTGAATACTAATCTGATACTGTAAGGACTTTCTTTGAATTTCTAGTTTATTAATAAGTTTAAAATATTCTAAAGCATCTGAAAGACTATTGTCTAAATACGCTATGACACCTAATAAATAATTTTTATCATTTAAATATTTTTCATCTGATAATGCATCTAAATATAATTTAGATTTAGAATAAATTTTATCATTAAAATAGCTTAATCCTAACAAGTAGTTTGATTCTGGATCTTTATTTTGTAATTCCTCTAAAAATTTGATTGATGATTTATATCTACCTCTATTGAATTCAAACTTCCCATACTCTTTTAATAAAAAAGACCTAGTAGAATTTCTATTTAAGAGTATATAATTTTCAATTTTTGGTTTTAATGGTTTTAATTTTCTTGATGGGAGATTTGATTTAGAATTAAAATTTGAGTTCAGTAATGAAATTATATAATTTGAGACTTCATCTTTATCTAGTATCTCAAAATTATTGTTGTCATACAATTCCTCGAAATAAGAAACATATAATGAGTAATTTCTTGATTCAAATATTCTTTCTAATTCATCTGAATTCTGTGAAAAAATAATGTTACTATTAATAAACAAAAGAATTATTAAAATATATCTCATTTATTGTAGAAAATTTTAAAAATCATCTCACCCATTAAATTCTTATTACCTGATTTAATTTGTTTAATCCCTTTAGAAATCAAATCTAAATTTTTAATTGCGTTAATAATATTAACAATTTCATTTAGCTTATAGTTATTTGAAGCTTTTACATAGGACCTTGCCACATATGGATGAACGGAAATTAGTGAAGAAATATTATTTGGATCAGAGAGTTTTTTTGTTTTAACAACTAATAATCTTGAGAAAAAGTTAAACATATAAACTATTAATTGTTGGATAGGGAATTTCTTTTCATTTGAAGAAAAATAATTTACGATTTTGCCACATTTTAATGAATTTTTTTCAGCAAGACTATCTTGAAATTCAAATAAATTATATTCTCTATTTATTCCAATTGATTTGATAACATCCTCAGTCTTTATATCCTTATCATCTTTATTTGTGAATATTTTATGCAAAGCATTGTCAATTTTTTCTAAATTATTTCCAATACTCTCAGATAGTAATATAGTGGCCTCTTCACGAATATTAAATTTATTTCTTTTCACCTCATTAGATATAAAATTAGGTATTTGGTTATCATATACTTTATTTTCTTTTGAACTAGAATCTAATACAGTAGATACTTCGAGAAATGCTTTAAATAATTTACTTCTTTTATCTAGAGACTTGTTATTAAGACAAAAAATAAGAGTTGTCGTACTGTTTATATTATTAATATAATTGATCAACAAATCAATTTTAGAATTATTGGAGCTTTTAAAGACATCTAAATCTTTTCCCTCTTTCACTATAATTAATTTTTTATCCGACATCATCGGAAAGCTTTTAGCGGAGTTTATAATAGTCTCAATATTTGAATCTCTCCCGTAATGGATTTCAAGGTTAAATCCTCTATGTTCCTCTGATATGAAATTTTTTTCAAAAAAATTAGATATTTTGTTAATAAAGAAGGCTTCTTCTCCCATTAGAAGATAAATTTTAGTGAAATTTTCTTCTTTCAAATTTTGAATAATTTGATTATAGGTTTTAATCATGTGAATATTTCATAAAAGTAGTTAGTTTTTTAATAATATTGTATGTAAATAATTATTAAATAGACATATATGAAAAACTTTGTTGATGAATTGAAATGGAGAGGGATGATTCATGATGTTACTCCATCAACGAGTGAATTTTTACAAAAAAATAAAACATCAGGGTATATTGGTTTTGATCCAACCGCTGACTCTCTTCACATAGGTAATTTAGTTCAGATAATGACTCTTGTTCACTTTCAAAAATCAGGTCACAAACCTGTCATTTTAATTGGAGGTGCCACTGGTATGATAGGTGATCCCTCTGGAAAATCTAAAGAGAGAAAGTTTTTAGATGAAAAAATAATAATTGATAATCAAAATAAAATTCAAGTTCAATTTGAAAAGTTTTTAAATTTTAAAGGAGATAACTCAGCTTCAATACTTAATAATAAGACTTGGTTTGAAAACTTTAACCTATTATCATTTCTTAGAAGTGTTGGGAAGCACATATCTGTAAATTATATGATGGCTAAAGATTCTGTCAAAAATAGACTGGAAACAGGAATATCATTTACTGAGTTTAGTTATCAACTAATTCAAGGGTATGACTTCTATTGGCTATGGAAAAATAAAAATGTTAAAATTCAATTTGGCGGATCAGATCAATGGGGTAATATTTTAACAGGAAATGAATTAATAAGAAGAATTGACGGAGGAGAATCTTTCGCTCTAACTACCCCACTTATCACCAAATCAGATGGTGGAAAATTTGGTAAAACTGAAGATGGAAATGTTTGGTTAGATGAAAAAAAGACAAGTCCCTATAAATTTTATCAGTTTTGGATTAATGTCAGTGATGAAGATGCAAAAAAGTTTATTAAAATTTTTACATTAAAAGAAAAAGAGGAAATTGAAACTTTAACTAAATCTCATGAAAAAGAACCACATTTAAGAATTTTACAAAATGCCTTAGCAGAAGAAATAACTGAAAGAGTTCATGACAAGCAAAAACTTGAAATTGCTAAGTCAACATCTCAAATACTTTTTGGAAAATCTAAGAAAGATGATTTTGATAATTTAAAGGAAGATGTGATGAACTCATTGTCTACTGCTGTTCCATGTGTTAAAATAAAAAAAGAAGAGATTAACTCTGACTTCAAAAATCTACTTACTGAAATCACAAATTTTGAAATATTCTCCTCAAAATCAGAATTGATCAGATTAATTAAAAATAATGGTCTAAGCATAAATAAAGAAAAAATATTGAATGATGATTATCAATTATCTAAGAACCTAAAATTTGACAAATACCTACTCTTACAGAAGGGTAAAAAGAATTATACTTTTATTATTGTCGAATAAACTTATATTTGTGGTAAAAATTCAAATAATATGCAAAATTCAAAATTAGTTTCAGTAATTGTTTTCCTTTTATTCGGTCTTACAGTAATGTTTTCTTTTGCCTCAAGCATTTTCTATGTTATTGAGTCAACTGAGAGGGCTGTAATTTTTTATAAGTTTGGAAAAGGTCTAGATAAGGAAAATGTAATAAAACCAGGCTTTGGAATAAAAGCACCATGGAATGATATCTATAAATTTGATATCACTGATAATCTAGTAGAGGAAACAATTGATGTTTTAGACGGAAGTGGTCTTAGTATTAACGTTGATGTTACTATGAACTTTCACCTAAGTTATGATAGTGTAGGTGAAATATATGAAACTTATCAGTTTGACTTCCTTAGGAGATTAGTTAGGCCAGTATTTAGGTCAACTGTTAGGGACGTAATGGGAAGATATACTGCTGAAGAAATATATTCTACTAAAAGAGCTGAGGTAGAAAATCTAATTCAAGATGAGGCAAGTGAAGTCTTAAAAAAGCCAGGAAATAATATTATATTGAAATCTCTACTAATTAGATCTATTACTCTACCAGCTCAAATAAAAGAAGCTATTGAGAATAAACTTCAACAAGAACAAGAAGCACTGGCCTATCAGTATAGACTTGACAGAGAAAAAAGTGAAGCAGAGAGGAAAAGAATTGCAGCTAATGGTGAAGCTACTGCAAATAAGATTATTAACAGTAGTTTAACTCCTGCCCTTCTTAAAATGAGAGGGATAGAAGCTACAACTTTATTAGCTGAATCTCCAAATTCAAAAGTTATAGTTATTGGCAGTGGAAAAGATGGACTCCCTCTAATTCTAGGTGGAAATAATTAATTTAAATGAGTAAGAAGGTAACACTAAATTATGAGGGTAAAGAAATTGATTTACCTATTATAACTGGTTCAGAAAATGAAAATGCTATTGACATTTCTAAAATCAGATCAGAAACTGGGTTAATAACACTAGATAAAGGATATAAAAACACAGGATCTACAACCAGTAAAATAACATATTTGGACGGGGAGAAAGGTATTTTAAGACATAGAGGCTATTCTATTGAAGAACTTGCATCTAAATCTACTTTCACTGAGGTTTCATACCTCTTAATATATGGTGAATTACCAAACATCAAACAATTAGAAGATTTTGAAAATAGGATTCGTGTTCATACACTGGTTCATGAAGATTTTAAAATAATTCTTGAAGGATATCCTTCAAAAGCACACCCAATGGGGATATTATCTTCATTAATTACAAGTTTAACAGCGTTTTATCCAGAATCCCTTGATCCTAGTAGATCTAAAAACTTAGTTGATATAAGTATAGCAAGAATATTAGGTAAGTTTCCAACATTTGCTGCATGGTCATATAAGAAAAGGAACGGACATCCAATTATCTACCCAGATAACAAATTAGATTATTGCTCTAATTTTTTAAGAATGATGTTTGAGTTACCTTCAGAACCTTTCAAACAAAATTCTGTTATAACAGACGCTTTAAATAAATTATTGATTCTTCATGCAGATCATGAGCAAAATTGTTCAACATCTACCGTTAGAATTGTTGGCTCAGCTCAATCTAGTATATACCCATCAATATCCGCTGGAATTAATGCGTTATGGGGTCCATTACATGGTGGCGCTAACCAAGCTGTTATTGAGATGTTAGACAGGATCACAAAAGACGGCAATAACATCGATAAATATATTAAGAAAGCTAAAGATAAGAATGATCCATTCAGACTTATGGGATTTGGTCATAGAGTTTATAAAAATTTTGATCCTAGAGCTAAAATAATTAAAAAAGCTGCAGATAATGTCCTTGAGAAGTTAGGAGTTAATGATCCAGTTTTAGATTTGGCAAAAAAGCTAGAAAAGATAGCATTAGAAGATCAGTATTTTGTTGATAAAAAATTATATCCTAATGTGGATTTTTATAGTGGAATAATTTACAAAGCGTTAGGTTTTCCTCCTGAAATGTTTACTGTAATGTTTGCTTTTGGAAGATTACCTGGATGGATATCTCAGTGGAAGGAAATGAGAGAAAATAAAGAACCTCTTGGTAGGCCTAGACAAATATACACAGGAGAAAATGCCAGGAAATATATTGATATAACTAAAAGATAATTAATACTTTCTATCTAGAATCTCTTTTAAAATCACAGCCTCTTTTAATGAATTTTTATTTTTAAGTCTATCCCTTAATCTAGATAAGTTACTTTTTTTTGTTACAGAGTTATTAATGTTTTCTTTTTTTGGCTTATAGTTTCGATTTTTGAATTTTAAATCATTTTTGTTTACTTCAATATTTTCTGTTATTTCTTCTTTTTTATTTTCAATAATTTCTATTTCATCAATAGGTTTTTCTTCTATTTTACTAGGTTTTAAATTACCAAAGATTATTTCTTTAAACTTATTTGGTTTATCACTTTTGTTTTTGAGGTTATTAGGGGTTTGTTGATTAGATTTTTTTTTCTTTGAAAAGTAATTAGATAACCAAGCTATAATCCCGAAAATTATAGGTCCTATAAATTCACTAAAATCAGAGAAATCCATTGTTATATTATTATATTTATCACCAAATCTAAATCATTATATTTTAATGAGATTAAATAAAATAGAAATAAAAGGTTTTAAAAGTTTTGGTGACAAAACAATCATAAATTTCAATAGTGGAGTTACTGGTATTGTAGGTCCAAATGGTTGTGGCAAATCAAATATTGTAGATGCAATAAGATGGGTGTTAGGTGAACAAAAAACTACCCTTCTGAGATCAGATAAAATGGAGAACATAATATTTAATGGATCCAAATCAAGAAAAAAACTTCAACTAGCAGAGGTCTCTATCTCATTTGATAATACTAAAAATTTAATTCCTACTGAATACTCAACTGTTACTGTTACTAGAAAATATTTTAGGTCAGGAGATAGTGAATATCTTTTGAATGACGTAAAGTGTAGACTTAAAGATATAACTAACCTATTTCTTGATACCGGGATATCATCTAATAATTATGCCATAATAGAACTGTCTATGGTAGATAACATACTAAATGATAAAAACAACTCAAGACTTCATCTGTTTGAGGAGGCAGCTGGTATCTCAAAATTTAGAAAAAGAAAAAAGGAAACTTTCAATAAAATTAAACAGACAGAATCTGACCTTGATAGAGTTGAAGATTTAGTATATGAAATTGAGAAGAATCTTCGCTCATTAAAAAGACAAGCAAAGCAGACAGAAAAATATTATAATTATAAAGATGAATATAAAAATATAAGTATAAATGTGGCTCTTGAAACATCTAAAAAGACTCGTAGCACATTAGAAACTCAAAAGAAAAAACTTGTTAAAATTGAAAATGACAATGTAAAAGTAGTTTCTGATTTAGCTAAAAAAAATTCTCAATTAGAATCTGCAAAATCATCTCTAATACCCCATGAAAAAAAACTCATAAGATTACAGAAGTCTTTGAATTCAGTACTAGAAGATATTAGAGGATATGAAGAGTCTAAAAGAATTAAAGCTCAAAAATCTAAAATGTTAATTGAGAAAGCTGAAGATTTAAAAGAAAGAATAAAGTTTGATAGTGAAAGTAATAAAAGGTCTGAGTTTTCAATCTCAAGTATAACTAAAGAAATTGTTTCAAATGAAAAGGATTTAAAAAAGACTTTAAATAGATTGGATTCAACTAAAAAAGACTATTTAAAATACGAAGAACAACTGAAAGACAAAAATGTTAAAATAACTGATATAAAGGAGGTGGAAGATTATTTTAGAGAGTTAAATCATAACATTGAGTCTATATCAAATAAGAGAAGTCAGCTTGAAAACCTTGTGAAAATTGATAAAATTGACAAGAAAGCTATTTTAGATAAAATAGAATCTCTAGATAATGAAATCAAAGAATTAAAAAAGGGATTTAAAGTAATTGAAAACTTATTTAAAACTGAAAATAAAGAAATTATAAGAATCAATAAATTATTTACTGACAAGTCAAAGGAATTGTCTAATGATGAAATAACTTATAACAATATAAAAAGTAAGATAGAGTCATTAAAGAAGGAGGTAGAGTATAAAAACACTACATATGAATCAAATAAAAAAAGAATTCAAGAAAACATTAAAGATTTAGAAAATTCTGAGAAAGAGATAAGCAAAATTGATGTTGATTCTGACTCAAAAGACAATTCTTTAATTAAACTTTATGATAAAAAGACCAAGTCAGAAAAAGACTTAGAGAAATTTGAAGATGAATATTATAAGTTAAAGTCTACTATCGATCTTGATGATTCATCAATAAAAGATTTACAACAAAAAAAAGATTTAAATATTAGTTTAATAGACGAATTAAAAACGAGTATTCACGACAACGAGATAGAGCTAAATTCAGTTGAACAGAGATTATCAATAGAATTTGATGTAGAATTAAAAAAATGTAAAATTGATAGATCTATATTTGAAAAGAATACACTTGAAGAACTTTCAGACAGAAGAGATAAGCTTAAATCTAAAATCGAAAAAATAGGTCAAATTAATCCATTAGCAATGGAGGCTTATAATGAAATACAGGAAAGACATGATTTTATTGTAAAAGAAAGAAGTGATCTACTTGAAGCTAAAGATTCACTATTAAAAACAATAGAAGAAATTGATATTGTTGCAAAAAAATCTTTCTTAACGTCTTTTGATAAAATCAAGAATAATTTTAAAACAGTATTTAGGTCATTATTTACTGAAGATGATGATTGCGATCTTGTAATTAACGATGAAGAAAACCCTTTAGAGTCATCAATAGAGATAATGGCTAAACCTAAAGGTAAAAAACCAATAACTATTAATCAGTTATCTGGAGGAGAAAAAACACTTACGGCTACGTCATTACTTTTTGCAATTTATTTATTAAAACCTGCTCCTTTTTGTGTTTTTGATGAAGTTGATGCCCCTCTAGACGATGCTAATATTGATAAATTCAATAAAATTGTAAATAAATTTTCAAATTATTCTCAATTTATAATTGTTACACACAATAAGAGAACAATGAACAATGCAGATATTATTTATGGAATTACTATGCCTGAGCAAGGTGTTTCAAAGGTAGTTCCTGTAGATTTAAGAAAATTAAAAATTTAATTGCTATATGACTAATAAAACAAAATCAGTAATTGGAGGTGAGTTTCTATTAAATGAAACAGAATTATCAAAAATTTTTATAATGGAAGACTTTAATGAAGATCAAAGGATGATGGCAGAATCATGTAATGACTTCCTAGAAAAAGAAGTTATTCCAATGACAGAAAAACTTGATTCTAAAGAAAATCCTGAGTTAATGCCTGAGCTTTTAACTAAAGCTGGAGATTTAGGTTTATTAGGATTATCTATTGCCGAAGAGTATGGTGGAATGAATATGAGCTTTAACACTAGTATGTTAATTGCCGATATAGTCGGAATAACTGGTTCATTTTCAACTGCATACGGTGCACATACTGGTATAGCTACTCTACCAGTAAAATATTATGGTACAACCTCACAAAAAGATAAATATTTAAAAGGTTTAGTTTCTGGCAAGTTAAAAGGAGCATATTGTCTCACTGAACCAGATTCTGGTTCAGATGCAAACTCAGGAAAATCTAAGGCTACCCTTTCAAAAGATCAAAAAAAATACATTATAAATGGTCAGAAGATGTGGATATCAAATGGGGGTTTTGCAGATTTATTTATAGTATTTGCTAAAATAGATGATGATAAGAACCTTACTGCATTTTTAGTAGAAAAAAATTTAGAAGGTATTAATATGAACCCTGAAGAAGAAAAGTTAGGAATTAAAGGATCATCTACAAGACAAATATTTTTTAATGATGTAGAAATTCCTTGTGATAATATGCTTGGTAAAAGAGAAGAAGGATTCAAAATTGCATTAAATGTATTAAATATTGGTAGAATTAAACTTGGCGCTGGAGTACTTGGAGGTTGTAGAGGAGTTATAGATAGCTCAATTAGTTATTCTAAAGAAAGAGTTCAATTTAATGTGCCAATAGCATCATTTGGAGCTATAAAATACAAACTGTCAAATATGATAGTCAAAACGTTTAGTTGTGAATCTATCTGCTACAGAGCCGGTGATGATATAGAACAAAAGATAAAAGAATTTCAGGTTGATGGTAAAAATTTAAATGAATCTGAGTTGAGTGCAATTGAGTTATTTTCTGTCGAATGTGCCATATGTAAGATATATGGATCTGAAATTTTGGATTTTGTTGTGGATGAAGGTCTTCAAATATATGGCGGAATGGGTTATTCAGAAGAAGCACCGATGGCAAGACCTTATAGAGATGCAAGAATATCAAGAATATATGAGGGAACAAATGAAATAAATAGGATGTTAATCGTAGGCACTTTACTTAAAAGATCATTAAAAAATGATATAAATCTTTTTAAAAAAGCTAAGAAAGTAATAAATGAAGAGAAAATTAAGAAAGTAGTTTATTCAAATGAAAATCATTTTAAGTCCTCATATGAGTTAGTAAAAAAACTAAAGGATTGCTTCTTATACATCTTTGGTAAGGCTGCAATGCATTTTAATGATAAAATTAAATCAGAACAAGAGGTAATGATGAATATTTCAGATGTTATCATATCTATATATGTACTTGAATCTACATTAAAAAGATGTGAGAAAATTTATAAAAAGACCCAGAACACTATAATGTTAGATATATCTAAATCATCTATATACACGAATCTTTCAACTATTAAACACCATTCAATTGAGTCAGTTATTAGCTATATGAGTAGAGAAGATGCAAACAAGTCTATTGAATTTATAAATACATGTACAGAATTTGAAAATTTTAATATTAAGGAGATAAACAGGAATATTGCAAATTATTTTTTAGAAAAAAAATCATATGGTTTATTTAATAACTTCAAATGAATAGAGGTTCATTCAATACAAGATTAGGATTTATATTAGCTGCTTCAGGATCAGCTGTTGGACTAGGAAATATATGGAAATTTCCTTTTGAAGTAAGTAATGGAGGTGGAGCAGCATTCTTAATAATGTATCTAATGTTTTGTTTTATTTTATGCTTTCCTGTAATTGTTTCAGAGATTGCCATAGGAAGAAACACAAAAAAAAATGCAATTGGTGCCTTTGAGAAGATGGGTAAAAGAAACTGGAATTTTATTGGTAAAATGGGGGTTTTGTGTGGTGTTTTAATTTTATCATTTTATACAATTGTTGCAGGATGGGTTCTAGGTTATGTAGTTGAGATGGTAAGTGGTAATTTTTCAATAGCTGATAACTTTGGGGTTTATGTTAATGATACAGGTAATGTATTACTTTATTCAGTATTATTTATGATCACAACTGCATTTATAGTATCAAAAGGAGTAGAAGAAGGTATTGAAAAGGCAGCAAAAATATTAATGCCATCTCTAATAATAATAATCATAATTTTAATTGTATATGCCTTAACTCTACCAAATTCTATCGATGGAATAATCTTCTATTTGGTACCTGATTTTTCACAAATTAACCTTACTGTAGCAGGTAATGCTTTAGGTCAAGCATTCTTCTCATTATCATTAGGTATGGGTATGTTAATCACATATGGTAGTTATATAGATGAAAAAAATAATATTATAAACTCGGCAGCATTAATTACATTAACTGATGTTGGAATTGCATTTCTTGCAGGACTTATAATTTTCCCTTTTGTGTTTTCCTCTGGAATTGAAACTCAAGGTGGGCCAGGATTAATATTTCAAGTTTTTCCTAAAATTTTTGAAGATTTAGGACCATTAACTGGCACTGTTATTGGATCAACATTTTTTATTTTATTATCATTTGCGGCAATTACTTCTACTGTATCATTATTAGAAGTACCTGTCAGTTATCTTGTCGATGAATATAAAGTAGAACGTAAATTTTCTGTCTGGATAGTAGCTTTTATTATTTTATTAATTGGAATTCCTTCGGCCTTATCACAAGGTAAGGTCGCTTATTTTTCAGAATTTATTACATATTTTGGTCATGATAAACCAATTGATTTTATGCAATTTATTATTGATGTTTCAAATGATACTCTCCTACCCTTTGGTGGTTTTTTAATAACAATATATGTTTCTTTTGTATGGAAAAAAAGAAATTTATCAGATGAGATAAGTAAAGGGAATCCTTCTTATAAAGGCTCATTAGTCGAAAAATATATTAATTTTTCTATAACGTATATTTGTCCACTGATATTGGGATCAATATTTATATTAACATTTCTAAATAAATTTTTTGGGATATAGTTATTCAAATCTTAATGATTCAATAGGATCTAGTGCACTAGCTTTTTTTGCTGGTATGTAACCGCTTAAAATACCGACCAAAGTGCTAATTAAAAGACCTGTCAAAACCCATAACCAAGGAATAATAAAACTACCACCTCCAATAAAAATAGTTACTACATTACCAAATAATATTCCCAGAGTCACACCTCCAAAACCTCCTATAAGACATATAAGAATTGACTCAATTAAAAATTGATCTCTTATTATTTTTGGTGTAGCACCAATAGATTTTCTTAAACCAATTTCTCTAGTTCTTTCTGTAACTGAAACCAACATTATATTCATTAAACCAATTGATGCTCCTAATAATGTTATAAAGCCTATTGTGAAACCACCAATTTTTAAGTAAGTTGAAATTTCATCAAGTTCAGAATTTAACGATTCGTTTTTTTCAATTTCAAAAGAATTTTCTGATCCTATCATGTCTCCCCTAAGTATTTTAAATAGGTTTTGTGAGTAGCTCATGTCATCATTTACTCTTTCAATGTTATCTACAAAAATGGTTATTTCATAATTAGCTGTAGGTCTTAGTTTTCTAGAAGTCTCTATTGGTATAATTATTCTATTGTCTCCACCTCCACCGAATGAACTTCCCTGTTTTTCTAATATACCAATGACTTTAAATTTATTACCTCTAACAGATATAAACTTATTTATCGGGTCTTCATTATTCTTAAATAGAGTTGATTTTACTCCTGATCCTATAATTGTAACATAGAGTCCCCTCTCGTTTTCTGATTTAGTAAAAAATCTTCCTTGATTTATGTTTAATTTATTAACCTCACTAAGATTATGGTCTCCGGCTTCAACAAAAATATTTGGATTTGTTACTTCTGATTTATACTTTAATTCAGCAATTCTAGTAACTGTTGTACTAGCAGTTGGAATACCATTTCCCTCGTAACGCTTTAAAAATTCAGAAATTTCTCTATACCTTAAAATAGGATAATTTTTTTTAACAACACCAGACTCTTTACCTCTGTCATTTCTAACACTTCTTATATAGTATGCATTTGAACCTAATTCTGAGAAACTATCAGATACTGACTTTTTAATACCATCTATAGAGGTTAGAATACCAACTAAAGAGGCGATGCCAATTGATATAATTGCAGCAGTGAGGAAAACCCTAAGCTTATTTGATTTAATTGAGGAAACAGCCTCTAAAAGGTTCCAGTTAAGATTATTAAAATAGGCTAGTATTTTTTTCAAATTTACGATTTATGCAAATGTAAAAAAGAATTATTAAAGTGCCGATTTAGTGGTAGAAACTATTACAGATGCAATCTTGTATGGATCACCATTAGAAGCGGGTCTCCTGTCTTCTAATCTACCAATCCAACCGTCTTCTACAGTACCAATCGGTATTCTTATAGAAGCACCTCTATCTGAAACACCATATGAAAACTTATCAATAGATTGAGTTTCGTGTAAACCTGTTAATCTCTCGTCATTATATGCGCCGTAAACATCCATGTGCTTTTTAATGTTTTTTCCGTCAAAAGCTTCACATATCTTATTAAAGATTTTCTCATCACCGCATTTTCTCATAATTTCATTAGAGAAGTTAGCATGCATTCCTGAACCATTCCAGTCACCTTTAATTGGTTTAGGGTGTAGATTTATACGCACACCATACTTTTCTGCATTTCTTTCACATAAGAATCTAGCAACCCATACCTGATCTCCTGCATTTTTAGCACCTTTAGCAAAAATCTGATATTCCCACTGACCTGTTGCAACTTCAGCGTTTATTCCCTCAACATTTAAATCTGCATCAAGACATTGGTTAAGGTGTTCTTCTACTATATCTCTTCCGAATGTTACTTCTGCGCCTACACTGCAGTAATATTGACCTTGAGGTGCTGGAAAACCACTTTCAGGAAAACCAAGCGGTAAGTTTTTAATAGGATCCCATAAGAAATATTCTTGTTCAAACCCAAACCAGAAGTCATTGTCATCGTCATCAATTGAAGCCCTTGCATTTGTTGCATGAGGTGTTCCATCTGCATTTAATACTTCTGTCATAACTAAGAAACCATCTATTCTATCTGGATCTGGAAAGATTGCTACTGGTTTAAGGAGACAATCAGAGTCATTACCTTCAGCTTGTTTTGTTGAACTGCCATCAAAAGACCATATAGGGCAGTCTTCTACTTTTCCAGTGAAGTCTCTTTCTATTCTAGTTTTACTTCTTAAATATTGTGTTGGTTTATAACCATCCAACCATATGTATTCTAATTTTGATTTATGTGACATTTTATAATAAAATTTGAATTAAATTTTTTCTAATTTATAAAAATAATTTATGGATATTTCAATAATTTAAATCAATTATTAAAGAAGTCTTAAAAAAATACATTATTCATAAAATTCATATATAAATAACTGTATATATTTAAAATAATTTAAAATTTAGGTAAAGTTTTTATTAATTTTTTAATAGATCAGAAAACACTTTTTTAAACTTGTCTACTTTAGGGGAAATAACATATGAACAATAACTATTATTAGGGTTAAGTTCATAATAGTCTTGATGATAGTTTTCTGCAGGATAAAATACTTCAAATGCTTCTATTGATGTAACAATAGGACTTTTCCATGATCCAGATCTATCAAGTTTTTCTAAGGTTTTTTCGGCAAGTTCCTTTTGTTCGTCATCATGAAATAAAATTATTGACCTGTACTGTGTACCTACATCAGCCCCTTGACGATTAAGTGTAGTTGGATCGTGTGTCCTCCAAAATATTTCAAGAAGTTCTAGGTATGATATTTTCTTGGGATTATAAATAATATTAACTACCTCAGCATGATTTGTGTTTCCGATTGAAACATCTTTATATGTTGGATTGTCTGTATCTCCTGCAGCATAACCTGAGACTACATCTTCAACCCCATCAACAAGTTCAAATATAGCTTCAGTACACCAAAAGCATCCGGAGCCAAATGTAGCTGTCTTATTACTCATATCTATAATATTTAAGAAACTTAAAAGAATTAATATTTTCATTTAATAACAATATTTTTTCTTGATTTTTGTTGCATCCGGATAATTTAACGATGATGCAATTGAAAAGTTTTTACAAGCAATTTTATCATTTTTAAGTTTTAGGTATACTAGTCCGAGGTAATAATAAGAATCAGGAAAATCTGCGTTTATTGATATAGAGGTCTTATATGATTTAACAGCATCAGAAAATAGACCTTGATACTGTTGAGATCTACCTAATAGATAATAAGAATTATGTAGATCTGGATTAATTTTGATGACTTTTTTTGCATACTGTTCAGCATCATCATAATTCTTTTCTCTTATACTATTTAATGCTAAACTTAGTATAGCATTTGTATTATTTTTATCTAAGGCTATTACCTTATTGTAATCTTCCAGAGCTTTATCAAATTGTTTAGTTTCCTCATATGATCTACCTCTCCTGTATAAAGATTTTGTGTCATTAGGCTTAAGATTAAGACTCTGAGAATAATATTCTATTGCTTTTATATAATTTTTATTAGAATAATAAGTGTCAGCAAGTCTAGATTCTTCAGATGCACATGAAATAAGAACAAAAAAGAATATGAATTTTTTCACAATTAATATTATTTATCTAAATTTAGGCTTACCTAAAAAATTTATTTGATATGGCTAATGTAAAGTTATCAAAATCTGAAGAAAATTATTTAAAATCAATATTTAATCTTTCAGAGTTTGGCAATAAACAAGTATCAACCAATTCAATTTCAAAGGTATTAAATATTGAACCAGCATCTGTTACTGACATGATAAAAAAACTTTCAAAGAAAAATTTAATATATCATGAGAAATATAAAGGCAGCACTATATCAAAATCTGGAATTAAGATAGCACTGCAGATAATAAGAAGGCATAGACTCTGGGAAGTGTTTTTACATGATAAACTAAATTTTAAATGGGATGAAATTCACAATATTGCAGAGGAATTAGAACATGTTTCTTCAGAAGAATTAATTGATAATCTTGATAAATTTTTAAAATATCCTAAAATAGATCCCCATGGTGATCCTATCCCTAACAAGCTTGGTGAAATAGACTTTGTTGATAAAATATCAATATCTGACTTAAATATTAATGAGAAAGGGATAGTCTCTAGAATTATAAATGAAGACGAAGAATTTTTTAGTTTATTAAAAAAATTAAATATCGAAATTGGTACTGAAGTAAAGATTATTGATAAAATAGAATACGATCAATCACTTGAGATACATATAGATAATAAATCTGTTATTATATCAAAAGACATAGCAGACAACATTAAAATAACTAAAATTTAAAATGGAAAGCATAATTGAATTTTTTGGTTCTCAAAAATCTCCTGTAATTCAAGCATTATATGCTGGATTGTTCACTTGGATACTAACTGCAATAGGTGCAGCATTAGTATTTTTATTTAAATCTTCTAATAGAAAAATTCTTGACACAGCTCTTGGTTTTACGGGTGGTGTTATGATAGCTGCTAGTTTTTGGTCTTTATTATCTCCTGCAATAGATGCTGTAGAGATTCAAAATGAATTAGGACTATCTAATCTACCTTCATTTTTACCTCCTGCTATTGGTTTTTTTCTTGGAGCTATGTTTATGTTTATTCTAGACAAAACCATACCACACCTTCATATATTTGGTAAGATAGAAGAAGCTGAAGGTCCAAAAACTGATCTTAAAAAGACATCACTATTAGTATTAGCTATAGCAATTCACAATATACCTGAAGGTTTAGCAGTTGGAGTAGCATTTGGGGCATTAGCATCCCCCGAATTCTCATCAGTATTTACACTTGGATCAGCAGTAGCACTCGGAATTGGAATTGGAATTCAAAATTTCCCAGAAGGATTTGCAGTATCAATGCCATTAAGAAGAGCTGGTTTTAGTAAACTTAAATCATGGCAATGGGGTCAATTATCAGCAATTGTTGAACCAATATTTGCTGTTATTGGAGCAGCTTTTGTGATTTTAGTGTACCCTATACTACCCTACGCGCTTGCTTTTGCTGCAGGAGCTATGATCTTTATTGTTGTTGAAGAAGTCATTCCTGAAAGTCAGAGAGGTGGTAATGTAGATTTAGCCACAATGGGACTCATTGTTGGCTTTATAGTGATGATGTCTCTTGATGTAGCTTTGGGTTAGTTTATATTATCAAATAAAGATTTAATTGAAATATTTTATAGTTTGTAGTTATAAGTACTCTTTTAGTAGTTTTGCTTTAAATGAAATTAAATGATACAATAGTAGCCCAATCTACTCCCCAGGGAAAAGGGGCTATAGCTATAATTCGTCTCTCAGGAAAAGATTCTATCAAAATAGTAAATTCATTATTTCCATCTAAAGATTTAACTAAAGTTGATACTCACACAATTCATTATGGAAACATTGAGTACAAAGATTCAATTATTGATGAAGTTCTAGTGTCAGTTTTTAAAGAACCCAACTCATATACAAAAGAAAACATCGTTGAAATATCATGCCATGGAGCAGATTTCATCATAAAAAAAATCCTTAGTCTTACTATTAAACTTGGAGCAAGAGTTGCTGATAAAGGTGAATTCACATTTAGATCATTTTTAAGTGGAAATATGGATTTATCTCAAGCCGAGGCTGTATCAGATTTAATTTCATCAAATTCAGAAAATTCACATAAAATAGCTATTAACCACATAAAAGGAGTTTTCTCTAATAAGATTAAGAAGTTAAGAAAAGACCTTATTAATTTATCGAGCTTACTAGAACTAGAACTTGACTTCTCTGAAGAAGACGTAGAATTTGCTAACAGAAACCAACTCGAAAAGCTACTAAATGAAATTCTGTCATTTAATAATGTACTACTTGAGAGTTATAAGTTAAATAATGTAATTAAAGATGGAATTAATGTTCTTATTCTTGGAAAACCAAACGTAGGAAAATCAACAATTCTAAATGGATTAATTGAAGAAGATAAAGCCATCATATCTGATATTCCAGGAACTACTAGAGATGTTTTAGATGATACTATTACAGTAGGTGGTAATTTATTAAGGTTTATTGATACTGCCGGTATAAGAGAAACAGAAGATAAGATAGAGCAGATTGGGATAAAGAAAGCATTAAATCAAGTGGATAATGCATCTCTAATACTATATGTGATTGATTTAAATAATACAGATTTAAAATCTTTAACGTCTGAGAGTAATTCAAAATTTCTTAAAAATAAAAATGTTATTTATGTTGGAAATAAATCTGATCTTAAGATCGAAAAGGAAGTTAACAGTTATTTTAAGAAAAATGATTTACTAATGATATCAGCTAATAAATCTAATGATTTAAGCAATTTGAAAGATAAAATAGACTTATTTATATCTAGAAACTTAGTCAATGAAGAGTCTTCTATTATGATAAACGAAAGGCATTTCACCTCATTAACAAATGTCAATGAATCAATAAATAATGTAAAGAAAAACCTTAATAATAAGTCTAATACTGATTTACTTGCAATGGATATAAAATATGCTCTTAATCATTTGGGAGAAATTACAGGAGAAGTTACAAATGATGAAATCCTTGGTAACATCTTCTCAAAATTTTGTATCGGTAAGTAATCAACTATTAATCATTTTTTTTAAATTGACAACAAAAAGAACATAAACCATAATAAATGAAGAATCTATTATTTCTCCTGCTCTTTTCGCCTTTTCTATGTAATTCTCAACTCTATAAGGTTAATGCAAAGGGAGGGTTAAATGTACGTGAAACATCTGGAGGAAAAAAAATTGCAACGCTTTTAAAAGATGACTATGTATATGTTTACTGGAAAAGTGATGAAACTTTAACTGTTACTGATATTGATAAAAATACAGGTAAATCAAAAATTATAAATGGTAATTGGGTAAGCATTATTACTCTTAAACCTCCAAAGCTAAAAGGAGACAAGGTATTATGGGAAGATAACTATAATAATTCAAGAGGTGTTGTCTTTGATGGATTTTTACAAAAATTGAATGCTGAAGATTCTTATTCTAATTTAATTAAAAAAAATTATGTGCATTTTGATAAGGGAAATTTAGATATTCGAGATAAATGTTTTATTAAAAATAAAGACGGCACACCATTTACGGGAACAGCTTACTATCTTGATTTTAAATCTGGTTACGACTTACTTTGGAATAAAGATAATCCTGAGGAAATTTTATTAAAAACAATATCCTTTAAAAATGGCTTAAAAAATGGGATAAGCAGGATCATAAATTTAGAAAGTGGTAAAGTAATATATGAAAAAATTTGGGAAGAAAATATAAATATTTTAAGGGCCAACGATAATATTTCTAAAGATAAAAGAGTAATTGTTGAGTTTGATAATAATATTTCTGAAGTTACTATTAAGGGAATAATAAAGTTTGGTGGAATAGGTATTGATGAAGGAGGAGATACCTACGAAGGTGGTAATTATATAACTGACGTGGAGTATATCTCATCAGAAAATATGGAAGAATTTAAGATGTTATTTAAAATGCAGGGATATCATAATTGGGCAAATAATGATTATATGGATAAAAAAATTTCAATCAGTTTAAAAGCAGTTTATGAAGAAGAGGTCACTCTGCTTGGTGATAATTATGAAGGAGCAATGGAATATTTTTATAGAACTATTGAAACAGATTTTTGTGTTATTACCTCTAAAATTTCTGAAATAAAGTTAGTAGAAACATTAGATGGAGAATTTAAATCTTACTATGATAATGGACAGCTTAAATTATTACAAAATTATAAAAATGGAATAAAACATGGTGTTCATAAATCATTTGATGATGGAGGTGAATTAATATACTCAAGAAATTACATTAATGATAAATTAGATGGTCTGGAAATTTTTGAGGGTGGTTGGTATTACGATTCAGTTTACTGGAAAAATGGAGTCAAACATGGAATAGAAAAATCCTATAGATCAGAATACCCATTTACTCCATCAGATCAAAAATTCTTAAGATTTGAAAATCATTGGAAAAATGGAAAAAGTGAGCTAATAAGATGGTACCATACAAACGGTCAGCTGGAAAGTGAGGAAGGTACTTCCCTAACGAGTAAAACTATAAATGAAAAATAAAATACTTGAATATTTAAAAACCGTTCTATATTTAATGTATTAAACGATTATAAAGATTATCAAAATTGTGTATTGGTAAATGATTCATTATATGAAAATATTACTTGCCATATCTATTTTTTTCCTTAGCTGTTCTAACGATACTCAAACCTGGAAAGAATATTATAATAGTGGTCTTAAAAAACACAAAAATGGAGACTATTATGGTGCTATTGCTGATTATACTAAATCCATTGAACTTAATTCTAATTTTGTTTATGCTTACTGGTTTAGAGGTGTTGCAAAAGAAATAATGAACGATAGAATGGGTGCGTGTGGAGACTACAAGATATCTGCAGAAATGGGACATAAAGGTGCAGAAGCAATTATTTGGGATGATCATTGTAAATAAAAAAACCCCTCATTACTGAAGGGTCTTTTAAAAATTTAATATTTATTTTATTTATTCAACAAGCATAAGAACTTCGTCATACCATCCATTTGTGTATTTGGTAATAACATTTCCTATATCTCTTCTAAAAGAACCATAACCATTAATTTTATCATATTTAGATTGAAAATTCTCTGGAAGACCATTCCCATTACTAAATCTTGTAAATGTCTTGAATGGATATACTAAGACTATGTCCTCTCTATTTTCACTTCTAAAAACACTCTCATAAACTCTTCTTGGATTCTCAGCATTCATTTCACTTAAAGCCTTTCCAATTTTAGTTACAGCATCTAAAATTTTTCCATAACTATCCATGTCTTGTTTGATTTTAAATGTTCTCCATAATAAATACTTAGGGCTTCCCCATGACGGTGGTGTATAACTTGCTTCCCAGTTTAATTTTGCCATTTTAACTTCTTCGCTTGATATGTAGCTTCTTACATTTTTTTGCCAATCAGCCAAATGATTTTCATCTGGAAAATTATCATAATCAGAAAGTGTCATAGGACCATTTAACCATACATATTGACCAGAATGCGGGCCAATTAGCACAGAATAAAGTGAAGCTCTCGTTTCACCTTCACTATGATATTCTTGATTATGTGCTTTTACTCCTTCTACTAAAAGAGCTTCATTATTCTTTTCAGGAACTAAAAAGATATTTTCATAAACTACTTCTTGATTTTGCGCAAATATTGGCTGCGAAAATAGAAGCATTAATAAATAAATTTTAATTTTTTTCATTTTCATTGATTTAGGGTTTATAAATAATAAGATAAATAAAATAAAGATCAATTGCATATTTATGAAGATTAACCTTACTCTTTTGATTTTTTCTTACGTAGTTGTAGATTTAGTTTATGAAAACCTTTTTTAATAAAATAGTTAAAAGGATCCTTACCTACATGTCTTTTTTAATATGTTTTATTATTATCTATTATAGTGACACATTTACCTTTTTTGTGTCTTTGAATGGGTTTTTGCAAATTCTACTTTTCATTTTAGTAGTCTGCATTCCTGCTTATATAACTAAACGTATGTCGTATGTTGATATTGGTTGGCCTTTTGGACTTGTTATCATTGGCATTTTAGTCTTACTATTAGGTGAAGGTTATTGGCTAAGAAAGTATATTATTGGTGGAATGTATTTATTTGCTGGTTTAAGAATGGGTATAGGTTCCTTAATATTACTTATAAAAGGACATCTTAATACAGAACTATCTAGATATAAATATCAAAGAAAACGATGGAAAAAATCAGGATTTACTAATATTGATATTTCTCTTCAATATGAAATAATGTTACAATGTTTTGCTAATATAACTTTTCTGTCAATTCCAGCAATTTTACAAGCATTTAATCCTCAAGAATATCTATCTGTATTAGAGATTTTAGGTTATTCATTTTGGTTATTATTTTTTGTAATGGAACATATTGCAGATATTCAGAAACAAAAATTTTTAAAGAAAGCTTTCTTAGAAAAAAGAAAAAAACAAGTTTGTAATATTGGATTATGGAAATATAGTCGTCACCCTAACTACTTTGCAGAATGGATGGTATGGAATTCACTCATTTTATCATCTCTACCATCATTTTTTTATTTCCAAATATCTGAAAGTAATCTAATATCTCTAGGGCTATTGATTTCTATTTTCTATTTATCTATAATTATGTACAATACATTAGTTTATTATACAGGTGCAATTCCATCAGAATATTACTCATTAAAAAAACGGCCAGATTATAAAAAATATAAACAAAAGACTAATATGTTTTTTTTTGGAATAAATCAATAAACACACTCCTATTATGAATTTTTCTTGGATAGTTGTAGCTTGTAAATATGAAATATGAATTTAAAAAGAAATTTCTTGATAAAGGCATAATGAAATTTAGGTTTAATATGAATTATTGGTTTTTAAAAAAATTAGGACTTAATGGTTTTGCTTTTTTTGTATTTTTATGGGGCCTATTAGTTGCAATTGTTGTTTATGAATTTTTTCTAAACTAAAAAAACGAATCATTTATGATAATTTGTTCTAATGTTATAAATTTAGTTATGGAATCTTTATTAAAGGCATTAGCTACAATATTAAAATTTGAAGTAATAACTAGAAAAACATCAGTAGTTAAAAAAAGAAGATTTATAAAAACTTACAAACCCAACTAAACAAAAAATAATATGAAAAAATATATTTTTCTTCTAACATTTTTCTTTTCTTTTTCATTATCTGGTCAAGATTTATACTGGTATGATGTACTTCTTGATGTAAACCTTGGAAACGCAAAAGAATTTGAGAAAGCAGTTGATGATTTTTATTCATCTGTTGAATTTCCAGAGGATGTGAGTATGACTTTCTCTAATATTGCTATGAAAGGACAAGACTTTAAAGAAACTCATATTTTGAGTTTTGTTAGTCCATCATCAAATTCTCTTGCAAACCTTAGAGCTTCTTTAAGCGGTGATAACTGGGAAAATTACTTAGACATTGTAAGGCCATATATTAATACTGCTAGAACTGCTGCAGGCAATGCATCATTGACTTATAACCAGGAGGAAATGAACCCTATTGGTCAGGCTTGGGTATTTAAAGTAAAAAGCAAGAATATACCTGCTTTTTCACAGGGTTTCAGTACTCTTATGGAAACTTTTGATTTTCCAGGTTTTGTTGGATTAGCTCAGGTTGCCCATGGCACAAGTAATGGTGAAAATGTCATCATTTATGGAACTTATAAAGACTTAAATGATGCTTTTACTTTTGGTCCAAAAAATGATGCTGAAGCAAAAGCTTTTGCTGAATTTGGTAATTTAATTGGTGACATCTCTGATTTTACTCAGACATGGACTAGAGTAAAAATTAAAGACTATAATTAAAAGAAACCCCTATCCTATCTAGGGAGCTTTTATTTAATAACTAATATGAAAAATAATACAATAGTATTTGTTATTGGCTTTTTAATTTTATTCACTACATATGGTTTAATATTTGGCTTGTTTCTTAATGATTATTCTATGTCATTGATTGCTAAATACCCATCTGTATTTAGAAATACTCCATCAATACCAATAATTGCATTAGGTCATTCATTACAAACTATATTACTCATCTTTTTATTTAAAAAAATGAATGTTAATACACTGATGAAAGGTGTATATTCAGGTTTTATTGTATTTCTATTATTTGAGGCAATTTTTTCCATTTTTATATATGCTACATTGTCAATTATCCCAATAACTGATATTTTATTTAATATTTTTCTCAGTTCGATGATTGGTATTATTGGTGGTGGATCAATAGGTTTTTTACTCGGAAAATTTAATTAATACGAATGTCTGCAAAGAAAATTTATCTGTTATTTTCTCTTGCTTTCGTATTTTATCTTATTGGTCATATACTCTGGTCTATTTCATTAATTTACAATCAGACATTTTTTTTTGATGAATCAACTCAAATATGGATTATAAACATCCCATTTGGTTTATTTGCTTTGTTAGGTTTAATAGGAAGTATTAAATTATATCAAAATTCTTGAATTGAAGTAAACAACTAATTATTATTGCTTTATTAACACCATGTATATAAATTCTATTAATAAATAATACTATGAATAAATTCAAAACACTTTTTATAATCACTGCAGTAATTGACTTATTAGCTGTAGTTCCTCTAATTCTTTTTGCATTTAATCCTGAGATGATGGAAGAAATGGTTTTCAGTCAATTCCCAGGTATAAATGATGCTGGCAAAGAGGCTCTAGAATTAATTCACTATGTTTTTGGTGTTATTGGTGTTTCAATGTTATTGGCAGTATTAGTATCAGTAAATATTAAGGTCAAAGAGTCTGCACAAACAGCAGCACAAATACTATCAATTATTCACATGGGATGGGTTCTTCCTGATTGGTTTAATTTATTTATTGGAAATGCACACCCACCAATTTTCTTTATGTTATTAAGTGTTGCATCAGTAATAGCATTACTTTATGCATGGAAGAAAGGTGAAATTTAAGAGTATTTAATATCTACTTTTTTGGATTTTTTTTAAGATAAAGCTTAGTATAATACCATAAAAAGGTAAGAAGAATAAAAGACCAATTATTATTTTAATTATAGACTGACTTGCAGATATCTCAATCCAATTTGCAGACATATATTCATCAGATGAATTAGAGAATGCTGTAAAGAAGAAAACATATGTATCAATTATATTTGCAAAAACAGTAGATATAGAAGGTGCAAGCCACCATGCCTTGTATCTTTCTCTAATAATTTGAAATAAGTAAACATCTAATAATGTACTTACTCCGTAGGCTGTTGCACTTGCAAAACCAATACGAAATGCTAAAGATTCTGAGGTGCCCTCAATTAATAAGACTCCAATAGAAGAAATAATAGCAAGAGGATAGGATAATGTAATAGTTGCCCTTGCAATAGATTTACCTAGAACTCTTATAGTTAGGTCTATTGCTAATACAACTAAAGGAAATGAGAAAGCAGACCAAGTAAGTTTAAAACCATAAATTTCAAGAGGAATAGAAACTAAAAAATTAGATACAGTTATTATGAAAATCTGTAATAGAACTAAAGAAAATAGTAGTTTTTTATTTATATTTTTAAACATTTCCATTATTCAGAGTCAATACTTTCCCAAGGAAAAACTATCCATGAGTTATCAACTGTTTTATCTATTTTTTTACTGTAATAATTTACATTAAATGAGCTTGCATTGTTATCAATTAAAACAGCAAATTTGAATTTATTTATATAATTTTTATAGATATTTGATATATCAGCCAGAGTATTTCCTGTGTCATTTATATCATCTACAACTAAAACAGATAAGTGTTTATCTATAATTTTGTTTAAATAAATAGAGTTATTTCTATCATCCTTTTTATTTAAACATATGACTTCATGTTTAACATCTCTTAAATGAGATAAATAAATTCCAGGAACGCATCCTCCCCTATTTATACTCAGAATAAGATCAGGATTCCATTTAGATATAGTGATCTGTTCATTTAAGTTTTTAACGTATTCTTTAACTTTTTTGTATGGTATAAACTTTTTATTCATTTAAATATACTTTTGATAATTAATTGACAAATATATAATATTAAAAATCCTCATATATAGAAAACTTGAACCACATCATTTTTGAATTTTTATTTGATAGTAGCATATTAATAATATGAAAAAATATTTTCAAAAAGAATTTTATTTTTTTAGGAGAAACAATAAAGGATTTATATAAAAGATAAAAAAAAACCACCTTACCATAGGTGGCTTTTACTGCCTCTATTATTTGCACAATAGAATTAGGTGAAGTCAAATTTACTCAATCAAAAAATCAAATCAAAAATCACCTCTAATTTTTATTTATATTAATTAGGAATTAATAAATTTAATAAATAACTAAAATCAGAAAACATGAAAAAATGGATAAATAAAATAACGGGATCATTAGCATTAATAGGTGTCATTATTGTATTAATGGGCACTCAAAATAAACAATCCTCAAATGAAAATTGGATGATTGCTGTAGGTGCAGCAGAAAATAATCAAGAATTAATTCTTAAAATGAATACTGAAAATGGCGATGTGTACAGATGGGATAAAAAAGGACTTAGAAGGTTTGAGGGAAAATGGGTAAAGCTAATAGAAGTCAGATAATTCATATCTACTATTTAATCCATTAATTTAATAATTATGATTGTTATTAATTAAATTATTAAGAAGTCAGATAAAGTCTTTCTTAAAAGAAAATTAACATCTAATTTTATTTATTATGTTATTATATCACTATACTCACATAACAACTGCTCTAGATAAGATAAATGAGGATGCTATACTAAAAGTTCAGAAAGAAAGTCAAGATAATACACTAAAGCCAGCATTATGGTTTTCCGCTAACAAAAAATTTGAAACTAGCGCATTAAAGGGATTTATAAATCAAGAAACCGGGAAATTTAATCAATTTAAAACCTTTGAAGATCAATTAACTACAATAGGTTGGGTAAGATATGTGGCAGAAACTAATACTATTCCATTTCTAAGTTGGAAAGATTACACCCATGTTTCAGGTATAGAATTATCTGATATTAAGAAAATGGAAAAAATACACAAAGATTTGGGATCTGATACTAGTGAGTGGCACTGTAGTTTTGAAGATATACATTTTGATAAATTATTAAGAGCTGAGGTTTATACTAATAATTGGGTTGATTTAAATGAAAAAAATTTAATTGATGCTATTAAGAAAGCTAAATGGCTAAATGAGTAATATTATTTATTTTATATATTAAATTTTATTTATGAAAAAAGTATTAAGAATGTTTAAATCTTTTTTTGCTAGAAAAAGGAGAAAACAGACAAAAGAAGTTATTGATACGCTAGAAAAAAGAAAAAGAGCTCACGCAAAACATCAAAAAGAAAAAATTGAAAAGTATCCTAATAAATACTCAGAAAGAGCAAAAGAATCACTTTATAAGAAGTTAAAAGTTGAGTAAAGAAAAATTAACAAGGATTAATAAATTTCTTAGTGAGAAAGGTTCTTACTCAAGAAGAGGTGTCGATAAATTAATCGAAGAGAACAGAGTTACTGTAAATGGTAAAAATGTAAAATTAGGTCTTAAAGTATCTTATGATGATGAAATAAGAGTGGATGGAGAATTAATTTTTAAACCAAAAAAGAAAAAAAAATCAATCTACTTGTTATTTAATAAGCCTATTGGGATTGAATGTACTACCAATCAAAATATTAATAATAATATTATTGACTTTATAGGATACCCTACTAGAATTTTTCCAATAGGGAGGTTGGATAAAGATAGTGAGGGACTTATATTCTTAACTAATGACGGTGAAATAGTTAATAAAATTTTAAGATCTGAGAATAATAATGAGAAGGAATACCTAGTAAATGTGAACAGAAAAATAACATCAGATTTTTTATCAAAGATTTCAAAAGGTGTGATGTTAAAAAACATAAGAACTAAACCTTGTACGGTTAAAAAAATAACAAATTACTCTTTTAAAATTATCCTAACTCAAGGACTTAACAGGCAGATAAGAAAGATGTGTGGTTTATTTGATTACAAAGTAAAAAATCTAATCAGGACAAGAATTATTAATATAAAATTAGGAACTTTAAAAGTTGGTAAATTCAGAAAATTCTCAAAAATTGAACTTGATGGATTACTTGATAATGTCAACTAAAATTTAAACTAAATAAGTGAAGAATTTTAAATTTTTAATTTCTTTATTTTTAATCTATTCCTGTAATAATAAAGAACCCCTACCCTCAATTATTGATACACCAGATGATGAATCATGTCCAACGTGTATATGGAATGAAGAATTCAATGAATCATCATTAAATTCTGACAATTGGAATTTTGAAGTTGGATATGGTGACAATGGTTGGGGTAACAATGAATGGCAATTATACACAAGAAATAATGCTAATGTTGTAGATGGCAACTTAATCATTACAGCAAAAAAAGAATCAGGATCCATAGGAAAGAGAGATGGAAGTATTACCTCATCCAGACTCACATCTCAAGGAAAAGTCACTATAGGTCCAGGAATGAGAATTGAAGCTAAAATAAAAGGACCTTGGGGTCAAGGTATTTGGCCAGCTTTTTGGACTATAGGTGCTAATTTTCCTAATGTTGGTTGGCCTGCTTGTGGTGAAATAGATTTATTAGAATATGCTGGAGCTAATCCCAAATCACATATTAATAACAGAACAAATAAATCAACAAATCATTGGTCTCATGAAGGTTCTCATGCTGAATATGGGAACACAATTACACTAACTGAACCATTATCTGATAATTTTAATATATATGAGTTAATATGGAGCAATGACTATATAGAAACAAAATTAAATGGAAAGAGTTATCATATTATTGATATTAAATCTGGAAGCGTATACGACCCATTTCACGGCAAACATTTTTTTGTTATAAATTTAGCTGTAGGGGGTAATTTTTCTGGTAACCCAAATGATGAAACTGTTTTTCCACAAATGTTAATGATAGATTATATAAGAGTTTATAATTTATAGTTTTTAAATTTACTTTATGAAAAATAATACTAGCAATTTAATTTTAACTGAGTCTAAATAATTATGTACGGTCCACTCGCTATTTCATACCTATATCTTATTTTGAGTCTTATATGTATTATAGTTTATTTTAACTTACCAGAAAAAATAAATTCTTCATCTATTTCTCATTGGTTATTAATTTTAAGTTTAATTTATTTTATTCTTGGAGGTAATCGCCTAAGAAAATATTTTAAAAATAAAAATAATAACTAGCCATTGATAAATTAGATAAACATGAAAAAAATATATGTTTTTCTTTTTATTATACTAATTTCATCTTGTGAAAAGGAGTCTGATAATGTAATCCCTGATGAATTTAAATTTAATCTCAATGTCCACAACAGCCTAAACTCTTCATGGCAAAATGAATTTGGTATTATAATGGATAATTTAAATCAATTAATTCCAGTGCAAGCTCATAATTATTTGTATGAATTAGATGTGTATGCGTGGAATGATAATGTGTCTTCACCATATAAAAGTGAGATTGGAGATTATTCAGGTGCTTGCATATGTGGTAATGATAAAAGAATATTCATGGTATTAGAAATTCCAAATGATGAATTTACCTGGAACTCAATGCATAGGTTTTCTGTAGTAGCTCATGAATATTTTCACGTGTACCAAATGTCCTTATCCAAAGAATTTTATGATGGAAATATAGAATTAAAATGGCTTTCTGAGGGAACTGCCGCATCGTTTGAATCTCTTTATATACAACAATTTTATTCTAATAATTACTTTCTTGAAGCACAGACAGAGGTTGATATATCAGCCATAAACAACACTAAAATTTATGAAAAATTTTCCTCATCCAGTACAGTTGACAGAAACTATTCTTCTTCTGTATTCATTGCGCTTGCTCTTGTAAAGGAACTTCAAAAACTAGGAAAGTCCGAAGAAGAATCTTTTAAACTTATTTATAAAGATTTTTGGGAAAAGAATCCTACAGATAACAATTGGAAAAATAAATTCCAGGAAGTTTTTGGTATTAGTGTAGACATGTTTTATAATGAACTTTTAAATTATTCTGCAAACATTAATGATGTTTTACCTAGTGAAACACTAAAAATTGAAAATATATTTAATGATTAACTTTTTTAGATCATTTCTTGACGAAATAACTTTAGAAGCCCTTAAGATAAATTTAATATTTTGGATGTTATTATGGTTTGCAGTTAAAGCGGCGTATGTATCTAAATTCAGAGACAAAATTAAGAAGATAGAATCTGTATATTTAAAAGATATATACCTTATTGTTCTCTTCCTAATATCATTTTTTGTGATCAAATACTATATTAAGTTTAATTTTATTGAAAAATTTCTAAATATTGGACCAAATTAATTTTTTCAATTATATTTTAAGTCAATTTTTATTAAAACTAAATAATTAAAACAATGAAAAAAATCATATTATTATTACCAATGTTATTAATAGGTTTTATTTCTTTTTCACAAGACATAAAATTTGGTGAGGGTGAGTTTGAAGTAAAAACAACTATTGATGCAGTATATACTGAAAATGGAGATAATTATAAATTAACTTCTTCTGGTGATGCAGGTGAATACGGCAAGGTATATTTATCATATTTATTTACAAGTCTTTTAGATACAGATGGACAAGGTGAGTTCACAGGTCATGCTTGGGCCCAACAAGGAGAAGATGTTCAAAAAGCAACTCTTCAAGGAGTATGGAGAAAGGAAGGAAAAGTATTTAAATTATATTCCCTTGATGCGGTAACTGATGGTAATTTGATGATGGTTAGTGGAATATTAGACCTAGTCAATCAAACACTTAACTTCAAAGTATCACCTATTAAATAAGGTTATTTAAATTAAAATAAAGGTCCTTCTGGGCCTTTATTTATATATAAACATATCAATTATGTATATTTAATAATAAAATAAATTATAAATGATTAAAACTAACTTCGTTTTACTTTTCATAATTATATCATTAAATAATGTCTTATCTCAAAACAATGAAGAGTTAATATCATTTGAAAGTGCTAATCCTTTTTCTTTAAATGATATAATTGATAACCTTGATAATCAGGAAAAACAGAATGTTTTCGGAAAACTAGTATTACCAAATGATTCATTGGATCCTAATAAAAAATTTCCTTTAGTAATAGGAGTTGCAGGTAGTCTTGGGTGGGCTAAACATCATTTCGAATATCTCCAAATGTATAGAGATATGGGAATTGCTACATTTGAACTCAATAGTTTTAAAAGTAGAGGCATATCCTCTACAGTAGGCACCCAAAATGAGGTAACTATAGCTGCAATTATTCTTGATGCATACAGAGCATTTGAGGCATTAGAGAGTCACCCAAATATCGATAGAGATAATATATCAATAACTGGATGGAGTTTAGGAGGAGGAGTTACATTATTCTCTGCATGGTTACCTATTAATAATGCAATAAATAAAAATGTTAAATTCAAATCTCATCTAGCATTTTATCCGCCATGTTTTTTTGAACCTGAAAACATTCAATTTTCAGACTCCCCTATCCGTATTCTTATAGGAGAACTGGATAATTGGACACCAGCAAAACCATGTGAGAATTTTGTCAGTAAATTAACAAACAACAATAATATAGAATTGACTGTATATAAAGATTCTTATCATTCTTTTGATAAAGACTCACCTGTTATAAGAAATGAAAATGCTTATAATTTTAGTGATTGCCTCTTTAAACTTTCAGAAGATGGAGATGTATTAATGAATTATCTAAATATTCCAATGTCAAATTCATTTCTTCAGAAGATGGGTTTTATGTTTTGTGTGTCTAGAGGTGTAGATTTCGGAGGTAACCCTGAGTCTAGAAAAAAATCATTTCTTTCTGCACGAGATTTTATGAAAAAAACCCTATTAAATAAACTATAATATTGATATTAGCTTAAAATTTATTAAAATGAATCCTTGTAATTGTACTAATTGTGATTGCGAAACAACTTGTAGTTGTGACTGTTGTAATTGCTAATTGATGTTTTTTATTCTATTTAAATAGAACCTACCCATATAGGGTATTCTAATTCTATTATTTATATTCGCAAAAATTTAATTTTTAATGAAAACAATTCTATCTGAGGGAAATATTGACTATAAGAATTATAAATTTGGTTATACAGTTAACTGCGTCTTAGAAAAGACTGATAATATAGAAAAGGTGTTTTCAAGAGGTTTTTTACCATATACTGGTGATATTAATAATTCTAAAGAGGTCTACTACATGGCCAGAAGTATTAGAATTAACCTAAATCATTATGAAAGATTATCTGAAAATAAAAGGATAATAAAAAATGTAAAATCAAAATTTAATATCAAGTTTGAACTTCAAGAAAAGAAAACGTTTAATCATGATAAAGATTTCAAAGATTTTTGCATTAACTATTCCCGAGAAAGATTTATAAATGAACCTCTATCTTCAGAAAGATTTGAGCTAATAATTCAAAGAAATAACTATAACAGATTATTTAAATTTTCTATTAGTGATAACCCAATTGGATACGTTTTAACTTATCTAAGTGATAATATAATTCACTACTGGTTCTCATTTTATGATGTCAATTACCTTAATGACTTTGCTATAGGTAAGTTTATAATGGAAAAGGTAATATTTTATGCAAAAAAAAACAATATGAGATATATATACCTTGGAACTTGTTATGGTGAAAAGGCCTTATATAAGGTAAGGGATTTTAAAGGAATAGAATATTTTGATGGAGTTAAATGGAATAATAATATAAAAAGCCTGAAAGAACTCTGTAAAAATGACAAGATTTAATAACAGCTTTTTCTTTGAAATTTAAAATGATCTTTATAGATTGAAAATAGTTGACATGAACGATTCAATTAAAACCATATTATACATTATCTTCTATTTCGGTGTAGGAATACTCTTAGGCTATATAATTGGTGAATTTTTTCTTGATATCTAACATTTTATTTTAAAATTTTCTCTATTTATTTAATTAAGATTGATTTATTTGAAATATTAATTAATGTATTTATATTCATAAAAAAAACTATTATGAGAACTATAAGATCTGAAAGAGATATAATCAAAGTTAGGGTACATGACGGTATTGTCGGACTACTTTATATCGGCTCTATGATGCTTACAAATGAATATGGTTTTAATTACATATATATAGCATTAAGTGTTGCCATATTACAAATTTTAAGTCCAATTACTAAATTTTGTCCTGTATACACAATTCTTAATAAATTAATGCCAGATACTGAGCCTATACAGAATGGAAAATGACTAAGAAGATTTTTAGTCATCAAATTTGGCATGCATTATGTTTATTAATACTATTTATTGGTGTTAGTAAATCAATTGAAAATTATCCTTCTATATTAAATGGCTCCTTATTTGGGTATAGCACATATACTTGGTTAATAATTTCCATGCTATCACCAATTGTTCATCAGTTGTATGTACTTTTTTGTTGGAGGTCAGAGCTATACTATAAATACCTGTCAAAAAATTATGGGAAGAATGCTTTTATATACTACAAAAAAATATTTACTGTTCTAATATTATCTAGACCTATTTTCATATTATTACTGTCCATATCAAACTCCAATTCATTATATATATGGCCAGTATTTTATTGGGCAATAATAATATTACTACTTATTCCTGGAATTTATTCACAATATTCTGTCGCCAAATATTTTGGTTATGATAGGGCCTTTGGAATAGATCATTTTGAACCAGAAATATATAATAAAATCCCCCTCGTAAATGAGGGAATCTTTAAGTACACATCAAATGGGATGTATGTCTATGCTTTTTTTTTAATTTGGTTACCTGGTATAATTTTTGAATCACAAGCTGGAATATTATTAGCTTTATTCCATCATCTGTATATTTGGGTCCACTACTATTTTACAGAGCTCCCTGATATAAGATATATTTATGGAAAACAATAAAAATAATAATACTTTTGATAATAAATACCCGAAAAGAGTCTTTGAGGTAATTCTTGAAAAAACTCATCATAAAGAAGAATCCGATTATTTTTTTTATACCGACCCCTCATTTTATAACTAATTATGTTAAGACGTTTTATTCTAGATAATTAGAAATTAATATTTAGAGTAACAGTGATTTATATTGTGATAACAATCATATACCATAAAATACCTATAACACCAATAATTAATTAGTTTCTACAACTAAGACAGTACTTATAGAATCTAACTCTATATCTTGAAGGTCTATAACTAAGGTATTCTTTTTTACTTTAAATGAAATTTTATCTTTATTAATAAAATTTTTAATAGAATTTACTTTACCATTAAAATTTGTTATTTCTAATTTATCATCAATAATCTCTAGTAGATGTAAAAAAACAACACCATCCTTCTGTGTTGAGACTAGAGAATCATTAGGTGGAATTGGACCCTTACTTGAACCATAAATAGTTTCACCATATACATCTAACCAGTCACCTACTCTTAGAAGAGAAGAAAGATGTTTTGGTTGAATTTTTCCGTTTGGCATAGGACCAACATTTAGTAAAAAATTACTCCCATATCCTGCTGATTTTATTAAATAATGAATTAAATCTTTATCTGACTTATGCTTTCTATCTTTTAAATTGAATCCCCAAGAACCATTAATTGTCTCACATACTTCTAATGGTAAATTACCAATTTGATTTTCAGGTGTTCCCCATCCAGTAGTATTCCCACCAGGTAAGTCCTTTTCAAACATTTGAAAATCCTCACCATCAATCACTCCAATATGATGATTATTTCCGATAAGAGCTTGTGGTTGTAGCTTATGAATGAGAGAATAAAGTTCATCATAATGCCAATCTACCTTCAAATTACCAAATTTTTTACCATCCCATTCCTTCTGGTCCCAATGACCATCTAACCAGATTCCACCTATCTCACCATAGTTAGTTAACAATTCTGTTAATTGTACTTTCATAAAATCAATGTAGTCCTCCCATTTTCCTTCTTTTCTTCCTGGTATATCATTTCCAGTTCTTCCTCTAGGAAAATAATCATCATTGTGCCAGTCAAGTAATGAATAATAAAAAAATAGTTTTATTCCTTCTTTCTTACATTCCTCAGCTAACATTTTAAGTATATCTCTCTTGTAAGGACTACTATCAATAATATCATAGTCTGTAATTTTAGAATCAAACATCGAAAAACCATCGTGGTGTCTACTTGTTATAGTGATATATTTCATGCCAGCATCTTTTGCCATTTTTACCCATTCTGAAGGATTGTAATCAATTGGATTAAAAAATGATGGTAATTTTTCATACTCTTCAATAGAAATATTTTGATTGTTCATAACCCACTCTCCGTCACCAAGAATACTGTATACACCCCAATGAATAAAAAGTCCAAATTTTGCATCAGAAAACCACCTCCTAGCCTCAAGATTCTCTTGTGAAGGCACATAACTTTGGGGAAATGACTTAATTGAAAATATCAAAAGAAAAAAAAGGATTGTTTTTTTCATAAAATGAATTTACATAAATAAACACATATTAATTAACAGTTTATTTGATTTTATAAATCTATACTGTACGTTTATAATATGATCAAATGTAAATTAATTGAAGAATATATCGAAAATAAAACTTATGTAATAAAACGATACAAACTAAAAATAATTTGGAGAGATGCTTTAAACAAAAAAGTATATGAATCGTTATATATCCATAAAAATTATTAACTATGGAAACTATAGATTTAATTGGTCTTTTTGGTGCATTCTTATCTGGATTTACATTTTTTCCTCAAGTCTATAGGACATGGAAACTGAAGTCTGCTAGAGATTTATCATTGTCAATGATTTTAATTATACTATTGAGCAATGTTGTTTGGTTAACTTATGCCTTTAACAAACAAGACATTGCTATTATTGCGGCTAATTTTTTTGTTGGAGGATGCGCAATTACAATTCTATATTTCAAAATAAAATTCAAATAATATATAATTGAGACTAATACAATTTCTATCTCTTCTTTCTTTTTTAGCCTGTAATAAATTAATAGAAGAAGACAACATGTTGTTAAATTATGAAAATTGTGATTTCATAGAAGAAAATATCCATGAAATAGATCTCTTTGAAGGTTTTTTTACCTTAAAACTAGATTATGCCTATGTACCAGATATTGACCTAAGGGATTCTCTTATGAATGATTATCACTACATAAAGTTTAATAATAAAAACTTAAATGGAACTTACGTGATCAAAGATGCTAACGTTAGATATAAAGTAAATAAAATCGAACCCTATGATAGTATCTCAAAAAAAGAATATCCATTTAGCTATAACTTAGTTAATGAAAAAGCTTGTGTTTTTCTTGATTTATTAAAATCACAAGCATGTGATTGTTAATTAATAGGTATTAATTTAAAATTCTTCCATCTTACCTTAATCCCTCCCCCATCATGAATTTGCAAAGCAATTGAACCATTAGCTTTTCCTATAACAGAATCTGTTATTTCAATCATCTTCTGAGCATTTATCCATGTTTTAACATTATCTCCGTTTACCATGACTTTCATCGAATTCCACATATTCATTTTAACAATATTATCGTATTTTGGATCTGGTTTAATAAGCCAACCTCTCCCATAAGATTCATATATTCCACCAGAATTATTTCCTGGTGGCGCTACTTCTACTTGCCATCCAGATATTTTAACTCCATCAATAGACGATCTAAAAAAAACACCACTATTACCATCTGACTCTTGATAAAAATCAAGGGTTAATATGAAATTTTTATATGAATTAATTGTTGATAAGTAACCATATTGCTCGTCTGGACCACTTTCACAAATAAGTTCTCCATCATTCACGTACCATTTCTCAGTCCCATGAATTTTCCATCCATCTAAATTTTTACCATTAAATAATGATACAGTATCTGTCTGTAAAAGAACATTAAATAATATTGAAAGAATAATTTTTAAAAACATATATGAATATACAAAAATAAATAATCTGCACTTAGAAGTTTACATTGAAACTTACACCAAAAACTTCTTTAAGTTGAATTTCAGGAATAGCATTATCATCATATAATATCTGTAATAAGATATTAGTTGAGAAAAATTGATTGATAGTAAACTCTAAACTAAGTGTGTAATCAACATCAATATTTAATGGGTCTTCAAGATAATTTTGAAATAAATTCAACTTATTTTCCATGAGCATATTCTTCATTATTTCTTTCTTATAATAAGCAGAAATCATTCCCCCAGCTTCAAATCTTCCAGACTCACCTTTTTCGACACCAAAGTAATTTTCACCATCAAGTAAAGTCTCCGTGAAGACAGGGTTTACCATAATATATCTAGCAGATAACAAACCATAATTAAACCAAAAATTATCATCTTTTTTATAGAACATACCTACACCTACTTGAGAATATGCAGGAGATAAAAATTTTGTAGTTAGTGTTCTGTCGACTACACCATTAGCTCCTTGGGAGTATTTATAACCATTTGACCACTGTGATTTTAAATTAAAAAAAGCTGAGTATGACCATCTGCCTTTATTTTTAAGGGCAATAAGAGAGTAAATTTCTATTCTATCTTCATTTTTTTTAATATCCTCGTTTTGATTTTTTACCAGACCATATGCTCCATCTAATCTATTAATCCACTCTAAATCCCCTTTTTTTAATGTAAAATCATAGTCTAATATTAGTGTCAATGATAAATTGTTAACTCCTCCAGCTATCCAATTACTATATTGTGATTGATTTAATAATGTTGTGATTTTTCCTTTTGATAGATAATATGAGTTTGGAGAAGTCCAAACAGAATCTAATCTGAGATTTGAGTAGGAATTAAAAGATAAAAATAAGAGAAGTAGAATTATAATCTTTTTCATAATTACGCAAAAATATAAATTATTGACATTTATTAAAAATCAGATCTATTGCCACCTGTCATAATGAAATGTACCATCTTTGTCAATTCTCTCAAATGTGTGTTCACCAAAGCAATCTCTTTGTGCCTGAACAAGATTCATAGGTAACCTTCCAGTTTTCAGTGAATCAAAATAACTGATTGATGATAGTAATCCTTGAGCAGGTATCTGATTATTAATACAGTATATAGATACTTTCCTAGAGGCGCTTATAGAATTAGTTATGATTTCAGATATACCATCATCAAATAATAAGTTATCTAAATTTTTATCTTTTCGATAAGCATTCATAAAATTCTCAAGAAGTTTTGCTCGGATAATACATCCTCCCCTCCATATCTTACATATTTCTTCAAAATTTAAATTATAAGATTTTTCTTTTGAAGCAGTCTTTAACTGTGATAATCCCTGGGCAAAAGATACTATAAAACTAAATAAAAGTGATTTTTCTACGTCCTCAACTGATATAGATTGATCATTAATTTTAAAATCACCATAAATTTTCTCACCTTTTAACCTCATCTCTTTAAATGAAGATATGATTCTCATAGAAACTGCTGAGTCTATTGTGGGAATACTTACACCAAAATCCATAGCACTCTGAGAGGTCCATTTTCCTGTACCCTTCTGCTTTGCCTTATCCAAAATAAGATCTACAATATAATTATCGGAATCATCGTCTTTTGCTAAAAATATATCACGAGTAATTTCAACAAGATATGAATTCAATAGGCCTTCATTCCATTTCTTAAAGACATTATGAATGTCATTATTTTCTAACTTCAAACCATATTTAAGAATGTGGTAATTTTCAGAAATTAATTGCATTATAGCATATTCTATACCATTATGTATCATTTTAACGTAATGACCGGATGAAGTATTACCTAGGTAAGTAACACACGGATCTCCATTTACTTTTGCAGAAGCAGACTCAAAAATTGGCCTAATTTGCTCATAAATATCTACATCACATCCTGGCATAATGCTAGGACCAAGTCTTGCTCCTTTTGATCCTCCAGATACACCTGCCCCAATGAAATTGATATTTTTATCTTTTAAAAAACTATATCTTCTATCTGTATCATCATAGTGTGAATTTCCACCATCTATAATAATATCTCCTTCTTCAAGATAGGGTAAGAACCTATCTATTACAGAATCAACAGGTTTGCCTGCAGGAACTAATAGCATTATTTTTCTGGGTCTTTTTAATTTTTGAAAAAAATCTTTATCGTCTAATGTGCCATCAACCTCATATGATTTACCATCACTTTTTAATAAATTAATTGAATTCTGGTTTGAAGATAATCCAATAGATGAAAACCCATTCTGAGCAACATTTAGAATAAAATTTCTGCCCATTACTCCTAAGCCAACTAGACCAAAATCATACGTCATATCAATAATTTTGACAAATATGAAATAAATTTTTTAATAATAAATACAATAAGATTTTTTTGTTTAGATATGTTTGTAAAAACATATTAATGAAAAAAGATTCTTGTAATATCATAATAATTTTTGGGGCAACGGGAGATCTTACAAAAAGAAAATTATTCCCATCATTAAATGCTATTTTTAATTCAGAAAAATTACCTGAAAATTTTAAAATCATTGGCTGTGGAAGGAAAGAATTAGAAGTTGATATCTTTAATCAATTACACGATGAAATCTCTAAATCTTCCGAATATTTTAAGGTAGACCCCTCAGATAATACTGACTTCTTAAAGTTATCTGCAAAAATTAATGATCTAAAATCAAATCATAAAGCTGTAAATATCATTTACTACCTCTCAACACCACCTAGAGCATACTCTCCAATAATCAAAAACCTAATTGATAACAACCTCAATAAAGAAGATGCGGGTTTCAGGAGAATAATCATAGAAAAACCATTTGGCAACGATCTAAATTCATCAAATGAGTTGAATAATCTACTTAGTTCAGGATTTAATGAAAGTCAAATATTTAGAATTGATCATTATCTTGGAAAAGAAACAGTTCAAAATATATTAGTCTCAAGATTCACAAATTATATATTTAATGCCTTATGGAGTAGAGAACACATTAGTTATGTAGAGATTACGGCCGCAGAGAGTATAGGAATAAAGGGTAGAGGTGAGTATTATGATAAATCTGGCGCAATTAAAGACATGTTTCAAAATCATTTGTTAGAGCTCCTATGTCTTGTATCTATGGAAGAACCTAAAGTCAAATCAGCTGAATCTATTAGAAATGAAAAAATAAATGTTCTTAAGAGTATCAGGAAAATTAATTGTAAGGAAGATGTCATAAGAGGTCAATACCTAGCATCAGAAACAAGTTATAAAAAATTCAAAAGTTATAAAGAAAATAAGGGTGTTGATAAAAATTCTAAGACTGAAACTTTCTTTGCATGTAAACTCTTTATTGACAACAAGAGATGGGAAGAGGTTCCCTTCTTCATCAGAACAGGAAAAAGACTTCCTACCAAGGTGACAGAGATTGTTGTGAATTTTAAAAAGAGCATAAACATATTTGGTGATAATAATGAAAGTAACACATTAATATTTAGACTTCAACCTGACGAAGGAATGTTAGTGAAATTCAATTTAAAGAAACCAGGAAATAAATCTGAAATAATCAATAAAAATCTTGAGTTCCACTATAAGAAATTAGGAGATAATATCATAAATAATGCATACGAAACTCTTATTCTAGATGTTTTTAAAGGTGATACAATGTTATTTTCAAGAAGTGATTTTGTTGAGAAGGCATGGAAAATTGTTGATCCTATCTCAGAAGCAATAAAATCTAATAAGATTAAAATTTATGGATACAAGGCTGGAACATGGGGTCCAAAAAAATGTAATGATCTGTTTAGAAATGATAATACCTGGAGATACCCATGTAAGAATCTTGTAAACGATGGAGAAATATGTGAATTATAATTATGGACATAAATATTTATAAGACATCTGATGAGTTAGCTGAAAACTTAGCTAATCATATAATAAGTAATTATCTAAATAATAATATAGCATTATCTGGAGGAAGTACTCCCCTTAAATTATTCAAAGTATTATCAAAAAAACTTGACAAGTTAGAAAATAAAATGAAGTTCTACTGGGTAGATGAGAGGTGTGTCCCCCCTGAATCAGATGAAAGCAATTACAAAATGGCAGAATCTTTTTTGTTTAATTCAAAAAAAATTAACAGAGAGAATATATACAGAATAAAAGGTGAAAATCAACCTTCTGAGGAAGTTACAAGGTATTCTAAAACTCTTAGAAATAACTTAGATATTGTTGGCAATTTCCCATGTTTTGATCTTGTAATTCTTGGTTTAGGAGATGATGGTCACACAGCCTCAATTTTTCCATACGAACTTAATAAATTTAAAAATGAGTCTGATTGTGTACTGGCTACACACCCAACTTCTGGACAGAAGAGAATAAGCCTTTCTGAAAAGATTATAAATAATTCAAAAGAAATTATATTTCATGTTTCAGGTTCTGGTAAAAAAAATGTTGTTGATGAAATTATTAATAAAAGGGGTGACTATGAAAAATATCCAGCAAGTCATATAAAACCTAATTCTGGTGGTAAAATATCATGGTATTTAGACTTTGAAGCTGCAGATAATCTCACCAAATAAACAGTGATTAATAAATTAAAAAATTTAGGTCCTGGTATTATTATAACCTCTGCTTTTATAGGTCCTGGTACGGTTACAATATGCACTTTAGCAGGTATTAATTATGGTTATTCTCTGATTTGGTGTATTGTTTTTTCAATATTAGCTACTTGTTATCTACAAGAAATAAGCTCTAGACTAGGGATAATTTCAAGAAAAGGATTAAGTGAAATACTAATAGATATTGACAACACATTGATTAGAAGAATTATAATTGGTATAATTTTTTTATCACTATTTGTAGGTAACGCAGCATATGAATCAGGAAATATTAGCGGGACTGTGATGGGATTAGAAACATTTATAGGTTCTATTGAGATTTCATTACTTAATTATAAAGTTAATATTATACCTATAGTTATTGGCTCATTTTTAGCTATAATTATTGGAAATGGATCATATAAATTCTTTGAAAAAGTTTTAGTCTTTCTAGTATTCACTATGAGTATTACATTTGTTCTAGTAGCTATAACATCAACTCCTAGCATCGAAGATTTACTTAGTGGATTAAAACCTGATGTAACGGAGAGTAATTTTATCTACGTTATTGGCCTCATAGGAACTACCGTGGTTCCATATAATTTATTTTTACATTCATATGTTGCAAAAAAAAGATGGGTAACAGAGAAAGACTATAAAACATCTGTATATGACACAGTCATATCTATTGTAATTGGAGGGATAATATCATTATCAATAATAATCACTGCAGCTTCTTCACAGATATCAATAAACCAAAATGAGATAAAAAATGCTGTTGATCTAGGAAATCACTTGTCACCTACTTTAGGATCATTCTCAAAATATTTTATATCTATTGGTCTGTTCTGTGCAGGGATAACATCTTCTATAACAGCGCCTATTGCAACTTCATATGCTCTCTCAGGAATCTTTAAGTACAAGGCTGAGTGGAGTGACAAAATATTCAAAAGAGTAGCTTATATAATTATAATAATAGGAGTTGTTTTTTCTTCAATAAATTATAACCCTATACTAGTTATTAAACTAGCACAATTCGTAAATGGTTTATTTCTACCTTTTATAGCAATCTTTTTAATTTGGTCAGTAAATAAAAGAAATATTATGGGTAATTATGTTAACTCTAAATTTTATAATTTACTTGGTATTTTAATAGTACTAATTTCAATTGTAATTAGTTATAGAAGCTTAATTTTAATATGAGAAAATTCATTGATTTAAATTGTGATATGGGTGAATCCTATTATGACAAAATAATTGGAAATGATGAAAAGATATTACCATACATAACATCATGCAATATTGCATGTGGTTTTCATGGCGGCGATTCTGAAACTATTTCAAGAACAATCTTATTAGCTATTCAAAATAATGTAAAAATTGGTGCTCACCCTTCTTTTCATGATATTGAAGGATTTGGAAGGAGAAAATATACTTTAAAAAGTAAAGAGTTAGAATCAATTCTATTGTATCAAATTTCTGCATTAAAAGGTATGGCAGAGTCATCAGGAGCCAAATTAAATCATGTAAAACCTCACGGGGCACTTTATAATATGGCCAGTAAAGATTTAAATATCGCTGAAACAATTGTTAAATCAATTAAAAAAGTAGATTCTAATTTAATTTTATATGGTCCATCTATGAACAAATGGAAGGAATTATCAGAAAATCATGGCATAAAGTATCTCTCTGAAGTCTTCTCTGACAGAAATTATAATGATGACTTATCTCTAGTAGACAGAAAACTAGGTGATGCTATGATCACAGAACCAGAACTTTCCTTAGAACATATAAATAACATGATTGAGAAAGGAAAAGTTAAGACTATTACTGGTAAATTAGAAAATATTGAATTAGATACTATTTGTATTCACGGAGACCAACCAAATGCATTATTATTTGCAAAAACTCTTCACAAAAGCTTAAATTCTAGGGGATTAATATGATAGACTCATTAAATATCACCCCATCCGGAGACTCAATAATTATAATCAATAGTACTAATCCAATAACACTGGAGGATCTAAGTTCAATAGCTGATAAAATCAAATCTAGCAACATGCCAGAGATAGAAGATATTATAATATTAAAGGATC
>NTKI01000006.1 GCA_002457315.1 Rhodothermaeota bacterium MED-G19
AAATAAAAGTATTTTATTTTTGTTTTGTGAGAATAAGAATGATTCAATCTTTATGTCTCCAACTTCTGATGAGGACAAAATGAGTTGATCTTTTTTACCCTCTGTGCTAATTAGCATTATATTATTTTCTTTGATTGTATAGTAACCCGTCTCTTCTTCGTTCCACACAACGTCTTGAGGCAGAACTCTTGCTGTTAATGAATATGAAAAAAGGACTATGATAAATAATGAAGAATGAATGATTTTTAGCATGATGATTTTTTTTGAATAATTTTATAAAAATAAAAATTATAATAAATTGTAATGAATTACAATTAATATATCATGAATAGAATAGGATTTCAAATAAATAATTCGGGAGAAGAAGATATTTTTAAAAAATTTGATGAGTATGTGGATGCTAGCAAGGAAAAATTAACAAAGGCAGCTGACAAACTCTTAAAGTTATATAAGTCGGAAGATTTAGATGAAGACGATAGAAAGATGCTTATAGAATTTGAAAAAAAATTACGACTGATATTCAGGCAGGTAGATGAGATAGATCGTGACGTTGAGTTGATGGCCAAGAGGAAAAGAATGTCTGACAAAAAATAATTAGTTACTGTATCTCTCTCCATAAGTCTGATAACTAGGCCTTATTGGACTTTTAATTTCAAATAAATTTGATTTTTCTTTTGATGAAAGTAAAAAATTATTTTCCTCAGAGATTTTAAAAAAGTCACCTTTACTAATAATATCTTTATCTATTTCAATTTCTCCTTCAATTAAAAAATATGAGTAAATATATTTAGGGTCTAACACTAATTTTAGACTTTTATCTTTGGGAACTTTATATAAGTTTATGTTAATTCCCTCAGAGTCCATCCTCATGACTGAACTATTTCCTGCAATTTTTTTTATTGAAGAACCACCTATCTCTTCAGTTAAAAAGTCATCAGAACTATAATCATCGTAAGTAGCCTCTTTTGTTATGGTTTCTTTAATATTTGGATCAAACCATATCTGAAAAATTTCTGACTCTTTATTAATTTCTTCTGCATGGGATATTCCGTTACCTGCCCTAATTATTTGTACATCTCCTTCTTTAAGACTAATCCACTTATCTTGTTTTGTATCATAATGGTTTATTGAACCTTTCAAAACAAAGCTACATATTTCAAAGCCTTGGTGAGGATGAAGTCCAATCATGCTTTTTTTATTAGGCGTCCACGCGTGTGCCCAATAAAAAATATTTGAGTATGGTTTTGAATTACCTCCGTCCTGAGGAAAACCTAGAGGTTTTTTTTCAAGGATCTCTCCATTATTAAAATTTCCATTTGCTTGATCTGCTTTTTTTAAGACTTCAATGTTCATGATTTAATCTCGTTACATATGTGATCCCAGAGTTTAATTCTCATCTGAATGGATTTTTTTGCTATTTCAGTTACATCTTCCCATTTCTTCTCATCGTCTCCACACAAATTTTCTATCATTTTTAATGCTATTGGGCCGTGGTCATCACCGTCTAACTCGATATGTCTTTCTAGATAGTAAACAAACTTATTAGCTATATCGCTATTTTTTTCATTTAAGCTTTTAACCAAACTTATAAACATATCAGGGATAACATTTTCTCTTCCAAAAGTAAAAGCAGATGCTATTTTGTGAGACTCTCCAGACTCAATTATATCAAATGTGAAATTTAGAAAGGATTTAATATCAGCATGTATATTAAAATCATTAATTGTTTTTCTGTAATCTGAGCTTTCTTTAATTACTGAGATAAAATTGTTTACTTGTGAGGTTTCAGCTCCAATTTGTTTCATGGACTCAAGGTATAATTCAAAATGACTTGTAATTATCCCTCCGCTGATCTCATCTGTCTCTTCTTCTAAAACAATTTCATTTATGAATCTTGCTGCCTCTGTATTTTCTACTGGTGTCCATGGGTTCATGGTACATGTGAGATTAATTTGCAACCCTTTTAAAAGTGACATGAAATCCCATACTGCATAGATGTGATTTTCCATAAAAACTTTCAAATCATCAATAGACTCTATTTTATTATAAATTTTATGATTGACCAGGTTCTCTTGAGTTGATGCTATATTTTCTATTACTCTTTGTGTTTTCATAGTTTTTTTCTTACGATAAAAGCATTAAATTGTTATAAAAAAAAGCAAATATGGATTCTAATAATATTAATTACAAAGAAGAAGTTCTAAAAGCTGGTCTCATCATGGCGGGCGTATCAATAATAATGACAATGTTAATTTATGTGATAAATATTGAGCTAATGGTCTCATGGTGGTTTGGACTTATGAGCCTTACACTTTCAATGGGTATTGCAATCTACCTTGGCATCTCTTATAGAAACCTTTGTGGGGGTTTTCTTTCATATAAAGAATCTCTAAAATTTTCTTTTTTTGCCTTTCTAGTTTCATATGCGGTTGGAATTGTTTTTAATATTTTATTGTATACTGTTATTGATCCAGGTCTCCCCGAGGTCATGAAAGATTTAACTATGGAGGCAACAATTGGAATGATGGAGTCTTTTGGAACTCCTCAAGAGGTAATTGACGCTTCAATGGTTGAAATTGAAAATAGTGTTATGGAGTCAACATCTCCTGCTGGAATATTAAAGTCTTCGCCATGGGGAGTTCTTATAATATTTATTTTTGCTGTTATTGCGTCTATTTTCATTAAAAAAAACGAACCTATATCAGATAGAATTAATTAATATTTTTTAGAATGTAGTTAATTTCGGAAGCAATCATAAATGAAGTTTTATCGTATTCTTCTGCTTCTTCTTGGGTGTTATCATATCTTCTGGGGTCATCGTAAAATAATTTTAGATTAATCAATGAGCGAGCGTCAACAGGACAAGATTTTTCTGATTCCGCGCACGTCATAATTGAGATAAACTCTTTTTCTTTAACTTCAGTAAGAGTTTTAGAAAATGGTGATATTGTCATAGTTTCTATATTAATTGATGAGTTTTCATCAACTTTTACACCCACTCTTTCAAAGGACTTATAAACTTGTTTAGGAACTTTCATTTTAAGTGTTCCCGCAGATAAAAATTTTATTTTGTTCCTATATACTGATGAAAAATACTTAGCCCATATCTCACAGTATTGACTTCTTCTTGAGTTGTGTGTACACAAAAAAACAATTGTTTTACAGCTATCAATAAATTTATCCATTCCCATAATGATATTGTCAAGTCTAGTTTTCTCTGTGCCTGTTGGTTCGAAGTTTTTTACCTTCTGAATAAAATTTTTAAATTCAGCATTCATATTATCAACATAATTTTAACAATTTTTAGCATCATATTAATCCCTGATAAGATTATTAAATAGTTAAATTTGCTCAAATTTTTTTTATGAGCAAGAATTATTTAAAAGTACAAAATGTCGTAAGTGAAGTAAGTAAAGTTGTGGTCGGTCAAGATTATATGGTAAAAAGATTACTCATGGGGCTCTTTACTCAGGGTCATGTTCTACTTGAGGGAGTTCCTGGTTTAGCAAAAACACTTACTGTTAATACTTTATCTGATGTCCTTAAACTAGATTTTAAAAGAATACAATTTACTCCAGACCTATTGCCTTCTGATGTAATAGGAACGATGATATATAATCAAAAGAAAGCTTCCTTTGAGGTAAAAAAGGGACCAATTTTCTCTAATATCATTTTAGCAGATGAAATAAACAGATCTCCAGCAAAAGTACAGTCGGCACTATTGGAGTCCATGCAAGAAAGGCAGGTAACTATAGGCGATGACTCTTATAAATTAGACACACCGTTTTTAGTATTAGCTACTCAAAACCCTATAGATCAAGAAGGGACTTACCCTCTACCCGAAGCTCAGAGGGATAGGTTTATGATGAAGTTAAATATTAGTTATCCCTCTAAAGAGGAAGAATTGAAAATTATGCAGAGGATGGCGGATATGAATTTTAAGAAGTCAACTAAAACAGTTTTAAATAAAAAAGATATCCTTTCAATTCAAGGTGAAATAAATAAGGTTTCTATTTCCGAGTCAATAGAAAAATATATCATTGAAATTGTAACCGCAACAAGAAACCCATCTTCGGTCAAACTAGATGAATTAAAGAGTTTCATTTCCTTTGGAGCATCTCCAAGGGCAAGCATAAATTTATCTCTAGCAGCTAAGGCAAATGCTTTTCTAAGTAATAGGGATTATGTCATTCCAGATGACATAAAAGAGATAGCTAATGATGTGTTAAATCATAGAATAATCTTAAACTACGAGGCTGAAGCAGAGGGGATTAAATCAGATTATATTATAAAACAAATATTAGATAAGGTAGAAATTAATTCTTAATCTTCTTTTTAATTAATTGAGTTGTAGTTTGCCTTAGTCTCTTCTAATTCTTCATATAGACTCTCTAATGCTGACTTTAAGGCAATTTTTTTTGACTCTTTTTTTTGATAAAATTTATAAAATAACCCTGAGTTCATCAAAAGATTATTTGGGTTATTTCTAATTATTCTGTTTTGTTTTTTGTCTGTTTTTTTAATACTTAATTCTAGCTCCTTAATGTAATCATTCAAAAACCTTCTCATCAATATTTTTTTAAAAGATTCTTGCAGGTTTTTAATAGAGTTCTCTTCTGATAATTCTTTTTTTTGAGCAACATAAAAGAAAGTTCTTTTGTCTTTTTTTTCAATTGATAACTTTACTGAAAGCATTTCACCTTTTGTTTGAATAGTACTATTAAAAATTTTTTTTTCTTTTTCAAAACTCCCAAGGTTACTATAAAACTTTTCTATCTCTTCTAATACTATTTTTTTTGGAACTAAGCAGGTAAAGTATATAGACTCTAGAGTAGTCTCATTAAAAATATGATTTGTTGTTTTAAATGTAGAGAAGACATTAACTGGAATTTTATTGCTAGCATTTTTTTGAGAGTAAGATTTATTGCTTGAAATTACAATAAGAATAAAAATAAAATATCTGAGTAAAGACATCATTAAATCACTTAACTACGTATTAGAATTATTTGCAATAATATGAAATCTATTTTAATTACAGGGGGTACTGGACTAATTGGCAAAAAACTAATTAATGAGTTAAAGAAAAAAAAATATAATATTTATGTTTTAACTCGAAGAGGATCATATGTGGAGGATAATGTAAACTATTTAGAATGGAAACCAGACGAATCTAAGCTTGATGTTACTGGTATTACTAATTTGTTTTCAATAATACATCTTGCAGGAGAGTCTATTAACGGATCAAGGTGGACAAAGAATTATAAAAAACAAATATTAGAAAGTAGAGTCTTGACAACCAGACTCTTATTTCAAAATATAAAAAATTTAGAAAACAAACCTAAATCATTTATTTCAGCATCTGCAACTGGATATTATAGAGTGGACACAAACTCACCACAAAAAGAATCAGATCCTCCAGGCGATGGGTTTTTATCTGGTGTAGTTAGTAGTTGGGAAGATGAAGTACTTATTTTTAAAAGCTTAGGTATAAACACAACAATCCTAAGAATAGGATTGGTCCTTTCTAAAGAAGGAGGTATTCTCAAAAGTCTTTATCCAATATTTAAATTTTTTCTAGGGGTACCGGTTGGATCTGGTAAACAAATGATGAGTTGGATACATGAAGACGATATGATAGATATAATATTAAAGAGCATAGAGGAACAAAGCTTTACAGGGATTTTTAATTGTGTAGCACCTGAAAAAGTAACTAATAAAAAGTTTTCTAGAATTCTTGCTAAGTCATTAGGAAGGTTTAGTTATCCTAAGTTTATTAAAGCCCCATCCATTATAATTAAATTGCTTTTTGGGGGACAGTCGGTCTTAATCTTAAATGGGCTAAATGTGTCTTCAAAGAAAATACTAAAATCTAATTTTAATTTTAAATACCCAAAGCTAAGTTTAGCCCTGAAAGCCCTTTATAAGAAATAAAATACATGAATAATAAAATTGAAATTTTAGGAGCGAGAGAAAATAATTTGAAAAATGTAGATCTTACATTTGAGAAAAACAAGCTTGTAGTAATTACTGGTGTTTCTGGGAGCGGAAAAAGCTCATTAGCTTTCAACACTATATATGCTGAGGGGCAGAGGAGATACATGGAAAGTTTTTCAGCTTATGCTAGATCGTTTATTGGAAATATTGAGAGGCCTGATGTAGATAAGATTAACGGTCTATCTCCAGTTATATCAATCGAGCAGAAGACAACATCAAAAAATCCTAGGTCTACAGTTGGAACTTTGACAGAGATATACGATTTCTTGAGATTGCTATACGCAAGGGCCTCGGTTGCATACTCATACTTGTCAGGTAAAAAAATGGTTAGGCAGTCGTTAGATCAAGTTATTGAAAATATAAAAAAAGATTACAAGAACACAAAGGTTATAATAGCTGCCCCAGTAGTAAAGGGAAGAAAAGGTCACTATAAAGAATTATTTGTCCAGATTAGAAAGAAAGGTTTTACAAATGTTAGGGTTGACGGAGAAATAATGGAGATAAAAAGAAACATGCAACTGGACAGATATGTTATTCATGATATAGAAATTGTTGTAGATAAATTAACTGTTAATGAAGATGCCACCGAGAGGTTATCTAATTCCGTAGATATTGCAATCAAGAGTGGAGACAAGACTCTTTATGTTATAGACGAGAAGAATAACTCAAGATTTTATTCAAAAAGTCTTGTAGATCCTGATACAGGAATATCTTACGAAGAACCTTCTCCTAACAGTTTTTCATTTAACTCTCCTTATGGCTGGTGTGAATCCTGCAAGGGGTTGGGTATAGAAGATAAAATTTTAAAAGAAAGCATTATTGAAGATGAGAATTTGAGTATTAGCCGTGGGGGGATATTACCACTTGGAGAATATAGAGATATGTGGGTGTTCAAGAAAATAGAAGCTATACTAAAGTCTAAAGGTTTAGATATATCAACACCTATTAAAAATATTCCAGAGGATATATTAGAAATAATTTTATTTGGAAAAAACATAGAGGTTGCAGTTGAATCTACAAAATATCCTGGAACACTCTGGCATACTACTTATAATGGAGTCACTGGATTTATAAAAAAAACTTTAAAATTTAGATCAGGCAAGACTAAAGACTTCATGAATGATTTTATTTCTAAAACTAATTGCGATAGTTGTTCAGGCCAGAGGCTGAGAAAAGAATCTTTACATTTTAAAATCAATAATACTTCCATATCTGAATTAAATTCTATGGACATCAAAAAACTTAGAATATGGACAAGAAATATTAACAAATCACTTAATGATGAACAGTTAATTATTGCAGAACCAATAATAAAAGAAATTAATCAGAGACTCAACCTAATGTATAATTTAGGCCTGGAATACTTAAGTTTAGATAGACCACTTAGAACACTGTCTGGGGGTGAGGCCCAGAGGATTAGGCTTGCTACTCAGATTGGAACTAAACTGGTTGGCGTTCTCTATATTTTAGATGAGCCAAGTATTGGACTCCACCAAAGAGATAATAACAAATTAATTCACTCGTTGAAAGAGCTTAGAGACCTAGGTAATACGGTTATAGTGGTAGAGCATGATAGGGATATGATGAACAATGCAGATAATATTATTGATGTAGGTCCTGGTCCAGGATCAGAAGGTGGTGTTATTGTTGCTCATGGAAAACCGGAAGCATTTTTAAAAAAGAAGTCTTTAACGTCTAAATTTTTGAAAAGGGAACTGGATATTCCAATCCCAACCGCAAGAAGAGAGGGTAATGGTAAAAAAATAAATCTAATTGGTGCTAATGGAAACAATTTAGAAAAAGTCAATTGTTCTATACCATTGGGATGTATGGTTTGTGTTACTGGAGTTTCTGGTAGTGGAAAATCATCGTTAATTCATGGCACATTATCCTCAATAATTAAGAAAGAATTATATAATTCAAGGAAAGTAGCTCTTCCATATACCACTGTAGAGGGCCTTGAAAATATTAATAAATTAATTGAGGTTGATCAGTCCCCAATAGGGAGAACGCCAAGGTCCAATCCCGCAACTTACACAGGCGTGTTTACAGATATAAGAAACCTTTTTGCTTCACTTACAGAATCTAAGATTCGTGGTTTAAAGCAAGGAGCTTTCTCATTCAACGTAAAGGGTGGGAGGTGTGAAACTTGTAGGGGTGCTGGAGTAAGATTAGTAGAAATGGATTTTTTACCAAACGTCTTTGTTAATTGTGAATCTTGTTACGGGAAAAGATATAACAGAGATACTTTGGAAGTAAGATTTAAAGGAAAATCTATATCTGATGTCCTTGATATGACTGTCTCTAATGCAGTTGATTTTTTTAAAAAACAACCTAAAATTTCAAATAAGTTAAGATCTCTTGATGAAGTAGGTCTTGGTTATATAAAATTGGGTCAACCCTCAACTATGTTATCTGGAGGAGAGGCTCAAAGAGTTAAGCTTGCTTCAGAGTTATATAAAAAAGATACAGGAAACACTTTGTTTGTTCTGGATGAACCTACTACTGGATTACATTTTTTTGACATTCAAAATTTAATGATTGTTCTAGATAGGTTGGTTGAAAGGGGAAATACTGTTCTTGTGATCGAACACAACATGGATATAATTAAATGTGCAGACTACATTATTGATCTTGGTCCTGAAGGTGGTGATAGGGGTGGGAAGATTATTGCTAAGGGAAAACCAGAATTCATAACTTCTCAGAATAATAGTCATACAGGAATTCAATTAAAAAAGGAACTAACTAATACATAATTTTTTCAGTTATATAATCTGCTATTCTTTTTCCTTTGTCAGTTAATTTAATTCTTGATTTATCATATGTAATCATTTTTTGTTTTTCAAAAAAAATTAAATTTTTTTCTTTTTCATTTAAGAAATCTTTTTTAAACCTTCTGTTTATTTCATTTACATTTATACCAGAAATTGTTCTTATTCTAGTTAGTATGTATTCATTGATGATTTCTTTTTCTGTTAATGTTTCTTTCTCATATACCCTAAGGTTATTATTAATATTTTCTATATACTTTTTGTTATCTTTTATATTCCAGTACCTTCTTTTTTTATCATATGAGTGAGCACTTGGCCCATATCCATAATATTTCTCGCTTTTCCAATAATTTGAATTGTGTTTTGATTCATATTCTTTTCTTGCAAAGTTTGATATCTCATAGTTAATATAACCCATGGACTTCATTTTTTTTAGAATAATATCATACTGATTTAAGACATCATCATCCCCTGGTAAAATCATTTTGTTGTTTTTTACTAATTTGTAAAAAACTGTTCTCTTCTCTACTGTCATATTGTAAATTGAAATGTGAGGAGGATTTATCTCTTTTATTATATCTAAGTCTTTTCTAATGCTCTTCACATCAGAGTTTGGCGTCCCAAACATTAAATCAACAGAAAAATTTTTAAATGTTTTTTTAATTTTTTTAATAGCATTATGGCTTTGCCTTGATGTATGTATTCTATTTAGTTTTTTTAAAATAGTATCATTAAATGACTGAACGCCTAGACTTATCCTATTAAAGCCTATCTTTTTCCATCTCTCTAATTTATCAAAAGAAATATCATCAGGGTTTGCTTCAATTGTAACTTCACAATTATTATTAATTTTAAATTTATCATTGATTTTGATTAAAACTTTATGAAGTAAATCTTCTTCTATAATTGATGGTGTTCCTCCACCAAAATATATAGTGGAGACGTCACTATATTTAAATTTTTTTTGATTGGCATCTATTTCAGTTATAATTGAACCAACTAATTCTGAATAATTACTTAATGTGCTAAAATGAAAATTACAATAATGACAAGCCATTTTACAGAATGGAATATGTATATAGATTCCTGGCATTTATTATTATCTTTTATTCAAACACAAAAAAAATCAATTTATGATTATAACTCTATTTTATTATCTGTTTTTATTATTTCATTGGTTCTGACATATTACAAAATTAATTATCCTTTGTTCTTTAAAAGATATTTTAATATCAAAAACATTGTGTTTTTGGGGAGCAAAGAGGATTTTTTTTATCGCAGTCAATTTTTTTCATTGGCAAACATCCTCCCTCTTTTTATATATTCATTAGTAATATCTTTTTTTTCAATATATGTTTTTGAGGACTCAAATTTTATAGTTGTTGATTCAATAGGGAAATTTAATTTATTTCAGAAATGGATTCTCTTCTTGTTTCCCTTAATTCTTTTTATCTCTTTTAGAATAATTATTATTTTCATAGTCACCTATATTTTTAATTTTTCAAATCAGATCAGAAAGGTTTTTCTTTTAAACTTCTTAAGGCTCACTATTATTTTAAGCTTTGTCAATGTTTTTTTTTCCTATATAGTATATGAATTTTTTTCTTTTCAGGCAGCGTATAATTTTTTTACTGCAATGAAGCTGCTTGTAGTAATTATAAGACCACTGATATTATTTAATCACTTAAATAAAATATCTACAGAAAAAAGATCAAACCTTTTATTGGTTATTTTAATAGCTGGTTTTATACCATCTGTATTATTTTTTGATATTGTTTTAATAGTTGATTTTTTTGATGAATTATTAGCATACCTCGATCTTGCTAATTTTTGAAATCATTTCGTTAACTTTACAACTAATAAATTCATAATATGAGCGAGATTAAATACGATAAGAAAAGATTAAATCCTGTTAAATCAATTCTTGTTTCACAGCCTGACCCGAAGGATGATAATGCCCCTTTTTACCGTCTAGCTAGAAAATATGATTTAAAGATTCATTTTAAGCCCTTTATAAAAATTGATCCAGTTTCCATTAAAGATTTCAGAAAACAAAAAATTAATATTTTAAATCATACTGCAATAATTTTTACTAGCAGAAATGCCGTTGATCATTTCTTTAGAATTGCAGAGGGAATGAATGTTACCGTGCCAACTGACATGAAATATTTTTGTAACTCTGAACAGACCGCAAATTATCTTCAGAAATATATAGTTATCAGAAAAAGAAAAATATTCACTGGAGAGAGGACCATTGCCCAATTATTAGATTTGATGAAAGATGTGATGGTAAAATTTCCAGATGAAAAATATTTATTTCCATGTTCAAACATAACAAGGGATACAATTTCACAGTTTTTAAAAGACAATGAGTGTACCTATTCTGAGGCTATAATTTACAATACCGTTCCCAGTGACCTAAAGCGATTAAAAAAGGTTTTCTATGATATTCTTGTGTTTTACACACCATATGGTATAGATTCTTTAGTTAAAAACTTTCCAGATTTTGAACAAAATAACACTAGGATTGCTGGTTTTGGCAAGAATACGGCTAAGGCTATTAAAGAAAATAATTTAAAGTTAGACATAAAGGCGCCCATGAAGGATGTGCCTTCTATGACAAGAGCAATTGAATTATATATTAAGCAGTCTAATAATTTATAGGATTAATGAGGAATTTTTTATTAGTTTTTATTTTTTTCTTTCTTTCCCAAACTGGACTAAAAGCTCAACAAGATCCGTATTTTAGCACATACTTGGTAAACCCTTCTCTTATTAATTCGAGTCTCTCTTCAGTTTATGAAAACAATAATGCTACATTAGTTTATAGAAACCAATGGTCTAATTATAATCCTACTAATCTCTCAAGTGCATCTGAGTCTCCAACAACCGGAATGTTTTCACTTAATTTAAAAAGCAGAGATAAAGCTTACTCATTTGGAATGAATATTATATCAGATAATTTAGGCCCTAAAGAGGTATTTAACATTTCGCCTTACTTTGGTATTAAGAAAAAAGTAAATAATTCTTATATAAGTTTTAGTATATCACCTTCATTTAAGAGTACAACATTAAATTTTGGTTCTTTGGTTTTTGTTAATCCAGATGATCCTTTTAATATAAAAAGAAGTGAGACTCAGTCTAAACCTGATGTTGGATTGGGATTTTCATATTTTAACGAAAAGTTTTTAGTAAGTCTATCGGTAAAGAACCTTACAGAATCATCTTTTGACTTTGGTATAGATGACTTGAAAAATATAGAATTTAGAAATTTTTCTTTTTTGGGTAAATATTTGATTGAAGTTGATAGGGACTTAACAATTGAGCCATATTTATTAGTTAGGTCTGACTTTACATCACATACTTTTGATGTTAGTGCGTTAGCTACTTATCAAAAAAAAATGAATATCGGAGCATCTTATAGGTATGATGAAGCCATTGTTGGATTCTTAGGTTATCATTTCTTAAAAAAGAACAAGTTATTTGTTGGTTATTCTTTTGATTACGTTGTACATAATGTAAACGCTAAGGCTCCAGTATCTCATGAACTTGTTGTCAGATATGACTTGCCAACCCCTCAGTTGAAAAAACCCATAAGAACACCAAGATTTATTTACTGATTTTTTAATTTTTCAATCACTTGATCAAATTTAGCTTTGAAAGATACTTTTACTATATTTGTCCAACTATCTAACTAAAAAATTTATCATTAAAAACAATAATTTAGATAATTTGAAGTTAAGTTTTAACTTTGCGTTTAGTTATGTTTAAAGTCATGAAAAAATTTTCAGGTTTAATATATACTCTATTGCTTCTATCATTGGGTGCTTGTGGCATTCTTGGTGGCGGCTCAAGCAAGAAGAATCCGCGTGGACAATTAGTTGGAACTCTAGACAGAGATGGCTTTGAAATGTCAGCACAGTATGGTATGGTTTATATTCCTACCGGGAGGTTTTATATGGGACAAGCTGATGAAAATATTCAATCGGATCAAAGTAACTTTAACAGACAAGTAACTATCAGCGCATTCTATATGGATGACACTGAGATTACCAATGATGAATACAGACAGTTTATCCAGTTTATTGAAGAGAATCCAGATTATGAACTATCTGAGGGAATGACCCTTGAGGGATTAAAACCTGATACTACTGTTTGGTCAAGTGACTTTACACATCATTATGGAGACCCTCTACTTGCTTATTATTGGTCACACCCCGCTTTTGATGACTATCCAGTTGTTGGTGTATCGTGGGAGTCATCAAGAGAATTTGCTAGGTGGAGAACAAGTTTCTTAAACGGTTATAGAAAAGAAGAAGGGCTTTTGCCTTTTCCTTCATTCAGATTGCCCACTGAAGCTGAATGGGAGTATGCTGCAAGGGGAGGAAGAGATAATGTTAAGTATCCTTGGGGAAATCCTTATACAAGAAATTCAAGAGGTTGTGTGCTGGCAAACTTTAAACCTGGAAGAGGAAATTATGTTGATGATGGGTATGCATACACATCTCCAGTTGGAGTATTCTTCCCTAATGATTTTGGTTTATATGATATGTCTGGTAATGTTGCTGAGTGGTGTGAGGACGCATATATAGATTCCTATAATCCAATTGTGTGGGATTTAAATCCAATTTACAGAGATGATACTAATGACAAGAAAGTTATTAGGGGAGGCTCTTGGAAAGATATTGCCTTTTTTATTGAGGTTGCAACAAGAACTTTTGAATATAAAGACTCAACTAGAGCTTTTATAGGCTTTAGGACGGCAATGCCTCATTTAGGTAGAAACTTAGAAGGTTTATAGAAAAAAGATTAATTTTAAATAAAAAGAAAAAATAATTAAACAGTATAAAAAATGATAACTAAGAAAAAATCAAGTAATCCTGTTCTGGCTTGGCTTCAGAATGAGGATAATATGAATGTGATTTATGGTTTAGGAGCTGCTGTAGTAATACTAGGAGCGCTCTTTAAATTACAGGGTTGGCCATTTGCTAACTTAATGTTAATAGTAGGTCTTGGGACAGAGGCGTTAATATTTACTTTAAGTGCTTTTGACCCTCCAAGTAAACACGAGTGGGACTGGAGCAAAGTATACCCGGCATTGGGAACAGATGCTGAAGGAACTTCTGCATCGCAAGTGGGAAATATAATGAAAGAAGCTAAACTAGATCCGGCTGTACTTAAAAGTGTTGGAGACGGTATGAAGAAAATGGCTGCGCAAGCTACTAACATTAATGATTTGGCTGGAGCTTCTGTTGCTGCTAAGGCTTATGAAAATAGCATAAAGGGAGCTACTGAGTCTCTTAACTCTGTTAATGAGTCTTACAGTACCATTTCAGCTACCGCAAAAGACTTAGCGTCTTCTACTTCAAGTGTGAAAGAAGCTGTAGGTTTAACCGAAGAATATAAAGAAAATTTAAAAAGTGCCTCAAGTTCACTAGGTGCTATTGTTACGGCTTCAGGACAAATTACTGAGACTGCTACAAGTATGACTAAGGCTCAAAATGATGCTTTAAGATTGCAGAAAGAGTTACAAGACCTTACTGAGAATTTAAATAAACTTAATAAGATTTATGTTGGTATGTATGATGCCATGCATAAGTAGAAATTAAAATAACTTTTAAATAAATAAATTATGGCTGGAGGAGATAGCCCTAGACAGAAAATGATTAACATGATGTACATTGTGTTAATTGCTATGTTAGCTCTTAATGTTGACACAAAGGTGTTAAAAAAGTTTATTTTAATAAACGAGAGTTTTGAGTCTACAAATAGTGAAAAAACTGTAGATAACTCTAATAAAGTAGAGACTATTAGAGCTGCGGTTGAAGAATCAGGTAACAGGAGTGAAGATATACGTGTGTTAACACTTTCTGAGTCAGTAAGAGAAAAGTCAAACGCTCTAATTAACCATATGGGTGATATTAAAAGCCTTATTGTAGAAGAGACTGGAGGAAAAGATTCTAAGACTGGTATCAAAGGTTATAAAAATATAGACTTTGTATATAGCTATATGAATAAAGATGAGAATAAAGACAACCTAACTAACGGTGATGACTTACAAATATTGATAAATGAATTCTCTACTTTTGTTCTAGATTCAGTGTATAATGGTGACAAAGAATCTGGCATCCACGATCTTGCAAGAAATGCTGATCAGATACCTATGTATGCTGATAACCCACCAACTGACCCTTCTTTTTCTACTTTAAATTTTGGTTTTGGTACTTCTGCTGGCGCGGGTCTTGCAACAATTAGTCAGCTTCAGGCAGAGGTTATAAATCTTGAGATTAAGGCGCTTGATAAACTTGCTGCTTCTGTGGGGGCTGCAGATTTAAAGTTTGATGTTGTCTCATTAACTACATTACCAGAACAGAAAGTTGTTGCAGCAGGTGCAAAATATAAGACTCAATTATTTTTATCTGCAGCTTCTTCAGCTATAGTTCCTACTATGACTGCTGATGGAGATACTTTAGAGGTGTCGAATGGAAGAGGTTATTATGAGTTTGTTGCTAAAGGAGGTAATTATGATGGAGAAGGATTATCAAAACAAAGTTATATTGGATCAATTAGTGTTACCCTTCCAGGAGGAAGAGATACAACTTTTATTGACACAGTTGAATATTTTGTTGCTAGACCTGTTATCCAGATTCAATCTGCTTCAGTTCAAGCATTGTATTTTAATTGTGGTAATGAATTAACTGTTAATGTTCCAGCACTAGGATCAGAATATAATCCTACATTTTCTGCAAGAGGAGGAGATGTTGTTAGAGGTTCAAAGGCTGGTGTGGTAACTATCATACCAAAGTCTAAGAAGGTTGATCTTAATGTAAGTAATGCTGGAAACTTTATAGGTTCTCAATCTTTTGGTGTAAGACAAATTCCCGCACCCGAGATAAAGGCAAGGATTAAAGGTAAAGAGATTGATGCTAAATCAGGTATCCCAGTTAGCACACCAAGTTTTAGCTTGGACGCAATTGCTGATGCGAGTTTTGCCGAATTTTTACCAAAAGACGCTAGATTTCAAGTTCGTGAGGCTGAAATTAACCTCGTTAGAGCAGGAAGAGGAGTATCTAGACAAAGGGTTAATAGTAAAAACGTTAACCTCAATAAACTTGCTGGTAAGAGGAAAGGAGATAACATTGTTATTGAAATTAAAAAGGTAGCTAGAGCAAACTTTTTAGGAGAAGTTGAAGAATTTAAGAATTTTGCTCCTAGGTATATAACTATACCTTTAAAATAAAATTATGAATAAAATAAATAAGATTCTTGTACTTTATTTTTTGCTTTCAGTTGTATCTGTAGATGAGACCTATTCTCAGGTAACATTTCAAGAAACTACTGGATCAGAATCAAACGGATATAATCCATTGTCTTTAAGACAAGTACATGAATCTTATTTAATGTGGAAGAAAACTCTGTGGAGAAGAGTTGATCTTAAAGAAAAACAAAACAAACCTTTTTTTGCTAGAAATAGAGAGATGTCTAAAATAATTATAGATGCTGTAGAAAGAGGTGTTTTGATCCCCTATAGCAGTGACTCCGTTAATGATAGTAACGTAATGTCAAGAGAAGAATTTGTTGAGAACATACAACAGGTTGATGAGGAAGTTGAAGAAGAGGAAGGGTTTGATTTAGATGATCCTTTTGCTTCCTTTGATGAAGCAGACCCATTTGCTGAGGAAGTTGAAGAAATTGAGACTGGACCAATTTTTATACCAAAAAGAGAGTTTTCTATTTTTGAAATTAAAGAAGATTTATATTTTGACAGAATTCATTCAAGAATTTATTTTGATATTCAGGCCATTACAATGTTTTTGCCTGGTGATAGCTTTTATAACCCTGCTGGATTCGAAAAGCCTATAGCGTCATTTAGATTTATTGATCTTTATAATCTATTTAAATCTATGCCAAAAGGAGCTATATGGTTTAATGAAAACAACATTGCTCAACATAAGAATTTAGGAGATGCTTTTCTTTTAAGGTTATTTAAAGGAATCATAGTAAAAATTGCTAATGCGGATGACATAAGGGTATCTGAATTGTATGCTAGGTCTAGAAAAGAAGGGATTATGGCTAGCTTTAAGGTAGAGCAAGACCTTATGGAGTGGGAATCTAATCTATGGGAATATTAATTAGATTCATTTCTAAAAAAGTCTCTTATATCATTTGCTCTTTTTTTACCAACACACTTAGATAAAACTTCAATATTCTGACTTATAGTATTTTCAAGTGACCCAAATTCATTAATTAGTTTTGATCTGGTTTTTTCACCAATACCTTTTATTTCTTCAAGTTTAGACTTAAGAAAAGTTTTACTTCTGAGATGTTTGTGATAAGTTATAGCAAACCTATGTGCCTCATTTCTTATATTTTGTATAAGCTTCAAGTGTGCTGATTTTTTACTAAGTAACACAGGGATGGAGTCATTAGGAAAATATATCTCTTCAAGTTTTTTAGCAATACCTATAATATTCATTTTATTATAAATATTTAATTCTTTGATCACGTCACAGGCTGAACTCAGTTGCCCTTTGCCGCCATCAACTATTATAAGATCAGGCAGACTTCCTTTCTCTTTTAATATCCTTGAGTATCTTCTGAATATCACTTCTCTCATAGATTCAAAATCATCAGGTTTGTTGACAGATTTTATTTTAAATTTTCTATAACTTTTTTTGCTAGGGTATCCATCCTTAAACATTACCAATGAAGCAACAGTATTCTTCCCTTGAATATTTGATACATCAAAACATTCAATATGAAAAGGAATATTTTTAAGGTTGAGTTTATTTTTAAGATCTACTAAAATTGATATTTTTTTAGTTTTTCTTTCTTTCTTTTCATTATATAGATTCTTCTTAAAAAACAGCACGTTTCTCAGACTCATATCTATCAATTTCTTCTTGTCTCCTGATCTTGGGATTTGAAAATCGTTTTTATTTTCTATATGTTTTTTTAAATCAATATTAGAAATAAGTTTATTATTTAAAGTATTATTTTTTGATCTTAGATTAAAGATTATTTGTCTTATCTCAGATAGATTATTTAGGGTTTTCTTTGTTTTAAAAGTTTTAGAGGAATTGATAATTCCATTATTTATTTTCATAAAATTAATGAAGTAAGATTTTTCATCATCAATAATTCCAATAATATCTAGATTATTAATCTTATTATTTACAACAATAGATTTTGATTGATATCTATCAAGAATTTCTAATTTTTCTTTAATACTTTGAGATTTCTCAAATTCTAGGTTTGATGAGTATTTTGTCATTTTTTTGCTTAGATATTCTTTGACGTTTTTAAAATTTCCATTTAAAATTTCTCGTACATATTTTATGTTTTTATTGTATTCATCCTCAGACAATAAATCTTTCTTTTCTTTAGAGTATTCTTGAAAGCCTAGTATCAAGATGTGCCCATTTTTAGAGTGGATATTCAACCCAATTCTGTTTTTTGTATTATTTATTTTTTTTTCTGAGAAGTTATAATTGCTCACTCTGACCGGATAAATGTTATTAATAATGTTTAACAATGTGTTAATTGTCTTTACACTTGTAAAAGGACCAAAATATTCAGACCCATCCTTTATATGCTTTCTGGTTAAAAAAACTCTAGGAAACCTTTCATTTTTTATACATATCCAAGGGTATGTTTTATCATCTCTCAATAAAATATTATACTTTGGTTTGTCTTCTTTTATTAAATTATTCTCTAATAGTAATGCGTCATGTTCTGATTCTGAGAGTACAAACTCAATTTTTGAAACCTCTTTGACCATTCTTTTAATTTTTTTATTTTCAACATTTTTTCTGAAATAACTATTGACTCTTTTTTTTAGATTTTTAGATTTCCCCACATAAATTATTCCTGAGTCTTTATTTAAGAATTTGTAAACTCCTGGTGAGGTAGGTAGATCAGTCTTTTTTAAGTTAATCATTCAACTAGAAAATATCAGAAGCGTCAATTTTATCTAAAATAAGATCTAAAGAATCAGATTTTATTTCATTATTGTATACTGAGCAATCAATCTCAACATTTATTTTTTTGGTAGGTTTATCAAATCTTCCTTTTTCAATACTAAGTGTATTATCTGCATAAACATTTAGCATATATTGTTGCCATATTGGCATTGCTGTTCTTGCTCCTTGTCCATATACCCAGTCCCTAAAGTGTATACTTCTATCATCACCACCTACCCATGCACCCGAAACAAGATTATGAGTTACACCTATGAACCACCCATCTGACGCGTTTTGAGTTGTACCTGTTTTAGCGCCAACATCATTATTGAAAGTTAACTCTGGGTTTAGTCCTCTTGCGGTACCACCTTCTTCTTCTTTTGATCCCTTTAGCATGTGAAGCATTAGGTATGCGGTCTCTTCACTAAGTGCCTCTTGTTTTGTAGGTATAAAATCTTGTATTAAGTTTCCATACTTATCTTCAATACGCGATATAAAAAAGGGCTCTGTCCAAATTCCCTGATTAATAAACGTGCTATATGCACCGACAAGATCAAATAGAGACACATCACCCCCAGCCCCAAGACATACTGCCGGCACAGGGTCTAATTTACTTTGAATTCCCAATTTCTTAGCGTAGTCTACCACAGTCTTTGGAGATAGTTTTTTTGTCATAAATGCGGTTATTGAATTAACAGATTTAGCCATGGCTTGTCTTAATGTCATAGTTTCACCTGTCCACTTACCATTATGATTATCTGGCCTCCAGTATGGTGGGTCTTGCCCTGGTAATTCAAAAACTACTGGCGCATCTACTACTGGGTAACATGGAGAGTAGCCGTTATCTATTGCAGCTGCGTATACTATTGGCTTAATTGTTGAACCAGGCTGTCTCTTTCCTTGTTTTACATGATCATATTTAAAATACTTATGGTTTATTCCCCCTACCCATGCTTTAATATGTCCGGTTTTTGGTTCTATTGAAACGAAACCAGCCTGAAGAAATTTTTTATAGTATTTTAAAGAATCCATTATGCTAAAGGTTGTGTCAATCTCACCTTTCCAGCTAAAAACTCTCATCTTTTTCTTTTTATTTAATAATTCAAAAGTTTTGATTGTATCGTTATCATTGTTTTTTAGGAGATTTTTAAAATAGCGTGTTCTTTTAATATTATTCTTCAAAAAGTCCTTTATTTCAAATCCTTTTTCATCAATCCAAGGATTCCTCCCGTCCCAGTGTTCACTAAAAATATTCTGTAATCTATTCATCTGCTCGATTACTGCCTTTTCTGCATGTTCTTGCATTTTGCTATCAATGGTAGTATAAATTTTTAATCCGTCAGAAAATAAATCATAGCCATTTTCCTTTGCCCAGCTAATCAAATAATTTCTGACTACAGTTCTGAAATACGTTGCTTGACCTACATTCTGATTTTGTACTTTATAATTTAAATTTAAATCTGTAAGTATTAGAGAATCATACTCTGTCTTATCTACAATATTGTACTTATATAGGTTATAAAATATCTCGGATCTTTTATTAGTAGCGTTTTCTGGATTAAAAAAAGGGTTATATTTTGTTGGTTTATTTAATAATCCTACAATTATTGATGACTCATTGTAATTAAGCTGAGAGGGTTCTTTATTAAAGTATGTTTTAGCAGCAACTTTTATTCCATAGGAATTACTTCCGTACTCTGCTGTATTAAGGTACATTGCCAGAATCTCTTTTTTAGTGTAGAATTCTTCAAGTTTGACTGCAACAATCCACTCTTTAACTTTTGATATTACTAGACCTAAGAAAGGAACATTACTTAGTTTACCTTTTTTTTCTCTACGAATCTTAAATAAATTTTTAGCTAGCTGTTGTGTGATGGTACTTCCACCACCTTCAAGCCCAGTTGACCCAAATGTTGCAATGTTTTTAATAACGCCATAAGTTGCCCTTACAAGTCCTTTCAGGTCAATACCCGAGTGGTTATAAAACCTTATGTCTTCTGTAACTAAAAGGGTTGTTACCAGCTCATCAGACAATTCGTCAAATTTTACTGGAGATCTATTGTATCTAAAATACTTTCCTAGTAATATGTTATCACTTGAATATAATTCTGATGATAGCTCTGACTCAGGTTTTTCTAAATCTTGAAGACTTGGCATCCCACCAAAGAGATTAAATACATTATAGTTAACGGAAATAATAAATATAGCTATGAATGTTATCCCTGATAATAGGATAACCCATAATTTTTTTATATTTCTTTTTAATTTATTCATCTATTATAAAATTTTACAAACTCATTAAAATTTTTAGATTTAAAAATTAAGTTCATGTTTTTTTCTCCAACAACAAAATTAGCATTTACTTTTATTTCTTTAGTATCTAAGTTCAAATTGAATTTTTCTTCGATTTCTTTCAGTGAATTCAGATTGTTATCTGATATAGCGTCAAAGTAAGTTGTATCATTAAGCCTGAATGAATAAATAGGAATTTTTTTATCAAGTTCTTTGAGAGTATTTTCAAGTTTTATAGAAAAATTATCTGTCTGGTTTTCTGTTTTTATTATTATGAAAAAATATTTATCATCTTTATTATTTTTAAAATGCGGAAGACCACTAAATATAAAATCATCATGCACTGTTTCAGCAGAATTTAATAGAGATGATGCAAAGTCAATAGTTGACCTGTCCTTTGCTGAATTTAAATATTTTTTCAACTCAAATTGTAACGAAAAATTTCCGCCTTTTTTACCTAAAGCAATAGATTTAAGTAAATTGATATTTTCAAAAAACGGATTTTTAGAATAAATCTTTTGTAGTGAATCAACCTTATTTATTACGTGATTGTTTTCTTCATTTTTTAATTTATCATATAGTACGCCATAGAGATTTCTTAATAAATTATATTCTCTAAATTCATCAACTTCAAAATCTGGATTTACTATTAATTTATAAAAAATTGTTTCTTTAAAATTATTAAGAATAATGTTTTTATATTTTTCATTTTCTTCATCAATTAAATATAGTTGATAGATGACCTCGGCATAATACTCAGAGTTGCTAAACCTTTCAATGAATATTTTAAAGGTATTTATCCCTTTTAATTTTTCATCTAATTTTTGTACATATATTTTACCTATAGCAACGAATGCTTTCTCGGTTTCTTTATTTAATTTATTTTTATCTTCATCACTAAATGGTAGACTTGACATTAAATCTTCTGCGTTCATTTCATTTTCTTTTTCTACACTTTCTTCATCAGAACTATCTTGAACCACCTCTTCAATATTATCATTTATAGATGTGAAACTTATTTTAGAGCTGATTCTCCAATTATCTGCTAATTCTCTATTTCCCCATTTTCTTTGGAATTCATTTCTCCCAGAACTAACCATTGAAGGATTGTTAAAATACCAACTTCCTTTATTATTATTATCAATAATTGTTGGCTCACTTAAAAGGAAGTTTTGACTTTCCTTTTTAACTCTCTTTTCTCTTTGTTTCTTTTCATTATTTTCTATGTTTACTTCAATTATTTTCAAGAGTTCGTCTTCCGGGATGGATGTTAAATGAATTAGACTATCATTTCTTTCTATTATGTCAAGATTATTAACAAGATCTGTTAATACATCACTCTTTTCTTTGAGTAAGCTATAGTCTTTATTTTCTCTATTTATGTTAGCTAGAGCACTATCATAATACAGTTTTGATAATTTATACTCTATCAAATTATCATAATAAATATCAGCTATATTTTTAAAGGAATTATATAAAAGCTCTCGTTTAGATTTATTCTCTGCAACAGATAACTTGAAGTTATTTATTGCATTATTATACTTTTCTCTTTTTATATTAAATAATCCTATTTCATAGTATATTCTATCAAGCTTATCAATGTTTTTTTTATCTTTTAAAAGCTTTCCAAAATATTTGTTTACATCTTCGGAAGAGGAGTTAAAAAGAGATTTAGAATAAAATATTTTAGCATTAAATTCCATATCAAATGTTGGGTTGTTTTTAAGACATTTTTGGAAATATAATGCAGCAATATCATATTCATTTTGTATCAAGTATATTTGACCTATAGCGAAGAAAACTTTATTTATCAGCCTTCTGTTTTTAACTATCTTTTCTAACTCAAATAGAGTATTAAGAGTTTCCGTTAGGTTATTAGTCTTTTTGTGTAAGTAATGAGTGTTTAAGTAGTATTCAATTGCTAAATCTTTTTCTATTGATAGTTTTTTTAAAAACTCATTTACCTCTAACGCTGCTGAATAATCTTTTTTTTCTGTATAAGCCCTCATCAGATATATTAATGACATTTGTTGGGCAGTAGCATTGTTGGTTTTAGAGTTGACATATTTCAGTGTTGTTATAGCCTGCCCAATATCCATAGCAAGAAGTCTACTTTTACCAATTAGAGCATAACTTGGGTATACATATTTTGAATCTGGATGCCTTTGAATTAAAATCGAAAGTTTTTGAATGCTATTATCTTTTTTTTCTTTTAACCCAGATACTCTATTTGTATCAATCTCGTATGTGAGATTAATTAGGCTATCATAATTATATTCTGCTGTTTCAATTAGTTCTTTCTCTATTTCACTTATGACTTCATTAGCAATAAAATACGCATTATATCTTGCTGTTGTATCATCATATAATGTATTAATAACTGAATTACATGAGTATAATAGTATGATAATAAAAAAATATGAAGGTTTAATTTGCATTGATTTTATTTATACATTAGGTAAAACGTACCTATTAAATATTTATTTTTACATTTTACTTTAAAGAATAACCAATTTTACATTGAGAAACAAAGTTATTAAATGGTTCAGAAATAGACTCCAAATAATCTTTAGAAATAAAAGAGATTTTAAGGAACTTTCATTTTATGAATTTTCTAATTTCAGTTTGGTCATTTACTCTACAATACTACTTTTAATAATTTTTTCTATTTCTTTCTTTTTATCAACGACAATTTTGAGTAAGTGGTTCGATCCGAGGTATGCTGAAAAGAAAGCAAATGAAGAGTTAATAAAACTCTCCAGTTCTATAGACTCATTAATAATTGAATCAGAAATTAAAGATCAATATATTGAAAATATAATGATTGTTTTATCTGGAGGGGAAAATGAATTTATTGAAAAGAAATCAGAAGATAATAGTGATGAATTAAAAACATTGACTAATGATTATTCAGCAATTGACTCTTTTTTTAGAGAAGAATATGAAAATAATTTCTCTTACTCTGAAATAATAAGATCAATTGATTCGGAACAAAACATCCTTTTGATTTCGCCTGTTTCATCTGGTATTGTTTCTTCAAATTATGACCCAATAAATGGACATTTTGGTATTGATTATGTCTGTAAAAAAGAAGAGCCAATAAAAGCAGCTTTTGACGGCACAGTCTTACTTGCTTCATGGACTAAAGACAGCGGATATGTTATAAGTATAATTCACCCAAATAATTTGATATCAGTTTATAAACATAACTCCAAAGTTTTTGTTGAACCAGGACAAATTGTTAAAACAGGAGAGGTAATATCTATTATTGGTGATACCGGAGAATTATCATCAGGGCCACATCTTCATTTTGAGCTATGGTTAAATGGTAAATCTATAAATCCTTCGGAATTTATTTCATTATAATTAAGTTTGTAGAAATTTAAATGTATAGTTGTGGAAAATAATAACGGTTCAAATAATATTATAGGTGAAGGAAGTGTTCTGAAGGGCAATCTTAACACATCTGGAAATGTTAGACTAGAAGGCAAAGTGGTTGGTGATTTATCTTCAACATCAAAAGTAGCTTGTGGAGAAACATCGGTAGTTGATGGGAATGTTATTGCAGATAATGCTGAGATAGCAGGAAAGGTTACTGGAAAAGTTACTGTAACAGAACTACTTATTCTTAAGTCTACAGCCTCTATTCATGGTGATATTTCCACAAATAATCTAATAATAGAATCAGGTGCGAATTTTAACGGAGCATGTTCTATGGGTAAAGAGGAGATTGAAGCAGATGATTCTGATAATGAATAAAAAATACTATTTCAAATATCTTAACTTAAGTTTCCAGTTTTTATTTATCATTTTATTTTTTGTTGTGTTAGGCTATCTTGCTGATAAGTTTTTTTTTAAAAAAATTGGAATTTTAACTTTCGTTCTTCCAATTGTCGGCTTTATGATTTCACTCTTTTGGATATATAAAAATGAAAGTAAGTGATTTTTTTATTTAGAACTCATATTGTTTTTTATTTTTTTGTCTTTACTCTTGCCTCTGTATTATTTTTATTACACTTAGAATTTATACATAGTTATATATTTTATATTGTCGGGTTCAATATTTTAGTGGATGTTATATTTAAATTTTTAAATAATTTAAACGCTAAAGATAGTGCCATAATCAGAATGATTATTTCTACAATTTTTAGATTCTTTTTTTCCCTAATTTTCATATTATTTTTCCATTATTTTAGCGGAGAAAGCACGTTGATTTTCATATTAAATTTTTTGTCTGTGTATTTATTATTTATAATATTTGAAATAACAATTCTATTAATTAATTTGCAACGTGAATAGCAAAATAATGAATCACAAAAATTTTTTATATATATATATAGTTCTCTTTATTTCATTCTTTTCCTTCAATTCTTATACTGCATATTCTGCTGATGCTAATGATAATAATAAATTAGATATTGGTGGGATGATTATGCATCATATCCTTGATGATTATCAATATGAAATTACACATGGCGTTGTGATTCCTCTGCCTATAATATTATATGTTGAAAATGAGGGGTTGACTGTATTTTCTTCATCTAATTTGTTCGATGAAAACCATAAACCACTAAAAGAAGGATATAACGGAGTTTATTATGATCACGGCAAGATATACCCACTAGATGAATCTACTTCTTATATTGATCTATCTATAACAAAAAACGTTTTTTTTCTATTTATAACCGCCGCACTTATGCTAGTGATTTTCCTTCTAGTTGCATCTAAATATAAAAATAAGATGGAGACTCCTAAGGGGATACAATCTCTTTTTGAACCACTAATTATTTTCATTAAAGATGACATAGTCAAACCTAATATAGGACCAAAATATGAAAGATACCTTCCTTATATGCTCACTTTATTTTTCTTTATATTTTTTGGAAATGTTTTAGGCCTTCTCCCTGCTGGAGCTAATTTAACAGGAAATATTGCCATAACTATGGTATTAGCTTTAATCACATTTTTTATGACAAATCTTTCTGGAAATATGAATTATTGGAAACATATTTTTTGGACTCCAAATGTGCCTAATATAATGAGAATAATTATTTTGCCAATTGAGATAATTGGTGTTTTTACTAAACCATTCTCTCTGATGTTAAGACTCTTTGTAGCTATCACGGCTGGACATATTGTATTACTGAGTTTTATTGGGATGACTTTTATTTTTGGTAGTTACACAGTTGGAGTGATGAGTTCCTTATTTGCGGTTGCACTTAATATAATTGAGTTACTTGTTGCAGGTATACAAGCTTATGTATTTACAATGTTTTCTTGTGTATATATAGGTTTAGCAGTTGAAGAGGAACACCATTAAAAATATTTTTATGTTAAATTTTAAATTAAATTAATTATGCTAAGTTTTTTAATACTTGATATGAGCACAGCTTTACTTGGAGCAGCAGTTGGTGCTGGCCTATCAGCAGTTGGTGCTGGAATTGGAATTGGAATTATTGGTGGAAATGCTATGACAGCAATTTCTAGACAGCCAGATGCTTATGGTAGAATTTTTCCTACTATGTTAATTATTGCTGCACTTGTAGAGGTAATCGCTTTAGTCGGTTCACTTGTAGCTATGTTAATTGTGTTTGGTGTAGTCCCTGATACATATTTATAATTTTTAAAAAAAATTAATTATGGATTTGCTTACACCAGGTACTGGTTTAATTTTTTGGCAACTTCTCATTTTCGGAACACTATTTGTTGTTTTATCGAAGTATGCCTGGAAACCAATAACTCAGTCTCTTAAAGAAAGAGAAAAATTTATTGAGGATTCTTTAGATTCTGCAAAAAGAGCTGAAGAGGAATTAATAAATCTTCAAAACAAGAATGAACAATTATTATCTGAGGCTAGAAAAGAACGAGAAAAAATTCTATCTGAAGCTAAAAAGTTGTCAACTTCAATGAAAGAAGAAGCTAAAGATAATGCCAAAGAAATGGCAGATAAAATTATATCTGACGCTAAAAAAGTAATAGAATCAGAAAAAAATAATGCAATGAATGATGTTAAAAATACTGTTGCAGAGCTTTCAATTGATATCGCTGAAATGGTTATTAAAAAGGATCTAAGTAAAGATTCTTCTCAAAAGAAGTATGTTGAGGACTTAATTAAAGAAATTAAAGATTAAATAATGAAAACCACTAGAGCTTCAGAAAGATATGCTAAATCACTATTGACTTTGTCTATTGAGAACAATGTTCTTAATAAGGTTAAAGTAGATATTGATATGTTAGGTAAATCTTTTAATGAGTCTAGGGAAATCTCAAACTTATATCTAAGTCCTATTATTCCTATTAGACATAAGTTAAATATTACTAATAAAATATTCAAAGGGAAAGTAAATGAAAACACATTAAATCTATTACTTAATTTAATATCCAGAAAAAGAGACAATTTAATTGAGTCTATTTTAAGAAAATTTAATGAGTTATATAATGCTCATAAAAATATAGAGAAATCTCTTATTACTTCTACTTTTAGTTTAGATGATAAAACATTGGGCGTTGTAAAAGATTTTGCTGAGAAACTTACAAAAAAGAAAATATCTCTAGTTAATATAGTTGACGAAGCTATTATCGGAGGATTTAATTTAAAAATAGGAGATAGAATGATTGACTGTACAGTTTCAAATAAATTAAACGAATTAAGAAAAAAATTAATAAATAACTAAAAACAAAATAATGTCAAATATTAGACCTGATGAGGTTTCTTCAATAATAAGAGATCAGCTATCAAATTTCAAATCAGAATCAGAATTAGAAGAAGTAGGTACCATTTTGCAGGTAGGTGACGGTGTTGCTAGAATATATGGATTATCAAATGCTAAAGCCGGGGAACTTTTAGAGTTTGGAGGAGGAGTCAAGGGATTAGTGTTGAATTTAGAGGAAGACAATGTAGGTGCGGTGTTAATGGGAGATTCTAGTAATATAAAAGAGGGTGACACCGTAAAAAGGTCTGGGGAAATTGCTTCTATAAATGTAGGAGAAGGTGTCTGTGGCAGAGTCCTAGACACTCTTGGTAACCCAATTGATGGTAAGGGAGAGATTAAAGGAAAAGTTTTCACTATGCCTTTAGAGAGAAAAGCTCCTGGTGTTATTTACAGACAGCCAGTTAACGAACCATTACAGACGGGTATAAAGGCTATAGATTCAATGATTCCTATAGGAAGGGGTCAAAGAGAGTTAATTATTGGAGATAGGCAGACCGGAAAGACTGCTGTTGCTATTGATACTATTTTAAATCAAAAAGAATTTTATGATAAAGGGGAACCTGTATATTGTATTTATGTTGCTTGCGGGCAAAAAGCTTCAACTGTTGCTCAGGTAACTAACATACTAGAAAAAAATGGTGCTTTACCATACACTACTGTTGTTTCTTCTCCTTCATCTGCTCCAGCTCCAATGCAATTTTTTGCGCCATTTGCTGGTGCTGCAATCGGAGAATACTTTAGAGATACAGGAAGACCGGCATTAGTAATTTTTGATGATTTATCAAAACAGGCTGTTTCCTATAGGGAAGTATCACTTCTTCTAAGAAGACCACCTGGTAGAGAAGCTTATCCTGGGGATGTATTTTATCTACATTCTAGGTTACTTGAAAGGTCAGCAAAAATAATAAACGATAATAAATTAGCCTCTGAAATGAATGATTTACCAGATTCACTTAAGGGTGAGGTGAAAGGGGGAGGATCATTAACAGCACTTCCTATTATTGAAACTCAAGAAGGGGACGTTTCTGCGTATATACCAACTAATGTAATCTCTATTACTGATGGTCAGATATTTTTAGAGTCTAACTTATTTAATTCAGGGATAAGGCCTGCAATTAATGTAGGTATTTCTGTTTCAAGGGTTGGTGGATCAGCTCAAATAAAATCTATGAAGAAGATAGCTGGAACTCTGAAATTAGATCAGGCTGCATTTAGGGAACTTGAAGCTTTTTCTAAGTTCGGTTCTGACCTTGATGCCGCTACTCAATTAATTATTGATAGGGGTCAAATTAATCAGGAAATTTTAAAACAACCACAATATTCTCCATTAAGAGTAGAGGAACAGGTTGCGGTAATATATTGTTCTTCAAATGGATTTTTTGATGGTGTAGATTTAAGTAAAGTATCTAAGTTAGAAGAAGAGTTTTTACAACATGTAAACTCAAAATATAAAAAAGTTTTAGATGAATTAGCAAATGGTGTTTTAAATGATAAAAGTTTGAAAATACTTGAAGATACTGCAAAAGATATTTCTAAAAACTATAAATAGTATTGTATGCCTAGCATAAAAGAAGTAAAAAACAGGATAGGATCTGTTAAGTCAACACAACAACTAACAAAAGCCATGAAAATGGTTGCTGCAGCCAAATTAAAAAAAGCTCAGGATAAAGTTGTACAGTTAAGGCCTTATTCTAGGAAGTTAAACGAAATCCTTTCTAATTTATCAGGCTCTGTTAATAATGATCTCTTTTTAGAAAAAGAAATAAACAATGTTTTAATAATAATAATAAGCTCTGACAAAGGTTTATGTGGCAGCTTTAATAGTAACCTAATTAAACAATTTAGTTCATATTGTGATAATATAAACACTAAAAAAGTCTCTGTGTTGCCAATTGGCAAAAAAGCCTACGATTTTTTTAAGAAATCTGAATATAATCTCATTCTAGATTATTGGCAATCTTTAAATGGATTTAACTATGAAAAATCTTCTGAGATTTGCGATTATATAATCTCATCATTCTTAGATTCTAAATATGATAAAGTAGCTATTATTTACAATGAATTTAAAAATGTAGCAGTTCAAAAGAGTGTTATAGAAGATTTTTTACCAGTTATACCAGAAAGTGACGAAAAAAAAGAGGTTAATAATAACTATATTTTTGAACCTAATAAAAATAAAATTGTTAATAATCTTATTCCTCAGTCTCTTAAAACACAATTTCTCAAGGCAGTTTTAGAATCAAATGCTTCTGAGCAAGGTTCTAGAATGACAGCTATGAGTCAAGCAACAGACAATGCTGGAGAGCTTTTAAAAGAACTAAAGCTAACTTATAATAGAACAAGACAAGCTGCAATTACAAAAGAAATTTTAGAGATAGTTGGAGGTGCCGAAGCTTTAAACAACTAGTTTTATTTTTTAACGATTCTCTCAACAGGTATAGACCTATCAAAATTATACCTATATGTGTGGTGAATTTTTGCTGGTTTAATTTCATTAGTAGCCTGTACCTGCGTAGCTACTTTGATCATTGCTGTATTAAAATCAGGTATCCAATTCAGTTCCATATCAGTATAAGATAACTCTTTTTGAATTGTGTTGCTGCTTGCCATTATTAGTGCCCCATCAACACCTTTGCCTTGGTGTTTTGGTACAATCCCAAAAACTAATCCAATAACCTTTTTACATGATTTTTTTATTTTTAAATGATAGAACGTTTTGATTTTTCCAATTAAATCTAATTTTCCATTTACGTATTTAAAAATTTGATTCATCTCAGGAATACAAATAAAAAAGCCAATAGGTTCATCTTTTTCATAGGCAAACCATAATATTTTTTCATCCATGATTGGTTTTAATTGTTTGAATATAGAGTTAGCTTGAGCTAATTTTAATGCTGATACTCCTGGATATTTTGCCCAAGCCTCATTATAAATTTTCATAAAATCTAATATGTATTTATCTATTTTTTTTATTTCTAACATTCTAAAATTATAGTCCGGATTTTTAAGAGCCCTATTGGCTTTATATTTTAATTTTTCAGATAGAGGTGTTTTAATTTTTTTAAAGAATGTAAGCTGCTTAAAAAGTATTTGAAAACCATAGTTCTCAAATAATTTAGGGTAGTAATCTTTCCCATAATTTTGTTGGTAGTTTGGATCAATCTCAAAGCCTTTATATAAACAGCCCCACCACTTATCTCTCTCTCCAAAATTTATAGGCCCATCCATAGAGTTGTATCCTCTTTCTGTAAGCCAACTTTTAGCTTTGTCAAATAATAAATTTGCCGCATCTTGATTATCTATACACTCAAAAAAACCACACCCACCAATTTTTAAATCATCTTTATCAACTTTTTTTTCTATATAAAAGGCGGCAACCCTTCCGATAGCCCTACCTTTATCTTCTAAAACCCAACGAATAACATCCCCCTTCCTAAATGCTTTATTTTTGTTTTTGTTAAACACAGAATCAATATCTTTATCTAGAGGTCTGATCCAATTTTTTTCGTTTTTATAAATTTCAAGAGGGAGTTCTATAAAGGCTTTTTTGTCTTGTTTTGATGCAACTTTAATGATATTCATTTATATAGAAATAGTCTATTATTAATAAAAGTTTCAATAATTTAGTTCATATTTTTGCTAACTAAGACAAACCATAAAAATATTTTTATTAAATGGAAAACGCTTCCAATTTGACAGTGCTTTTTAATATCCTTATCACTGGGATGCTCATTGTTTTCTTTGTGTTATTTCTTGTTTTTTTTTTAGGAAAAATAATAATAAAATATTTTAAGTTATTCCCAGTTGAACAAATTGATAAAAATATAGATACCGAGCAAATCATCAATGAAAAAATCCTAAAAATTTCTAATGGTAAGGGTAAAGTTTTGAATTACAAAAAGCTAGATTAAAGATGTCTAAGGAAATTAAACTTTGTTTGGTTTATAGAGATATGTGGCAATCATCCGGAAAGTATATGCCAAATGCTAGTCAATTAGTTAAAGTAGCTGAACCAATTATTGGTATGGGCTGTTGGGATAGAATAGAAACTAATGGAGGTGGTTTTGAACAGATTCAATTACTTGCAGGAGAGAACCCAAATGATGTTGTAAGACAATGGACCAATCCATTTAATAAAGCTGGAATTCAAACTCAGATGTTAGAAAGGGGGTTGAATGCATTAAGTATGTTCCCGGTTCCTAAAGATGTTAGGAAATTAATGTTTTCTGTCAAAAAGAAGCAGGGCACTGATATTGCAAGATCTTTTGATGGATTAAACGACATTAGAAATCTAAGATTATCAATAGATTATGCTAAAGATGCAGGTATGATTTCTCAGTCTTGCTTATGTATAACTCACTCTCAGATCCATACGATAGAATATTATATCAATTTAGCTAAGCAACTAATAGATTTAGGTACTGATGAAATTGCAATTAAAGATATGGCTGGAATAGGTAGGCCATCATCTTTAGGTAAAATAGTAAAAGGAATTAAAAATTATAATCAAAATATTATAATTCAATACCATGGACATTCTGGGCCAGGGTTTTCAGCAGTATCTTCTTTAGAAGTTGCAAGGGCAGGAGCGGATATAATTGATGTTTCCATGGAACCACTTTCTTGGGGAACTACTCATGCTGATCTATTAACTATACATGAGATTTTAAGAGATGATGGATTTCTGATAAAAGATTTTGATAGACAATCCTATATGGAAGTAAAAAAATTAACACAAGACTTTATAGGTGAATTTTTAGGTTATTATATCAACCCGAAAAACAGATTAATGAATTCCTTGTTAATAGACTCAGGACTCCCTGGAGGAATGATGGGCAGTCTAATGAATGACTTAGAGAAAAGCAATAAGAGTATCAACAAATGGCTTCAAAAAAATAATAAAAAAGAAATTAGTATTGATGACTTGTTCTCAAAATTATTAAATGAGGTTAATTTTATTTGGCCAATTCTTGGGTATCCTCCATTAGTAACTCCTTATAGTCAATATGTCAAGAATGTTGCTATTGTGAATGTTTTAAATAATATTAAAGGTAAAAAAAGATGGAGCTTAATAGATGATAATACTTGGGATATGTTGCTTGGAAAATCAGGTCAACTTCCTGGTCAATTAGGAAATGAAATTGTAGAATTATCTAAAAAATTAAATAAAACTTTTTTTAATGGAGAACCGCAGGATTTAGTAGATGACACCCTTGAAAAAAATAGAGGAGAGATGAAAGAAAAGGGATGGGATCTTGGAAAAGACGAAGAAGAATTATTAGAATTTTCTTTGCATAAAACCCAATATCTTGATTATAAATCTGGTGTTGCTAAGAAAAAATTAGATGAAGATATTTTAGAAAAAAAGAATAGTAAATCAGAAGTTTCTAATGAATCTAAAATTAAAAAAGAGATAGTACAAATAGGAGAATCAAGATATGAGGTTGAGTACATTAATGAAGAAAACAACTCTTCTGAAGAACATAATCCTCCAGGACAAAAGATTTTATCTCCAATTGAAGGGAGAGTTTTTTCGACTAAGGATCCTAAAGATCGACCGGTAAAAGTAAATGACAATATCAATAAGGGAGATGTAATTTGCTATATAGAATCTATGAAAGTAATTAATGCTATAAAATCAGAATATTCTGGAAAAATACTCAAGATTTGCTTCAATGAAGGGGATGATATATTTGATGATGATATTTTATTTATTATAAATTAGTACTATGGAAATTTTTCAAAAAATAATTGAGATGACAAGTTATAATGAACTTGTAAGTCAACCTAATCATCTAATAATGATATTCATTGCTGCTTTTTTACTTTATTTAGGTATTGTAAAAAAATATGAACCTCTTCTCCTAGTCCCTATTGCTTTTGGTGTTTTAATTTCTAATATCCCAGGTTCTAATCTAGGGGTTGTTGAATTAGATGAGTCTATTGGTTTAATCAAAATAGCTCAAGAATATGGAATAATTAATTTTTTATATTATTCATTGATTAAGACGGGCTTCTTACCACCATTAATTTTTATGGGAGTGGGAGCATTAACAGATTTTGGCCCTATGTTAAAAAACCTAAGGCTTGTGTTTTTTGGTGCTGCTGCCCAAATTGGAATTTTTTCTGTTTTAATTATTTCATCGTTACTTGGATTTACTAATCAAGAAGCCGCTTCTCTTGCGATTATTGGAGGAGCTGACGGACCAACAGCTATCTATACATCAATCATTTTAGCACCGCATCTTCTAGCCCCGATTGCTATAGCTGCTTATTCATATATGGCATTGGTTCCAGTCATTATTCCTTTTATAGTAAAGTTTACAGTTTCTAAAAAAGAGATTTTGATTAATATGAAAGAACAAGATGGAAAAAATCCAAGTAATAATGAAATAAAAAATTTAGATGCGATGAAAATTATATTTCCAATATTAATGACTCTCGTGGTTTCTTTAATTGTCCCATCTTCAACACCACTAATTGGTTTTTTAATGTTTGGTAACCTTTTAAAAGAAATAGGTTCAAGTACTGCTAGATTATCCAAAGCAGCATCTGATAATATTTTAAATACTAGCACTGTATTTCTTGGCTTATCAATTGGAGCTACCATGACACCAGTTTCGTTTTTGAATATTCAGACTTTAGGCATTATAGTTGGAGGTTTATTAGCTTTTGTTATTTCTATAACAGGAGGAATTTTTGCAGTCAAATTATTTAATTTATTTACAAAGAAAAAGATTAACCCTCTAATAGGTGCTACTGGATTGAGTGCTGTGCCAATGGCTAGTAGGGTTGCAAATGATATTGCACTAAAGCATGATCCAAATAATCATTTAATGCATTATGCTATGGCTAGTAATATATCTGGAGTTATTGGTTCAGCTGTAGCAGCTGGAGTCCTAATTTCTTTCTTAGGATAAACTAAAGTTGTCTTCTTAGGTCTTCTGTATTATTAATTGTGATAATTTCTTTGAAAATATCTGTATATAGAAAATTATTATCTTTCATAACTTCAAATTGTTTAAATAAGAAGTCATAGTATCCGTCAATATTTATTATAAAAATTTTTTTATTTTGTATGCCTAAAACTTTCCACGTAACAACTTCTGCAAATTCTTCTAATGTTCCGATTCCTCCAGGGAGCACTATAAAAGCGTCACTTAAATCATACATTTTTTTCTTTCTTTCGTGCATGCCTTCAACTATAATAAGGTCTGTTATGTTTTTATTTATAATTTCTTTTGTTGATAATACTTTTGGAATTACACCTGTTACTTTTCCTCCTAAATCAAATAAATTATTAGATATTTGACCCATTAAACCAATACTAGCCCCTCCATAAATCAACTCTAATTTTTTTTCAAAAAATATTCTCACGATTTTGTTTACCTCTCTTTCAATTTTTGAATTATTCTTTGGTTTACTTGATCCACAAAAAACACATATTTTCTTAATCATATTATATAGTCTTATTTTGTACCTTTGTATCTAAGATTGTAATCTATTGGAATTTTTTAATAATTTTTCTTCTGACTCAATATTATTCCTAATTACATATTTTATAATATGTATCTCTTCATTTCATTTAGGTACTTACTTTAAAAAAACAGGTCTTCCTACCATAACAGGTTTAATTATAGTAGGTGTTTTAGTTGGTCCCAGTTCTTTAGATATAGTAGATGAAAGTGCAATTCAAAGTTTACAGTTTTTATTCGATCTTTCACTTGGTTTTATTGCGTTTGCTGCAGGTTCTGAACTCTTTTTTAAGGAAATAGAAAATAGTTTTAAAAGTATAAAGTGGAATACATTAAGTAACATTTTTCTCACATTTTTAATTGGATTTTGCCTTGTTGGAATCTCTTTATTAACTATCCCTTTTTTTGATGAAGTTAACACATCTATAAAATTTTATGTTTCTCTACTTTGTGGTTCCATATTTGTAGCAAGATCTCCTGCTTCTGCTATTGCTGTTATAAATGATTTAAGAGCTAAAGGTAAATTTACATCTACTTCGATGGGGGTATTGTGTTTATCAGATTTTGGAGTAATATTACTTTTTGCGGTAGTATTTTCAGTAGTTAAGTCAATAGATTCTGGAACTTTTCAATTCTTGAATATTATAATTATAGTTTTTGAAATTATTTTTTCAATTTTCTTGGGACTTGTTTACGGCACATTTATAAACTCATATTTAAACATTAGCATAAAAAAGTATGTTAAATATTTTTTATTAATTCTGATCGGATTTTCTGCATTCTTATTTGCTGACTATGTAAGAGAAATCTCTTTAAGATCATTTGAGAAAGAAATAATATTTGAACCGTTACTTATTTGTATGGTTGCTGGGATTTATATAATTAATAGAACTAATAAAAGATTAGAGTTTTTAGATTTTATTCAAGTTTCAGGTAAATATATATATGTTGTCTTTTTTACTTTAGTAGGAGCAAGTTTAAATGTTGAGTTAGTATTCACTGTTTTTGAGTTTTCTTTACTATTTTTTTTCCTTAGGATAATTTCACTTTTTATTTCTGCATACGTAGGAGGGACTCTAGCAAAAGATGATTTTAATTATAAAATGTTGGGATGGACCCCTCATATCACTCAAGCAGGCGTATCTCTTGGTTTAATTCAAGTATTTCAAAAAGAGTTTAGTTATTGGCCAAATGAAATAACTAGTCAGATCTCATTAATTTTAATCTCATCTATTATTATTAGTCAGTTTATAGGGCCAGCTGTTTTTAAGTGGGCTCTTAATTATTTAAATGAGACAAATAAAAGAAAAAAGATAGTATTATCTGAAAAGAAAAGAGTACTGATTTTTGGTTTAGAACCCCAAAGTATTTCAATAGCTTTAATTCTAAAGTCTAGAAATTATATAGTTGATATTATTTCATTTGAAAAAAAACCATCAATAAAAATTCCAAATGAAGTTGGGCATCAACTAATTAAAAATGTAGATAAATATAACTTTGATGCTATTGATTATTTTAATTCTGATTCGGTAATATGTTTGTGTTCAGACAGCTTAAATGAAGAAATATGTGATTTATCTTATTCTACATATGGAAATAAAAATGTTATTGTTAGAATTAATGATCATCTAAAGGCTGATATCTTTTTAAATTTTAATGTAAAAATAATTCATCCATCTGACGCAATAATAAATTTGATAGATCAGTATGTGAAGTCACCTCAGGGAACATCTCTTTTTTTAGGAGAAGAAAAAGATAAAGAGATAAGAGACATAAGATTATTAAATGATAAAATTTCAGGATCTTTGCTTAGAGATTTAAAGCTTCCTCAAGATGTTTTAATGTTATCAATTAAAAGGAATGATGAGATTATACTTAGTCATGGTTATACTAGGCTCTTGAAAGATGATATAATTACATTCATAGGCTCAGTTAATAGCTTAGATAAGTTAACATTAAGATTTGATAGTTAGTTTAAAAAAAATTGTAAAGGTATATTTGTCGAATGGATAATAATGATTTCTTAAAAAAAGTAATATCTCACTCGAAAGCTAATGGGTTTATATTCCAATCTAGTGAAATTTATGATGGTTTAAGCGCTGTATATGATTATGGTCCTTATGGAAGTGAATTAAAAAATAACCTTAAAGATTTTTGGTGGAAATCCATGACACAACTCCATGACAATATAGTCGGAATTGATTCAGCTGTGTTTATGGATCCCACTACTTGGAAAGCCTCTGGTCACATAGATGCATTTAATGACCCTTTAATTGACAATAAAGATTCTAAGAAAAGATATAGAGCCGATGTATTAATAGAAGATTATATAGCTAAAATTAATTCTAAAATTGATAAAGAGATCATTAAGGCAAGGAAGAGATTTGGAAAAAAATTTGATGAAAAGGTCTATAGAGAAACAAATGAAAGGGTAAAAAATTATATTTCTCAAACTAGTGAAATATCTGCTAAGATGAATGACTTTCTTAAATCTAACGATCTTAAAGGGTTAAAAATTCTTATTGACGATCTAAAAATAAATGATCCGGTTTCTGGCACTTCAAACTGGACAGATGTAAAGCAGTTCAACTTAATGTTTTCTACAGAGATTGGATCTACATCTGAATCTTCAAAGAAGATATTTCTTCGTCCCGAAACAGCTCAAGGAATTTTTTTAAACTTTTTAAATGTAGTTAATTCAACAAGAGTAAAGATACCTTTTGGTATTGCCCAAATTGGAAAAGCATTTAGAAATGAAATAATTGCCAGACAGTTCATCTTTAGAATGAGAGAGTTTGAGCAAATGGAAATGCAATTTTTTGTTGAGCCTGGTAGCGAAATGAAATGGTATGAGGAGTGGAAAGAGAAAAGAATGAAATGGCATAATGCTCTTGGACTAGGTGATAATTTGTACAAATTTCACGATCATGAAAATTTAGCACATTATGCTAATGCTGCATGTGATATAGAGTTTAATTTCCCAATGGGTTTTAAAGAGCTTGAGGGTATTCACTCTAGAACAGATTTTGATTTAAAAAATCATCAGAAACATTCTGGAAAAAAAATAAACTATTATGACCAAAAGTCAGGTTCTAGTTTTATACCGTATGTTGTGGAAACTTCTCTTGGTTTAGATAGACTTTTTCTTGCAGTAATATCATCTTCATTAAGGAATGAAAAACTTGAAGATGGAACAGAAAGGGTTGTCCTTAAGGTTCCTTTTGAAATTTCTCCAGTAAAAGTTGCTGTTATGCCTTTGAACGCAAAAGATGGACTACCAGAAAAGGCACTTAAGATCTATGATGAATTAAAGCTTAATTTTAAAACTCAATACGATTATAAAGACTCAATAGGAAAAAGATATAGAAGACAAGATGCAATAGGAACTCCATTTTGTGTGACTATTGACTATGATTCACTAAAAGATAATTCTGTAACTATACGGAATAGAGATTCAATGGAACAGGAGAGAGTCCCAATTAATATATTAGCAGATCATATTAATAAATTTACATCTATAAATAATTTATTAAAGAAAATTTAATGGCAGAAAAATTTTCAAGTTTTGTTTTAAATAACAGAAAAATTTTCATTTTAATAATTCTGGCTTTTACTTTTTTTATGGGTTATAAGGCCCTTGAGGTTGAATATAATTATGATTTTTCTCAAACTGTTCCTGACACAGATGAGGAGATGATGTACTATAATTCGTTCAAAGAAACTTTTGGTGAGGATGGTAATGTACTAGCAATTGGATTAAAAGATTCTTCTATTTTCTTAATTGATAAATTAAAGTTATACAACAATTATATTGAAGAAGTTCAAAATGTCTATGGAGTTAAGGGTGTATTAGGTTTACCCAAATTACAAGTTTTAAAAAAAAATAATCAAAATAAAAATTTCAACTTTATTAATGTTTTTGAGCCTTTTCCAAATGATCAGAATTCATATGATAGTCTGCTTGATCTAATAAGTAAAGAAAAGTTTTATGAGGGAAAGATTTTAAATGAAGAAGGTGCATTAACCCTCTTGATTACTATTGATAAAAATATTTTAAACTCTGAAAGTAGAAATAAGTTAATGCTTGACTTGATTAATAAGAGTGAAGAATTTCAATTAAAATCCAATATAAAACTTCATTATGCGGGCCTCCCATATTCTAGATATATAATAGCTGAAAGTGTTAAAAAAGAATTAGCTAATTTATTAATAGTCTCAATAGTTGTTTTAGCTATTATTTTGTTTTTATTTTTTAGGTCTCTTGACACAGTAATTGTTCCTTTAATTATTATTGGAATAGTTGTGACGTGGGTGTTTGGTACTTTAGCATTATTTGGATTTAAGATCACATTATTAACTGGTTTACTTCCTCCAATAATCGTTGTTATAGGGATCCCTAACTGTGTATATATGTTAAATTATTATCATTTCTCAATTGATAAACTAAAAGATAAAAAGAAAGCAATTGTACATGTTATAAAGACTATTGGATTAATTACATTAATTACTAATTTGACAACAGCTGTTGGTTTTTTTGTTCTTTCCACTACGGATATAAAAATATTAACTGAATTTGGAATTGTTGCTGGGATCAATGTTTTAGCTACTTTTGTAGTTAGTATATTTCTTTTGCCTTCAATTTATTTAGCACTTCCAAAGCCAAAAAGTAGTCAGGTCAATTACTTAAATTATAGTTTTATAAATAATCTCATTTTTTATTTTCGCTATATTTCTTTTACTCACAAAAAAAGAGTCTTTTTAATTTTTTCTACAATTGTATTGGTCTCATTATTCGGTCTTTCTAAAATTAAATCGGTTTCGTTTTTAGTAGATGATGTTCCTACAGAAAGTGCTTTAATGAAAGATCTTAAGTTTTTTGAGTCTAATTTTTCTGGAGTTATGCCTCTCGAAATTGTTGTAGATACAAAAATGAAAAAAGGAGTTCAAAATCTTAACCTACTAAAAAAGGTTGATAGATTTGAAATTTTTTTAGAAGATAAGGAGTATGTATCAACTCCAATATCATTAGTGACATTTATAAAGGCTTCTAGACAAGCTTATTATAATAATAATCCTGCGTTTTATAGCCTTCCAAATAATAGGGATAAAAATTTTATTTTCAGATATTTATCAGAGGGATATCAAGAAAATGTTTCTAGCGATAATATTTCAAAATCATTTGTTGATTCAGTTGGTCAAAAAATGAGAATATCTTTAAACGTAGCTGATTTGGGTTCTTATAAACTTGATTCGGTGGTTAAAAATGTTTTTAGACCCGAAATTGAAAAAATATTTTCAAACTCAAAGGCAGAAGTAAAAATGACAGGTACTACTTTAATATTTATTAAAGGAATTAATTTCTTAGTTGAGAATTTACTTCAAAGTATGTTATTAGCATTTATAATTATAAGTGTAATAATGTCATTACTATTTAAAAACATTAAAATGGTAATAATTTCTTTGATTCCAAATATTATACCATTAATAATAGCTGGCGGTATTATGGGCTATTTTAATATACCATTAAAACCCAGTTCTGCTTTGGTTTTTAGTATTGTCTTTGGAATATCAGTTGATTATTCAATTCATTTTCTTGCGAAATTTAAGAATGAATTAAGGAGCAAAAATTTAGATGATTCTATTATTGATACCATAAATCAAACCGGAAGGTCAATGATTTTTACATCCTTTATTCTATTTTTTGGATTTATAATATTTACTTTTTCTAATTTTGGAGGGACAATTGTATTAGGTGTTTTAACATCTATTATATTATTTGTTGCAATGATTACTAATCTCACTTTATTGCCAAGTATAATTTTACATTTTTACAAAAAGTGATATGATAAATGATAAAAAATTTAATGAATATGATTCAATTAATTACTTTGATATAAGTAAGGAGGTTATATCATTTTGGAAGAAGAATAAAATTTTTCAAAAATCAATAGAGACTAGGCCTAAGGATAAGATCTACCCTTTCTACGAGGGACCACCCTCTGCAAATGGAATGCCCGGGATTCATCATGTGATGGCGAGAACAATTAAAGATATATTTTGTAGATATAAAACCCTTAAAGGATATAGGGTTTACAGAAAAGGGGGTTGGGATACGCATGGTTTACCTGTAGAATTACAAGTTGAAAAAAAATTAGGAATTACAAAAGATGATATAGGAAGTAAAATATCAGTAGAAGAGTATAATAATGAGTGTAAGAAGGCAGTAATGCAATTCAAAACAAAGTGGGAAGAGCTTACAGAGAGTATAGGGTATTGGCTAGATATCAATGATGCTTACATAACTTTTGATAATAATTATATTGAGTCTGTATGGTGGTCTTTAAAAAAGTTATATGATAATAACTTATTATATAAAGGTTACTCTATACAACCATATTCACCAGCAGCTGGAACGGGACTCAGTTCTCATGAGCTTAACATGCCAGGAGCATATAAGACAATTAAGGACACCTCACTGACGGCACAGTTTAAAATATCAAAAAACGAAAAAACAAATAAAATTTTTGGAGGTAAAGAATGTTATTTTTTAGCCTGGACGACAACACCATGGACACTTCCTGCTAACAACGGTTTGGCTATAGGAAAAAATATAGACTATGTTCAAATTGAGACATTTAATAAATACACAGAGAAAAAAATAAATGTGATTTTAGCTGAAAGTTGTGTAAATAAATTTTTTGATAATAAAAATGAAAGTAAAAATGAGTCTATAACTTTTGACAAAAAGAAAATTGAATATAGAATTATTAAATCTTTTAAGGGGAAGAATTTTATTGGGTTAGATTATGAACAACTTCTTCCTTATGTCAAAGCTGAAAAGCCAGCGTTTACAGTTGTTTCAGCTGACTTTGTGACAACTGAAGAAGGTACTGGTATTGTACACATAAGTTTAACTTTCGGTTCTGATGATTTTCATGTTTCTAGAAAAAACAATCTTCCTGGGATTTTTGTTTTAAATGATAAAAACGAGAAAGTTCCTATAGTAAATAAATCAGGGAAGTTTGTAGATGAAATTATAGATTTTGCTGGTCTTGAAGTTAAGAAATTTTCTGAATCTGATGGTTTAACCACTGATGAAAAGATTTCCATTAAACTAAAAAAAGAGAATAAGGCATTTGATGTACAGAAGTATGAACATAGTTATCCCCATTGTTGGAGGACGGATAAGCCAATTTTATATTACCCTTTAGAATCTTGGTTTATAAATACCACAAAATTAAAAGGGGAGTTAATTAAAAAAAATGAAGATATTAACTGGCAACCACCTTCTACAGGAACAGGTAGATTTGGAAATTGGTTAGAAAATTTAGTTGATTGGAATTTGAGCAGATCTAGATTTTGGGGAACGCCCTTGCCCATATGGAGAACAAAGGATGGTAAAGAAGAAACTTGTGTTGGAAGTATTGATCAACTAAGGTCAGAAGTGAAAAAAGCTTTTGATAATGGTATTATGGATAAAAATTTATCTTCAGATATTGATCTTCATAGACCTTTTGTCGACGACATTATTTTATCTTCAGATAAAGGTAAACCAATGTACAGAGAGAAAGACATAATTGATGTATGGTATGATTCAGGGTCAATGCCTTTTGCTCAATATCATTACCCTTTTGAAAATACAGATGTATTTGAAAAGATGTTTCCAGCTAAATTTATAGCCGAGGGTGTTGATCAGACTAGAGGTTGGTTTTTTACATTACATTCTATTTCTGTAATGCTTTTTGGGAAGGTTAGTTTTGAAAATGTAATATCAAATGGTCTTGTCCTAGATAAAGAAGGAAATAAAATGTCCAAGAGATTAGGGAATGCTGTTGACCCATTTGAGATAATTAAAAAATATGGACCTGACGCTACAAGGTTGTACATGATCATTAACTCCAATCCATGGGATAATTTAAAATTTGATATGGATGGCATCAGTGAAGTATTAAGAAAGTTTTTTGGCACTCTAAATAACACATATAATTTCTTTTCATTATATGCAAATATTGATGGCTTTACAGGAGATGAAGAATTTATTTCATATGAAAAAAGAAGTCTTGAAGATAAGTGGATTATTAGTAAACTAAATACGACTATCCATTTAGTTTCTAATAAACTAGATGATTATGACCCAACAAAGGCAGCAAGAATCATCAATCAATTTATTAATGATGATTTAAGTAATTGGTATATTAGATTAAATCGCAAAAGATTTTGGAAAGGAGAACTTACTGAAGATAAGTTAATGGCTTATCAAACGTTATTTGAGTGTTTAAAAAATATATCAATAATATCCTCTCCTTTTATCCCTTTCTATGCAGAAAAATTATTTGGTGATCTAAATGAGTTTGTTGATAATAAGATAGATTCTGTTCATCTCTCTAAATTTCCAATAGTTGATAATAAACTTATATCTAGTTCTTTAGAGAGACAAATGTTATACGCGCAGAAAATATCTTCATTAGTTCATTCAATTAGAAAAAAAGAAAAAATAAGAGTCAGGCAACCTCTTTCAAAAATATCAATACCTATAAAGTCGAAGGGTATAGAAAAGGATATTAAGATTGTTGAAAATATTATATTATCAGAAGTGAATGTGAAAGAAGTTGAATATATATATGATAACTCTAAAGTCTTTGTTAAAAAAATAAAACCTAATTATCGAGAATTAGGGACAATCCACGGAAGAAATATGAAAATGGTAGCCGATAGAATTAATGCTATGAGTCAAGATGAGATTAATGAACTTGAATCAGAAGGTAAGACAAACATTACTCTAGAAAACAAATCTATTATAAGCCTAAACTCAAGTCAAGTTGAAATTTCTTTTGGTGAAATAAAAGGAAAACAAGTGGCTTCTAATGATATTTTCACAATAGCGCTAGATACATCTATTGATAAACAACTTTTGTCTGAAGGTATAGCAAGAGAATTTGTAAATAAAATACAAAATGAGAGAAAAAGTATGTCTCTTGAAGTCACAGATAAAATTGAAATTCAAATTAAAAACGATCAATCATTTCTAAATGAATCGCTGTCAAAACATAAAGAATTTATTTGTAATGAAATTCAAGCATTGAATTTCATGTTAGTTGAGGAAATTAAAGATTCAAAAACTATGGATTTGAATATTGATACTGGAGAATCTTCTCCTAAGAATATAAATTATGTAATTAAGAAGTTGTAATCTCATGAAATTAAAATATTTTCTTTTAGTAGTAACTTTAATAGTATTAGATCAATCTGTTAAAAGTATTATCCACTTTAACATGCCCCTTCACTCTGAGATTGCAATAGTGGGAGACTTTTTTAAATTATATCATCTAGAAAATCCGGGAATGGCTTTTGGTATTAATTTTGACTTTAAGTATACTAAATTACTTTTGACTTTATTTAGACTTATTGCTTCTTTTGTTATAGGATTTTATCTATATAATTTGCTCACAAAGAAATCGAATTTTATATTATTATGTTGTATATCATTAATCTTAGCTGGAGCTATAGGTAATGTTATTGATAGTGTTTTTTATGGTATATTATTTAATAATTCACCAACAGATGCCCCTTTTAGTTTATTTTATGGTCAAGTAATAGATATGTTCTATATAGATATTTGGGAAGGTTATATTCCGTCAAGTATCCCGTTAATTGGCGGCTCTTATCTTTCATTATGGCCTGTTTTTAATTTAGCAGATTCTTATATTTTTACCGGGGTTGCTATTTTACTAATTTTTCAAAAGAAATTTCTTGGAGAATTTTAAATAAAAAATATTTCAGTAACATATTTGTGTTCTGCTTTGAACTTTTCAAGAATAACTTTTCTGTTGTTAGAAAGTTCATTTCTTAATGGTGCAGAATTAACTTTAATATATAATTTGTTTTCTTTAACAAATAATTTTTTGGTTCTAGATTGAATCTGCTTACTCGTTATTTTATTCCATGTATTCGATATTTCAACTTCATTAATTCCTTTTTTCATTTTATCTGAATTATAGAACTCAGATGTTAAATCTTTAATTGATAATAATTTAGATTTTCTCTTACTCTTCATTTATTATTCCTTTATCTATATTAAATATTTTAATTGGGTGTATTATTTTTTTCATTTTATGTAATCTATCCTCTAAAGAGTCTGAAATAAAAATCTGAGAAAAATTATTTCCTAGAATATACTTTACAAAAGTATTAATTTTAGTGTCATCAAGTTTGTGAAATATATCATCAAGAAGTAGTATGGGGGTTATTAATAGTTTCTTTTTTAAAAGATAAAATTCTGACAACTTCAAGGATATTATAAATGTTTTTTGCTGACCTTGGGACCCTATTCTTTTAATTAATTTGTTGTTCATCATAAATGAGTAATCGTCGTTGTGGATCCCAATATTTGTTTTTTTTGTATAAAAATCTTTTTCCAAATATTTTTCATAAATATCACAATTCATTTCCTTATTAAAATTTGATGAATAATAAACATTGAAATTATTTTTAGAGTTATTTAATTCGTTTGACACATGATTAAATGACTCATTAAATTTTTCTAGTTCACTCTCTCTGAAACTATGAATGGAATTATTTAATTGAATTAATTTTTCATCGTAAACCTTAAGATAATTATTATCTATATCATCTAAATTGGAGATACTCTTTATGTAAGTATTTCTTTGTTTTAATAATCTATTATATGCAATAAGGTTATTCAGATAATTTTTATCAATTTGTGAAAATAGTTGATCAAAAAACTTTCTTCTTTCACTACTATAATTTCTTATTAAATTAATGTCATATGGGGTTATGAAGACCAATGGTATCTTCCCTAAATGATCTTTAACTTTTAAGTATTTTTCATTATTCTCAAATATTTTTTTAACATTTGGTTGTTCAAAAGTGCATGTATAGGAGTTGTTATTTGAGTAGTCACCTTCTATTCTGAAAAATGATTCTTTGGCTAAAACATTATCTGAATCAAAATTATTTATAGCACTTTTCCCATATGAAAGGTAATAAATAGCATCTAGTAGATTTGTTTTCCCAGAACCGTTTTTACCAAATAAAAAATTAATTTTATTTGAAAACTTGACCTCACTAGAAATATAATTTTTAAAATTATTAATCTTTATTTTATCAATATGCATATATATTTGTGCAAAAAATAAGAATTGTTTCTAATGTAAATAAACTAAAATTTATTAGAGATTTTTTATTTAATATTAAAATATGCCAGCTACTAAGGAAAAAAAAGTTAAATCTAAGTCAAGAGAAGAGTTTGATACAACTACTTATCTGTATTGGATAAAGTCCATGCTTCTTATGAGAAGGTTTGAAGAGATGGCTGGTAGACTCTATGGTCAACAAAAAATTAGGGGTTTTTGTCATTTATATATTGGTCAAGAAGCTTGTATTTCGGGTGCCGTTTCTGCGTTAAGAGAAGGAGATAAATATATAACCTCATATAGAGACCACGCTCATCCTTTAGCTCTAGGAACAAATCCTGATAAAATTATGGCTGAACTTTATGGTAAGGTAACGGGGATTTCTAAAGGTAAAGGAGGATCTATGCACATGTTTGATAAAGAGAAACATTTTTATGGTGGCCATGGTATTGTTGGAAATCAAATTCCTATGGGAGCTGGAATTGCTTTTTCAGAGAAATATAATAATACAGGAAATGTATGTCTAACATATTTGGGTGATGGAGCTCTAAGAATAGGAGCTTTTCATGAGGCAGTTAATATATCTATGTTTTTAAAACTTCCTGTTATTTTTATTATTGAAAATAATGGCTATGCAATGGGAACATCTGTAGATCGGACCTCGAATGTAACTGAGCTTTATAAGACCGGGTTGTCATATGACATACCATCTGAACCTGTTGATGCAATGAATGTAATTAAAGTTCACAGATCTGTAGCTAAAGCAGCTTTCAGAGCAAGAAATGGTGAGGGACCCTCACTTTTAGAATTTAGAACGTATCGATATAAAGGACACTCAATGTCTGATCCTGCTAAATATAGATCTAAAGAAGAATTACAGAGTTATAAAGAGAAAGATCCTATAGAACAAGTAAAAAAAATGATTTTATCAAAAAAGATATTAAAACTTGATGAGTTAGATGCAATAGATAAAAATATTAAAGATCAAGTTAAGAAGTCAGTAGAGTTCTCTGAGAACTCAGATTATCCTTCTCCAGAAGAAGCTTACAATGACATTTATGTTCAAAAAGATTATCCATTTTTAAGAGAATAATAATATTATGGTAAAAATAAGAAAGCCTAAAAAAGAGAATAAAGAAGTACTTCCAATTGAAAATACTGAAGCTCTCAATGAGACATTGAGCAGGTCAGAAAAATTTATAAATGAAAATAAAAATAAGATTTTTTCTGTTATTGGTGTTGTTGCAATTATTTTACTTTCATTTTCAGTTTTTTCATATCTTAAGAGAACTCAGAATATAACCGCTCAAGAAGAAATGTTTCAGGCAGTATATTATTATGAAAAAGATAGTTTAGTTCAGGCATTAAATGGTGATGGAAATAATTATGGGTTTCTAGAGATTATTGATGAATATGGGTTGTCAGATGCTGCTAATTTATCAAAATTTTATGCAGGATCATCATATTTAAAACTTGGAAATTACGAAAACGCTATAAAGTATTTAAAAGATTTTTCTTCATCAGACCTACTAATTCAAGCTAGAGCTTATTCACTTATAGGCGATGCATATGTAGAAATTTTAGATTTCGAAAACGCTATATCTTATTTTGAGAAAGCTTCTAATGAATCTCCAAACGAATATTTTACACCAAGTTATTTACTGAAACTAGCATTGGTCCATGAGGAGGTTAATAATTTAGAGTCAGCGTTAGAGTCATATAAAACAGTAATAGAAGACTATAAGGATTCCCCTGAATATCAATTGGCTCTAAAGAATAAAAATAGGATTGAAGGTTTATTACTATGAGTTTTGATTCAAATGTAAATATCAACTTTCATAATAAAGATTTTAGTGGTTTTAAAATTGGTATAGTAAGATCGTTATGGAATACCAATATTACTGATATTTTACTTTCATCTTGTATAACTCAACTTAAAGATCAGGGTATTAGTTCTAAAAACTTAATACAAAAAGATGTGCCAGGAAGTATGGAATTAGTTCATGCTGCGAATATTATTTTATCTAATCATGATATAGATGGAGTTATAGCTTTGGGTTGTATTGTAAAGGGAGAAACTGATCATGATAAATATATATCTAATGCAGTTGCTAACGGATTGGTCAATGTATCTATAAAGTATAATAAGCCAGTAATTTTTGGAGTTTTAACTACAAACTCTATTAACCAGGCACTTGATAGATGCGGAGGTAAACACGGTAACAAGGGAATAGAATCTGCTAATACACTCTTGAGTATGCTAGACTTCTATTAAGAATATAAAATCATAGTCTGCAATATATATGTAGCTGCACCACATATATAACCAATCACAGCATATAATGATATTTTTTTCATATACCAGAAAAAAGGTATTTTTTCTAGACCCATTATTGCAACCCCAGCAGCTGACCCAATTATTAATGCACTACCTCCCGTTCCAGCACAATAAGCTAAAAACTGCCAAAACAAACCATCTTCTTGGAAGAAACCCGTCATCTCTAATGGATACATTCCGATAGCAGCAGCAACTAATGGAACATTGTCTATTATTGCAGATAAAAGTCCTATAATTAGACCAATTGAATAAACGCCATTAGATGTGTCAGTGCCAATATTATTATCTAGAAAAACAGCCATTTGATTTAATTGGCCTGCAGCTTGTAAACTACCTACTGCTAATAATATTCCTAAGAAAAATAATAATGTAGGAACATCCATTTTTTCTAATGCATGGTATGCTGAAAAGTGTTCTCTATCTTCTTTATCATCTTTTCTGTGCAGGAGATCTGTTAATAACCAAAGAAACCCTAAACTTAACATCATCCCCATGAAAGGTGGAAAATGAGTTATAGACTTAAATATTGGGACAAATAATAAGCAGCTAACACCACTGAAAAATACAATATTTCTTTGTCTTTTAGATGTGTGGTGAGAGGTAACCATAAAATCTTTATCAGGTCTTTCAAATTTACCCTTTACTTTTGGCGACATAATTATCAAAGGTACTATCAGACATACCATACTTGGAATAAGTAGTTTTGTTACTACTTCATAGGTGGTAATTTGTTTTCCAATCCAAAGCATAGTGGTGGTTACATCACCAATAGGTGACCATGCTCCTCCTGCATTAGCTGCTATTATTATCATCCCAAGAAAGAACCACCTATCATTTTTATCAACAATAAATTTCCTTGTCAGCGAAACCATAATTATTGAGGTGGTTAGGTTATCTAATAAGGCTGAGAAGAAAAACGAAATGATTCCAAGTATCCAGAATAGTTTTAGCTTACTGGTTGTTTTAATTCTATCTGTAACTACTCTAAAACCTCCATGAAGGTCAATTATTTCAACTATAGTCATAGCTCCCATAAGAAAAAATAGAATACTAGATATCTCAGTCAAAATTTCAAATAGTTGAACTTCAGTTACATAATGTTGAATTATTTCTATTTTACTTTTATCAACTTTTTCTGATGTTTTAATAATTTCATCAGGATAAATATTACTGAATTCCGTTGCGGCATAGTCTTTAACTTTATTTAAGTCTACAATTTTTTCTTTTCCAAAAACAAAAATTGTCCAACATAATACACCAGTAATTAAAGCAATAGCAGCTTTATCTACTTTTATTGTATGCTCTATGGTTATGAATGCATAACCTACCACAAAGACTATAATCATTAACTCGTACATCTTTATAAAATTATATTATCAACAATTAGGCCTGATGATGTTGAATTTTTAGAACCAGTTACTGATTTATCAACATTTTTTTTATTTAGAAACCTTAGCAGCCCAAGGAATCCAAAAATTATTGCCTCTTTAAAAATAATTATTTTTTTATTTGGAACAATAAAATTTGAATCAAGTTTATTGAATTTATGTAAATTTTTTAAGATTTGATTATTAAAAACCCCTCCTCCTGTCAATAAAATTTTTGATTTCTTTTTACTTATAGCACTACTTATTTGATATGCCATATGTTTTATATAAGTTTTCAATACATCTTTTGGTTCATAATTTTTAAAAAGAGGATCATAGTTTTTTTCTATGTATAAAAGATCTAGACTTTTTGGGTAACTTTTTACATAATATTTTAAGTTGTTTAATTTTTTAAAGAGCTTTTCTTTGAATTTACCTCTCATTGATAATTTGCCGTCCAAATCAAAATCATAGCCTAGTTCTCTTGCGTATTTATTTAGTATAATATTTGCTGGACAAATATCATAACCATAAAATTTGTTGTTCTCAAGAGAAGATATATTAGTGATTCCACCAATATTAATACAATAATCATAATCCTTAAAGAGTTTTCTCTCTCCATAGGGGACTAAGGGAGCTCCTTGACCATCATGTAATACATCCAGCTCTCTGAAATTATGAACCGTTGGCACTTTATTATTTATATATATAATTAATGGATTTCCTATTTGATGGGTTAATTGTAGTTGGATATCATGAAAAACAGTATGTCCATGAGATGAAATCAAATCAACAGATATTTTGTTTTTTTTTATAAACTTCACTAAGCTTTCTGAAAAAAATTCTCCTAACTCATTATCAAGTTTTTTCAAGTTTAATGAACTTGTTTTTCCACAGGATATTAGTTTATCTCTTAATTTCTTGGAGTAACTGATACTTTCTGCATTAATCATCTTATATCTCCATTCATTTTTCTCTTTTAGGAAATGACAGTGTGCCAAATCTATACCATCACAGGAAGTGCCTGACATTAAACCAATAACACTATATGTTTTATTATTCATGGTAAAATTTTATTTTTTATTTATGAACTAAAGAATGCATCTTTGCATTTCAAATAAATAACAAAAAAAAGGATGCATAGGCTTCACGTTAATATATTTCTAATATACTTTTTTTTTCTAACTAAATTATCACTTGCTCAAGACACTACTCCATTTAGTTCAGTAAATCCAATTGGAGAGATATCAGATAATTCTTTTGCTAATAATTTAGGGATGGGAGGCGTCGGAATCAGCAACGGATCTTATTGGCACTTAAATAATCAAAATCCTGCTGCCCTGGTATATAATAGATTCACAACATTTGAAATGGGCATTGCATCTGATGTAAGACAAATTGTCAATAGTTCAACAAAAGATATAACAGGAAATGGAAATATAAATTATATAGGTTTTGGTATTCCAGTTTTAAAAGGAGGAAAATGGGTTACATCTATTGGATTCAACCCATATAGTAGTACTAATTATAAACTTTTTTCACAGGATCAGGTGGTTGATTTAAATGGTGACCCTACTTCAGCACTAGTTGATTATAATTATGATGGTTCTGGCGGACTAACGGAGGTGTATTTTTCTAATGGATTCAAACTTGGAAATGATTTTTCATTTGGAATAAAGGGCTCTTATATTTTTGGAAAGATAACTAGTAATATTTCTTCAAGTATATCAAACGAACCACAATTTTACTCTAATTTATTCGAGAGGTCGTCATTCAAAGATCTATCATTATCTACTGGTTTATTTTATAAGAATGAGTTCAAGGAAGATAATTTTATAAAAATTGGGTTAATTTATGACCTCAACTCTTCTCTTGATGCGACTAGGTTTTCACAGCTTGAAAGAAAAATCCCAAATTCTCTTTCTGTTCTTGTAATAGACACAATTTATAATAACGAGATGTCTAAGTTTAATATCCCTAGAAATTTTGGTATTGGCGTATCATATGAGATTATCGATAAACTATCTGTTGGCATAGAATATAGATCCAGATCATGGAATAGTAGTAGTGGGTATGGTGACAATTCATCCAAATTATACAAAACAGAATTTCAAGTATCTACAGGAATTGAGATTATTCCTGATGCTGAAAATGTAAATAGTTTTTTTAAACGAGTAACATACAGAGGGGGTTTGTTATTTAAAAAATCACCTTTTTTAATTAATTCTGAAGAATTATATACCACAGCTTTTACCTTCGGATTGGCAATACCAATCGGTACTATTTCAAGGATAAATTTAGGTTTAGAAGTAGGTAAAAGAGGTAATGTTGATAAATTATCTATCAAAGAAAACTATCTAAAGTTCATTATTGGGAGTTCTATAAATAATATTTGGTTTATTAAAAGAAAATTTGATTAATTTTAATATTATGAAAAATTTAATTGTCACAATAATTTTATTTTTTAATAGCTTTTTTTTACTTGCACAACCAGGTTGGAACTGGCCTGAAAATAAATCTGAAGCTGAAGAAAAAAATGTATTATATACAGACTACCTAAAACAACAAAATTGTGAGGCAGCAGTTGAACATCTCGGCTGGCTGATTGATAATGTACCAAATCTTCATGTTTCAATATATCAAAATGGCATTAAAATTTATAGGTGTCTCATTGATAAAGAAGATGACCCTATTAGAAAAAATGAATTAATTGAAAAATCTCTGAGTTTGTTCGATGCAAGACATAAAAATTTTGGAAGAGAAGCTTACGTTAAAAATAGAAAGGTAACATTCGCCTACACCTTCTATAGGTCTGATAAGACCAAGTATGAGTTGTTATATAATATGTTTAATGACGCATACTCTCTTAATGGCAATAAAATAGGAAACAGTAATATAGTAGCTTTTATGGATATTGTTAGAAAGCATAAACTTACATCAAAAACTATAAGTGATGATGAAGTATTAAACATATATGATAATATTTCAAAAACTATTGAATTCAAAATTATTAATGAACCAAAGAATGAGGTAAGGCTAAGAAAATATCAAGACAATGTAGATAAACTTTTAACTGCAACAATAACTGTAGATTGTAATTTTGTTGAGAACACTCTAGGACCTAAATTATTAGAGTTAACCGCAGCTCCAGCAGATGAGATTGTTCAGACTGATTATGAGACATTAACTCCAGTTGATATTACATATTCAGATGAGATAGTAAAATTGGCTAAAAAGATTTTTCAATTAAGTATTACTGGTAAGTGCACTTCATCCGAAATTGCTTTAGAAGCAGCAAAGATAATGTTCACGAACGAAAAAGATTTTGCTATAGCAAAATTCATAGCGGGGAGAGAACAAGCTAATAAAAATTACGAGTCCGCTTTAGAATACTATGATGGAGCTATTGATTCTTCAGATGATAATGTTCAAAAATCTGAAATCTATTTAAACAAAGCCCAGCTGTATGCTGTTATTGGAAATAAAAATAAATCAAGAAATAACGCTAGAAGATCCATTTCTTTAAATTCTAAAAATTCGGATGCGTATAAGTTAATTGGAAATTTATATATGGGTTCTTATGATGATTGTAGAGAAGGTAAGAGCAGAGTAGAAGATAGATTAGTTTTTATAGCAGCTTATAATATTTTTAAAAATGGAGGATTAATATCTCAAGCTAATCAGGCAAAAGAACAATTTCCGTCTATGGAAGAAATATTTAATGAGAACATGGAGATAGGTGAGTCCATGAATACAGGCTGTTGGATTAATGAAACAGTAACTTTAAATAAGAGATAATGAAAAGCTTTAATATACCTGAGTTTATAGAAAGTGTTCCGGTACTCAGACTTTTTGGAAAAAACTTAGCACTTAATGCTGGTATTGCTTTTGTAATCCAGGATTTTTTAATACCCCTTTATTCTAACTATATATTTAATATAGTTTTTGGGCTCGTATTTTTTGGACTTCTATCTATTGGATATTGGTTTTTTATATTTAAAGAAAAAAATAAAAACTTTGCTCATTTTTCTTTTCAGGTATCTATAGTTTGTATTATTTTATCTATAATGGTAGGGGCACTAAGTTCAGTCTCAAAAGCATTCTCATCTGATGAGAGAGGTATTTTAGCATCTAATGTTGATTTCGTAGCTGAATTACAAGACAACACAAATATATATGACGAAGAATTACAATCCTTGGGCAGAGACATCTCAAAAGTTTCTAGTCAGTTTTCTGAGCTTCAGAGTGATCTTTCTACTTTGTCTGAACAAATTTCCTCTCAATTAACTGATGAAGGAAATCCATTAAATAATGAAGAGTTTCTAGATAAAATATCAACATTAATAGAAGAAAAAAGTTTAACTAATAACAGTACAGTTGTTAATGTTGATGATTCTGATCAAGTCAAAGAACTAAAGAAAAATCTTGATATTGCTACTGAGCTGCTAAGACAAGTGACTCTTGCAAATGTTAATCTTCAAAATAGAGAGAATGAAGTTTCTGAAACTCTCAATGCAGACAGTCTTATTTATTATATAGGAGATTTAAAAGAAGATATGAGTGATTTACGTAATTTTTCCTTGCAGTTATTGGCAAATACAGCACTTGTAGATACTCGTTCTGAACTAAACACATTTAAAATCGAGACAAAAAAAGACTTAGATGAATTTAAACTCTTTACTTCAAAAGAAATTGATGAAATTAAAGAGCTAGCAAAAGAGATTTTGAATGCTAATAAAAAGGGTTCTGGAAAGTCTGACAATAATCTTTCTAAAGAATTAAAAGATTTGTCTAAGGCAATGGAAAAAAGTAATTCAAGCACATCATCAATTGATGCAAATTATCTTGAGGAGATAGTTGAGACCTATCAAGAACTTGCAGAAAAAATTGATAACAGCTCAGTGCAAAGTGATTTAGATGAAATTAAAAAAGAGATTGCTAATCTATCATCAGATAAAAGTACTTCACTTGCTCCAGAAGTTTTAGAAAAACTACAATCTGCTCCTGATGGAAATTTAGATAATTCAGCTGGATTATCTGAATTAAAATATTATATAGTTGAGTTGATGAAAGATCAAAATGAAATCAGGCAAATTGTAAAGGACCTAAGAGAGTTGCTTGAGAAAGGTGAAGAAAATTAATGTCTCGACTCCTAGTTGTCTTCTTGTTTGTTTCTTGTTCACAAAACAATTTTCAGAAGATTGATGAAACATATGATGGCCCAATAATTGAAATAAAAGATTTGAATACTTTTTTTTCAGATTCTGCTAAAGTTAAGTTTAAACTTAAGGCAAAGCTATATCAGGTTTTCGGATCAGGAGAGGAAAAATATCCTGATGGATTAAATATGGATATATTTTCCAATCAAAACCCAGAATCTATATCTGCTACTTTTCAAGCAAATCATGTGATTAAATATGAGGATGAAAATTACTTCAAGGCAACTGGGAATGTTATTTTATATAATTTAGAAACTAATGATGAGTTAAGAACTGAGGAGTTATTTTGGTATCCTAATGATGAGAAATTTATTTCTGAAAAATTTGTCACTATTAGAACAGGTAATGAAGTTCATAAAGGCGAGGGTATGGTCTCAAATCAAGATTTTTCAAATTATGAAATACTTAAACCATCCGGGATAATTGAAATAGATGAAAATTAAATTTTTAGTTCTTATACTTTCATTTGTTTTTCTTATTTATGCATTATATCAAAGTTTTATGTATGGAGTATTTAACTCATATGAATTTTATATGCTTTCATTTGTTTTTTTTTTTTTTATAAATTAAAATAATTTATGGATGATACTCAAACCCAAATTATTTTAATAGGTATTTGTCTGTTCTTCTCTGGTTTATTCTCTGGTTTAGAAATTGCATTTATATCTAGAAATAAATTGAATTTTGAGATAAAATCAAACTCTAAAAGTTTTTTAGGTAAGATTTATGGAATTCTTAATAAGAACACATCTGAGATTATTGCAACTCTTCTTATAGGTAACAACCTTTCTTTAGTAATATACGGCATAGTAATGGCTCAATTTCTTGAACCTGTTCTGATTAATAATTTACCACAAATAATAAATAACGATTTATCAGTTTTACTATTACAAACTTTGGTTTCTACGCTTTTAGTATTAATTACGGCTGAATACATTCCAAAAAGTATATTTTTAATAAACCCGGACCGACTTCTTGTTACGTTTTCAATACCTCTTTTTACTATTTATTTTATATTTTATCCTGTTGTTAAAATTGTAATTATTATATCTAAGTTTTTTATAAGAGATATTCTGAATCAAGAATATTCAGATGAAAAACCAGTTTTTAAATTAACTGATCTTAATGATTATGTAAAAAAAATTGTAGTATCTGACACTAGAGCTCAGTCTAATAAAGTAACTGAGTTTTTTAATAACGCTCTTAACTTAAAAACTGTTAAAGTGAGAGATTTCATGATACCTCGAACTGAAATTATAGCAATAGATATTTCTGATTCTATTAATAATCTTAATAAAGTTATAGAGAAATCTGGTCACTCTAAAATAATTGTTTACGAATCCTCTGTTGATAACGTAATTGGGTACTGTCATGGCTTATCTTTATTTAATAATCCCAAGAATATAAATGATATAATTAGACCTATTAATTTTGTGAATGAAACAAACCTTGCAAATGATCTTCTTTTTAAATTTATTTCAGAACAAATTAATATAGCAATTGTTATAGATGAATATGGAGGCACGTCGGGAATAATTACCTTGGAAGATATCATAGAAGAAATTTTTGGTGAAATAATTGATGAGTTTGATGAGAAAGTTTATTTACAAGATAAAGTAGATAAAAACTCTTTTAATTTTAGTGCTAGACTGGAAATTGACTATCTAAATTCAAAATTTGGATTAAATATTCCTACAGGTGATTATGATACTTTAGGTGGTTTTATATTAAACTCAAATAAAAATATTCCTAAAAAAAATGAAATTTTAAAATATAATGGTTTTACGATTAAAATTCTTACAAAAAATAATAACAGTATAAATAGTGTTTTTTTTAGAAAGAATGTAAATAATTAGTTATAAAAATTTAATTTTGGCTTCCAAATATATATTATGGCAATAATTAGCACTTTAAGAGATAAGATGGGAAAATTCCTAGTTGTAGTTGTAGGCTTTTCCATTGCTGCATTTGTATTGGGCGATATCTTAGGACCTAATAGCTCAATAGGTAATCAAAATCAAAATATTGTAGGAGAAATCAATGGTGAAGATATTGATATGATCCAGTTCAATGCAATTTTTGAACAGTTATCATATAACTTCTCATTAAATAACGGAAGATCTCCTAGTAATCAGGAATTATCTGGTATAAGAGATCAAGCCTGGGAAAAATTAATTAATGACATCTCCTATGTAGAAGAATACAACAAGCTAGGTTTATCTGTTTCTGACAGAGAGTCTGTTGATATGGTTCAAGGTGATAATATTCATCCTTTAATCCTAGAAGCTTTTACAGATCCAAATACTGGTGTTTTCAATATTGATAATGTCATTGGGTATTTACAGAACTTATCAAATCAACCAGTTAATCAGCAACAAGCTTGGTTTTCATTTGAGTCAAATTTAAAGCCAATGAGACTTCGTACCAAATACGATAATCTACTTAGTTTAACAACTAACGTTAATACTCTACAATCTAAATCTGAATATTTTAAGTTATCCAATACTGTAAACTTATCTTACTATTTTGTTCCATATTATAAGATTCCAGACTCATTGTTTGATGTATCTAATAATGAGATGAAAAGGTTTCTTAGTAAGAATAGAGATGACTATAAACAAGAAGAGTCTAGATCAATAAATTATCTTTACTTTCCGTTAGAACCTTCTCAAGATGATTCTAGTTTTTATAGAAACGAAATTACCGAAATTATATCAAGCTTAAAGTCTGGTCAAATAAACGATTCAACTTTTGCCCTCTTGAATTCAGATGGGTTTAATCCATACATGAGATTTAACGCTGATGAACTTCCAGATGAATTAGTTGGCAAAGACGAAGGATATGTCTCTGACTATCAATTTAAGGATGGTGGTATTGTTGTTTACAAACTATCTGGTATATCTGATGATCAAGAATTTAAAGCTAGAGCAAAACATATTTTATTAAGATTTAATGATCAAGATAAAAACTCTGTGAGGTCTGAGGCTTCAAGAATATTATCTCTTATTAGTAACGGAAGTGATTTTGATGAAACCGCAAGAACTTACAGTCAGGACGGATCAGCATCTAACGGAGGAGATCTAGGTTGGTTTAGTGAGGGTAGAATGGTAGAACCATTCGAAGATGCAGTTTTTGCTAGGACTAGGGCAGGATTAATACCCAGAGTTATAGAATCAGAATTTGGCTTTCATATTATATATGTAACTCAGCCTAAAACTAAAAAATCATATTTGGTAACAACAATTTTAAAAGAAATTATACCAAGTGATAATACAAGAAATAATATCTATAGAGATGCTGAAATGTTTAAAATTGATGCAATGTCATCAAACGCTTCTTTTAAGGATTTTTCGAATGAAAACGGATATAACATAATAACAGAATTGGAACTAGATAAAAATGCTCCAAATTTATCTGATATTGATAATGCAAGGAGTGTTATCCTCTGGTCATATGATGATTCAAGAGGCAGTGATGATATATCTGATGTAATAGAGCTAGATGATGGCTATATTGTGGCTCACTTATCAGAAATTAAAAAAGAGGGCACAAAAGACATCTCTGATGTAGAAAACTCAATTAGAAAAAGTATTATTAATGATAAGAAATATGAATATGTGTCTGATCTTATGAAAGAATATTCTTCTCTTGAAGATATAAAATCAAGTTTAGAATATGGTGAAATTTATGAAACTCCAAATTTGGATTTTAATACTAATTCTATTCAAAATGTCGGGTTTGCACCAGAAGCCATTGGAGTGGCTTTTTCTATGCAGGAGAACGAATTAACTAAACCTATTAAGATTGATGATGGAGTTATTGTTCTCAAGCTTAATGAAAAAAATATGGCTGATTCTTTAAGTAATTATACAGACTATGGCATATCACTTTTACAGGCTAATAAGTTTACTTCTTCTTTAAAGATAGATCAGGCAATTAAGAAGTTTTCTAATATTGAGGATTTCAGATATAAGTTCTTTTAATCAATGTTAAATTCAGATAGTTTTAAAAAATCACTCGATGAAGAGTATAGTTTTCCTTGTGATTACAATTTTAAATTTATAATTAAAACGGAGTTTAAGGATAAAATTTTCAACTTGATCCCTGAGGCTAAAATACACGAGAAAACTTCTAAAAATGGTAAGTATACATCAGTTACATTAACTCATTTTGTAAAAAATTCTTCCGAAATACTTTATATTTATGAAAATGCCTCTAAAATTGATGGCGTTATTTCGTTATAATTATGTGGGAAGAATTAAATAATAAACTTCGAAAAGAATTTAAATTTAAAAATTTTATTGAAGCAGCCGCATTCATAACCAAGGTTTCAATCGTTTCTGAGAAAAATAATCACCACCCAGAGATTTATAATGTTTATAATAAAGTAATCATTGATTTATGTACTCATGATCTTGGTGATAAGATTACTCAAAAAGATTATAATCTAGCAAAGGAGATAGATAAAATTATATGAATAATAACATAATATTAAATATTGTCCCAACTCCAATTGGTAATCTTGATGATATAACTTTCAGAGCAATTGAAACCTTAAAAAATTCTGATTATATTCTGTGTGAAGATACCCGAGTCTCCAAAAAATTACTTTTAAAATATAATATAGATGTTCCTTTAGTTTCTTTCCATTCTTTTAATGAACACAAAACAGTTGGGAAGCATATTAATCAGATTTTATCAGGCAAACAAATTTCATTAATATCAGATGCGGGAACTCCCTCTATATCAGATCCTGGATTTTTAATAGTTAGAGAATCTATAAAAAACGGAATTGAAATCAATTGTCTGCCTGGACCAACTGCTCTCATCCCAGCTTTAGTTAACTCGGGTTTATCTTCTGAAAGATTTGTGTTTGAAGGTTTTTTGCCATCAAAAAAAGGAAGAAGTAAGAGATTAAAAAATATAGAAGAAGAAACAAGATCAATTGTAGTATATGAATCTCCAAAAAGACTGTTAAGGTTATTGAGGGAACTCAAAGAAATACTTGGTGAAGGAAGAAGGGTATCAATATCAAGAGAAATTTCAAAAGTATTTCAGGAAAATTTACGGGGAACAATAGCAGAGATAATATCTCAACTAGATGATAAAAAAATTAAAGGTGAAATTGTAGTTATTATAGATGGAAAATAAATTTATCTTCATAATTTTTAGTTTAATGATATGGTGCTCTTTTATTGCAAAAGGAAACGAAAACGTTGAATTTTCTGTTATTACAATTGGGCCGTATGAAGATGAGTTATATAGTGCCTTTGGTCATAGTGGAATACGGTATAGAGATAAAATAAATAACATAGATTTATTTTATAATTACGGAATTTTTGACTTTGATCAACCAAATTTTTATTTAAACTTTTTAAATGGCAGACTATTATACATGGTAGGAAAGTATAATTATCAGACGGTAGAGAGTTTTTATATTAATCAAAAAAGATATATTAAGGAACAAGTTCTTAACTTAAATGACTCTGAAAAAATAATATTATATAATTATTTAGAACAAAATATTAAGCCAGAAAACAGAACCTATTTATATAATTATGTTTACAACAACTGCGCAACTAAAATTAGAGATATTTTAATTACAGTCTATGGTGAGAGAATTACTTTTAAAGATTCTAACGATAATGTATCTATTAGAGCTTTAATGGATAAATATCTTCAAAACAATAAGTGGGGCGATCTAGGTATTGATATTTGTTTAGGTTTAGAAATTGATAAGAAAGCTAGCTACTCCGAAGAGATGTTTCTGCCAGAGTATTTATTTAATAATCTTGAAGACTCATTTCTTGATGGTAATATTAACCTCATATCAAAAACAAATATTATCAATTCAAATTCTCCAGTAATAAATAAAAATATTTTTCAACCTAAGTATATATTTTTATTGTTTTTGATAATATGTATTTTTTTATCTTTTAGACAAATTAAATATAGTCTCCTATATATTTATTTTGACTTTACAGTATTTCTTACATCTGGGGCAGTTGGTACTTTACTAATTTATTTATGGTTTTTTACTGATCACCTATCCTCTTTTAATTATAACCTAATTTGGGCATTACCTTTTAATTTAATTTTTTCTTTTTTACTTATTTTAAATTTTAAATCAACCTTAACTAGATGGTATATTATAATTAATTCTGCTGTTTTATTTTCCTTGTTAATTCTTTGGAATTTTTTACCTCAAAACTTAAATGACATCTTAATACTTTTTGTTTTAGGTATGTTGCTAAGGATGTTTTCTAATTATATTTATTTAATAAGGTCTGCTTCTAGATAGTTTTTAAAATGATATCCACCTCATAACCTTTGTAAACAAGGTGAGAAATAAGTTTATTCCTATCTGGTTTTTTTAACTTCTTATTATAAAGCTCAATATTCTTTTTAAGAATATTTAAGTAATTCTTATCTTCTATACTATTAATTCCTACTTCAATTTCATTATCTGTCAAACCTTTTGATTTGAGTTGATATTTTATTCTGTTTTTCCCCCATCTGTTGTTATTATTTTTCCCTCTTGAGAAAGATTTTGAAAATCTAATATTATCTAAAAACCCTAATTTTTGAAGCTTGTTTATTACATCTTTAATGATGCTGTAGTTAAATTCTTTTTTTGAAAGTTTATCTTTGACTTCTTTTGTAGATCTTTCTCTATAACTACAATACTTCATTCCAATTTGTAAAGCATGATCTAAAGAATGATCATCTGACATACCCTTTTCTATTTAATATACTTTTTAGGAATCTAATCTCATTTTCATTATTAAATACCCTGAAAGGAAATATTATAAATTGTACAATATTTAATTTAAAAAGAAAACCATCCTTCTGGATTTTAACTTTTTTGATAGTATCCCATTTTATTGGCATTCCTTGTTTATTATTTATTTTCATCATTATCTGACCACTAGAGATCTCATATGATAATTTATCAAACATGTAGCTGCTTTGTTCAACTTGAGTGACACCAAAGAACTGTATGAGCCAGAAAATTAAATATAAGAACAGGGCTATTGAGCCTCCTATTATCCACCACATTGAAGGTATAATGAAGTTCATTGAACAAATTGCAAAGTAAATTAATAGTACCCACCATTGTTCTAAAATAAGATTGAAAAATCCTTTTTTTATATAGGCACTTTTATTCATCTGAAATTTTTTTGTTCTTATTATCATGATGTTGAATCTATTTTAAATTTTTCAATTATATAGCTGTTGTTTTTGTTCTTTAATATTAATAAAATCTTGTAAAGATCGCTATTCGAGGAATACTCAGCAAGGATATAAATTATATTATTTTCTGAATCCCCCCTATGAATTATATTAAATTTATTTATGTTATTATCATTATAGAAATTGTCTAAAGTTTTTGACTGTTGATATTTATTTCCTTTATGTATTTCATTATTAATTATTATCTCACTTTCAGAGTTAAAATATTTTGAAATTTCTTCTCCATTTTTGATTTCTAAACTTAATATTAGGTTGTCAAGAGGGTCTTGCCCAGCAAAAATTATTATTAATATAAAGACAAAGACTTTAGCCATACTCGTAAATCTTTTGAAAAATAATACAAATACCTAAAATTCAATAATTATTTTTACAAATATGACTAGAAAGGTAATCCTTGTAATTATGGACGGGTGGGGCATTGGTGATTCCTCTAAAGTATCAGCAGTCCATAAAGCTAAAACTCCATTTTACGATCAAATTTTAAAAAATTATCCAAACTCTAAGCTCACTGCATCTGAAAATGATGTTGGTCTCCCAAAAGGTCAGATGGGCAATTCAGAAGTGGGACATATGAATATTGGAGCAGGTAGAGTTGTAGATCAAGATCTAATAAAGCTTAATAAAGCTCTTGAGAACAAAGGAATAAAAAACAAATCGCACTTTGTTGATGCAGTTAATTACTCTAAAAGTAAAGATAAATCTTTTCATATAATGGGTCTTTTTTCTAAGGGTGGTGTCCATTCTCATTCTAATCACTTATATCACATTCTTGAATATTTAAAAAAATCTGAAATTAAAAATATTTATTTGCACCTTTTTACTGATGGCAGAGATTGTAGCCCAAATGAGAGTTATAATGATATATCAGAATTGTTAAGATTTATAAAAAACTCTAACATATCATTAGCTTCTTTATCTGGAAGATATTATTCTATGGATAGGGATAACAGGTGGGAAAGGATAAAACTATCTTATGATGCAATGGTTAATGGAAATGGTGTGATGTCAGATAATGTACTGTCATCAATTAAAGACTCATATTCTAAAGGGGTTACTGACGAATTTATTAAGCCTATTGTGTGTCTTAATAGAGAAGGTAAACCACAAGCATTAATAAGTGAAGATGATGTGTTATTTTCTTTTAATTACAGGTCAGATAGGATGAGGCAGATATCAAAAGTTTTGACTCAAAAAGACAACGTAAAATTCAATATGAATAAACTGAATTTGAGATATTTAACAATGACTAATTATAAAAAGGAATTTAACAATATTCATGTTCTGTTTAATAAGGAAAATATTAAAAACACACTAGGGGAGGTTTTGTCTAATAACTCAAAAAAACAACTTAGAATTGCTGAGACAGAAAAATACCCTCACGTAACTTTTTTCTTTTCAGGAGGAAGAGAGAAAGAGTTTAATTTAGAGCGTCGAATATTATGCAAATCTCCTAATGTAGCTACATACGATCTTCAGCCTGAGATGAGTGCTAAAGAATTGTCTTTAAATTTTATTAGAGAAATAGAAAAAGAATCTTTTGATTTTGCTTGTTTAAATTTTGCAAACCCGGATATGGTTGGTCATACTGGAGATTTTAATGCTGCGGTAAAGGCATGCGAAGTAGTTGATATAGAAGTCTCTAAAATAGTTGATTCAGCCAAGAAAATGGGTTATACAATACTTATTACAGCAGACCATGGTAATGCTGAGATAATGATTAATGCTGATGGATCACCTCACACTTATCACACAACCAACTTAGTGCCTTTTATTTTAATTTCAGAAAACAGAAACTTCAAACTTCAAGATGGTAAACTTGGTGATATAGCCCCTACTATTTTAGATTTAATGAATATTCCACCTCCGCTTGAAATGACAGGAGTTTCACTTGTAAAATAACTATTTTAATTCTTCGTTATATATTATATATTCGCAATAGAAACGATGAAATATTTATTCAAAATATTAGTTTTATTCTTTACTCTAGCTTGTTCGCCTGAAGACTCTATAACACCCAGTCCAATAGAAATGGAGTTATCAACTGCTATAAAAAAGTGGAGTGATTCAAAAATTAATTCTTATTCATATACTCTTACTGTGTCCTGTTACTGTATAGATACAGAACCCAACGATATAAAAGTTGTAAATAATAAAATAAAAAAAGTAAACGGCAAATCAGTGACTGAAGATGATTTAAAAAATATTTATTGGAATGTTAAATCCTTTGATGAAATATTTGAAATTATAGCGGAGAAGCTGAATGATAATCCGTTCTTTTATACTATAAAGTTTGATCAATCACTTGGCTACCCTATAGATATTTATTTTGATATGGACGAGATGATTGCGGATGAGGAGATTGGATATTACGTAACTAATTTTAAAATTGAATAAATATGAAAAAACTACTATTATTTCTTTTTTCTTTTGTTTTCTTCAGCTGTGAAGAGAGCAACACCTCTCCTTGTATATCTGATGTTTTAGATGGCAGAGTATGTATTGAAGTTTATGAACCAGTTTGTGGGTGTAATGATAAAACTTACTCTAATTCATGTTATGCGCAGAGTGCTGGAATATTATCATGGACTGAAGGTGAGTGTTCTGGATAAAAAATTATATCAACTTAATATTTATACTTTTTTTTTATTTAATTAAATTGTCTCATTATTAATTTTAAAAACAAAATATGAAAAACTTTTTAATTATGATTTCTGCTATTTTTTATATGGCAGGATGTAGTGCTCCTACTAATAATGCTGATTCAGGAATGGATATGGCAAATATGAGTGGGGAGCCTGATGGGCCACACACAAGTGTTGAGTGGCAGGTTTGGGCCTATTCTACAGCCGCTCCTGAGTTTATTGCCGGTGGAGCAACAGTATATGATGGACCTGGAGGGAACTTATTGAGAGAGGGAACAAATGGCTGGACATGTCTACCAGCAAATCCAAGAGGAATGTCAGACCCTGAAAATGGATGGGTAGACGCACATGAGGCTATGCCTGCTTGTGGTGATGCTGAATTCTTTAAGTGGGTAACTGCATATTTTGCAGGAACTGAACCTGGAGTGGAAATGGAGAAAGATGGATATGCTTGGATGTTACACGGAGATATGG
>NTKI01000007.1 GCA_002457315.1 Rhodothermaeota bacterium MED-G19
CCAAATTTATATAAAAATTGTTTAAGTTTGGTCTGTTAAAACAAATTACGATTTAGATACGTTTTAACAATATTGGTTTAAAACTAAATTAGTGTTTATACTTTAATTTCGAACCTTTGATTTATAACTTTACTTTAATTATGAAAAACAATTACAAAATTTTATTACAATTTTTTGTAGTTTCTCTAATCTCTTTCGCTTCATTTTCACAATCTCGAGTTTCTGGGGTAGTTGTTGATGGTTCAACTAATGAACCTCTTACTGGAGCTAATGTATCGATTAAAGGAACTACTGAAGGTACATTCACTGGTTTGGATGGATCTTTTTCTTTCTCTGCATCTTCTGCTTCTAATTCTACTGTTTTAATAACCTATATTGGTTATGAAGATTTAGAATTACCAAACACAGGTGACTTAGGAAAGATAGAACTGAATTCTCTCAACATCTCTCTTGATGAGGTTAGAGTAACGGCAGATTATGGAATTGATAGAAAGACTCCTACTACGTTTACTAATGTATCAACTCGTTATGTTGAAGAGTATGCTGGTACTCAAGAAGTCCCAGAATTATTAAAAATGATACCAGGAGTATATACAACTAAAGAAGGAGGAGGTGTCGGTGACTCAAGAGTATATATTAGAGGGTTTGCTCAAGAAAATATAACCGTTATGATTAATGGTGTTCCAGTAAATGATATGGAAAATGGTAGAGTATACTGGTCAAACTGGAATGGATTAGGAGATGTAACTTCAGCTATGCAAGTTGTTAGAGGTTTAGGTGCTTCTAAATTAGCTATTGGCTCAATTGGTGGTACAATAAACATTATCACAAAGTCAATTGATTCCAAGAAAGGCGGTTCTTATATGCAACAAGTTTCAGATTATGGGCAGTTTAAAGAAACTATCTCATATAATACTGGTAGAACGAATAATGATTGGGCTATATCCCTTTTATTTTCAAGAACAGATGGAAAAGGATATGTGGATGGATCATATGTTAATGCTAATACATATTTTATGTCCATAACTAAAGAGTTTAATGAGAATAATTCCTTAGTTTTAACTGCTATCGGTGCTCCACAGAAACATGGACAAAGAGATCAGTATTTAACTCCTGCAGAAGTTGATCAGTATGGTCACAAATACAACAGAGATTGGGGTTATTTAAACGGTGAAGAGTTAAGTGGTAGAAATAATTATTATCATAAACCTCATATAGTTCTTAACCATTATTACAATATGAATGAGAATACTTCTTTAAATACTTCAGTGTATGCGTCATATGGTAAAGGTGGTGGTTCAGGTCCTTTAGGTTCTTATGGTAGATACTATGGTGATCAAGATAGAACTTCAGATGGTCTTATTAACTGGGATGCTGTTGTAGCAGATAATGTTGCAAACCAAGGAAATTCTGGTTCATACGGTCTTTCTGCTTCAAAGGGTTCATCTTTGATTTTAAGAAATTCTGTTAATAATCATAGATGGTATGGTATTCTTTCAAACCTTGAACATGAGTTTAATGATAATCTATCTTTAACTGTAGGTTTAGATGCAAGAACTTATACTGGTGAACATTTCAGAGAAGTTAGAAATTTATTAGGAGGTTCTCACTGGCTTGAATTATATAAGTATACTGTAGATTATAGTAGAAATTCTGATAAGTCATCTTATGGAGATGGTGGAATTAGAGATCATCTAAAGTATGTCAATGAAAACTCAACGTCTTTATTTTTTAATAAAACTCCTGAAAATCAAAGAATTGCTTATGATAATGATGGTATTCATAGATATGCAGGTATTCATGGTCAACTTGAGTACAGTAACGATAAAGTTTCTGCCTTTGCTGGTGGTTCAGTTTCTAGAACTCAGTATGTTAGAGTTGATAGAATGAATTATGCAGGTGTTGAAAATGGTGGTTCAGATCCAACTTCTGAAAAAGTTAATATAACTGGTCATAATGTTAAAGCAGGATTTAATTTTAATATTTCTGATGCAAGTAACATATATTTAAATGCTGGTTCATTCTCAAGAGCTCCTTTCTTTAACTTTGTATTTACTAACTACCAAAACGTAGTTGTTGATCCATTGGAAAATGAGAAGGCTAGATCAATGGAGTTTGGATATGGTTTTAAGTCACAAAAATTTGCAGCCAAAATAAATGCTTATATGACTAAGTGGGTTGACAAAGGACTATTATCTCCAAGGGTAACTATTGGTGGTGTTGCTACAAGATCTGCTATTAGAAATCAAAATGCTTTACATAAAGGTGTTGAGTTAGAGTGGAATACTAGATTGATTCCTAGACTTGATATTGGTGGAATTCTTTCATTAGGTGAATTTAGATGGGCTAATGATGTTCAAGGAGAAATAAGAAGTGATGGAGATCTTGACATTATTAACATTGATATTTATTCTAATAATTTATATGTTGGAAACCATCCTCAGTCTCAGATTGGTTTTACTGGTAGATATCAACTAAATAATACTATCGATTTTGGTGGTCAATATCTTTATAATGCTAAACTTTATTCTGATTATGATATCACTGATAGAGATGATAAAAACCAAGCAAATAGACAACCATTCCAGTTAGATAATTATGGAGTGCTTGACTTAAGGGTTGGTGCTAGATTCAAACTTGGTAATATTGGTGCTTATGCTCAAGTACAAGGTTACAATATACTAGATAAGATATATTGGGCAAGAGGAATTGAGAGTACTGGCGCTGTTCCAAGTTTAAAAGAAGGATTTCCAAGTTATGGAAGAACTTTAAACTTTTCTTTAAAGTTAACTTTCTAGTTAAATTTTTATCTTAAAAAGAAGGTCATCATTTTATGATGACCTTTTTTTTATAAATTATATTATTTAACTTTTATAAATTAGATTTGTACTATGAAATATATCTTTTTAAATATCACTTTTTTATTTTTAATATTTTCTGCATGTAATAGTGTAGATCCAACTCCAGAACCTGATGATCCATTAGATATTCAAGCTAATTTATTAAATGGTACATGGGTTCTAAAAGATGCTTCTTCAGCGGTAAAAGATAGTAATGTTATTTCAGAGTTTAAAGATTTGACACTTACAATTTCAGGAGCAACAAAAAGTGGTGGTAATTATGCAACAACAAATTCTATAGATTCTGATGTGTGGCCAAATTCTGGTTCTTGGCAATTTCAAAATAATGATAAGAGTAAAGTGTTAAGAAACGATAATGTTGTAATAAGTATTTCTGTTACACAAACAACTCTTAGAACTAGTTTTACTGTAGTTGGTGGTCTTAAGGAAGGTAATTGGATATTTGATTTTATAAAACAATAATTTTTTTTGATACTGTGTTAAATGGTTTAAAGATCATTTTTGGACCTTTTATCTTTGTAATATTCTATTTTTTTATTGGTCCATTTGATGGAATGTCAAATGAAGCTCATTCTATTTTTTGTAGTGTACTTTGGATTGCATCATGGTGGATTACTGAAGCCATACCAATACCTGTTACTTCTCTACTTCCTTTAGTATTGTTTCCAGTTACTGGAGGGTATGAACTCTCTCTAACAGCTAATGCCTTTGGTAACAAAATCATTTTTTTTTATTTAGCAGGATTCTTTATTGCAATTGCAATGCAAAAATGGGATTTACATAAAAGAATAGCATTATCAGTTATTTATATAGTAGGAACTGAAAAGAAGTCGATGGTATTAGGTTTTATGATATCTTCAGCTTTACTATCTATGTTTCTTTCTAATACTTCAACAAGTATTATGATGTTGCCTATAGGAATAGCAATAGTTTCCCAAATTTCATCCTCAAACTTAAAAGATAATAATTTTGCTAAAGTATTAATGCTAGGTATAGCATATTCTGCATCAATTGGTGGTTTCGCTACATTATATGGAACACCTCCAAATTTAATTTTAGTTTCAAATCTTGAACAATTTTTTAATTATAAGTTAGATTTTAATTTATGGTTGATAATGGCGCTACCATTATCAATAGTTCTTTTATTTACTTGTTGGTTTTATTTAATAAATTTTACTTTTGATTTAGGATCAAAAATTAGTTTTAATAAAAATGATGTTTTATTGAAACTGAAAAATTTGGGTAAAATAAGATATGAAGAGAAAATTGTCCTAATTATTTTTATTTCTTTTGTTTTCTCTCTTCTTTTAAAAAGTAAAATAAGCCTTTATATACCTTTTATTGATGATACAATAATTGCTATTTTTTTTGCAATACTCTTGTTTATTTTTAATTCAAAAAAGAAGAATGAGAAAATAATTTCATGGGAAGATAGTTCAAAAATACCATGGGGAATAGTATTATTATTTGGAGGAGGATTATCATTAGCTGCTGCTATGATAGGTAGTGGACTAGCTCTTTGGATTGGAGAAAAAATTACAGTATTAAATAATTTTAATATTATACTTATTCTTTTCTCAGTAGTATTAATTGTTAATTTTTTAACTGAAATAACTTCAAATTTAGCTACAGTGTCTATGATTTTGCCAATTTTAGCTTCAGTAAGTATCTCTATTGGAATTCATCCTCTTATTATAATGGTCGGAGCTACAATTGCTGCTTCTTGTGCATTTATGTTACCTGTAGCAACTCCTCCTAATGCAGTTGTTTTTGGTTCAGGTTTTCTTAAGATTAATGATATGGTCAAAACTGGAATTATATTAAATATAATCTCAATTATAATTGTTTCACTTTATGTTTATTATATTCTCCCTTTAGTTTGGAGTCTTGATTCGATAATAATTAATTAAATTTTTATTATCTCAGTTATTTCATTGATTATATCTTCATTATCATTGGAGGCAATTATTATTCCTTTCTTTTCATGATTTTCCCTAAATAGATTTCTATATATTTTTTTTCCATCAAAGTCTAAATTTGTTGTTGGTTCATCTAGTAATATAAACTCAGAATCTATGCTAAATGCAATTAATAATTTAAGTTTTTGAAGAGATCCAGAAGATAAGTTTCCAATCTTTGTATTTTCATAATTTTCAAGATTAAATGAATTTAATATATCAGTGTAATTAATATTTAATTTTCTGAATGATTTATTGAATTTTAGAAAATCTTTAACTGAAAGTTCTGAAATCAGTTCTTGGTATGGTGCTACAAAAAAAATTTTTTTAGGAATATCATCGTTTTTTTCATCAAGGATGTATTTGATCGATCCATAGGATGGACTCATTAAATTACCAATCATTTTTAATAGAGTTGATTTTCCTGCTCCATTTTTGCCAATTATTGCATAAGATTTTTTTTTGAATGTATAGCTGAAATTCTCTATAACTTTATTTGATCCAAACTTTTTAGAAATTTTATTTAAAAGTATTTCCATAAATAGTTTAGTCGAATAAACCTTTTATAATTCCTCTTTCACTATTGTTTATAAAATCTAGCACTGTCATTTTCTCCTTTGAATCTTTAATATCACTTTGTATTTTATCTAAAGCTTGAGATGTATTTCTTCCTTCTAGGTAAATAATTCTATAAATTTTTTGAATTTGATTAATTTCTTTTCTGCTAAAATTTCTTCTTTTTAAACCTATAGAATTAACTCCTCTAAAGCTTAATGGATTTTTACCTGCTTTGCAATAGGGAGGCACGTCTTTTCTTACTAATGATCCTCCTCCTATCATAGAGTGAGCTCCTATTTTTGAAAATTGATGTACTAATGATCCACCCCCTATAATAGCATAATCATTAATAACAACATGACCACCAATCTGAACATTATTAACAATAACACAGTTGTTATGAATTTCACAATCATGAGCAATATGGGAATATGCCATTATTAAACAATTTTTTCCAATAGATGTTTTTAGTTTATCATTTGTTCCTCTACTAATTGTAACAAATTCTCTAATAGTAGTATTATTATCAATTTCAACAGTAGTTTTTTCTCCCTCAAATTTTAAGTCTTGTGGTACTGAAGAAATTACAGCTCCGGGAAAAATCTTTACATTATTTCCTATTCTTGATCCTGGAAATAGAGTGACATTATTAGCTATCCAACAATTATCACCGATTTCAACATCATTCCCTATATAACTGAAAGGATCTATTTTAGTGTTTTTACCTATTATAGAATCTTTGTGAATAAATGTGTTATTCTTAATCATATAATTTTTGTAAAGTTGCAGTCATATTTCCTTCTCCTACTATATCGTTATCAATAAATGCTTCCGCTTTCATTTTTGCAATTCCTCTTTTTATGGGTGAATCAAATTTGCATCTCAATATAAGGGTATCACCTGGTGTAACCATTTTTCTAAATCTAAAATTTTTAATACCAGCTAAATATGGTATGTATTTTTCTGGTTCCTTAATAGAATTCATGACAAGAATTCCACCAACTTGTGCCAATGCTTCAATTTGTAATACTCCTGGCATTATTGGGTTACCTGGAAAATGACCATTGAAATAAGGTTCATTTACTGTTATGTTTTTAATTCCTATTACTTCAGAATCATCCAGATATGTTATTTTATCTACAAATAAAAATGGGTATCTATGTTTTAAAATTTTTTTTATTTCATTTATATTATAAACTGGTTCTTGTTTTGGGTCATATTTTGGAGCATTTATATTTTTTTTACTTATAAACCTCTTTAGCATTTTTGCAAATTCTATATTTGATTTATGTCCAGGTCTTGCGGCCATTATATGTCCTTTTATTGGTCGGCCAACTAGAGCTAAATCACCAACAATATCTAATAATTTATGTCTTGCTGGTTCATTTCTATATCTTAAATTAACATTATTTAAAATACCTTGTTTATCAACCCTAACTTTTTTCTTGCCAAGTAATGTAGAAATCTCATCAAGTTTCTTATTATCTACAACTTTATCAACTATAACTATCGCGTTATTAAGGTCACCACCTTTTATTAGATTTTTATTGAATAATTCTTCAATTTCATGTAGAAAGCAAAAAGTTCTAGCTTTTGAAATTTCTTTTTTAAAATTTGATATTTTATTCAGTGTATAATGTTGACTTCCCAATACTTCACTATTATAATCAACCATTGATGTTATTCTATAATCATTATGCGGTAAAGCTGATATCTCTACATTATTTTTTTCATCTAAAAAAGTTATTTTTTCAGGTATTTCAACATATTTTCTTGCAGCATCCTGAGATTTATATTCACATTTTTCTAAACATTTAATGAATTCTTTAGAGCTACCGTCTAGAATAGGGATTTCTTCATTATCAATTTGTATTAAAATATTATCAATTTCTAAGCCAACTATAGCTGCTAATAGATGTTCAACTGTTGAAACTTTAGCATCATTTTGTGATAAAGTAGTACCTCTTTCCACTGCAATTACATTATCAACATCTGCATTTATTAAGGGTTTATTATCTAAGTCAATCCTTTGAAATTTAATTCCATGGTTAATTAGAGCCGGTATAAATTTTAAAGTTGCTTTTTTACCAGTATGGAGTCCTAAGCCTGAAAGTCTCCCCTCATTATTTATAGTTCTTTGAAAATTTCTCATTTAGATTGCAAATTATATAATTTTTCTTCTAAAATTTTAATTTTTTCTTCAATTGAAGGTAATTTTTTAAAGATCACATAAGATTTAAGATATTTTTCTTTTGGCATAGCAGGAAAACCAATGAGAGTTTGATTGCTTTCCATATTCTTAGTCACACCTGTTTGAGCAGCATATTTGATATTATCACCCAATTTAAGGTGGCCTACTATACCTACTTGACCACCTACCATATTATTTTTACCAAGAATAGTAGATCCTGCTACTCCTGATTGTGCTGCTATTACAGTGTTTTTTCCAATAATTACATTATGGGCAATTTGAATAAGATTATCCATTTTAACTCCACTTTCAATTATCGTTGATTTTAGGGTGGCTCTATCAATTACAGTATTAGATCCAATACTAACATTATCTTTTATTATAACATTTCCAACTTGCGGTATAGTTGAATATTCTCCTTTTTTATTAGGAGCAAAACCAAATCCATCACTTCCTATTACTGAGTTTGCATGAATAATACATTTATTCCCAATTTTAGAAGAATCATATATTTTTACTCCAGGATATATTATAGTATTTTCACCAATTTCAGTATTTTCACCAATATAAGTATACGGAAAAATTTTAGTTCCCTTTCCTATTTTGACATTCTTCCCTATATAGCTAAATGCTCCAATATAAACCTCATTATTGATTTTTGATGAACTATCAATAAATGATGGGTCTTCAATACCTTCTTTTTTAGAAATGTTTTGTTTTTCAATTTCTGATAATAATAGACCAAAAGTTGAGTATGAGTCTTCTACTTTTAAAAATGTCAAATTAGTATTTGATGGTAATTCAATACTATTATCAATAATAATTGCTGATGCTTTAGTGTTATTTAAAAACTTTAAATATTTCATATTACTCAAAAAGGTTACGTCACCTTTTTTTGCAGTTTCAATATCACTTAACCCATTTATTATTAAGTTTTCGTCTCCAATAATTTTAGCTTCAATAATTTTAGCTAAATTTTTGATTTTAAAATGAATATTATTCATTGTAAACTAATTTATATTTGATTTAAATATTGAAATGCAAAGATATAAGATTTTATGGGTTGATGACGAAATTGAGTTACTAAAGCCTTATGTTCTCTATCTAGAGGAAAAGAATTATAAAGTAGAAACATTTAATAATCCATTTTCATTACTGGACTATATGAGTGAAGATAATAGTTCTAGTTTGGTTCTTATTGATGAGAATATGCCTGGTAAAACTGGTCTAAATCTTATTTCTGATATTAAAAAAATATCTAATACTATTCCTATAATAATGATTACGAAGAATGAAGAGGAAGATATTATGAATGAAGCTATAGGCTCAGAAATAAATGATTATTTGATTAAGCCATTAAATCCAAACCAGTTATTAATATCTATTAAAAAAGTTTTAGAAAATTCATCAATAATTAAAAATAAATTAAAGTCAGATTACATTTCTTTTTTTAGTGAATTATCTGATAAAATTAATTCTAATACGAGTAATAAAGAGTGGATAGATACATATAAAAACATTGTAGACTGGGAGATCAGTTTCGATAGAAATTCTGAAGATCAGTATAATGAAATGCTTATTTCTCAAAAAAAAGAAGCGAATAAAAAATTTTCAAATTTTATAATACAAAATTATCCAAAATGGTCAAAAAATAATTTTGAAAATGTATTAATGACAAACAATATTTTAAAGAAAAAGATTTTTCCCAAAATACAGAAAAATAAAATATGTTTAATTGTCATAGATAATTTTAGATATGATCAGTGGAAAATTCTTGAAGATCATGTTTCTAAATATTTTTTTATAGAAAATGATGATCCTTATTATTCTATTCTTCCAACAACAACTGAGTATTCAAGAAATTCTATATTTTCAGGTTTAACGCCACTTCAAATGTCCATTGAGGAAAATGAGTTGTGGTATGATAAATCTGAAGGATATAATAAAAATGAATATTATTTTCTTGATAGAAATTTTAAGAGGAATAATATTAAAATTCGACATTCATATGATAAGGTTTTATCATATGAAGATGGTGTCAAATTTATAAAACGACTTTCTGATTTAGATAATTATGAATTTAACTCCGTTGTTTTCAATTTTATTGATATGTTATCTCACTCAAAAACAGAAAATAAACTTTTTAAAAACCTTGCATACGATGAAAAATCATTTAGATCATTTACATTATCATGGTTTAAGAATTCTTCACTTAATAAATTATTAAAATATTTGTCAATAAAAAAAGTAAAAGTGTTTTTAACAACTGATCATGGCACTATAAAGGTTGACAAACCTGTTATGGTCAAGGCAAATAAAGAGACCAATAATAACATAAGATTTAAGGTAGGAAAAAATATAAACTCTGATAATAATAAGATTTATTATTGCGATAATGGAGAAAAAATTAATCTTCCAAGACAAAATATTTTTACAAAATATTTGTTTGCAACAGATAACAATTATTTACTATATCCAAAAAACTATAATTTTCATTTAAAGAACTTTAAAGACACTTTTCAACATGGTGGAATTTCAATGGAAGAAATGATAATTCCATTTATAGAGTTAACACCTAAAAATATACAATGAAAATTTTTAGAAACAAATCAATATCTGATTATAAGGAGATTATAGAGTATATACTATCTACACATATTAAAATTATATTACTAGAAGGTAATTTAGGTTCTGGTAAAACAACATTTGTTAAGTGCTTTTGTGATTATTTAGATGTAAAGGATAAAGTATTAAGTCCTACTTTTAATATTATCAATGAATATAGTCTTAAAAATTCAAAGAAAATTTTCCATTTTGATTTATACAGATTGAAATCAAAAGAAGATTTATTCGAAATTGATTTTTTAGATTATATAAATTCAGATAATTTTTGTTTTATAGAATGGCCTAATCTTTGCAGAGATTTTATAAATTATGATGTAATCAACCTAAAGATAGAGGCTATTGATAACCGGAATAGAGATTTAACTATTTATTAATAGTTCTTAATTTGATCTCAGTAAATTTATTTTTTGTGTGTATTGGGAAATTACTTTTCATTATCCAATGGTAGTATTCTGGGTTTGATTTAAATATATTAGAGACAGATTGGTTTTTATATTTACCAAAATTAAAAATTTCAATATTTTCAGAATTCCTAATTATTCTACCAGAGAGGTCTACTATATTATTTTTTATAATTGAACCTATTGATTCTACATTTTTAGATATTTTACCTAGGGAATTACCTTTATTGTCAATTACCTCCTTATTCTCATATAATTCAACTTGTTTTTTTATTATTTCTAGTGTGGCAGTTGTATCAGCATGAGAATCATGAGCATTATCTAAGTTTTTATTACAATAATACTTGTATGCAGCACTTAAATTTCGTTTTTCCATAAGATGGTATATTCTTAACGCATCAATTATTTTAATATTTTTAAGAGATAACTCAATATCACATCTTAAAAATTCTTCAATTAATATTGGTAAATCAAATTTTAAGATATTAAACCCAGCTAGGTCACAGCCTTTAATGAAATTATAAATCTCTTTGGCATAATTTTTAAATGTCTTACACTCTAAAATATCTTCTTCATAGATACCATGGATTTTACTACTTTCAGTAGAAATTTTAATTGTTGGATTGACTCTGTAATTTTTTTCGATTTGAGAGTTATCAGGATTTATTTTTATTAGTGTTATATCTATAATTCTATCTTGAATTATATCTAATCCAGTGGTTTCAATATCAAAAACAACTAGTGGTTTATTTACTATCATTTTATTAAAATATTAAAGTCTAAATCATCAAAATTTCCAGATGACATTAATAATTTATTGTAGCTCTTGAATTTTGAATTTTTAATGATATCTATTAGGTGTGATTTGCTTTCTATAAGAGCTAATTTTTTTTCATTAAAACACTCCATTAAAATCTTTTCAGATAGATGATTACATTTTTTATTTTCTGATATATATATAATCGAAAATGTAGATTTTAATAAAGTATCCTTATAGTTTTTTAAAAAATTAACATCAAAACTGCTAGAACTATGTAGTTCATATATTACTAATAGATTATTATTATATTGGCTTTGGACTGCATTTATAGTTGCATTTAATTTTGAAGGTGAATGAGCAAAATCTTTAAAAATTTTAAATTCACCATCATGTAATTTTTCTAGCCTTTTATCTGGTAACTTGTATGATTTTATTGCTTTATAAAAATGTTTGTTTTTTATTCCTAATTGTTCACAAACAATTTTGGCTCCTGCTAAATTTTGCATATTGTGTTTACCAAAAATATTTAGCCTTATTGGTTTATTTTCATCGTCAAAAATTACTGTTTCATTTTTATTTACTTTAAAATTTTCATAGCTAAATGGTTTGGTATTTGTATTTTCATTATTATAATTTTCAATAATTCTTTTTACCTCATCATCTTTATCGAAATATATTATTTCTCCACCCTTAGGTGTCATCTCTACAAGAGATTTAAATTGCTTTATGTATTCTTTATAACTTTTGTATACGTTATAATGATCCCATTCTATTCCATTTAATAATAATAGATGATGATCATATTTTAGAAATTTAGGTGCTTGATCAATTGGACTAGTTAAATACTCGTCTCCTTCTATAATTATTAATGGCGAATCAGAAATTTTAATATTATTATTAAAACCTTTAACTTTTGCACCAATTAAAAAATCGAATTGAACATTATTGTACTTTAGAACATGCATTATCATTGAAGTAACAGTTGTTTTACCATGACTTCCTGCAATTACAACTCTATGTTTATTTTCGGAAAGAGTTCTAACATATTCTGGATATGATTGTATAGGAATACCTTTTTCTTTTGCTTCTTTAAGTTCTATGTTGTTTTTCTTGGTATGCATCCCAGTAATAACCAAATCAATATGTTCACTTATATTTTTTTTATAATAACCAAGTTCTTTAGGGAGAATACCATTTTTTTTAAGTTTAGATTTAGATGGATCATAAATAACATCATCACTTCCAGAAATATTATTACCATTTTTTTTTAGATTAATGGCAAGATCATGCATGATACTTCCACCAATAGAAATGATATGAATATTTTTCTTTTTTTGTTCTAGCATACTTGCCAAAAATATAAATATTTACAGCCTAGAACAATTTAATTTAAATAACTTTATTTTGTTGATAACATATGGAAAAGTAAAGGGTTATTTATCTAGTCAACATTCAAATTTTTTATAGGTTTGTCAAAATATTTTAAGTGAAAGAAAATAAAAGTTTTTTGTCAAAAAGTCCACGAAGAGGTCTAGCTCTTGGTAAAGAACTAGATCTTGGAAAATTACCTCCTCAAGCTCTAGATCTAGAAGAATCTGTACTTGGAGCCTTAATGTTAGAGAAAGATGCTTTAACTGACGTTATTGACATTCTAAAACCTGATAATTTTTATAAAGATGCCAACAAAGAAATTTATCAATCAATAATTGATTTATTTAATAATTCTGAACCTATTGATCTTCTCACTGTAACAACTCAACTTAAGAAAAATGGAAAATTGGATTTTGTTGGAGGTGCCTATTATGTTACACAATTAACAACAAGAGTTAATTCAGCTTCCAATATAGAATATCATTCTAGAATTATATTAGAGCAGTCAATAAAAAGACAATTGATTGAAGTCTCTGGAGAAATTCAGAAGGAGGCATATGAGGACACAACAGATGTCTTTGATCTCTTAGATCATACTGAACAATCTCTCTTTGATATCTCCGAGTCACATATTAGAAAAAATTATTCTCAAGTTAAAGGTATTATGAAAGAGGCCATTGATGATTTAGAGTCTAAAAAATCAAGAAAAGATGGTATAACTGGTGTTCCATCTGGATTTATTGATTTAGATAATATTACTTCTGGTTGGCAACCATCTGACTTAATCATAATTGCTGGAAGACCATCAATGGGTAAAACTGCATTTGTTTTATCTATGATGAGAAATGCCTCCATTGATCATGAAAAACCAATAGCAATTTTTTCTTTAGAAATGTCTTCTCTACAGATTGTAAACAGATTGATTTCATCTGAAGCAGAATTAGATAGCGATAAAATAAGGAAGGGAAACCTTAAGGATTATGAATGGCAACAGCTTTTGCATAAGACTGATCAATTAAATAATGCTAAAATATTTATTGATGATACCCCTGCTCTCAGTATTCTTGAGTTAAGGGCAAAATCTAGAAGATTAAAATCGCAACATGATATTCAGTGCATTATTGTTGATTATCTTCAACTTATGACTGGTGAATATGGTAAATCATCTGGAAATAGGGAACAAGAAATAGCATCTATATCGAGATCTTTGAAAGCAATAGCTAAAGAACTAAATATACCAGTATTAGCTTTATCTCAGTTGAGCAGAGCAGTTGAGACTAGGGGTGGGGATAAAAGACCAGTACTTTCAGATCTTAGAGAGTCAGGTTCTATAGAACAAGATGCAGACATGGTATTATTTATTTATAGAGCAGATCGGTATGATATAACCGAAGATGAAGATGGAAATTTGACTGCAGGCGTTGCTGAAATATTATTAAGAAAAAATAGAAATGGCCCTACAGGTAAAGTTAAACTTAAGTTTATTGAAAGATTTGCAAAATTTGCTGATATGTCTTCACTTGATGAAAGTGAAATAAATAAATTTCAGAGTAAAGCCAATAGTGGTTTTGATAAAAGTAAAAACGATCCATTTTAAAATATGAAAATTCTTGTTTGTATTTCTTGTGTTCCAGATACTACATCAAAAATTTCTTTTACTGATGAAAATAAATTTAATTCTGAAAATGTTCAGTTTATTATAGGGCCATATGAAGACTATGCTCTAGCTAGAGCTGTAGAGTTAAAAGAAAAGAATTCAGATATTGATATTAGTTTACTTAATGTTGGTTTATCTCAAAACGACCCTCTTCTTAGAAAGGGCTTAGCTATAGGAGCTGATAGAGCTTATAGAATTAATTCAGAACCAAATGATTCAAATTTTGTAGCTCTCAATATTGCTGATTTTATTAAAAAAAATAATTTTGACTTAATACTAATGGGCAAAGAATCTATAGATTACAACTCTGGATTAGTTCATTATCTTTCAGGGTCAATACTTGATTTTCAGACTTTTAACCCTGTAATATTCTTAGATTTAGATACTGATAATAGAGTTATTATTAAAAGAGAGACTGATTCTGGTATTGAAAAAATTAAGGCTAATCTTCCTTTAATTTTAGGATGCCAAGAACCCATCGCAGAATGGAAAATTCCAAATATGAGAGGTATTATGAATGCACGTTCGAAGGATTTATTAGTCATTGAACCAATTTCAGTTTCTTCATCTTTAAAGTATGAAAAATTTACTCTTCCTCCAGAAAAAGATGAAATAAAGTATATTGATAAAGAAAATATAGAAACATTAATTAATGAACTAAAACTTAAAAATTTATAATGTCAACTCTTGTATTTATTGATTTAAATAAAAGCAAAATAAGTGAGTCATCTGCTCAAGCTGCTACCATAGCTAATCAATTAGATGATAAGGTTTATGGTTTGACTACATATAATGATGATGATTATATTTCTTCTTTAGGGAATAAAGGTTTTGATAAAGTATTTAAAATTGATGATTTCAAAAATTTTGATGCTATCAAAGAAACTATCATAAATCATAAAATAAATACTATAGTTTCTCCAAACATAAATTTATTTAAGGAACTAGCATCTAAAATATCAATCAAGCTTAATTTTTCAATTACTTCTAATGTATTAGAAATAGTGGATAATAATAGTATTATATCTTCAATTTTTACTGGTAAAGCAGAATCCCAAATAAATGTTGATAATGAAAATCGTATCTATTTATTAAATAAAAACATTATAGATTCAAAAGAGTTTGATAAAAAGGTTGATATTATTAGAATTGATTCAAAAATTTCTCAAAACGATAATTTTGAGATCTTAGATCAGACTTTAATTGAGGAGGATATTTCATTAAATGACGCTGACATTGTAATATCTGCTGGAAGGGGTTTAAAGGGTCCTGAAAACTGGAAAATGATTGAAGAGCTTGCAAAAAAATTAAATGCAGCTACTGCATGCAGTAAGCCTGTTTCAGATGCTGGATGGAGACCTCATCATGAACATGTAGGTCAGACAGGTTTAAAAATATCTCCTAAAATTTATTTTGCAATTGGAATTTCAGGAGCTATTCAACATTTAGCTGGTGTTAATTCCTCTAAAACTATTATTGTTATTAATAATGATCCTGATGCTCCTTTTTTCAAAGCTGCAGATTATGGAATAGTTGGGGATGCTTTTGAGGTAATACCTAAAATTATAAATTCTTTAAGCTAGAATGAAAAAAGTTAAGTTAGATATTTTGGGTTTGTCTTCAAGTGTAGATTCACAAACTGGATCTTTTGCTTTAGTATTAAAAGAAAATAAAGGGGATAGAAGGTTACCTATAATAATTGGAATGTTTGAAGCTCAATCAATTGCAATGGAAATTGAAAAAATAATTCCTAATAGACCAATGACTCATGATCTTTTTAAATCTTTTCTGAAAAAAATAAACTTTGTAGTAAATGAAGTTTTAATAACTGATATCAAGGATGGAGTGTTTTTTTCTAAAATTATAATATCAGATTCAAATAAAAAACATAGTATTGACGCAAGACCCTCTGACGCAATAGCAATTGCTATAAGATATAAGGCAAATATCTATGTTGATGAAAGTGTATTAGAAGAAGCTGGTATAATTTTTGATGAGGCAGAGGTAGATAAAAAAGTTAATGATGATGGAAAAATCAAAACCCTTAAAGATTTTTCTATAAAAGAACTTAATAAAAAATTAACTAATTCAATTGCTGAAGAGAATTATGAATTTGCAGCAAGAGTTAGGGATGAAATAAAAAGAAGAAATTAATGGATTTAATTAGGTTTGTAATTGGTTTATTATTTATTATTTCAGTAGCATATTTATTATCATCTGATAAAAGAAATATTAATTGGAGATTAGTTCTTTCTGGAATTTTTTTACAATTAACTTTTGCTATTTTAATAACTAACGTTCCGTTTGTAGAATCATTATTTAGCAGTATAAGTAAGTTTTTTGTTTTACTAATTGGATTTTCTAAAGAAGGCACCTTATTTCTTTTTCCAGACGCTTCTTTTAACGGATTTGCTTTTTCAGCATTACCTGTAGTTATATTATTCTCATCAATAAGTGCATTTTTATATTATATGGGTTTTCTTCAAGTTATTGTTAAATCTATAGCATGGGTCATGTCAAAAACTATGAAGTTGTCAGGAGCCGAGTCCTTATCTGCAGCTGGAAATATTTTCTTAGGCCAAACAGAAGCACCTCTACTTGTTAAACCATATATAAAAAAAATGACAAAATCAGAGTTAATGTGTTTGATGACAGGGGGAATGGCAACTATAGCTGGTGGAGTTTTTGCTGCATATGTAGCTTTATTAGGCGGGACAGATTCTGAAGAATCTCTAAAATTTGCTACTATCTTGTTAACTGCTTCAATAATGAATGCACCTGCAGGAATTGTGATTTCAAAAATATTTCAACCTGAAAACAAGGATAATAGTATTAATAAGAATTTAGATTTGTCAAAGGAAGACTTGGGTTCCAATGCCATTCATGCTCTAGCAAAAGGAGCATCAGATGGATTAAAACTTGCTTTAAACATTGCAGCCATGTTATTAGCTTTCCTAGCAGTAGTTTATATGTTGAATTATTTTTTAGAATTTTTTGGTGATATAACTTCTATAAATAGCTTGATTAAATCATCATCAGATGGTCAGTTTAGTAAATTGTCTATGGAGTTTCTCCTTGGTCAAATTTTTAGATTATTTGCATTTATGATAGGTATTAATTGGAATGAAACTGTTTTGGTAGGAAGTCTTTTAGGTCAAAAATTTGTGTTGAATGAATTTATAGCTTATGTTAATTTATCTGAGATGAAAGCAGCTGGCCTATTATCAGAAAAATCAATCTTAATATCAACTTATGCTCTTTGTGGTTTCGCCAATTTTAGTTCAATTGCTATTCAAATAGGAGGGATAGGTTCTATGGCTCCATCTAGACAGAAAGATATATCAAAATTAGGGTTGAGAGCATTATTGGCTGCAACTTTGGCAACTTTACTAACAGGAAATATTGCAGGTTTTATTATTGCCTAAATTTTTCTATAAAGTCTAATTGACCTCTAGAAGAATTATCAATTTGAGATCTATCATTTTTACATAATTTATCATAAACCTCATCTGATAGTATTTTACCTAATTCTACTCCCCATTGATCAAAGCTATTTATATTCCAAATACATCCTTGAACAAAAATTTTATGCTCATAAATTGCAATTAATCTGCCAAGATTATAGGGGGTTAATTTATTAAATAGAAATGTATTTGATGGTTTATTTCCTTTAAATATTTTTGAACTCTTTATAATATTATAATTATGATAATTATTTTCATCTCCAAGTTCTTTTTCTACTTCTAGTATATTCTTTCCCTTCATTAATGCCATAGTCTGGCCAACTAAATTTGAGAGTAATATTTCATGTAATTCCTCTTTCTCATTATTAGAATTTACAAACCCTATGAAATCGCAAGGAATATTTTTAGTTCCTTGGTGAATAAGTTGAAAAAATGAATGCTGACCATTTGTGCCAACATCTCCCCAAATTATTGGTCCGGTATTATATTTAATTTCTGAAGAGTCTTTAGAAATATTTTTACCGTTACTTTCCATATCAGCTTGCTGTAAATATTTTGGGAAGTATTTCAAGTAGTCATCATAAGGGAAAATAGCATATGTTTCACAATTATGGAAATTGTTATATAAAACACCTAAACATGCAAGAACAACAGGAATATTACTTTCAAAGGGTTCTTCTTTAAAGTGATTGTCAATTTCATTTGCTCCTTTTAGTAACATCTCAAAATTATCAAATCCAATTTTTAAGATTATTGGTAGTCCTACAGAAGACCATAAAGAATATCTTCCACCAACCCAGTCCCAAATTGGAAATATATTTTTCTCCTTAATCCCAAATTCTTTTGCTCTTTCAGTATTAGCAGTCACTGCATAAAAGTGTTTATTTACATGGTCATTGTTTTTTGATTTATTATAAAACCATTTTTTGCAGAAGCTTGCATTTTTTAATGTCTCAATTGTACCAAAAGATTTTGAAGAAACAATAAAAATAGATTCCTCGGCATTAACATTTAGTAAAACTTCAGACAAATTACTAGGGTCAACATTTGATATAAAATAATTATTAATATCTCTATTTGAATAATATTTTAAAGCTTCGCATACCATTTTTGGACCTAAATCTGATCCCCCAATTCCAATATTTATAATATTTTTAATTTTTTTCCCAGAAAAACCCTTTGTCTCTCCATTTTGAAATTTAGTTGAAAATGATTTTAACTTTTCAAGACCTTTTTTGACTTTCTTCTCATATATATCTTTTGTTTTCGAATTAAAACTTCCCCTTAAAAGAAAATGTAATACGGATCTATTCTCTGATGTGTTAATTTTTTCTCCATTAAATAAATCATTTATTTTTTCTTTAAGATTAATGTCATCTAATAGTTGAGAAAACAACTTCATCGTTTTATCATCAATATGATTTTTAGAATAGTCTAGGAGAAGATCTTTGATTTGAATAGAGAATTTATTGAATCTATTCTTATCTTTTTTGAACATATCATTTAATGATTGTTCTAAAATTTTTTTAGAATGATTATTTAAATCTTTCCATGAAGATAAATTATTTAAACTACTCATAGTTATTTTTAATTTTTAAAATTTCCTTCTCTATTAGATTGGGTAATTTTACTTTATTCTCATCATTGTTAACCCCTGAAATACTAAAATAAAATTTAATTTTTGGTTCAGTTCCAGATGGTCTCAAAGTTATCGAATAATTCTTTTCTGAAATTAATTGTATAACATTTGATTTAACTTTAATTATAGGATTATTCACAGATTTACTGTAGTCAATAACTTCTTTCACCTTATCACCAAATATAGTTAGAGGAGGATTATTTCTATATTTTTCCATTATTTCACTTATTTTGCTACTTCCTTTAATTCCTTCCATTTTAATCGTGTATAATTTTTCAAGAAAAAACCCATAAGTATTATAGATTTCTTCTAAAATATCAATTAAAGATTTTCTATTAGATTTTGCCCAATTAGCAATTTCACTTATTACTGCACATGAAATTATTGCATCTTTATCTCTAACAAAATCATTAACTAAGTAACCATAGCTTTCTTCTCCTCCCGCTATAAATTTTTCATTTTTTTTATTTTTAATTAATTCTGCAATAAACTTAAATCCAGTAAGTGTAGAGTAAGATTTAACTCCAAAATCTTTTGCTATCTCATCTATCAGTTTTGTTGTTACAATTGTTTTCGCTACGAAAGGAGGTTTATTTATTTTTTTGGTATCAAGTTTTAGCAAAGTATAATATACTATTAAAGAAGCAAGCTGATTGCCATTCAAAACTTTTATTTTATTATTTAGATTTACTGCAACTCCAACTCTATCAGAATCTGGATCTGTAGCAAGAAGTATGTCGCCTTTTTCTTCTTTTAATTTTTTTATACCTAATTCTAGAGCATCTTTATCTTCAGGATTTGGGGAGATTACTGTCGAGAATTCAGAGTCTGGTTCTTCTTGACTTTTTACACTTTTAATATTTTTGAATCCGAAAGCTTTTAATGCATTAGGAATTTGAGTAATTCCTGTACCATGAAGAGAAGAAAATACAATTTTTAATTGTGAGTCTGAATTATCATAAAGTGATAAATTTTTAATTTCCTTTATATATTTTTCATCAATTTCCGTGTCGATTTTATGAATAAGCCCACTATTATATTTAAAATTTATTTGATTGAAATCGGTTATTTTTTCAACTTCAGATATAATATTTTTATCATGGGGAGCTGTTATTTGACCCCCATCATTCCAGTAAACTTTGTAGCCATTATATTCTTTAGGGTTATGAGAAGCTGTTATCACTATTCCACAAGAACAGTTTAATTCTCTAACTGCATAAGATAATTCTGGAGTTGGTCTTAAATCAGAAAAAATAAAAGATTTAATGTTATTTGCAGAGAAAATTTTAGCAGCTTGACAGCCAAATTTTTTACTAAATCTTCTGCTATCATATGCTATTACTGCAGTTTTATTATTACCACTTATTCTATTTAAATAATTACATAATCCTTGGGTAGCTAATGATATTGTATAAGTATTTATTCTATTGATTCCTATGCCGATAAGTCCTCTCATTCCACCTGTCCCAAATTCAAGTTTTTTATAAAAGCTCTCTATGAGATCATTTTCATTTCCTTCTTTAAGTAGATACTTTATTTCTTTTTCCTCATCTATTTCTAACCCATAATTGAGCCATTTGTTAGCTTCACTTCTTGATGCCTCTAGAAGATCTGTTCTATTTAATTGCATCTTTATTAGTAGCCTAGTTTATTTTTTACCCTATCAAGAACACTTTTTGCAATAGTTCTCGCTTTATTTTCTCCTTTCTCTAAGATTCCATATAAATGATCTGGATTTTTAAGTAATTCGTCATATAAATTCCTTTCTTCTTTATAAAGGTCTAATATCAGACTTAACAAATTATTTTTGGCATGACCATACCCATAGCCACCTTCTAAATAATTATTTTTCATTTTTTCAACATCATCTTTACTAGCTATTAATTTAAAAATATTAAAGATGTTGCATGAATCAGGATCTTTTTTATCTTTAAGACCTTTACTATCGGTGACAATTGACATAATTTGTTTTTTTAATGTTTTCTCATCGGTAAATATGTCAATAGTATTTTCATACGTTTTACTCATTTTTCTTCCATCAGTACCGGGTATGGTCTGAACATTTTTGTCAATTCTACTTTCAGGAATAATAAATGTGTCTCCGTAATTATGGTTAAAAGATTTAGCTATATCTCTAGTAATTTCTAGATGTTGTTTCTGATCTTTTCCGACAGGAACAATTTCTGAATCATACAATAAAATATCAGCAGCCATCAATACTGGGTATGTGAATAATCCTGAATTTATATCTGATAAATTATCTGATTTATCTTTAAATGAATGGGAGTTAGATAACATAGGGTAGGGAGTGAAGCAATTTAAGTACCAAGCCAACTCACATACTTCGGTTATTCTTGATTGTCTATAGAAATAATTTTTTTCATGATCAAAGCCCATTGCAATCCATGAAGCTGCAACTGCCAATGTGTTTTCATTTCTTTTTTTTGAATCTTTAATGTTTATAAGAGAGTGTAGATCCGCAATAAAGAATAATGAATCATTTTTAGAATTTTTTGATAATTCTATAGAAGGATTAATTGCACCAAGAACATTTCCTAAATGAGGTTTGCCAGAACTTTGAATACCAGTTAAAACTCTTGTCATATGTTCAAAATTAAATTAATTGTTTAATTGATAGACTATAATTAATTATATATTTTTGAAATATGAGAAAAATTATTTTTACAATTATACTTTTATCTAACATTTCATTTTTAAATGGTCAAGATTTAAATTTTAATGAAAAAGAATTTGATTTTGGTGAGATCAAAGAACTAGAAGGAAAAGTATCACATAAATTCACCTTTACTAATACGAGCGGGAAGCCAATAAAAATTTTATCTGTTAAGCCGTCTTGTGGATGTACTACTCCTAATTGGTCAAAAAACGAGATAAAACCTGGTAAAGAAGGGTTTATAATTGCAGAATATAATCCTAAAGGGAGACCTGGTGTCTTTAGAAAATCTTTATCAGTAGTAACTAATGATAATAAGAGATCTCTTCTTTTTATAAAAGGAAAAGTTAACAGATAATTTTTTTTTATACTTTCTTTTTCTAAATTATGATGTAAACAACATCATAACCATGCAATTTATTAGATTTTTCCTTTTATTATTTTTTGTATCTTATACCTCTTTATCTCAGGAGGGTTTTCCTATAAATGGAGTAGAAGATAATAGAGATAATCACTACGCATTTATAAATGCAAAAATTCATTTGGACTATAAAACTTCAATTGATAATGGAACTTTAATTATTAAAAATGGCCTTATAGAGAATGTTGGATCTAATGTTCAAATACCTAATGGAATAAGAGTTTTTGATTTAGAAGGAAAACATATTTATCCTTCATTTATTGATCTTTACTCAGATTATGCAATTGTTAAAGGTGAGAGAAGAAGACCTTCTTCAAATTGGATGTCTAGCTATACCAATCCTCAGATGCTATCTAATAAAAATGGTCCTTTTTCTTGGAATGAATCTATCAAACCAGAAATAAATGGTGTAGAAAACTTAAAATTTGATGAAAAAAGATCAAAAGAATTAAGAGGTATTGGTTTTGGAGCTGTATTATCTCACAATATGGATGGTATAATTAGAGGAACTGGAGCACTAGTTTCCCTTAATGATAATGTAGAACAAAATATTATCATAAAAGATAAGGCTTCTACTCACTATTCATTTGCTAAAGGATCAACACAGCAAAATTATCCAAACTCATTGATGGGGGCAGTTGCTTTACTTAAACAATCTTTTCTAGATGCTGATTGGTATTTACACAATAAAGGTAAGATGAATGAAGTTCATCTTTCTTTTGAAGCAATAAACCATAGCCAATCACTTCCTAAAATTATTGAAGTAAGAGATAAGATTAGAGTTTTATTAGCTCAAAAAGTTGCTAATGAAATGAACTTCGACTTCATAATAAAGGGTGCTGGTGATGAATATCAGAGGCTTAATGAAATTAAAGAAAACAACTCAAAACTTATTGTTCCTATTAATTTTCCTAAAGCTTCTAATGTTGATGACCCATTCAAAAATAATAATCTAAGTCTTTCTCAGCTTAAGCATTGGGAGTTAGCACCATCAAACTTTTACTTTCTAGAGAGGGAGGGAATTGATTTTTCAATTACTACCAATGGATTGAATAATTTGAATGATTTCAGGAAAAATTTGATAAAATCACTAAATCGAGGAGTTAGCAAAGAGACTTTACTAAAAAGTTTAACTTATAATCCTTCTAAGTTTTTAAATGTTGATGACAAAATAGGATCTATAAAAAAATCATATCATGCTAATTTCTTTGTTACAGATGGAGATTTTTTTAATGAACAAACAAAGGTTTTAAGTAATTGGACAAGAGGAAATTGGAATAGGGTTGCCTCCTATAATAACACAAACTACTCAGGTACTTATGACCTAGAAATAGAAGGTGTAAATAAGTTTTTTCTAGAAATTACTGGAGATAAGAATAGTCCTAAAGCTACTATAAATTTAGATGATGAAGATTCTACAAAAATAAAAACGAAACTAAATATTGAAGGGTTAAATATTAATCTATCATTTATAGTTCCAAATAAAAAAGAGTTTTCAGGTGAATATAAATTATCAGGTTATTGGTCTGAAGATAAGTTTAAGGGAAAAGGAACTAGTAATAATTTAGAGTGGTTAGAATGGAATGCAAATCTAATTGAGTCAAATTCAGAGAAAAATGATAGAAAAGTATCAAAAAGAAAACAAGAGGTGATAGGAGATGTCATTTTTCCATTTGTTGAGTATGGAACAAATTCAAAAAGAGTACAAGAAAATATTATTATTAGAAATGCTACTGTATGGACTTTAGAGTCAGATGGGAAAATAGAAAAAGGAGATGTTTTAATTGAAAATGGTAAGATTTCAGCAGTTGGAGAAAATCTTCAAGTAGATGAAAATAAATACAGAGTTATTGATGGAGAAGGAATGCATTTAACTCCCGGAATAGTTGATGAGCACTCACATATTGCTTTAACTGGAGTTAATGAAGGTTCTCAAAGTGTAACATCAGAGGTAAGAATGAAAGATGTTGTAAATTCAGAAGATGTTAATATATATAGACAACTTGCTGGAGGAGTTACTACAGCTCAATTACTTCATGGATCTGCTAATCCTATTGGAGGGCAATCTGCTATAATTAAATTAAGATGGGGGTCAACACCTAAAGAAATGCTTGTTAAAGGTGCAGATGAATATATCAAGTTTGCATTAGGTGAAAATGTAAAAAGGTCAAGAGCTCCTTCTAACACAAGATTCCCAGATTCTAGAATGGGTGTAGAGCAAGTTTTTGTAGATGCTTTTAACAGGGCTAAGATCTATTCTAATGAATGGTCAAATTATGATAGATTATCAAAAAAAGAAAAGATTAATTCATTTAAACCTAGAAGAGATTTAGAATTAGATGCGTTAGTTGAGATATTAAATGGTGAAAGATTTATTACTTGTCATTCTTATGTGCAATCAGAAATAAATATGTTAATTAAGGTGGCTGAACAGTTTAATTTTAATGTTGCTACTTTTACTCATATTTTAGAAGGATATAAAGTTGCAGATAAAATGAGTGATCACGGAGTAGGTGCATCAACATTTTCAGACTGGTGGGCATATAAAAATGAAGTAAAAGAGGCAATTCCATATAATGCTGCTTTAATGACAATGGCAGGGGTAGTTACTGCGATTAATTCAGATAGTAGAGAGATGGCAAGAAGATTAAATCAAGAAGCTGGAAAATCAGTTAAGTATGGTGCAATGGATGAAATTGAGGCTTTAAAATTAGTAACTCTTAATCCTGCAAAGCTTATACACTTAGATAATAGAATTGGAAGTATAAAAGTAGGTAAAGATGCTGACTTAGTATTATGGACTGATCATCCTTTATCTATCTACACTAAACCTTCTAAAACTATAGTAGATGGAAAAGTATATTTTGACATAGACCAGGACATTAAATTAAGAAAATCAATTAAAGAAGAAAGAGCAAGGATAATTTCCAAGATGAAAGGATCTGATAATCCAGGTTCAAATAGAAGATTTCCAATGAGGAGGGTTGATGTAGAATTACATTGTGATGATGTTTTCGATTATGAAGTTTTAAGTAAAATATTAAATTAACAATATGAAAAAGTTTCAAATTTTACTACTTGTATTTTTAAATATTAAATTGTTTGCTCAAGTTCCTGAGCCTGTTAAAGATCAAAGTCAACCTGTTTTGATTTATAATGCTTTCATACATATTGGTGATGGAAATACTATCAAAAGTGGATTTATTTCTTTTGCTAATGGTAAAATTACTGAGGTAGGTTCAGAAAATTTAGATTTTGAAAATAATGATTTTGAAAGTTATCTTAAGATAAATGCTAATGGGAGTCATGTTTATCCTGGTTTAATTTTACCAAACTCAAGGGTAGGGTTAGAAGATGTATCTGCTGTGAGAGCAACTATTGATCATACTGAGGTTGGAGATTTGAATTCTAACATAAGATCTTTAATTGCTTATAACACAGATTCTGAAATGATATCTACATTTAGATATAATGGTATTCTTTTATCTCAAGTTGTTCCTGATGGAAGTTTTGTGACAGGAAATTCTTCAATAATGATGATGGAAGGATGGAACTGGGAAGATGCTGCTTATAAAGTAGATGATGGAATTCATGTTAAATGGCCAAGGAAAACATATCCACCAAATAGAAGGTCAGGTCAAACAAGCTTCAGGGAAAATCCAAACTATAAATCATCAGTCGATATTTTAAATAAATTTTTAATTGATTCTAAGGTTTATTATAATCTTTCAAATCAAAGTAGACAAAATGATAATAATCTCAAGCTTTCAGCAATGATTGATGTTTTTAAAGGAAATAAAAAAATATATCTTCATGTAGGGTCTAGGGAGCAAATTATTGAGTCAGTTCAAATATTTAAGAAACATGGTATAGATGACTTGGTATTAGTTGGTGCTAATGATGCACTTTATGCAGTTGATTTTATCAAAGAAAACAATCTCCCAATTCTTCTTAATAATTTACATAGAGTTCCTTCAAGAAATCATGAGCATGTTGATTTGCCTTATAAACTACCTTATTTACTTCACAAAGAAGGTATCTTAGTTGGATTAACTGCTTCAGGTTCTTTACATTCTCAAAGAAATTTACCTTTCTTAGCTGGAACTGCAGCAGCATATGGATTAGATAAAGAGGAAGCTTTAAAGCTAATAACTTATAATAACGCTAAAATTTTAGGAATAGATAATGTAACTGGATCTCTTCAAAAAGGTAAAGATGCAAATATTATTATATCAAAAGGAGATATATTAGATATGAAAACTAGTGTTATAGAACATGCATTTATAACAGGAAGGAAGATAAACCTTGATGGTAAGCAGCAAGTGCTTTATGATAGGTTTAAAAGAAAATATTCAGAGTAATTTATAATTTCCCTTCAACACATGTTGTATAAAGACCACCTCTAACATTATATTTTGTTGTAATTTTTATTTTATCTGTATCTAAAACTTTCTTTAAATCTTTATAAATTCTTTTTGTCACTTCTTCTTGGTATATACCCACATTTTTAAAGCTAATTAGATAATATTTTAAAGATTTTAGCTCTAGAGCAACACTCCCTTCAGGATAATACTCAATTTTTATCTTAGCAACATCGGGAAGACCACTAAATGGACATACCGCAATAAATTCTTTAGTATAAATTTTAATATATTGTTTTTTACTATTGAACTTAAAAACTTTTAATTCATCTTTCTTAATAGATTCTACTGATTCAAATCTGATCTTTTTTCCTTCTGCAGTCTGTCCAATATAAGGATCAACTATATTTGATTTTAAATCCATTTATTTTTTTTTGCTTTAAGATAACCTTTATGTCTTAAAATACTAGCAGGATTATCAAGATTTCCTAGTCCCCACTCATTTTCATTTTTAGACCCATTATAGTCTGTCATTGTAGATTTGATAATAGTATCTAAACACCCAAGTTCTTTTGCTAACTTCCAAGTCTGGGCTTTGTCAAGTTTCATCAATGGTGTATGGATTTCAATGGATTTCTCTGTAGCTAGGTATATTGATTTTTCCATTGACTTTATAAAATCTTCTCTGCAGTCAGGATATCCACTAAAATCTGTTTCACAGACACCAATAACTATATTTCCTATTCCTTTATTATAGGCGATAGATGTAGCTATAGATAGAAAAAGAAGATTTCTTCCTGGAACAAATGAATTAGGTAAATTTGGATTAGAAGGATGATTTTTATTAAAATCCTCTTTGTTATTAGTTAGAGCTGAATTTGATAAAATTTTTTTCAATGATATAATGTCAAGAAAAACATTTTCTTTATCACATGTTTTTTTTGCGAAATCAAGTTCAATTAAATGTCTTTGACCATAATTAAAACCTACAGCTTCAATTGAATCAAATTTTTGTTTTGCCCAGTATAAACATGTAGTCGAATCCTGCCCACCAGAAAGTAATATTAGAGCTCTACTCATTTTCTTTCTAATACTTCTAATACAGATTTTTTAATAGTTTCAGGGTCAAGTTTATATTTAACAAGTAAATCTAAAGGTTTACCACTTTCACCAAATGAATCATTTACACCAATAATTTTAAGTGGGACTGGTAATTTCTCTCCAAGAACTCTGGATATACTTTCTCCAAGCCCTCCAACAATATTATGTTCTTCGCATGAAATAGCACATCTTGTTTTATTAACACTTTTAAGTATTAATTCTTCATCTAGAGGTTTTATAGTGTGGATATTTATTACTTCACATGAAATCCCCATCTTAAATAAGATCTTTTCAGCTTCTAATGCTTGCCATACCATATGTCCCGTAGCAAAAATTGATATGTCATTTCCATCAATGAATTTTATACCTTTTCCTATTTCAAATGTATCACTCTTGTTAGTAAAAATTGGCCATTTAGGTCTTCCAAATCTTAAATATGCAGGTCCTGTATGACTACCAAGGGCAATTGTGGCTTGTTTTGTTTGATTATAATCACATGGGTTAATGACTGTCATTCCAGGTAACATTTTCATCATCCCTATATCTTCTAAAATTTGATGTGTAGCACCATCTTCTCCTAATGTAATTCCAGCATGAGAAGCACATATTTTTACATTTTTATTTGAATAAGCTATTGATTGTCTTATCTGATCATAAACTCTTCCTGTTGAAAAATTAGCAAATGTACCTGTAAAAGGAATTTTTCCTCCAATAGTTAAACCAGCAGCAATGCCCATCATATTAGCTTCAGCTATACCTATTTGGAAAAATCTTTCAGGGAATTCATTTTTAAATTCTCCCATCTTAAGAGATCCAGTTAAGTCAGCACAAAGAGCAACAACTTCTCTATTATTTTTTCCAAGTTCAAGGAGTCCATCTCCAAAGCCAGATCTTGTATCTTTTTTCTCTTTATATGTATATTCTTTTCTATTCATAATTAATAGTCACCTAAAGTTTCTTTATTTTGATTTAGAGCAATTTTTAATTGTTCGTCATTAGGAGGTATTCCATGCCATTTATGTGAATTTTCCATAAAGTCAACTCCTTTTCCCATTATTGTTTTCATTATATTAATAACAGGAGAGCCTTTTTTCAATGATTTCTTAGAGTTTTCTAAAGTTTTTAAAATATTAGAATAATCATGACCATCACTTTCAAATACTTTCCATCCAAATGATTCTAATTTATTTTTAATATTAGTTAAAGAATTAACTTCGTCTACTTTTCCATCAATTTGTTGACCATTATAGTCTATAGTTGCTATAATATTATCTAACTTATTATGAGCTGCATACATTAGAGCTTCCCATATTTGCCCTTCCTGCATCTCTCCATCACCTAATAAAACATATATAATATTATCATCATTATTTAATTTTTTTGCTTGAGCTGCACCAATTGCTACTGAAAGACCTTGACCTAATGATCCTGAAGCTACTCTTATTCCAGGTAATCCTTCATGGGTGGCAGGATGGCCCTGTAGTCTAGAGTTTAGTTCTCTAAAAGTTTTTAACTCTTTTTTATCAAAATACCCTGCTCTTGATAATACACTATAAAAAACAGGAGAGATATGTCCATTGGATAGAAAAAATAAATCTTCTTCTTTCCCATTCATTTTGAATGATTTTTTTCTTTTCATAACATTAAAAAATAATGTTACCAAAAAATCTGTACAACCTAGTGAACCTCCTGGATGACCAGACTGCACTTTATGTACCATTCTAACAATATCTCTTCTAACTTGTGAAGAAATATCTTCAAGCTCTTTTATTTGTTTACTCACTTATAATTTGATTAGAGTGTTCTTTAGTTTTAACTTTTGTGATAATATCAGTAATAATTCCATCTTCATCTATAATAAATGTATTTCTAGCAGTACCCATATATTTTCTGCCATACATATTTTTTTCAACCCAAGTTCCATATAATTTATGAACAGATTTATCTTCATCTGAAATCAAATCAAAATTTAATTCAAATTTTTTAATAAAGTTTTGATGTGATTTCTCAGAGTCAGAACTGACTCCAAGCACAACATAATTTTGGTTATCTAAAAGGTTTTTATTATCTCTTAAATTACAAGCCTGTGCAGTGCAACCAGGTGTATTATCTCTAGGATAGAAATATAAAATCACTTTTTTTCCTTTAAAACTTTTTAATTCAATTTCTTCACCACTTTGATTTAATGACTTAAAGTTTGGTGCTTTCTCTCCAATTTTTAACATATTATAGATTTAATATTAAACTTTTTTTATTTTTTGCATTATCGAAAACTTCTAGTACAAATTTACCTCTAAATGGTTTATTTGGATCTAATTTCTTTGAAATAATAGTTTTATTTTTATTGTCGTACTCTAATAATATCCAATTTCCATTTATTGTTCCATTATATGAATTAATACCGGATAATTTATCTTCTATTTTAAATTTAATAACTCTACTATTTGCATTAATAACTTTAATTTCAGGTGGTTTATTATCTTCTAGAATAGAATAGTTTGATATTTTTCTTGTATTGAAAGATATTTGATTATTCTCCCATTTACCTCCAACAAATGATGGTTTGTTTTTTATATTATATACAAATGATTTTTCTATGTCATATTTTTTATCTGGTTTTAGAGTTATTTCAATACTGTTTTTGAAAGGAAGAGAATTTTTAAATATGAATTTTTCTATAGTATCCGTCTTTTTATCAAATTCTAGATAAAGCGTATCAAAAACTCTATTTTTATTAATATTAATTTTAAGATTATCAATTTCTAATTTTTCAAACTTTTTATCAGATATGAAATCTAAAAAGTTAAAACTTATTTGTTCCTCATCTAGGAGGGCTTTCACAGGTTTATTTTTTCTTAAATCAATCAAATAATAATTATAGTTATCTTCATTAAATGAATAGTTAAGGTTATCAATTGAATTTTTATAAATTATATCAATATTATTTCTAATAGTATTGTTATTTCTTATAATTAGTGTGTTATCAATAATGCAATAATTCTCATTAAATAATTCATCTATAATTCCTTTATTTACTTGCTTTCCAAATTTATTAACTTCAATTATTGTAGATGATTTATTATTAAAAGAATCGTAAACATTTAATCTTATATCGTATTCTTTTTTTGGATCAATTGAAATTATTCCTCTTCTATGGGGATGATGAAAACTTAAATTATTTCCATCATCTTGATATAATTTCACATATTGTTTTCTTTGTTTTTTATAAATATTTGGTTCAATGAACCAGCTAACATTATTTGTCTCTGAATACTTTAACAAATTAATATTGTTTGAGATAATTAATGAATCATTTATATATAATTCAAATTTATTAATTCCTACTTTATTTAAAGATCCATCAAGTCTATCAAAAGCAAGTGTTGATATTCCAATTTCTCCTTCAAGTTTTATATTTATGGATCTGTCATATTTAATTGGAAATTTCACTATTCCAAATTTATTATTCACTCTTGAATTTATATTTAGTGTTTTAAAAGACACATAGTCTATTGTAGGTTTCTTTTTATCAATTATCTCTTTAAATTCAAATCCTAATGGATTAAGAGCATTATCTAGACTATCTCTAATTTCAAAATGTAAGTGGGGCCCTCCTGATGATCCACTATTTCCAGAAAAACCTAATACTTCTCCTTTTTTATAATAAAATTTTTTTCCTGGATATAAGTTTACAATAAACTTTTTATTTCTATACTGATAATTTAAAACATAATTTTCTAATGTATTATTAAATTTGTTAAGATGTGCATAAACTGATTTTTTGCCATCTTGATGTCGTAGATATACTACTTTCCCATATCCTGTCCCTGAGACTCGAATTCTTTCAATATAACCATTAGATGTAGCATAAACTGGAGCTCCTATTTTACCATTTGTTTTAATGTCTAAACCCATATGAAAACGGTCACCTCTTAACTCACCTAGGTTTCCAGATACATAGTTTTGAACACCTGGGTTTACAGGAAAAAGATAATCTTGAGATTTGAGATTAAATGATAAATAACTAAGAAATATTAATACTAAGAATTTTTTCATTTTCATGATATCCATCTAATTTATCACCAATTTTTACCTTACCAACTCCTTTAGGTGTTCCGGAAAAAATCAAATCACCTTTTTCTAGAGTTATGAAATTCGAAATATAACTTATAAGAAAGTCGATCTTGTATATCATTAAATTTGAACTTCCTTTTTGAACCAAAATATTATTTTTTTTTAATAAAAAGGTAATAGCATTAAAATCTTTAATTTTATTTCTACTTATTAATTTTGATACCGCAGCCGATCCATCAAAACTCTTTGAAAACCCCCATGGGAGCCCCTTTTTTTTATTGTGAGATTGAATGTCTCTAGCTGTAAAATCTATTCCAATTCCTACTTTTGAAATATAATTAATGGCGTCTTTTTTATCAATATCTTTTCCTTTTTTTAAAATTTCATATACTAATTCAATTTCATGATGTATTTCTGAGGAAAAGCTTGGGTGCAAAAAGTTTTTGCTTTTTAATAATGAAGATTCTGGTTTAAAAAATATTACAGGATCAATAGGGAATTCATTATTTAATTCCATAATATGTTCAACATAGTTTCTTCCAACACAAATTATTTTCATAATATAAATTATTAAATTATTCCAATAGCAGTAAAATCTTTATCAATTCTTTTTAATTTGGTTCTAAAGATTTTTCCTATATAGTCTTCTTTAAATTTTACTTTAGTCTTTATATAATTATCAGTATAACCAAATACATATCCCTCTTTTACTTTATCTTCAAAAAGCACCTCTTTTGATAAATTTAAGTTTGAATCGTAAAATTTTCTTTTTTTCTTTTCTGAAAGCTCTCGTAATATTTTTGATCTTTCACTTCTTTTGACTTGAGGTACAACATCTATAATCTTTAATGCTCTTGTATTATTTCTTTCTGAATATGGAAATACATGTAAATAAGATATATCTAGCCTTTTGATAAATTTTAAAGTTTTATCAAATTCATTATCAGTTTCACCAGGAAACCCTACAATTACATCTGCTCCTATACAAGCATTGGGCATAAGTTTTTTTATTTTGTTTATTCTATCATGATATAATTCAATACTATACCTTCTAGACATCTTTTTTAAAATGTTGTTAGATCCTGATTGTAAAGGAATATGGAAATGGTTCACAAATTTATTTGAATGAGCTACAAGTTCAATTATATCATCATTAAGTAAATTAGGTTCGATTGAAGATATCCTAAACCTCACATCATCTGTTTCATTTTCAATGTATTTAAGCAATGAAAAAAAATTATTTTTTCTTTTTCCATCCATTATTCCATAGTCTCCTATATTTATTCCACTGAGAATAATTTCTTTTGAACCTTTATTTATTAAATCATTTATTTTAGATAATACTTCATTGGGTTCTGCAGATCTACTTTTCCCTCTTGCTAATGGAATTGTACAGAAAGAACATCCATAATTACAGCCATCCTGAACTTTTAAAAATGATCTTGTCCTATCATCAACTGAAAATGTAGAATTAAATTCTTTTGATTGACTAATCTCAGAATGAATTATAGATTTATTGTTTATATAACTATCAAAATTAAATTTTTCTTTAGTTCCAATTACTTTATCTACACCTTTAATATTTTTAATTGTATCAGGTTTTAACTGAGCAAAGCAACCTACAATGGTAACTATTGAGTCTGGTGAATGTTTCTTAATTTTTTTTATAAGATCCTTACATTTTTTATCGGCATTTTCTGTTACAGAACATGTGTTAATTACAATGTTGTCAGGGTTATTATAAATAGATTTATTTTTATATCCGTTTTCTTTAAATATTCTAGAAATCGATGATGTTTCAGAATAGTTTAATTTGCAACCAAATGTGTGAAATCCTACTGTTTTCATTTTTTAAAAATCAGCCCCTAAATTAAATGATAAATTAAATTCATTTAAAGAATTTCTAGATAATTCACTTGAAAATGAAATATTTTTTATTGTTACTAAATCCAATCCAATACCATAGCTATAGATATATTTATTATTCAAGAAGTTATTATTATTTTGATTTTTATATTCCCATACATAACCTGAGTCATAAAATATTTTAAAATATAGGCTTAATGGAATATTTTTAATTCTCTTGACAAATTTTTCATTATCTCTAGAGTATGTTTTTGAAAAAATATTTCTTTTTAATGTATTTCTATATGTTAAATAAGAATATCCATTGATTAAATATTTTTCAAAACCTCTTATCTTATCTAATGATTCATATAATAGAAATGGTTGGTTCTCACTACTATATAAAGATGAAATATTAAATGAAAAATATGTCTTATTTTTTAGAGACTGGTACTTAGAATAATAAATTTTTGCTTTCCATTTATTTATATCATCAAATATTCCTAAACCATTTTTTTTGATTTGAATATTTAGTCTGAATCCATTTAATGGATAATTCTTAATATCTCTAAAGTCTCTATCAAACTCATAACGAACATTAATAGAATTAATCATATTTTTGTCAAGGTAGTATCTATCATTTAATGTTTTTAAGGTGTCGTTTATTTTAAAATTATTATGTTCAATTATAAAGTAATGATAATTGTAAAAGGACTCTCTGTGAGAATATTCAATTGATGTAGTTATCTCTTTTTTTAATGAGTTTTTAGATTTATAAAATATAGGCACATGATTAGTTATACCATAATTAAGGTGATCATAATCTATTAGGTTAAAACTTAGCTCTAAACCGCCTTTTTGTTTTTTTGAAATGTATGGAATATAATATGAAGAATATACCTCTCTAATGAATCCACCTCTAAAAGAAAATTCAAATTCATCGGCTCTACCACTAAGATTATAATGCAATAAGCCAGCACCATAATTTATTCTACTAAGATCATGGTTAAAATTTTCCCACCAATCGTTAAAGTTTCTATCTGATAATTCAAATATTATTGATGGTAATACGTAAAGAGACTCTATTAAAATAATCTGGATTTCAATTTCATTATTATCAATTATTTTAATTTTTAAATCAACTTCATTAAAAAGATCTGTATTGATTAGCTTTCTCTTTTCCTCTTCAATTATTTCTAGAATTTTTGATTTATTTAGTTTATCTCCTTCATTAATTGATAATTCTCTAATTATTATATTTTTTTTGGTTTTTTTATTTCCTTCAATTTTTATTTTACTTATAAAATAAAAATTAGTTTTTGGATCAAGTTCAATATGATTGACATTTGGAAGAGTATCATTAATTCCAAAAGAACTGTAAACATTTATTTGAAACAGTATTATAAGTATGTAAAAAAGATTAATTTTTATCATTGAAAATTAAAATGCAAATATATTTATTAAAACATGAATATTAAGAGATTATTTATTTTGCCAATTATTTTATATCAAAAACTAATTTCTCCAATTCTTCCCAATACATGTAGATTTTATCCTAGTTGTTCTGAATACTCAAAACAAGCAATTCTTAAGTATGGAGTATTTTATGGTATATTTTTATCTTTTAAAAGACTTATTAAATGTCATCCATGGGGTGGCCATGGAAATGATCCCTTAAAATAATATTTATAAACTTTTTAATTCCTCTTCAAAATTATTTGATAAAATAGGAAACCTTAACCATGAGGAAGAGTCCACACTATATTCATCAAAATGAAAAGAAGGAGCTGTTCTTTCTCTTTTCCATTGATTTTGGCTAAAAAGTAAAAAAAACTTTTTTAAATATATTTTAGATAATTCTTTTTCAATTTTCATTTTCTTTTGAAGATATAAAAAAATTTCATTTGGACTCAATCTTTCTTTTATGGCTAATCTTTCAATTTCATTTAAAATTTCATAAGGCATTAAATCGTTCTCATCAAACTGATTTTCTTCTAATGGTTTAAGCTCTGCACTTGGCTTTAGGTTTAATACTTTTTTTAGTGGCAAATAATTGTATTCATCTAGAAGATAATTAAGTAGACTCTTTATAAAAATTTTATCTATTCCTGCAATTGGAGATATTGATCCACTAGAATCACCATCCATAGTTGAATAACCTATGCTTGATTCACTTCTATTAGAAGTTGATAATAGAAGTAAGTTATTTGTATTAGCTATAAACCAGATAAATGGAGATCTTACTCTTGCTTGAATATTTTGGAGTGCTAAATTATCATTTTCCCATGAATACTTTTTTTTAGTACTTGAACTTATTTTACTAATTATACCTTCTACTTCATCATCAATTTCCCATTCGTAATGATTTGATCCAATAAATTCAGATAATAATTTTGCAGATTCTTGAGTTTTTGAAGAAGAGTTTATAGACTTTTGGTATGCAGTATGAAGTAAAATGTTTAGAATCAGTTTTATGTTTTTATTCTTATTATCAGTTAATTTAATATTTTGTAAATTCAATCTTTTAACTAGTTTATCACTTCCTTCTCTATCAATATATCTTTTAATCATCTCATAGATTAATATTGCAACGCATGATGAGTCCAATCCACCACTTAATGATAATGCAAAACCCTTTAGTTTAGATTTTGAAAGATAATCTAAAAGCCCTACAGAAAAAGCATTTATAAATTCTTCATAATTATTAATTGATGTCTCTTTATATTTTTTATTATTTCCTTTTAGATCAATATTAAAATAGTTTATGATATAATCTTTAAAAGAAAATCTCTCTGAGATATCTATTAAATTTCCTTTTTGAGCTATAATTGTATCTCCCTCAAATATTATTTTACCCGATTCATTTCCGAGTAAATTTACAGACAGATAAGTGCAATTAAACGTTTTAGAACTGTTGATAGTAAGGTTTTTTCTAAAATTAAATTTATTGAAAGCATAATGACTAGCTATTGGATTAAAAATTATAAGATGTTTATCAGTTTTGATATAATTGGCAGGTCTCTCAATATCCCATGAATCTCTACATATCTCAAACCCTAAAGTGATTTTATCATTATATTCTAACTGGATTGACCCAATTGGGTATTCTATATTATTAAATTTTGTTTTTTCTATTTTACCAAATTTCCATGGATTAAACCATCTTTTTTCGTAATGTATTCCATCATTTGGTAAATTGCTTTTAATAAAAAAACCTAAAATTTTTGAATTTCTAATTATGCAGCAAGCATTATATAATTTTTTTTTGTGTAAAATAGGATGTCCAATAATTACTGTAATTGACTTACATATTTTAGAAATTTCAATAAGTTTTTCATTTGATTTTTCGATAAACCATTTGCTGAAAAAAAGATCTTGACATCCATAACCAGTTATTGAGAGTTCTGGAAAACATAAGATTTTTACATTGTTTTTAATTGAAAGACTGATACTATCTTTAATGTTATTAATGTTTTTTTCCCATGCAAGTGGAGTCTGATTCAAATTTGAACTAGCTAACTTAATTTTCATCTAAAATTATTACTTCAGTATGTATAAAAAATTTATTCTTTAAAGATCACTAAATTTAAATAATGATAAAAGATTATCTTAAAAGAAAATGTGCTTTGGTCAATTAAAATCCTTGATTAGCTTCTTATCTAAGTTAACTCAAGGAGTTAATTACTGGATTTTATTTTAGAATTAATAGATAATTTCATATAGATATAAAATATCAATGTAAAAATTAAGAAATAAAAAATCCAATTTGTATTTATAATTTCTGAATTTACTTTATAGTTTTCTATGCTATTAATTATAAAGAATAATACAGAGATACCTAGAAGTCCATTTTTAATATTTATCAAAGATTTTTTTACATTAAACTTGTTAATTGGCTTTCTCCAGTTTTTAAAAGATGGAATTATTCTTGGTGTATTTGAGTAATATGACTTGTATTCTTCTTTAAATTTTTGTAGTAAAAAATTTTCTTCAACTAATATTATTTTATAATATAACATTGCAAAAAGAGAGGAGACTATTAAAGTAATTAATTTATTAGATAGTAGAAGAACAACTCCCAACCAATTTAAATAATTTGCAAGATATAGAGGGTTTCTTAGAAGAGAGTAGATACCTGAGGTATTGAGTTTTTCTGCAATTTGTTTTTTAGTATTTTTTCCTGAAGTTTTATGGTATGCAAATCCTATGGTAAACATTCTAATAAATAAACCAGAAACAGATATTGTTAAGCAAATAATATACTGATGATTAGAGATTGAATTAGAATTCAAATAATAAAATAAGATACATAGTAAAATTATTGGAATAGGTAATACTCCTCTATATCTAAATAAAAAATTACCTTGATTTAATTGTCTGTCTGTTATCATCTATTTCACCAGAATATTGCATAAAGCATTGTGGTAATTATTAATACAGTAAATGCTGGGATATTAAATGATGGTTTTGTCTCAAATAATTTTCCTGATAATTTTATAGCTTTTGGGTCATCTTCATTTCCCTCAAGGTAACTTATGATGTAAATTATAAACATAGTAACCAAGAATGTTATGCCCATTTGGTGAAGAAAAGGAATTTCTCCAATAAATAATCCTTGAGAAAAACTAGGCATAAACTCTATCCATCCTTTTGGTACAACTTTAAAATACATAGCTACTGGTATAGAAAGTAGTATTCCCCATATTGCTGCATTATTTGTTGCTTTTTTATAAAATAGTCCCATAATAAATACAGCAAGAATTCCAGGGCTTACAACTCCTGTATACTCCTGAATTGCTTGAAATACTTGTCCTAAATTACCAAACATTGGAGCTATAAGCATAGCTATAAAAAGTGAAACTATTACTACAAATCGTCCAACTTTCACTAATTCAGAATCTTTAGCTTTTTTATTAATTATTTCTTTATAAATGTCCATCGTGAAAATAGTTGATGTTGAATTTAGCATTGATGCAAGTGATGAAACAATGGCCGCTGCAAGAGCTGCTAGAATTAAACCCTTTATGCCCACAGGAATATAATTTTTAATCAACCAAGGAGCTGCATTATCATTCAATATTTTTCCATCTGAAGATGTAAAACCTTCTGGGAGAACTTTCATTAATTCTCCTGTTGCAGGATCAAGATTTATCACGTAAGCTATTATTCCTGGCAGTACAACAAAAATTGGAATTATCAATTTTAAAAAAGCTGCAAATGCGATTCCTTTTTGAGCCTCACCTAAATTTTTTGCTGCAAATGTTCTTTGAATTATATATTGATTAAAACCCCAGTAGTAAGTATTAGCTATCCACATTCCTCCTATAAGAACAGCTATTCCTGGTAAATCAAAATAAGCATCTCTTCCATCAGGAGTAATAATTTCTCCTTTTGATAAAATCATAGAAAATCTTTCTGGAACAGTATTGTACACATATGATAGACCATCAATTATACCACCGGATGGAGTAACATAAGATAATGCTATACCAGTCATTAACATACCTCCAAAAATTAAAATCACGACTTGAACAACATCTGTCCAAGCTACAGCTGATAATCCTCCCCAAACAGAATATGTAAGAGCAAATAATCCAAGTCCAATAATACTAGTAGTTATTAGGCTACCATCTCCTGAACCAAAGATAGTATCCATTGCTTTTCCTCCTAGGTACATAACAGATGTTAGATTAACAAAAACAAATAAACTAATCCAAAATATTGCGAGTATAGTCTTTAGGTTTTTACTATATCTTTTTTTAACAAATTCAGGTATGGTATATATATTCTTTTCTATATATATTGGAAGAAAAAACTTACCTACAACAAGCAAAGTAATTGCAGCCATCCACTCATAAGTTGCAATTGCCAAACCTAGTGCAAATCCTGAGCCAGACATTCCAATAAATTGTTCTGCAGATATATTTGCTGCTATTAAAGATGCTCCTATAGTCCACCAAGGTAAAGATTTTCCCGCCAAAAAGTAATCTTCAGCACTCTTACCAGATCCACTTTTATCTCTTGAAACATATAAGCCAATTGTCAGTATAACTATACAGTAACTTATAAATACAATTATGTCAATATTTTCCATTAGTTTAGTTTAGTTTATTTAAGTTAATACTTAATATTTATTTGAACTAGACTAACTAATTAAATTTAAGTCACATGATTAGCAGATTAATATTTTTATCAATTTTATCATTTTTTCCTTTTTTTTCTTTTACAAATGTGAATGATAAAACCATTAAGACTCAACTTGAAAATTTAACCTTGCCTGAAGGTTTCAAGATTCAATTATATGCCTCAGACGTTGAGAATGCTAGGTCAATGGCAATAAGTCCATTAGGCACAATATTTGTTGGAAATAGAAGATCAGATAATGTATTTGCTTTAAAGGATACTGATGGTGATAACGTAGTTGATAAGAAATATTTAATTACTGATAAACTTAAAAATATGCCTAATGGAGTTGCTTATTATAAAGGTGATCTATATGTAGCTGAGGTAAATAAAATATGGGTTTTTAGAGATATTGAAAATAATTTAGATTACATAGATAAATTTGGAGATTATCCAGAAGAACCTGAGCTATTATCTGACGATTATCCTTCTGATAGACATCACGGATGGAAATATATTTCATTTGGTCCGGATGGTAAATTGTATGTTCCTGTTGGTGCACCTTGTAACATATGTGAGAGTAATGATGAGGTATATGCTTCTATTACTAGAATGGATCCAGATGGGTCTAATAAAGAAGTATATGTTAGTGGGGTAAGAAACACTGTTGGCTTCACATGGCATCCTGAAACAGGAGAGATGTGGTTTACTGACAATGGAAGAGATATGCTTGGAGATAATTACCCACCTTGTGAGCTTAACAAGGTTCAAAAGCCTAAACAACATTTTGGTTATCCATATTGTCATGGTAATGATATATCAGATCCTGAATTTGGCAGTAAATATTCTTGTGAAGATTTTGTGAAACCAGTTCAGAATTTGGGTCCTCATGTAGCTCCTTTAGGGCTAAAATTTTATGATGGGGATATGTTTCCAAATGAATTTAAGGGTGATGTATTTATAGCTGAACATGGATCGTGGAATAGGTCAAAAAAAATAGGATATAGAATTACTAGAGTAAAAATTGAAAATAATAAGTCAGTAGGGTATGAGCCTTTTATTTATGGATGGTTAAATGAAGAGGAACAAGAGGCTTGGGGTAGACCTGTAGATATTATAATTCTTAAAGATGGGTCTATGTTAATTTCAGATGATTATGCAAATGCAATTTATAGAGTTTATTATGATGGTTAGTTAAACTATTTTAACTTCAGCTTCCAATTTTATATTGAATTTTTCCTTAACACTTTTAGATATTTCTTCTGATAGGTTTTTGATTTTATTTCCTGATTCTTCTCCATAATTTACTAATACGAGTGCGTGTTTTTTATAAACACCTATCTTTTCTAGAACTTTACCTTTCCAACCACATTTTTCTATTAACCAGGCAGCAGATATTTTTATGTTATTTTCTCCCATCATGTATCCGGAAATATCACGGTATTCTGATTTGATATCATTGTACAGGCTTTGTGTAATAATTGGATTTTTGAAAAAGCTGCCTGCATTACCTAATATTTTTGGATTAGGTAGTTTAGAATTTCTTATTTTGATTATCTCATCTCTCAATGATTTTAATGAAATTCTATCTTTATCTAAGTTTTTTAACTCTTTATAACTAAGAATATAGTTAGGCTTTTTATTTAAAATAAAATCTACATGTGTTATGAAATATTTATTTTTTTTATTTTTTTTAAAAATGCTATTTCTATATTCAAAGCAGCATGACTTTCTATTATATATCTTTTCCTTATTTTCTTCTAAATCATATACGATTACATTATCTATAAAATCTTTGATCTCAACACCATATGCTCCTATATTTTGAATAGGTGCAGCTCCAACTGACCCAGGTATTAACGATAAGTTTTCAACTCCGTAGTAACTATTTTCTACACAATATGAAACAAATTCATCCCAGTTTTCTCCAGAACCTACTTTTATTTTGACAATATTTTCATCTTCATAGAATTTATCAATACCCATTATTTTATTTACTAATACAATGCCATCAAAGTCTTTTGTAAATAAAATATTTGATCCACCTCCTATAATTAATTTTTTTTCATTTCTAATGTCTTTATTATTTATAATATTTGAAATGTCATCTCTATTTTCAATTATAATTAAGTACTTTGATTTATGATTTACTCCAAAAGAATTAAAATTCAGTAAAGAAGAGTCTTGTAAAATATTCATTTAGGCAATATTTGTAAATACATATTGTACATCTTCATCATCCTCCATCTTGTCTAACATTTTTTCTATTTCAATAAGCTGATCTTCACCAAAATCAACTGGATTATTAGGTATTCGTTTTAATAATGATTTTGATGGTTTAATTTCAAGTTCATTTAAACCTTTGTTAATGGTTCCATATGAAGTGTAGTTGCCATAAATTATAATCTCATCATTATTTATTTCTATTTCGTCTAAACCATAGTCAATTAAAAAGAGTTCAAGCTCGTCTGGTTCTTGATTTAATTTATCAATATGGAAAACAGCTTTTCTCTCAAACATGAACTCTAATGATCCTGGAGATACAAGGTTTCCATCTGATTTATTAAAATATGATTTTATATTTGCAGTTGTTCTTGTAATATTATCAGTTGCTATTTCAACTATTACTAATACTCCATGTGGTCCTTTTCCTTCAAAAGTTTGTTCAATAAAGTCTTTCAGTTCTTTATCAGAGGCTCTTTTTATTGCTGAATCAATATTATCCTTGGGCATATTTTCAGCTTTTGCATTTTGAATAGCAGCTCTTAACTTAAAATTCATTTCTGGATCAGTTCCTCCTTCTTTCGCGGCAACGGTTATTGCTTTTGATAATTTTGGGAAAAGTTTTGACATTTTATCCCATCTTTTTTCTTTTGCAGCTCGTCTATATTCAAATGCTCTTCCCATAGTATAATCGTATGTAGATTAATTCATTATTCTTACTAACTAAATTACAAAATATTGAATTAATTAGTCTATTATCAAACCTAAGTTTAATTTTACAAATGGAAGAAAAAATATTAATTCTAGATTTTGGTTCTCAGTATACTCAGTTGATAGCTAGAAGAATAAGGGAATTAAATATTTATTGTGAAATATTTCCTTACAATAAGATACCTAAAATTACAAAAAATTATTTAGGAGTTATATTGTCAGGAAGTCCTTTTTCAGTCCACGATGATAACGCTCCCTTAATAGATTTTAATTTTTTAGAAAATGTGCCTGTATTAGGAATATGTTATGGTGCTCAATTAATAGCTGAAAATAATAATTGTGAAGTTACAAAGTCAAAAATTAGAGAATATGGTAGGGCTAAATTAAAATTTGTAGACTCAGAAAATATTCTTATGTCTGGAGTAGAAGAGAACTCTGATGTTTGGATGAGCCATGGTGATTCAATAACAAATATTCCAGAATCATTTAATATTATTGCAAGCACTAAAGACGTTGAAATAACATCATATTATTTAAAAAATAATAATTACTATGGTTTACAGTTTCATCCAGAAGTTACACACAGTAAGCATGGTAAAATAATTTTAAAAAACTTTGCTGTAAAAATTTGTGGTTGTTCACAGTCGTGGACCCCTGATAAATTTGTTGATTTCACAATTAAATCTATTATAAAAACCGTCAAAGATGATAAAGTTATATTAGGACTCTCAGGTGGTGTTGATTCAAGTGTTGCTGCTATTTTAATTCATAAAGCAATCGGAAGGAACCTTTATTGTGTTTTTGTAGATAATGGTCTGCTTAGAAAAAATGAATTTGATAATGTATTATTATCATATAAAAATTTAGGTTTAAATGTTATAGGAGTAAATTCCAAAAGTTTATTCTATCAAGGTCTTAAAGGAAAGTCGGATCCTGAGGATAAGAGAAGATCAATTGGAAATGATTTTATTAAAGTTTTTGAAGAAGAGGCAAAAAGAATTGGGGATATTAAGTGGTTAGCTCAAGGGACTATTTACCCAGATGTTATAGAGTCTGTATCTGTGAAAGGTCCTTCTGCAACTATAAAGTCTCATCATAATGTTGGTGGGTTGCCAGATAAAATGAATCTTAAGATAGTAGAACCCTTAAATTTGCTTTTTAAAGATGAGGTTAGAAGAGTTGGCAAATCTATTAATATGGATGAGTCTATTTTAAATAGACATCCTTTCCCAGGACCTGGTTTAGGCATAAGAATTATTGGTGAAGTGACAAAAGAAAAAGTTGAATTATTACAAGAAGCAGATGATATTTTTATATCTGCATTAATCAAAGAAAATTTATATAATGATGTATGGCAAGCTGCAACAATTCTGCTCCCAGTTAAATCGGTTGGTGTTATGGGAGATGAAAGAACTTATGAGTTCACAGTCGTGTTAAGGGCAGTGACAAGTTTGGATGGAATGACTGCTGATTGGTCTAGATTACCAAATGACTTTTTAGCAAACGTATCAAACGAAATAATTAACAAAGTTAAAGGGATTAATAGGGTAGTTTATGATATCTCTTCTAAACCTCCTGCTACAATAGAATGGGAATGATATGAGACTAAAATTATTTTTTCTTTTTTTTATTTTATCTTCTTCTCTATTTGGTCAATCTGATTATACAAACTTTGTAAAAATTAAAAAGTTATTTATTGAAGAAAAGTACTCAGATGTTTTGAAATCAGATATAGATTTTAAAAAAAGCAGTGAATTTTATCCATACCTCTTATTTTACAAATCTGTTGCTGAGTACAAATTAAACTCAAAAGAAAAGGCATTAGATAGTTTCCAAAATATAGTTAAAATTTTCTCTAATTGGTCGCAGTTAAATGAAGTTTACTACTGGCTTGTAAGAATTAACTCAGAGAAAAATAATTTAGATGACGCATTGATCTATTTTTCTAAGGTATCAAATTTTTCAATTTTAGATGAATTATATCCTATTATTGATCCAATAATTGGAAATATAAGTTCATTCAATAGATTATCAGAATTTTATGAATTATATCCTGAAAACAAATCAATTGCAAAATATTATGGTAGATCTCTTCTTAGAGAATATTTAAATAAAGATGTTATTGATGAAATTAATGAAATATTAAAGATTGTTGAGAAAGAAGATCTCTTCGTTAGTGATAATAAAAAATTTAGAGTTGCAGTTCTTCTTCCTTTTATGTTTGATGGACTAGAAAACACATATTTTATTCAAAATAATGACTTTATCATGGATTTATTTTCTGGAATTATTCATGGTGTTGAAACGTACGATTCATTAAATTCATTAATAGATATTATAACATTTGATACTAGAAGAGATCCAAATAGAATTAAAGATCTTATTGATGAAGGTAGCTTTGATGAAATAGATCTAATTATAGGACCTCTTTACAATAAACCAATTAGTATTATAAAACAATATTGTTTAGAGAATAAAGTACTTATGATTAATCCTCTGTCATCAAATAATGAGATTATTGATGATAATAATTATAGTTTTTTATTTAGACCATCAATAAAAACTATTGCTGAAAAGACTGCTGAGTTTTCTATTAAAAATTATACTGAAAACAAGAATGCTATTATTTTTTATGAAAAAAATTATCAGGACTCTTTAATAGCTGAAATTTATAATAATAAATTAGATTCTAATGGGTTCAATATTATTTATAAAAAATCTGTTAGCCTTGAAGATTCTCGTCTTATTTTAGACTCATTATCAAGTACTTATGAATATATACTAAGTGATTCTTTATTTGATACATTAAAAAATGTTAGTAATATTCTAATAAAGGAGGGTAGAGGTATTAAAAATTTAGACACAACATATATGTATACTGAGAAGTTTTTTATTGAAAATGATAGTATTGGTCATGTTTTTGTTTCTTCAAAAAATTCTCTATTCGCATCAAATATTATAAGTGCAATAGATATTAGGGAGGATACGATACCTGTTTTAGGGTTTTCAGATTGGTTGAATTTTAATGTAATTTCTGTAAATCAGTTTGAGGAGTTAGATATTTCGTTAATTGATATTAATTTTTTTGATATGCAGACAGAAACCTATAATAATCTTAATAATTATTTTCAGAAAAATTATAGAAGAAAAATATCTGAAAATTTTTTAGTAGGTTTCGAATTAATGAATATTATAACGAAAATAACTAGAAGCTATGGTAAATATTTTCAATTTGGATTAAGAAATGAGATCAAAATCAAATCAGATATTTCTACTCATTCATATTATCTACATAATAATGATAATCAGAAGGTCCCAATAGTTAAAATTGAAAATTTTGAAATTAAGAGTATTTCTAATCAATTTTAAATTCCATTCTCATTTGGAAAGGATCATAAAACTCATTTTTGATCATACTTTCAATAAGCCAATTACTTTTAATAAATGGATCAAGTGTACTTTTAGTTTGTTGAAGAGAAGAAATTATTTTTTCAATTTCTGTTTTTTGTTTTGGATATTCAATTATTTGATAATCTTCAATATCTGCTAGTTTAGCTGCCAGATTAATAGCGTCTTTAAACTCACCAACAATATCAATAAGATTTAATTTTTTCCCTTCATTTCCATAATAAACTCTTCCTCTAGCAAGTTTATCAACTTCATCTGTACTCATTGATCTTCCATCAGCAACTATTGATAAAAAGTCAGTGTAAATTTGATTAACTCCTCTTTGAACTAACTTTTTTTCATCTTCTTCCAATGGTCTAAATGGATCAATTTCTCCAATATTTTTGTTAGTTCTTATCTGATCTGTTGTTATTTTAAGTTTATTATTTAAAAGGTCAGACATTTCAGGAAATAATCCGAAAACACCTATAGAACCTACTATAGAGCCACTAGAAGCTATTAATGTATCTGCTGGCATTGAAATATAGTATCCGCCTGATGCGCATACATCTGACATATAAGCGATCAATGGTTTTTCATCGTTCAGTAATTCAAGTTCTCTAGCGATCAAGTCGGAAGCAAATGCACTACCTCCTCCAGAGTTAACATAAAGTATTACAGATTTGATATTTTTATTTTTCTTAATTTTCTTAATCTCTTTTATAATTGATTCTGAATAAATACCATCATCTCCAGTTCCTGGTAAAATACTTCCTATAGCATATAATACAGCTATTTTTTTTCTGTTGTACTTATTGCTTTCTAGAGTTTTTCGGTATTTAAGTAAGGAAATATTCTTGTAAGAACTATCTACTTTATTTTTAAGATAATTCACCATTTCATCTTCATATATTAAGCTATCAACTAATTTATTATTTAAGGCATCATTAGCAAGCTCAGTTTCAAAATTTTCTATCATACTAAAAAGATTATCTTTATCTATTGCTCTAGAAATAGAAATTTTATCTAAATAGTTTGACATTCTATAGTTTAATAAATTAAGATATTGTTCTTCATTTTCTTTACTAAAATCTGTTCTTACATAGGTTTCAGCTGCACCTTTATATTCACCAACTCTAAAAAGATTAATATTTACACCCAATTCATCTAACATATTTTTATAAAAAAATGAACTTACTCCAAAACCACTTACCGAGATAAATCCAGGTGGTGATATTGCCATAAAGTTTGCAACTGAAGAAATGAAATAAGCACCTTTAGTTTGTAAGTCAGCGTAAGAATATATTGGTTTTTTCTTTTTAAACTCTTCAAGGATAACTCTTACCTTTTCAGCTTTATTAAAGCTAATACCCACATTGTCTACATTGAGATAGATTCCTTTAATATTATCATCTTCTGCCGCTTTATTTATTATACTTTCAAATGTTATAAGACTTATTTTTTCTGTTTGGTTATTATCAAGAATAGGAAGAGGTAATGGAATATCAAAATTCAAATCTAATTCATCTGCCTTCGTATCTCTATCACCAATAACATTTAAATTATTTATATACAACAGACTGTTTTTAGAAACGGATATCTCTTCTTTTGTACTTGGAGAAAATAGAGCTCCTATTATACTAAAGAAAATCAATAGCATAATAAATGCTAATACGAGTGAAAGAATACCTTTTATTGCTCCTAAAAATATTTCTTTTAAAAAGTTCATTAGTTACTAGATTTAGTTTTTATAATTTTCCGCTAAGATAAGATCTTCTTTTGTATCTACACTAAAACTATCAGATTTAGTAATTTTAACTTTTATCTTAAAACCATTTTCTAACCACCTAAGTTGTTCTAAAGATTCACTTAACTCTAAACTAGATGGCGGCAATGAAATGAGTGCTTTTAGAGTTATAGGATCATAAGCATATATACATATATGTTTAAAATATTTTTTTTTGATATTTTGGTGAGGTATTAATGTTCTTGAAAAGTACATAGCTTCATTATTTTTATTTATTACAACCTTCATGATTGATTTTCGATCAAGAGCCTCAGAATATTTCTCTTCTTTAATTAATGTACATATTTGATTGGGTTTTTTACAGATTGATATTATATCTGATAATTGTTCTTTTTTTATAAATGGTTCATCTCCCTGAATATTAACAATAAAATCATATTCTCCATTTATTTTTTGATATGCTTCAAAAACTCTTTCAGTACCATTTAAAGGTTTATTAGAAGTCATTAAGACCTCTCCAAAATCATTTACATGGTCAAAAATATCCTTGTTTGGAGTTGCAACTAATACTTTATCAAATAATTTAGAATTTACAACAGATTCGTAAACTCTTTTGATCATTGTTTTTCCTCCTATTTTAATTAATGGCTTTCCTGGAAGCCTTGATGATTCCATTCTTGCAGGAATAATACCAATGATTTTCATCTACACTTTTTTTACTTTTAAGGATGATCCTTGATTACTAATAACAGCAATATTTTTGTTTTTTTCAATAAACTCTCCTGAGGTAGATGCATCATAAATTTTTTCTTGAATAATAACTTTTCCACTAGGTCTGAGAACCGAAAATGACTTGCCTTTCATTCCTACTAAATCATCAGGGTATTTTTGAGAAATAAAACCTTTATCAGTCTCTTGTGTTTCTTCTAAAGCAATTTTTTTAAATGTTTCTGAGTTAGTAAGTTTTATACCCCCAAAAAGTACTAATAATCCAAAACTAAAAACTGAAATGAAAACTGAAAGACTTGATGCAATTAAATCATTAGATAAAACAAAAGTAAAGTCTAACATATCATTGTTTAACATTATTAATATTAAAGAGCTTAATGATGTAAAAAGACCTGTAATTCCGAAGATACCAAAACCTGGTATAACAAATACCTCAAGAGCAATAAATATTATACCAATGAAAAATAATAAAATTTCCCAATTTTCTGCAACTCCAGTTAAGTAATATGGAACTAGATATAACACTAGAGCAGATATAGAAGCTATTATAGGGAAACCTACTCCTGGTGTCTGCATTTCAAAGTACAATCCACCAAGTATTAACAATATCAATACACTACTAACTACAGGATTAAGAAAAAAAGAGATAATATCTTCTGTTGAATCTAATTCATATTTTGTAATGCTATAAGTTTTAATACCTTGTCTTTCTAAAATTTCTTCAATTGAGTTTAATTCAGCATCACAAAAGCCAAATTTAATAGCTTCTTTAGTAGAAAAAGTAATTACTTTACCTTCTGTAGAAATACTATCAACTTCTATGTCTTCATCTACCATTGCTTCAGCAATTTTGGGGTCTCTTCCTTTAGCCTCAGCAGTAGATCTCATTATTGATCTCATATATGACTGGTATTTATCAGGAGCTTGAGTCCCATCTCCTGTAACGACAGTTGCTGCTCCTATGCTTGCTCCACTACTCATATAAATACTATCTGAAGCTATAGATATTAAAGCTCCTGCAGATGCAGCATCTTTGTTTATCCATACGTATATAGGTTTATCAAAATCTAAAATTCTTGTTCTAATATCATCTGCATCATTTACGGCTCCTCCATATGTGTCCATCTCTATGATTATTATATCAAAGTCTTTTTCACTGGCTTCATCAAGAAGTAACTTTGAATACCTATTAGTTCTTGGATCTATATTAGATTTAATTTCACCAACCAGCACCTTGGCTTCTTTATCATTTGCAGTAATAAAAAATAATGGTAAAAGAGAAAATAATAAAACCTTCAATATATTTGATTTCATAAAAAGTTTTAATTTGAAATTATGTCAATAAAGTTATTAAAATTTGGTTTAATATTTTTCTTTATTTCCTATAACAACTCTTTCTCTCAAGACAAAGAATATCATATTGTTGAAAAAGGTGAAACTTTTTACTCAATCTCAAAAAAATTTAATAAAACTATTGAAGAGCTAAAGAAGATGAATAATTTAAAAGGCAATGATTTATCAATTGGTCAATCAATTATTATTAATATTCTTGAAATAGAAGAAAAAATAACAAAACCTAATAATGAAAACATAACAAATAGAGTGGAAGGTTTTGCTTCATCTATAGATGATTCTGAAAATTCTGATAAGTATTTAGCATTACATAAGACTGCTGAGACAGGAACTATAATTTTTGTAAAAAACCAAATGAATGAGAACATCGTTATAGTCAGAGTGATTGGAAAGTTACCTAAAACTGGTAATAACGATAAAATTGACATAAGATTATCCAGAGTAGCTTTCGAAAAATTAAACGCTAAGGACCAAATAATTCCTGTAGAATTAACTTATGTTGAAAAGAAATAAAATAATAGTAGATATTATAAAAAATATGAGATATATTGCGCTCTAATTTTAAATATTATGAGTACAGGTAAAGTAAAATTTTTTAACATTTCTAAAGGTTACGGATTCATTGTCGAAGATGGTAATGAAGCTGAACATTTTGTTCATTCAACTGGATTAATTGATCAAATCAATGAAGGTGATTCAGTAGAATTTGAATTAGTTGACGGTAAAAAAGGTAAAATAGCTGGAAACGTGAAAAGAATATCTTAATTGATATTTATTTCCATTCCCCAGGATTTTCTCTCCAAGATTTCAATTTAACAAGTTCTTTCTCGCTGATGTAGTTATTAGCTAGAGCAACTTCTAGTAGGTCGCTATAGTAAAATACGCTTTCAGCATTGCACTTGATATTATTGAAATTTTCTACTGATACATTAAAACCGTAGTTGAATATTGAGAGTACTGCTAGGACATTTGATCCAGCTTCTCTAATTGATTCTACGGCTTTTATTGAACTTCCACCAGTAGAAATTAAGTCTTCTATAAGAACTACATTTTTATTTTTTTCTAGTCGTCCCTCAATTAAGTTTTTCATTCCATGTGCTTTTGGTTTCGACCTAACATACGAAAAGGGAAGTTTTAATTCATTTGATACTAGCGCACCTTGTGGTATTCCAGCTGTAGCGACACCTGCTATGCTATCAACATCCTTATAATTTTCATTAATTATTTCTATTAATCTTTCTGTTATTTCAGATCTGATTTCAGGGTATGATAATGAAATTCTATTATCAAAATAGATAGGAGATTTCCATCCTGAAGCCCAGTTAAAAGGCTTTTCAAGATTTATCTTTATTGAATTTATTTTTATTAAACTATTTAATAATTTTAGAGATTTCATATTTTAACAAAAGTAAGATTAATTTTAATATTATTTCATTCAAATTTACCTTTATATGAAAACTATATATGTAAATAATATTCCTATATTTTTTAAGCGTCTAAATAATTTAAAATTAAAAAAAGAAGACTTTGATACTTATATTGATGGATCTTCAGGTATAGTTCCTAAAAAATTATATTCTAGAGTTTTAATTTATGATAGCTCTATTAATACCATTGTTGACCTACTTAAAAAAATGACCTCTTTCAAGTACAAAAAAATATATTCTATTACAATCACTCTAAAAGATTATAATTCAGTTCTCAAGCAAGTAAAAAAGATGTTTAAAATAGTTAAAGCAGCAGGCGGTGTTGTTAAAAATAAAAATGATGAAATTCTTTTTATTTATAGAATGAAAAAGTGGGATCTTCCTAAAGGAAAACTAGACAAGGGTGAGACAATTTTAGAATGTGCTAAAAGAGAAGTTCAAGAAGAAACTATGGTAGATGTTGAATGTAAAGATAAGATTGTTTCAACTTGGCACACATACACTAGAAATAAAAAATATGTATTAAAGAAAACAACATGGTTTAGGATGCTATGTTTAGATGACTCAAAAATGAAACCACAGAAAAAAGAGAAAATAGAGAAGGTAGAGTGGATGAAAAAATCAACTATTGATGATATTTTATTAAATTCATACAAGACACTTAATTTTGTTATTAAAGAGTACTTTAATAAAAAGTCTAATTAAATCCCTGAAATAATCTTAATGGTATTTTCAATTTCTTCTTCATTATTATATACTGACACTCCTAATCTTGTTACTCCACCACGTTCCTCTAAACCTAGTTTTTGAATAGCTTTCATTGCATAAAAATGTCCATCCCAAGCACAAATATTTTTTTTGCCAAGTAATTTACATACTTCATTTGCAGATTTACTTTTATGAACAAATGATACCGTTGGTGTTCTTAAAGTAGAAAAATCAGGCCCTATAACTTTAATATTATTAATTCTGGATAGGGAATTATATAGTTGTGAGGCCAATTTATTTTCATGTTCTCCAAGTTTGTCATATGCGTCATCTATTTTATCTCTTAAGGAAATGCCTGAGCCTAGCGATGAGATAAAATCAATTGCCTTCTCAACTCCATGGCATGCGGCATGGTTTAATGTACCTGTCTCAATTCTATATGGAGCATTCTGATCTTGAACTATAAGTCTGTCAGTCTCTAATTTATCTAATAAATTTAACTTACAATATAAAATTCCAATATGTGGTCCATAAAATTTATAGGCTGAACATAATAAAATATCACAACCAATTTTTCTTACATCTATAGGGAAATGTGGAGCATAATGTACAGCATCAAGTAAAAAAATTATGTCTTTATTTTCTATTAATTTCTTTATTTTAGAAAAGTTATTAACTGTACCAATTGCATTTGAAGACATACCCATTGCTATCATTACAGTGTTTTTGTTTATTTTATTCTCAAAATCATCATAATCTAAAATACCATTTTCTAAAACATTTATCCTTTTAATTTTAATGCCTTTTTCAGAGAGTGTTTTCCAGGGACCTCTATTTGCCTCATGGTCTAAATCAGTAATTATTACTTCATCTCCTTTCTTAAATAATTTAGAGAGACCTCTTGCTAAACTGAAATTTAGAGTAGTCATATTATGCCCTAATGAAATACATTTTTTATTTTCTGCTCCCAAAAAAATTGAGGCTTTATCTCTCAAAGAATTCATTAGAATATCAGTTTTCTTACTTGTGTTAAATTCTCCATGAGTGTTAGCATTAGATTTTTTGTAATAATTAGATATTCCTTCTATTACTGAGTTTGGTACCTGAGTGCCACCAGGACCATCTAAATAAATAATTGTATTTCCATTATCATCCTCTAAAGAGAGTGAGGGAAATTGCTTTCTTATTTCACTTATATTAAGCATATTTTTTTTGATAAATATAAATAGGAATAGAAAATGAAAGTAGAATTAAACCAGAAATTATTGACTCATATCCTATTCCATAAATTATCCAAACAATAAATAAAAACGTTGGAATTCCCGTTAATAATGATGTTTTTAGGTCTGATAAGGTTTTTTTTTCTTTAATTAAGATCATGAACTCTGAAATTGAGATAAATAAGTAAAGCATTAGGCTACAGAAAGTAGAGGTTAGAATTAAATAAGTAAAAATTTCTGTTAAGTTTTTTGAGAAATTCATAATTATTAAACAAGTAACAAGACAAGTAGATAATATTAGACCTAAGTAAGGAACGTCATTTTTATTTTTTTTCAGGAAAATTTTTCCCATTAGTTTTCTCTTTGCCAAAGACTTTGGTATTTCTATCTGTAATAATGTCCATCCATTTAAAGATCCTAGACCAGAAATTATAGCGAATATTGCAATAGCTTTTTTTATGTTATCTCCTAAGACTGTACCAATTGCATCTGCAAATGGTGCATTTGAATTAGCTATCTCATCTGTTGGAATTATTCCAATTAAGGCAATCATAGAGAGCAAATAAATAAAAATTGTAATAATGGTACCTATAATTGTAGCTCTAGGTATATTTTTTTTTGGGTTCTCAATTCTATCACCAGGTATCGTAGCAGATTCTATGCCCAGGAATGCAAAAAAAGTGAGGGTAGTAGTTATATTAATTACATTAAAATTTGATTCGTTAGATGAGTTAATTGGAAAAAAATTATTTATTTCAAAAACATAAAAACCAATTACTATAGTGACCAATAATGGTATAATTTTTATTAAAGAGGTAATTAGTTGAAAATTGCCAGCACTTTTAATTCCATAATAATTAATAATTGCAATACTAAATAATATCAAAATTGTAAAGATCATGGCGAAACTTGAGATATTAAGAAAATCAAAGAATACTGTAGAGTAGCTCGTTACGGCAATTGCTATACTTGCATTAACAAGTAATATAGATACCCAGTAACCCCATATCACAAAAAACCCAATAAATTCTCCAAAACTCTTTTCAGTGTAATGGAAAGGACCATTTTCTCCTGGAAAGTTTGTACTTAGTCTTCTGAATATAGAAGCTATAAATAGAGCCATAAATCCAGAGATTATCCATCCTAATATACTTATTGAACCGTACTGAGACAAAGATGCGGGTAACATAAATATTCCAACACCAATCATATTTCCTAACACAAGGCTAATAGATTGTCTTAAATTTAATTTGAGATTTTTTGAAGTACTCATAGATATTCCTAATATAATATTTTTAATTTTATAATTAGTCATATGAATTCATTAGAAAAAAAACATTCAATAGGTATCGATCTTGGAAGCTCCTCAGTTAAAATGACAATAATTAATCTTATTAATGGAGAAAGTATTGATACTGTTACCTTCCCTCAAAAAGAAATGAAGATAGAGACTCCAGAGAAAGATTGGGCAGAGCAAGATCCGGAATTATGGTGGAAATCTGTAAAAGAATGTTTTTATTTTCTTAAGAAAAGAAATGATTTGACATCTGTGATTTCTATAGGTGTTTCTTATCAGATGCATGGTCTTGTTGCCATAGACAAAGATGGTAATATTCTTTTTCCCTCTATAATATGGTGTGATTCCAGAGCTCTAAAAATAGGTGATGATGCTAATAAGAAGTTGAGTAATTCATTAATATCTGATCATTTATTAAATTCTCCTGGAAATTTTACTGCATCTAAATTAAAATGGGTAATGGAAAATAATATAAACGCATACTCCTCAATATACAAATTTATGCTCCCTGGTGATTATATATTATACAAGCTAACAGGAGAATTGTCTACTACTAAAACTGGTTTATCAGAAGGAGTGTTATGGGATTTTGAGAATGAAAAAATATGTGAAGAATTAATGAAATTTTATGAGATAGACGAAGAAAAAGTTCCTAATGTGGTTGATTCTTTTGGTGATCAAGGAAAATTATTAAAAGATAATAGTAATGATTTTGGTCTAAGTGAAAATGTAGTTGTTTCATATAGATGTGGTGACCAGCCAAATAATGCATTTTCATTAAATGTTTTAGATCCAGGAGAAATTGCTGCTACAGCAGGAACCTCTGCTGTCATATATTGTGTTTCAGATAAGAAAATATATGATAAAAATAATAGAGTTAATACTTTCTTACATTGCAATAATACTTCTCTAAAGAAAAGAAATGGAATTTTACTCTGTGTCAATGGATCTGGAATAGCTTACTCATGGATAAGAAGTGTTTTAGGTGAAATTTCATACTCTGAAATGGATAAAAAAGCTGAATTAATAAAAAATTTAGATGATTTGATTTTTTTTCCTTTTGGAAATGGATCAGAAAGAATGTTCTCAAATAATAGCAATATTAAATCTATGTTTCATGGGATTGATTTTAATAGGCATAATAAATATCATTTAGTTAAATCAGTCCTAGAGGGTGTCTCCTTCTCATTATCTTATGGGATTGAACTATTAAGAGATATGGGTATAGAGGTGAATACTGTAAAAGTTGGGAATCAAAATCTTTTTAAGAGTAAAATTTTCAGAAAAACATTTGTTAATATATCTAAGATAAAATTAATGGTTTATGAAACAGATGGATCTATTGGAGCTGCAAGAGGTGCTGGAATAGGAGTAGGTTATTATAAAGATGAAAAAGATGCATTTCAAAATCTAGAATGTATTGATGAATTATGTCCATCATTATCACCTAATTTAGATGAGTCTTATCTAAATTGGAAAATGGTATTAAATAAATTAAATTAAAACAGTGGGAACAATAATAGGTCAAAAAGAGTTTTTTAAGGGAATAGGTCAAATAAAATTTGAGGGAGAGGAATCTGATAATCCACTTGCATATAGGTTTTATGATAAAAACCAATTAGTCTTTGGTAAACCGATGAAAGAGCATTTTAAATTTGCTGTGGCTTACTGGCATTCTTTTGTAAATTCTGGGAATGATCCTTTTGGAGTTGGTACAAAAAAATATCCTTGGATGGAATCAAAGGATACAACTAAAAGAGCACATCAAAAAATGGATGCGGCTTTCGAATTCATATCTAAACTTGATCTCGAATATTTTTGTTTTCATGATTTTGATCTAATAGATGAAGGAAATTCGATATCTGAATCTGAAAAAAGATTAAATGATATATCTGATTATTGTCTTTTGAAAATGGAAAAATCTAATATAAAGCCGTTATGGGGGACTGCTAATTTGTTTTCAAATCCAAGATATATGAATGGAGCCGCAACAAATCCTGATTTTAATGTTGTATCATATGCTGCTGCCCAGGTTAAAAATGCAATTGATATTACCTTAAAGTTAAAAGGTGAAAATTATGTTTTTTGGGGAGGAAGAGAAGGTTATATGTCACTTCTTAATACTGATATGAAAAGAGAACTTGATAACCTAGCTACATTTCTTCATATGGCTAAAGACTATGGAAGATCTCAAGGTTTTAAAGGTTGTTTTTTTATTGAACCTAAACCGATGGAACCATCTAAACATCAATACGATTATGACGCTGCAACTGTAATTGGATTTTTGAAGGAATATGGTCTTGATAAAGATTTTAAGTTAAATATTGAGGTTAATCATGCCACACTGGCTAATCATACTTTTGATCACGAACTGCAAACTGCTGCAAATTCTAATATGTTGGGGAGTATAGATGCAAACAGGGGAGACTATCAAAATGGATGGGATACAGATCAATTCCCTAATAACATTTATGAAATTATTGAGGCTTTGCTTGTTATAATTAGATCTGGTGGGCTTCAGGGGGGAGGTATTAATTTTGATGCTAAGACAAGAAGAAACTCTACTGATCTAGAGGATTTATTTTACTCACATATTGGTGGTATAGATATCTTTGCAAGATCGTTATTGATAACACAAAAAATCATTGAGGATTCGGATTATATTTCAATGCTAAATAATAGATACTCATCATTTGAGACAGATACAGGAAAAAAATTCACAAGAGGTAAGCTTACTATGGAAGATATGAATGCTTATGCTAAGAAATCAAATGAGCCTAAATTAAAATCAGGTAATCAGGAGCTTTTTGAAAACCTTATCAATAGACACATCAGATAATTTGACTTGTACTGAATTTCTTTGATATTAAAATATTCTCTAATAAGGTACTTTTTTTATAATGATAAACCTATCAACAAATAAAGAAGACTAGTTATCAATCCAGAAATAAGAGCGTATGGCAATTGAGTTTTCACGTGATCTATATGATCACTGGCAGATGCCATCGATGAAATTACCGAAGTGTCAGATATAGGAGAGCAGTGGTCACCAAAAAGCCCACCTCCAAGAGCTGCAGCGACAGCAATAGAACTATCTATTTCCATCTGATTAGATATGGGAACAGCAATAGCAATCATAATAGCAAATGTTCCCCAAGAGGTACCTGTAGAAAACGAAATAAAACAACTAGTTAAAAATAGTAGGACAGGTACTAGTTTAGGAGATAAAATATTTTTTAATTCATTAGAGACATAAATTCCAGTTCCTAGTTCATTACATAGATTTCCAATAGCAAATGCTAACATTATTAATAATGAGAGTTGCATCATTCCACCCATACCTTTTATAGAATGTGAAATAACTTCTTTTACAGATAATATTCCGTTTATCACATAGTAAAATGATGTAATAATTATCGATAATATTATTGAATATAATACTGAAGTAGAACCTGATGCATTTCCTAATATTCCAAAAAATGTAATATTTTCTTCAGATTTATCATATCCAGTATAGAATAACATTAATAGCATTATCACTATCATTGATATCATAGGAATTAACATATTTAATGGGTTTTTTTTAACTCCCTTTTTTGTTTTTATTATAGTTATCTCTTCTGACATCATGGGTGATGATCCTTTATCAAATAAGATCCCTTCTTTTGTTCTTTTTTCAGCTTTTTTCATTAAACCAAAATCTTTACCAGTAATGATTATAACTAATAAGACCACAATAACTAAAATAGGATAGAAGTTATATTTCATTGCTGATACTAATGCCATAAATGGGTTTTCAATACCTTGAGTTATTAGAAGACCCATTATGAATGCACCCCAGCCGTTAAATGGAATTAATAGTTTTGATGGAGCTGAAGTTGAGTCAGCTATATAAGCTAATTTCTCTCTTGAAATCTTCAGCTTATCAAATATAGGTCTAAATAATGTTCCTACTGTTAGGGCAGAAATATTTGACTCAACAAATATTAAAATTCCTGTTAAAGAAGCATAAAGCTGAACTTTTTTTCTATTCTTTTCATTACTACCTTCTCCTAATTTTTTCTGAAAACTTTTTATGAAACTCTCTACACCACCTGAAACTTGAATTAAAGTTATTAGTGAACCTACTAGGAATGTAAAAAAAACAATTCTAGTATTTCCGGGGTCATTAAATACATTTACAATATTTTCGATTGTTAGAATGATACCTAGGAATGGATTCCAGTTACCTATGATGAGCCAACCACAGAAAATACCAGTCAATAATGATATAAAAACTTGTTTTGTTCTTATTGCTAATGTTATCGCTATTAATGGTGGAATTAAAGAAAGAAAACCATAGTTATCCATAAACCAATATTAACTAAATTTGTATGAATAAATAACATATGATTAAAATTAAATCTTACTTAATAATATTCCTTTTAATATTCTCCTCATGTGATAATAGTGATGAAATAACTAGGGTTCATATTGATACATATACAAAGCTTTTTACTATCACTAATGATAATATTATTACAATTGTTCAAGATTCTGAATTTGAAAATTTAAAGGATTATTTAGAATATGGTATTAGTTTATATACAATTACCTATAATACCACATACAAGGGAAAAAACATTAAGGCTTCCGGTTTAGTTTCATTTCCAGATACTGATAAGGGAATGCCAATACTTAATTTTAATCATGGCACCACATCTCTTCATGCTGACGCACCTACAGAAGACCTTATTCAGTACAGTTTTTTTTCTAATGCTGCAAGTGCTGGATATATTTTTGTTATACCTGATTATTTAGGCTTTGGAGTGTCTGAGGATATAGTACATCCTTATTATAGATCTGATATAACAGGACAGACAGTTGTAGACATGATAAGGGCAACAAAAGAATTAGCTAGAATAGAAGGATATAATTTTAATGGGGATGTGTTTTTGTCAGGATACTCAGAAGGTGGATTTGCTACTATGTCTGCTCATCATAATATGGAAGAAAACAGTTATAAAGGATTAAATCTTGTCGCTTCAGCACCTGCGTCTGGAGGATATGACATCACAGGTATGCTAGACTATTTTCTTTCAAAGGAAACATATCATGTCCCTTATTACATAGCCTATGTTGCAATGGGTTATAAAACTTCTTACGATTGGGATCTGCCACTATCTGCAATGTTTAATGATCCTTATGCAAGTTTAATACCTTCATATTTTAATGGTAAATATTCAGGATATGAAATTAATTCAGTATTAACTGATGATTTAAGTTTATTATTAACATCTAATTTTAGAAATAATATTAACTCAGATCCAGATTTAAAGATAATAGTTGATGCATTTGAAGAAAACAGTTTGAATAACTGGATTCCTAAAAAGAAGATGCTAATGTACCATGGTACTGATGATATTACTGTTCCATATCAAAACTCAGTTGATACCTACAATAACTTTATATCTCTAGGTGCAGATAAATCAATAATAGAATTTATTCAGCTCCAAGGAGAAAATCACTCAAGTGGTTCAATACCTTATATTGTTGATCTTTTTGATAGATTTAATGAATTAAAATGATAAGATATTTTTTTCTTTTTTTTCTTATTTCATGCAGCAGTAATTACAATGTCATTAAGCTTGATTCTTATATAGAGTTTATTCAAAATAAATACGCGCCTGATAGAAGGGTAGCATTATTTGATATAGATTATTCACATAATAATGATGTCATAATAGTTGGAGGTGAAACTAACTTAAAATCTGCTAAAGAACATCTATTAAATATTCTAGATAGTTTAGACATAAATTATGAAGACAACATTGATTTACTTCCCAATACAAAGATCTATGGAATAATTAATAATTCAGTTGGAAATTTAAGGGGAAGACCATCACACTCTTCAGAATTAGTTTCTCAGACAATCCTTGGAACAAGAGTAGATATTTTAAAGAAAGAAGGTGAGTGGTATCTTATTCAAACCCCTGATGATTATATATCATGGATAGATCATGGTGGAATTACTATTGTTTCAGAAAGTGAATACTCAAATTATTATAATAAAACTTATATTTTTAATCAAATACAAGGGTTTGCATATGCTTCTACTATGAAAAATGAGATAGTCTCTGATTTAGTTGTGGGATCAATTTTGAATATAATTGATAAGAAAAATAATTTCTATAAAATTCAATATCCTGACAAAAGAATAGGATGGGTTGAAAGTAAATATGTATCTCAAATTTTTGATAGTTCTAAGAATTCAACTTCTGATTTAATAATTAATTCAAAAAAATTTATAGGAATACCATATCTCTGGGGCGGGACTTCCTCTAAAGGATTTGACTGTTCTGGTTTTACAAAAACTGTCTATTTAATGAACGGTCTTGTAATTCCAAGAGATGCATCTCAGCAAATTAATGAGGGCTTATTGGTAGATAAAGATAGAAATTGGGATAAACTACAAGAAGGTGATCTAATGTTTTTTGGTTATTATAGAGACGGAAGAAGAAGAATTGATCATGTTGCAATTTGGATAGGAGACGGTAATTTTATTCAAGCTTCAAAAAATGTGAGAATTAACTCTGTTTACTCTGATGATCCAATTTACGATAAGTATCATATGGATAAATATATTGAAACTAGAAGAATAATAGGTAATGAAACAGATGGAGTAAAAAAATTATAATTTTTCAATTTCAATAATTTTATTAATAAAATTATTTGTATTAAAGTCAACTCCTCCTGTTAATCTAAATGTTTCAATTCCTGATTTATCATATACTAAAGTGGTAGGTAGGCTATATGCATTGAAGTAAGATAGGTCACCATGAAGTTTTATAAATTCTAAGTTAAATTTTCTTTTCTTAACAAAATCTTTAATTAAACTTATATCCTCATTAGAGACAGCAAAGATCTTAACTTTTTTATTTTTGAACTTCATTTTTGCTTTTTCTAAGCTTTCAAATTCAGCTATACAAGGTTTGCACCATGTTGCCCAAATATTTAAAATTATAACATTACCTTCATAACTTTCTAATTTGAATTCTTCTCCATTAATTTTTGTAAGTACCGAGTAATCCCTATCATTTACTTTTTTCTCCTTTACACTACAGCCTAAAATTGTTAAAAAAAGCAAATGAACAAATACTAATCTCATTTTTTATTATTTTTGTGGTAAGTAAAATATTAAATTTAGCTTTATGAAGAAAGTATTATTAATATTATCATTTGCTCTAATTTGTAATTTGGGCTATTCCCAGTCCTTTTATTCAGATATTAAGGCTACGGGATTGACTTGTGCTATGTGTTCTTACTCTACACAAAGAAGCCTTGAAAAATTAGATTTTATAAAATCTAT
>NTKI01000008.1 GCA_002457315.1 Rhodothermaeota bacterium MED-G19
ATCAAAAATGATTTCAAATTATTAATTTTTTTATTTTATTAATTATCTGATTATCGTTTATACTCTCATCAAACCAGTTTACATCATTGTATTTCTTAAACCAAGTCATTTGTCTTTTGGAATATTTTCTTGTGTTACCTTTAATTAATTCTATTGCCTCATCTAAATTTAGATCTTGATTTAAAAAATGAAATAATTCTTTATATCCCACTGTATTCAATGCATTTAATTTTTTGTAATCTGTTAATCTTTTTACTTCATCAACCAATCCATTCTCTATCATTAAATCTACCCTTTTATCTATTCTACTATAAAGTATTTCCTTTGATAAATTATAACCAATAAAATATAAATCAATATCCTTTCTTAAGTCATTATTCCCCTTATGATATGAAGAGTATGGTTTTTTTGTATATAGTGAAACCTCAAGAGCTCTAATTACTCTATGAGGATTTTTTAAATCAATATTTTCATGAGATTCTGGATCAACCTCTTTTAGATTAATAGCAAGAGAAGAAAGTCCATTAATTTTTAATGAATCATTTAATTCTTCTCTAAATTCTTTAGGAACTTTTGGAACATTATCAATCCCTTTGATAATTACATCTATAAACAAACCAGAACCTCCAACCAATATAGCTATATCATTTGATTTAAAATATTCTTCAAGAAACTCTTCAACTTCTTCTTTATACTTACCAACAGTATAGTCATCAATTATTGATAAATTATTAATAAAATGATGATTTATAGTAGAAAGTTCATATTTGGAAGGCTTAGCAGTGCCTATATTCAATTCTTTATAAAATTGTCTTGAGTCAGCAGAAATTATTTCTGATTTAAACTCTGATGCTACCTTAATAGCTAAATCAGTTTTACCACTGGCAGTTGGGCCTATAATAACAATTAACTTTTTTTTATTTATCTTCAACAATTAAATTTTATGGACTTTAAATTAACAAAGCAATTTCAAAAAAAAATAGAATTACTTTTAGAATCTCAAGATTACAAAATTAGATTCGAAAAAGGTAATTTTAAGTCTGGTTATTGTATAATTCGTGAAAAAAAAGTAATTATTATAAATAAATATTTTACAACAGAAGGCAAAATTACTGCACTTATAGAAATTATTGAATCCATTAATATATCTCCAGAAAAATGTTCAGAGAAAAACTTAAATACACTTAATAAAATTTTAAAAATTGAAAGTTAAGTTTTTAGGTACTGGCACTTCTCAAGGTATACCTGTAATTGGTTGTAAATGTGATATTTGTCTCTCTAAACATATAAAAGATAAAAGGTTAAGGTCATCAGTATATATAGAAAAAGATAATTATAATTTTATTATAGATACTGGTCCAGATCTAAGACAGCAAGTTTTAAAGAATAATATTAATAAACTTGATTTTGTATTATATACTCACGCACATAGAGATCATGTCTCAGGAATTGATGAACTAAGATCCTTTAATTTTATTCAAAAAAAAGCTATAAGTGCATTCGGCAATTATCAGTTAGTAAATCAACTGAAAAAAGATTACTCTTATATCTTTAGCGGGTTAAAATATCCTGGATTACCAAATATAAATCTTAAAGTAATTAAAAATCAATTTGAGTTTAATGGGATTAAGATAAATCCAATAGAAGTCTATCATCATAAACTTAAAATATTGGGATACAGAATTGATGACTTTACGTATATAACAGATGCTAAAACAATTAAGAAGAATGAATTAAAAAAAATTGATAATACTAAAATACTAGTAATTAATTGCTTACAGATAGATGAACATATTTCTCACTTGAATCTAGAAGAAGCTTTAAAGCTAATTAAAAATTTAAGTGTTGAAAAAGTATATTTAACACATATTTCTCATAATCTTGGCAAACACAATAATATAAGTGAGTTATTACCAAAAAATGTGAATTTAGCTTTTGACAACCTTAGTTTTAGTCTATAATTCTACAACATTAACTTTCATCATATTTGTATGCCCTTTCCAATGAGTTGGCATAGATGAGGTAATTATATACCTATCATTTTTTGAAAGATGATTATTATTAACTAAAATGCTTTCAACATTTTCTAAGGTAGCATCAATATTCTCTGTTTTATCATAATATATTGATCTAACACCCCAAACTAAATTTAAAACGTTACCTATCTTTTTATCATTAGTAACTATATAAATTCTAGCCTTTGGCCTATTCCCTGAAACTCTAAAGGCTGAATAACCACTTTTGGTCATTGTTATAATAGCTTTTGCAGATATTTGTTTACTTAACCGGCATGCAGTAGTTATTAAACTTTCGCTAAGTTTATTTTTTAATTTTTTAATTTTTTCGAATTTATAATAAATAGTGTCAGAAGTTTTTTCAACAGAATTTATTATTCTATTCATACTTTCTACAGCCAATAGAGGATAATCTCCAGTTGCAGATTCTGCTGATAACATTACAGCATCAGCTCCGTCAAGTACAGCATTAGCTACATCATTAGATTCAGCTCTTGTTGGTGTTTTCTGTGAAACCATACTTTCTAACATTTGAGTAGCTATTATTACAGGCTTACATGCTAAATTACATTTGAATACTATTTTTTTTTGAATTATAGGGACTGATTCCATAGGCATTTCAACACCTAAGTCTCCCCTCGCAACCATTAAACCATCAGACTCAATTATTATCTTATCAATATTTTTTATTGCCTGAGGTTTTTCAATTTTTGCTATAATTTTTGTGTCATATCCGTTTTTCTTTATAAATTTTCTAAGATGAATAATATCATCTTCACTTCTCACAAAAGAAAGAGCAACCCAATCAACATTATTTTTTAAGCCAAATAATAAATCATTAACATCCTTTTCAGTTAAAGAAGATAATTTTATATCACTCTCTGGGAGATTAACACCTTTTCTTTGTAATAAAACACCACCTCTCATTACCTCAACCTTTACTTTATTTTTTTCCTTTTTAATTACCCTCAGTTCAATCTTACCATCATCAATAAGTATCCTCTCATTTTCTTTTATATCACTAATAATATTATTATCAATGCTTATTTCATCAATATTTCCAATAATATTATCTGAGGTGATAAAAAATTTATGTCCTTCATTAAGTTGAATTTTATCCTTATTTAGCTTACCAACTCTGATCTTTGGACCTTGTATATCTTGCAGAACACTTACAGGTAAGCCTAATTCATCACTTATTTTTCTGACATTTAATATTGTCTCTTTATGATCTTTGTAATCTCCATGAGAAAAATTCAATCTCACTACATCTACTCCATTTATAATCATTTCTTTAAGGGTATCATAACCCGATGAAGAAGGACCAATAGTGGCTATTACCTTAGTTCTATTATTATTTATTTGTTTCATATGTATAACAAATATTTTTCTTTAATAAGTTTCATATCTACAAAATTAGCAAATTGAATAAGATTATTAGATTTTAACTTATTTATTATATCAAATGATTTAAACTCGAATAAATTAGGAGAAAATTGAATTAAATAATCAAAATCAGATAGAGAAGAAATAAGATGTTTTTTTAACACATTGTTTAAAATTTTGTTTGATATCAATCTCAAATACTTTTTTTTTCTTCTATAAATAAAGTGAGAGATATAAATTGACTCGTTATTAATTAAATTAATTTTTTCATCTTTTTCTTTAACTAATGAAATCTCCAAAGTATTGTTTAAAACCCAAGCTATCTTATATTCTTTAGAAGTTGAGACAATGCCTATTAATGAATAATTCTCTTCATTTAAATTTAATTTTTGATTTATATTTTTTAACATATATTTATCAATGTAAAGTATAGTAATTTAATTGTTTGAGAATCGAAAAAAAAAATTATTTTTGCAACATATTTAAAAATTAATCTTTATGGAAAATTTAGAAAATAAAATAAAAGAAATCATTGTTGATAAGTTAGGGATAGAGGAATCTGAAATTACAGACTCAGCTAGTTTCACTAATGATTTAGGAGCTGATTCGTTAGATACAGTTGAGCTTATCATGGAATTTGAGAAAGAATTTAATGTCTCAATTCCTGATGAAGAGGCTGAGAAAATTCAAACAGTTGGTGATGCTGTAACGTATTTGAAAGATAACGTTAAATAGATTTTCCCTTAAGATGCGTGCAAAGAGAGTTGTCGTAACAGGTTTAGGTGCAATAACACCTATAGGGAATAATCTAAATGATTATAAAAAATCTCTTTTTAAAGGTATAAGTGGATGTGATAATATAAAATCATTTGATCCCACGAATTTCAAGACAAAATTTGCTTGTGAAGTAAAAAATTATGATCCACTAGATTATTTTGACAGGAAAGAATCTAGAAAAATGGACATTTATGCACAATTCGGTATGATTGCTGCTGCAGAAGCAATTTCTGACTCAAATATTGATCTAGATAATATAGATTTGAATAGAGTTGGAGTAATATGGGGCTCTGGTGTTGGAGGCATAGAAACATTTCAGAATGAATTAATAAATTTTGCTGAAAATGATAAAAAGCCAAGATTTAATCCATTCTTTATTCCAAAATTAATTCCAGATATATGTCCAGGATTAATTGCGATTAAATATGGATTTAAAGGTCCTAACTTTGCAACAGTTTCAGCTTGTGCTTCATCATCTAATGCAATAATTGATTCATATAACTATATTTTATCTGGAACCTCTGATATTATAATTACTGGAGGTTCAGAATCAGCTGTTAATGAAACTGGAGTCGGAGGTTTTAATGCATTAAAAGCATTATCTGAAAGAAATGATTCTCCTAAAACAGCTTCTAGACCTTTTGATAGAGATAGAGATGGGTTTGTATTAGGGGAAGGTGGTGGATCATTAATACTAGAAGATTATGATCATGCATTAAATAGAGGAGCTAAAATATATGCTGAAATTATAGGTTTTGGAATGTCATGTGATGCTCATCATATCACAGCTCCACACCCAGAAGGTGAAGGAGCAAGACTTGTTATGGAAAATGCTATAAAATCTTCAAATATTGAAAAAGAAAGTATTGACTATATTAATGTTCATGGAACTTCTACCCCTCTTGGTGATAAAAGTGAAATATTAGCTATACAAAACGTATTTGAAAAACACGCATATAATCTTAACATAAGCTCAACAAAATCAATGACCGGACATCTACTTGGTGCTGCAGGAGCAATTGAATCAATAGCATCAATTTTTTCAATTAACGATGGAATTATACCTCCAACAATAAATCATTTTACAAAAGATGATGAGATAGATTCCAAATTAAATTTAACTTTAAACAAATCTCAAAAAAGAAATGTTAATATAGTTATGAGTAATACCTTTGGATTTGGAGGTCACAATACGTCTGTAGTATTTAAAAAATACAATTAACTATGTTTTTTTTATCCCGATCTAAAGAAGAAAAAGAACTTATTAGTGCTATAAATTTCATTCTAGGTTATAAAACAAGAAAACCTGAATTATATAAACTAGCTCTTCTACATAAATCAATAAGAACCGAGGAATCAAATGAAAGACTTGAGTTTCTTGGTGATGCTATTCTTGGCTTGATTGTAGCAAAACATCTATTTAAGCTTTACCCTTTTAAAAACGAAGGCTTTTTAACAAAAATAAGATCAAAAATAGTAAGTAGAGAATCATTAAATAATGTGGGAAGAAAAATAGGGTTGAAAAAATTAATTAATATTAAAAAAATTAAAACAAAATCTTATGACTCAATTAATGGAGATGCATTAGAGGCAATAATTGGAGCATGTTATTTAGAGAAAGGCTTTGAATTCTGTGAAAAAAAAGTGGTAACTAAAATAATTGTCCCCTACTTTGATTTAGATGATTTAACCACTCAAACTCATAACTTCAAGAGTAAAGTTTTAGAATGGGCACAAAAAGAAAGAAAAAAAATAAGCTTCATAGTTGAAAAAACAAAAACTTCTAATAGATTTTCTCAGTTCAAATCAATATTAAAATTAAATGGTGAAAAAATTTCAGTTGGATATGGGAAGAGTAAAAAAAATGCTGAAAAAGATGCCTCTAGAATAGCATGTGAAAAATTAGAACTTAGCTAATCCTATGAAAGTTAATCTTAATAAATCTCAGTTAACTCTTAAAAATAAATTTTTAAATCCTTTTACATTCTCCCTATATGTTTTTTTAAATGTACCGATGGTCTGGTTTTCAGGCATGAAGGTATTAAAACTTTCTAAAAACAATTGCATAGTTCATTTGCCATTTAAATGGTATTACAGATGGCAAAATATGAATCCATTTAAGTCTATGTATTTTGCAGTGCAGTGTATGGGAGCAGAAATATCAACTGCATCATTAGTTTCTTTAGCTATAACTGGAGTACATCCTTCAATAGCATTTATTGTAACCAGTATGAGTTCTAAATATTTTAAGAAAGCCACTGGGAATGTATCTTTTACTTGTAATGATGGTGAAGCTGTTTTTAATGCAGTAGAAAAGGCAAAATCATCAAATGATGGTGTTGAAGTTAAAATTAAAACAACAGGCACCTTAGATGATGGAACAATTGTTTCTGAATTTTATTTTACATGGTCTTTAAAACAAAGAAAAAACTGAAACTTTTAAAAAATAAAAAATATAGTTTTTGCACTTGTGGTTTAAGTAAAAAACTTCCTTTTTGTGATAATAATCACAGAGAACATAATCTTAAAAATAAAACTAACTATAAGTCACTTAAAGTAATTCCCCATACAGATATTGAAGTAGAAGTTTCTTCTTCAACATGGAAAAATTAAGTTTTATTAAGTTCTAAAATTGTAATTTCAGGTAAAATACCAACTCTTCCAGGGTATCCCATAAATCCAAAACCTCTATTAACATAAATAAACTGATCATTTGAAGAGTATAAATCTGCCCATTGCTTATATGCTAATCTAACTGGACTAACTCTAAATTTTCCTATATCAATCCCATATTGTAGTCCGTGAGTATGTCCAGAAAGTGTTAAATCAATACCTTTAAAGTTGTTAGTTACCTCTGCATTCCAATGAGATGGATTGTGACTCATCAATAATTTAAAATTTTCTTCTTCTATTCCCTTATAAGCTGAATCTAAGTCCCCATACTGTTGAAAACGAGATGACGCCCAATTTTCTACTCCAATTATGTTCAACCTCTCTCCATCAACTTCAATATTTGTGTTTTCATTTCTGAGTAAATTCCAGCCAAATTCTTTTTGACTATATAATAAGTCATTAAAGTTTTTATTTTTTGCATTATTATCTTTCCAATCTGAATATTCTCCATAATCGTGGTTACCTAAAACACTAAAAACTCCAAGAGGAGCTCTAATTTTGGATAAGTCATCTCCCCAACCCTTCAACTCGCTAGCTCTATCATTAACTAAATCACCAGTAAATAAAATAATATCAGGCTTCTCATTTAATATCATATCAATACCTCCTCTAACTGCTAATCTATTTTTTAAACTTCCTATGTGTATATCAGAGATATGACAGACCTTTATCCCATCAAATGCCATAGGTAAATTTTTAAAACTTATATTTCTTCTTTTAACCCTATAATCATAAACATTATTTGATAATATCCCATAAGATAAAGAAGTGATTGGAAGTCCATAAGCTAAAGAAGCTGAAATACTTAAAAATTTAGATCTAGAGATTTTATTGTCTGAAGAGGATTCTTTTTTTCTAAATAGATAAATAATAAACCTTCTTATATCATCAATTAAAAGAAAAGGTAGAGATGCTAACTTTGATATAAAGTTTCCAATTATGACAGAAAAGATAAATGTTTTTGTGGAAAACCCTAAATTATAGTCAATATCTATAACATAGTATAAGAAATTAAAAACTGTAACAACAGTAAAAGACCAGTAAATAAAGAAAAGGGGTTTAGCCCAATTAATCTTCCTGTATTTTTTTATTATTTGAAAAAAATATAAGTCTAAAAGGACAGATATTATTGTAAAGAAAAATAAGAAAAGAATTCTTTCCATTATGATAAGCCTAGATACCTATTTAATTTAACTTGTATTAGATACATAGATGGTATCACTAATAAGGTAAGAAATGTAGCAAATGATAAACCAAAAATTATAGCCCATGCAATAGGACCAAAAAACACCATATTATCTCCCCCTAAATAAAAATTGACCTCATAAAATTTAAAAAAACTTACAAAATCAAAGTTCATTCCTATTGCAAGAGGCATTAAACCTAAAATTGTAGTTAGAGCAGTAAGAATAACAGGTCTTAATCTTGTTCTTCCTGCTTCGGCTATACACTCATTTATTTCTTGAATAGATAAGTCAATTTTTTTTCCAATTAATTTTCTCTTTCTATTTAACTCAATAAAATCAATTAAAACAATTGCATTATTAACAACTATACCAATAAGAGAAATTACTCCAATCATTGTCATCACTACAACAAAATCCATATTGAAAATAAGAAGCCCAAGGAACACTCCTATAGTACTTAAAATTATAGATGACATGATTATTAATGGTGTTATAATTTTATTGAATTGGGCAACTATTATTATAAAAACTAAGAATAAAGCAATCATAAAAGCATTTGAAAGAAAAGCCATCTCCTCTTCCTGTTCTTTTTGTTCACCTCCAAACCTATAAGAATACCCACTAGGTAAAGGATAATTTTTTAGAACCATATCAATTTTAGAATTTACCTCTGTAGGATTATATCCAGAGATAACATTAGAAGAAATTGTTATTACTTTATCCATATCCTTTCTTTTAACAGAGCTAAATGTATTAGACATTTTCATTGAAGCAAATGAACTTATTGGCACTTGGTAAGTTCTTCCATTAGACTGATTTCTAAATGTTATATTTTTGTTGAGTAGTGCATTCACATCGTATCTGTACTCATCATCTAACCTTAACTGTATTTTATAATCATCTTCACCTATTTTGTATTTAGAAATTTCCTTACCGAATAGAGAAGTCCTAAGTTCGTTAGCTAACATTCCTGTGGACAACCCATATCTTCTCAATTTATCTCTATCAAAATCAATTAGAAGTTCTGGTTTTCTTGTTGAAAGATCAAGCCCTAGTTTTTCAATTCCAGGTATACTAGATTCATTTATATATCTTCTTATATTTTCTACCTGAGAAATTAATTCTTTAAAGTCTGGTCCAAAAACTTCTAAACTTATTTCACCTCCGACCGGAGGTCCCTTTCTATCCTTACCAAAAGTTATACTTACCCCTGGATACTGCTGAATATCATCTCTTAATTTTTCAAGAATATCAATCGTATTAATTCCATTTCTTTTTTCAAACTCATAGAAATTTATATTTATTCTTGCTCGATTGGGAGTGTCTCTCATAGATAATACTGCAGGATCGTTAACATTTAAAGTCCGCTTCCCAACATATGTAACAATACTTTCAATTATGCTTTTATAACTTGAGACTGATTTGTTGACTTCTTCCTCTATTATCTTTGTGAATTTATTTGTTTCATCTACATCAGTACCAACAGGGAGTTCTATAAATACGTTTATATAGTTGGGTCTATTTTCAGGAAAAAATAAGACTTTTGGAGGGTATAATTGTAATAATTGAAATGTTCCAAAAAGAAGAAAAATAGAGAAAACAATAACATAATAAGGTTTTCTGCCTAAAAGTAAAAAATTAAGAAACTTACTGTATTTATTTTCTAAGGCCTTTAAATATTTTTCTCTGAACATCATTGATAAAGGAACAAAAATGAAATAATTAGATAATATAAAGAGAGAAATAAAAATTAAAATATTTCCAACCCAAAATAATTTAAATAGTATAAATAGAATTCCCAATACAACTAATAAAATAGAGTTTTGAATATACTTACGAAAGTCCTTTCCTCTATTATCTTCAATTCTCATCAGATATGAAATCATAACAGGATTTATTACTAATGCAACAAATAATGAAGAGAGAAGAGTTACAATAATTCCAATTGGAAGAAAACTCATAAATTTTCCAGTCATACCAGGCCAGAATGCTAATGGAACAAAAACAGCTAAGGTAGTGGCTGTTGAGGTAATAATAGGATAAGCTATTTCTCCAATTCCTAATTTTGTTGCCTCAATCCTTGAATACCCTTTTTCTAAAAATCTGTAAATATTCTCTGTTACAACAATCCCATTATCAACTAAAAGTCCTAATGAGATTACAAGTGAAAATAATATCATCATATTTACTGTAATCCCAAATAATTGTAAAATTATAAATGAGATACACATTGAAAGAGGAATAGATAACCCTACAAAAAGTGCATTTCTAACTCCCAAGAAAAACATTAAAACTAGAACAACCAATATTACCCCACTAAAAATGCTGTTCTCTAAAGTACTAACTTGTTCTTTAGTATTTTGAGATTGATTATTTACTATAATTATATTAATATCATTTGGGACCTGATTTTTTATTTTATCAATTGCAAGATTAACCTTATCATTCAATAAGAGTAAATTTGTTCCAGACCTCTTCGATATGTCAACAGAAATAACTGGTTTACCAGATAGTCTTGTGTAACTTTCAATCTCCCTATAACCAAAATCAACATTAGCAACATCTTTAAGAAAAACAATTTTATCGTTTTTGATAGATATTATAATATTTTTAATATCCTCAATTGATTTAAATTCACCAATTAGACGAACCGATCTACGCATATCTTTCTCTAAAAGATTACCCCCTGAAACAGAAATATTTTCGTATTTGATAGCATTCTCTATATCAACAAAAGATAAATTTCTGGCTTCTAACTCAAATGGATTAACTTTTATCGCTACTTCTTTTTCTTCTACCCCACCTATTTCAACTTTTGATATATCATTAATTATTTCTAACTCATCCTTTAAAATTTCCCCATAAGTTTCAAGTCTTTCAATAGAATAAGAACCTGAAAGTGTAACACTCATAACAGGAAAATCTGAAAAACTTATCTCATAAATATCAGATTCTTGAGGTAGATCTTGAGGTAAATTAATTTTAGCTTTTTCAACTGCATCTTTAACTTTAGATTTTGCATATTCAATATCAGTCCCGGAATCAAATTCAGCAACTATAGTTGAATATCCCTGTATAGAATTCGATCTAATTTCTTTCACTTCAGAAATTGTATTTATTTCTTTTTCAATAGGTCTAGTAATTAGATTCTCAATATCAGTGGGTGAATTTCCAGGATATGGAGTTCCAACTAAAACTGTAGACTGTTCAACTTCAGGGTAGCTTTCTTTAGGTAAATTGTTATATGCACTAACTCCTAATACTACTAGCATGAAAAGAACTAGTACAACTGTTATTCTATTTCTTAGTGAAAAGTTGGAAAGACCAAACTGATTTATAACCTTATCTTCTTTTGATTTCTTCATTTAGTCTTATTTTGTCTTTATATATGTTCCATCCATTACCTCTAATGCACCTTTTTCTATAATCATTTCATCACCAACTAAACCACTCAGAATTTCAGTTTGGTACTTGTAGGATCTTCCAACAAGTACTGGAGTTTTTCTTGCTATTTTTTCCCCATCAAAGTCTACTACAACAAAAACGTAACTGCCTCTATCATCATTAAATATTATATTTGATGGTACTGATATAGCATCATTATTCATGTAATCCACGAGAAGAACATTCAAAATTTGGTTAGGTTTAACATTCTCTTCTAATTCTGAAGGTATTTCAACTCCTATATTAAAAGTTCTATTCATTGCATTAATAACTTGAGAAACAGATATAATTATAGACTCATAAAATTCACCGTTAGAATTAATTACCTGAACAGAATCACCAATTTTAAATGAATTAATAAAATTCTCGGAAACATCTACACTAAGATATGATTCACTATCATTATACATTCTAAAAGATGGGATTCCTGAAGAAGACATCTCACCAACTTTTGCATTAATTTTATCAACTACTCCTGAAAAAGGTGCAACTACATTATACTTAGATACTTGAATTTTAATAGCACTATATCTATTTTTTATTGATTCATAATTTGATTTTGCTCTTAAAAAATCTAATTCTGATCCTATTTCGTTTTCCCATAAATTAGCTTGTCTTTGATATATTGTTTTTAAGAGGTCAAGGTTTGATTTAATTTCTCTTAAATTATTCTGTATTATTTCAGAGTCTATACTTGCCAATATAGTGCCTTTTTCTACATATTGACCTTCATCTACAAAAATATTATTGAATTTACCCATAGCCTCAGATACTATTAATACATTCTTATTTGATTTAATATTACCTCTTAATTCAATTTTTGATGTAAATGATCCTCTATTAGGAGATGAAATAGATATCAACTCATAATTCTTAGAATTATAAGACGAATCTAATTCACTTATTTCTCTCTCTAATTGGTCTATTTGAGAGTAAGTTTCAACCAAAGAGTTTTTAAGGTTATCTAATTTTTTTTTCTTACTATCTAAGTCTCCTGAATCACAAGAGCACAAAAGCATGGTCAATACATATAATATTCTTTTCATATTTATTTATTTAAAAGAGTTCCTAGTGTTTTTTTAATTTCTATAGAAGCAATTACTGATTCATATAAAGAATTATAATACTGATTCTGAGCTGTTTTTAATGAATTATTAGAATCAATTAACTCTAAGTTAGATCCAACTCCTTCTTTAAATTTTCTTTCAGTAGCTAAGTAAACATCTTTAGCTAATTCCAAATTTTTTTTGGAAACTAATATTGATTCTTTTGTATTTTCATAGCTTGAAATAGCCTGGTTAACTTGAAGGTTAATTGACCTCTCTAAAAATAACATCTGGTTTTCAACTTGCTCAATTTTATATTTAGATTGATTTATTTTACTTCTTTTTAAAAATCCATCAAATATTGGGACTATAATTTTGAAACCAAGAGTACCAAAACTTTTCCATCTATCGGAATCAAAAAATAAATTATAATTAGACGAAGATGTGTTATACCCATAATTATAGTTAGCATATATTTGGGGTAAGTATTGACTCCTATTATTTTTTAAATCATAAAATTTTAAATTCTTATCTGTTTGCAATATCGAATACTCAATTCTTTGAGAGTAATCAAAATCTTCAAGACTGTAAATAAATGAATAAATCAAATCCTCTGACAATTCATCTATCAATTCAATTTCTGTGCCAATAGAAACTCCAATTTGGAAATTAAAAACTTCTTTACTTAACTGATATAGCCTAGAAGCCTTTATTTTTTCACTCTTTAAATTATTAAAAGAAACCATAATTCTATTAAGATCTAATTTCTCAACAAAACCATTATCATAAAGCTTTTTGGTTTGTTCTAATAGAGTATTTAATCTAGAAAGATTTATATCTACTAGTTCAATTCTTTTTTTAGTATTAAGAACTGTATAATAAGCTTTTTGTACTGATTCATTAATATCAATAATATTCCTCACTGTAAGTTTTTCTGAAAGATTCACTAATTCTTTAGCAGCAGAGAGTCCAACAAAATATGATCCATTAAAAATCATTTGATCCAAAGTAAGGTCCATTCTGCCATCATAGGTTTGACCAAATTGAACTTCCTGTTCAGTACCTTCAGGTACTCCTGGCATAAATCTACTTATATCAATTAGACTTTTCTGAACCTCGTGGTTATACTTAACACCACCATCAAAATTTATTTGAGGTAACCCTATAGATAAATATTCTTTAGATAAGGCTTTTGAAATTTTTTCCTCAAGGTATGAGTTTTTTAAATTTTCATTATTTTCAATTGCTAAATCAATAGACTCATCTATCGTCAACTTTAATGGTTGAGATTTTAAAGAATCAAAATTTATAACTAGAATAATTATTAATAATATATTTTTCATTAATTAATTTTTTTTAAAAATTTTTCATATACCTTAAGTCCATCTGATGTCACTACACCTCTTAAAAAAAGATCAAATGAAATTAGTTGAATATCTCTGTAATCATATTTTTTAAGTGGAAATACATCTTGATTAAAACCTATCTCAATCATTTCTATTCTTAATTTTGATATAATTTTGTCGTTTATATCATTTCTAATTAAACCTTCTTCTTTTCCTGTTAACAAGACTTTTTGTAGAGATTTTTCAAATAATTTTTCTTTGTAATCTTGATGATTTTTATACAGTTCTGGATGAAATTTTTTTAAGTCATGAACAAATAACGGAGTTGTATCATTTAGGGTTTCTCTAAAATGAGAAGATATTTTAAAAAATGTTTCAATCGAATTACCAGATAAATCAATTATTGTCTTAATTTGTTTATATAAATTATTATAGTGGAATTTAATTGTTTCATTAGCTAGCGATTGCTTATCAGAGTAGTAATTATAAATTGTTTTTTTTGAGATTCCACATTCTCTACATATATCATCTACAGTTACACCTCTAAAACCAAAGGTTCTAAATAATGTGTTTGCCTTTTCAACAATATTTAACTTTATATTCATAATAAACCGCGGAAACTATTATATTATTTATAGTTTCCAGCGCAAACATATAATAAATTCTTTAATTATTTCTCATTTTTTTATTTGAGAGACAATTATGTTGTAAAAAAAATTATTTTTGTTCCTTAGAAATTATAATGATATCATTCTTTAGAAAATCATCTGATAATTATTTTGTTATTGAGCACAATAATAAACTCTCAAAAAAAGATAAAGAGAAATTATCTTGGTTATTTAGTGGCTCTAAATACCTCAAAATTGATAGTATAAGAGGAAGTTATGTTGGACCTATTAAAGAGATGACTACTCCCTGGAGCACCAATGCTGTTGAAATAACAAAAAATATTGGAATAACTTCTATTACAAGAATTGAATGCTTATACAAAACAAAATCTGATCATGATCAAATGACACAATCATTATATGAAAATCCAGATCAAAATATTTTTACTATAACAAAAGTTTCTGAACCTGTTATATATATTGATAATATTAAAAGATATAATAATGAAGAGGGACTTGCTCTTAGTAAGGATGAAATATTATATCTAGAGAGTGTAAGTAAAAGATTAAAAAGAAAACTTACTGATAGTGAAGTCTTTGGGTTTTCACAGGTCAATTCTGAACATTGCAGACATAAAATTTTCAATGGAAAATTTATAATTGATGATACTGAAAAAGACTCTACTCTATTCGGTATGATTAAAGCAACATCTAAAGCAAACCCTAATAATATAATTTCAGCATATAAAGATAATGTTGCATTTATTTCTGGTCCTGAAATAGAAATTTTTACAACTAAAAAAAAAAATGATCCGGATTTTTACATTAAACGAAAAATAAAATCTTCTATATCTCTTAAAGCTGAAACACATAACTTCCCTACTACAGTAGAACCTTTCAGTGGAGCGGCAACAGGCTCAGGTGGTGAAATTAGGGATAGAATGGCAGGTGGTCAAGCGAGTATTCCACTTGCAGGAACAACAGTATATATGACTTCATACCCTAGAACATCTTCATCAAAAACATGGGAAAAAAACCAGATATATAAAAAGTGGTTATACCAAAACCCAAAAGATATATTAATTAAGGCCTCTAATGGAGCAAGTGATTATGGAAATAAATTTGGACAACCACTAATATGCGGTAGCGTGCTAACTTTTGAACATACTGAAAAAGGCAAACAACTTGGATATGATAAAGTTATAATGTTAGCTGGAGGAATAGGATTTGGGAAAGAAGAAGAAACAAAAAAGAAAGATATTAGAGAAGGAGATTATGTTGTAGTTCTAGGCGGAGATAACTACAGGATTGGAATGGGAGGAGGAGCCGTATCATCTGTAAATACTGGAGAGTTTAAAAATAATATAGAACTCAATGCTGTCCAAAGATCAAATCCTGAAATGCAAAAAAGAGTAGCAAATGTTATTAGATCATTAGCAGAAGAAATTGAAAATCCAATCCTTTCCATACATGACCACGGAGCTGGAGGTCACTTAAACTGTCTTTCAGAACTTCTTGAAGAGACTGGAGGTGAAGTTGATATTAATAAACTACCAGTTGGAGATTCTACACTATCAGAAAAAGAAATCATAGGCAATGAATCTCAAGAGAGGATGGGACTAGTAATTAAACAAAAAGATTATGATAAGATTAAGAGAATAGCTGAAAGAGAAAGAGCTCCAATTTATCATGTAGGATATGTCAAAGAAAATAAAAAACTAGTATTTAAAGGAAAAGAAAAAGTCAATCCAATTGATCTAAATTTAAATGATTTTTTTGGTTCATCTCCAAAAACAATAATATCAGACAAAAAATTAAATTATAAATACAAAGAGCCAAAATATTTTGATGATCTTCTTATAAAATACCTTGAAAATGTAGTATCACTAGAATCAGTATCATGTAAAGATTGGCTTACTAATAAAGTTGACAGATGTGTTACCGGAAGAGTTGCTCTTCAACAAACTCTAGGAAAAATTCAATTACCTCTAAACAATTTAGGAGTCATGGCTTTTGACTTTTTATCTAATAAGGGAATAGCTACTTCCTTAGGATTTTCACCAGTAACATCTATAATAGATGAAAAAATTGGCTCAAAATATTCTATTCTAAAGTCAATTACTAATATAATATGGGCTCCACTAAATGGAGGTTTATCTAATATCTCCTTAAGTGCTAATTGGATGTGGCCAGCTAATAATTTAGGAGAAAACTCAAGACTTTATAATGCTGTAGAATCAGTAAGTAAATTTGCAATCGGACTAGGAGTAAATATTCCAACAGGAAAAGATTCTTTATCTATGACACAGAAATATCCTGATGGGATGAAGGTAATATCACCAGGGACAGTTATTATATCAGCTGTTTCTGAGGTTGAGGATATTAACAATATAATTAAACCTCAAATAGTTCAATATAATGACTCAAAATTAATTTATATTAATTTATGTGATGGTTATAATCTTGGTGGCTCAGCATTTTACCAAACACTTTCATGTCTTGGTAATAATGTTTGTGATACTAAGAGCACAAATGAAATAAAGAATATATTCAAAAGTGTTCAGACTCTAATTAAAAATAAAGAGGTTTTAGCAGGACACGATATATCATCAGGAGGATTAATTACATCCTTAATGGAAATGAATTTTCCAAATGATAGATTAGGAATAAATATATGTCTAGATGATTTTAATGAAAATGATATTAATAAAATACTTTTTAATGAATCACCTGGAATTATTTTACAGATAAAAAAAAGTGGAATAGATTATCTAACTAATCTAAATATTAATTTTATTGATCTTGGGAATATTGTTGATGAAAGAAAAGTAATTATTAGATTAAAAGAGAAAAAAATTAATCTAGATATTAATCATTTTAGAGATTCTTGGTATAGGAATTCTTTTCTGCTTGACAAAGAACAAACATCAAATAATAAGAGTTTAGAAAGATTTAATAATTATAAAAAACAACCTCTTATATTTAAATTTCCTGATTTTAATGGAGAATTAACCACTCTGGGTTTTTCTAAAGAAATCAAAGCAGCAGTAATAAGAGAAAAGGGAATAAATAGTGAAAGAGAAATGGCATATATGCTTGATATTGCAGGTTTTAAAGTAAAAGATGTTCATATGACTGATTTAGTTTCTGGAAAAGAAACACTTGAAGACATAAGTATGGTTGTTTTTCCTGGAGGATTCTCTAATTCTGATGTACTTGGTTCTGCCAAAGGTTGGGCAGGGGCATTTAAATATAATAAAAAAGCAAAAACAGCAATTGAAGCTTTTTACAAAAGAAAAGATACTCTTAGTTTAGGGGTATGTAATGGTTGTCAACTCATGATGGAATTAAATCTCATTTACCCTTCATTAAAAGAAGAACACCCAAAAATGAATCATAATGATTCTAAAAAGTTTGAATGTAGTTTTTTAAGTGTAGATATAATAGAATCAAACTCAGTAATGTTAAAAAATCTAGTTGGATCAACTCTAGGAATCTGGTCTGCACATGGTGAAGGTAAATTCAATTTAAACAATAAGAAAATTAATATTGCAGCTAAATTTCATTATGATGAGTATCCTGGAAACCCTAATGGGTCTGACTTGTCAACAGCAGCAATTTGTTCTGAGGATGGAAGACACCTTGCTATTATGCCACACCTTGAAAGATCAATATTTCCTTGGAATTGGGCTCATTACCCTAAAGAAAGAAATGATAAAATTTCACCTTGGATTATACCTTTTTATAACGCAAGGAAGTGGCTTGAAGAAAATGCATGATTTTAATTTTTAAAATTTGAAAAATTAAATCTACTTTTGTAGCCCATATTGGCTCATGGTGTAACTGGTAACACGTCTGGTTTTGGTCCAGAAGAGTCTAGGTTCGAGCCCTAGTGAGCCAACATAAATATAACATAATGAGTACAGTAAAAATATTTTCAGGAAGTGGTTCACATGAACTCGCAAAAAAGATAGCTACAGAATTTGGAAAACCTCTTGGTAAAGGGAAACTTGGTAAATTTAGTGATGGAGAGCTAAGTTTCAGGTATGCAGAAACTGTTAGAGGATCTGATGTTTATATTGTTCAGTCAACAGTAGACAGTTCAGATAATATTATAGAATTATTTTTAATGATTGATGCTGCTAAAAGAGCAAGTGCAAAATTTGTTAATGTTGTTATACCATATTATGGTTATGCAAGACAGGATCGAAAAGATAAACCTAGAATAGCAGTATCTGCTAAGTTACTAGCTAATTTATTAACTGCATCTGGGGCTTCAAGAATAGTTTCTTGTGATTTACACGCTGGCCAAATACAAGGATTTTTTGATATACCTCTTGATCATTTAAATGGCAGCTCGGTATTTGTACCATTTCTTAAAAAATTAAAACTCAATAACTTAATTTTTGCATCTCCTGATGCAGGTGGTGCAGAAAGAGTCAGAGAATATGCAAAATATTTTGAAACGGACTTTGTAATATGTGATAAAACCCGTGAGAAAGCAAATCAAGTAAAATCTGTCCAAGTAATTGGCGATGTTGAAAATAAAGATGTTATTATTATAGATGACTTAATTGATACTGGAGGAACTATTTCAATGGCATCTAAAGTAATTATGGAGAAGGGAGCAAAATCAGTACGAGCAGTAATTACACATCCTGTACTTAGTGGGAATGCAGAAGAAAACTTAAAAAAATCATCCTTATTAGAATTAGTGGTCACTGATAGTATTCCACTAAAGTTTAGGAATAAAAAAATAAAAGTGTTATCCATTGCAGGATTAATTGCAAAGGCTATTAGAAAAATTCATGAAAATGAATCTACTAGTTCACTTTTTATTAACAGATAAATTTAAAAATTATGGAAACAATTGAGATTATAGGGTATAAAAGAGCAAATCTTGGTAAAAAGAATTCCAAAAAATTAAGGGAGGAAGGTAATGTTCCTTGTGTAGTTTATGGTGGAGACGAACAATTACATTTTCATTCTCCAATGATTCTTTTCAGAGATCTTATTTATACACCCGGAGCAAATTTTGTGAAACTAAATATCGAAGGAATAGAAAAAGATGCTATACTTCAGGATATACAATTTCACCCAGTAAGTGAAGTAATTCTTCATGCTGACTTTTTAGAACTTCAAGAGAACAAAAAAATCAAGATGGATATACCAGTAAAAATTATTGGTGACTCTCCTGGTGTACAACAAGGTGGTAAAATTTTAATTAGGATTAGAAAACTTTCTTTAATGGCTTATCCTAAGAATATGCCTTCTTTTGTTGAGGTTGATATTAGTGAACTTCAATTAGGAAAAAGTGTTCAAGTTGAAGAATTATTAAGTGATCAGTATGATATATTAAATAGTCCTTTAGTTAGTGTTGTATCTGTAAATATTCCAAGAGTTAAGATAGAAGTTGAAGAAGAGGAAGAAGAGGGTGTAGAAGGTGAAGAAGGAGCAGAAGGAGCAGAAGGAGCAGAAGGAGCAGAGACAAAAGAAGGAGGTTCAGATGAAGGTGATAATAAAGATTCCTCAGACTCTAAAGAAGAGAAGAAAGACTAATTAATCTTTAATATTCTTAATTATTTTAAATCGAAAGTTTAGTATAAATTTAATATGCTAAACTTTTGATTTATGAAATACCTCATAGTTGGAATTGGGAATGTTGGTAGTCAATATGAGCTAACAAGACATAATATAGGATTCAGAATTCTTGATAGTCTATCTGAAAAGCTAGAGTCAAGATTTGAATTAGATAAAAGTGCTTTCTATTCTGAAGTGAAATATAAAGGAAAGTCTTTAAATCTTATTAAACCATCAAATTATGTAAATAATAGTGGAAAATCTGTTAACTATTGGTCAAAATTATTAAAAGTAAAAGAAGAAAATATTTTAGTTGTATTAGATGATATATCAATTCCCTTTGGACAAATTAGAATTAAAAAAAAGGGTTCAGATGGAGGTCATAATGGTTTAAAGAGTATAAATGATTATTTAAATACAACCAATTATCCAAGATTAAAATTTGGTATTGATAATAATTTTAGGCCTGGTCAACAATCAAATTATGTATTAGATAGCTTCTCAAAAGAAGAATCTAAATTGATTGATATTGAAATAGAAAGAGCAACCGAAATTATTTTGTCATTTTGCCATATAGGGATTGATAGGACTATGAATAAATATAACTAGGCTACAATAGACCCATCAGATATATCTGAATCTGGTTGCATTAGGCTTAAATTACCATCACTATCATCTGCAAGTAATAACATCCCTTGGCTCTCAAATCCCATCATTTTTCTAGGCTTCAAATTAATTAAAACCATTACTTTTTTATTAAGAATATCATCAGGAGAATAATATTTTGAAATTCCACTAAGAATTGTTCTTTGGTCAAGTCCAGTGTCTACTTTCAATTTTAATAATTTATCAGATTTTGGAACATTTTCCGCTTCAATTACAGTACCAACTCTAATATCAACTTTTGTGAAATCATCAAACTCTATAGTATTTTTTTGAGGCATAACATTATTGTTTTCATTACTTAATTTAAGTTTTTTTATCTGATCTTCAATTAATTGATCTTCGATTTTTGAGAAAATGTGGGCTTTACCAGAAATAATGTGATCAGTAGGCATAATATTTGATCCAACACTATCCCAAGAAAGATCACTAATATTTAAATGGCTTTTAATCTTTTTAGAAGTAAATGGAAGAAAAGGCTCACATAAAATAGAGATATTAGCTACTATCTGTATAGAATTATGAATTATAGCTTTAACTCTATCTGGATCATCCTTGAAAATTTTCCATGGTTCAGTATCAGTCAAATATTTATTGCCAAGTCTTGCTACATCAATCACATAGCTCATTGCTTCGCGGAATTTATAGGCTCTTATTGACGACTCAATTTTTTCTTTTATATTTTCTAGTTCGGAAAAAATTTGTTTGTCAATTTCAACAGAAGATATTTTTGGAACTTTTTTATTAAAAAAATTTTCGCATAACACAAATACTCGATTTACATAATTTCCTAATATTGCCACTAGCTCATTATTATTTTTTTGTTGAAAATCTTTCCAAGAAAAGTCACTATCCTTATTCTCTGGTAAATTAGTAATCAAACAGTATCTCAGTTCATCTTGCATATTTGGAAAATCTTTGAGGTATTCATGTAACCACACAGCCCAATTTCTTGATGTTGAAATTTTTTCGCCTTCTAAATTCATAAACTCATTAGCTGGAACATTTTCAGGCAAAATATAATCTCCATGTTCCATAAGCATCATAGGAAAGATTATTGTATGAAATACAATATTGTCTTTTCCTATAAAGTGAACTAAACTACTTTCTTCATCCTTCCAATATTTTTCCCAATTGTCTGGGTCTAGTTCTTTAGTAGCAGTAATATAACCTATTGGCGCATCAAACCATACGTATAAAACCTTACCTTCAGCACCTTTAACAGGCACCTTTACTCCCCAATCTAAGTCTCTTGTCATTGCTCTAGGTTTTAAACCATCATTTAACCAGGACTTACACTGACCAATCACATTCGATTTCCAATCTTTTTTAGTATTAATATATTTTTCAATATTCGTCTGAAGTTTATCCATTGGTAAAAACCAATTTTTTGTTTCTTTAAGAACAGGAGTGTTTCCTGATAAGGTTGATTTAGGATTTTTTAAGTCCATGGGACTTAATGTTTTTCCACATGACTCACACTGATCACCATATGCATTCTCATTGTCACAAGTTGGACATTTGCCTATAATATACCTATCTGAAAGAAATTGATTTTCTTTTTCATCATAATACTGAGAAGAAGTTATTTCCTTAAATGTTTTTTTGTCATACAAATTAAGAAAGAAATCTGAACTGGTTTTATGATGAATTTTCTTTGATGTTCTTGAAAAAATATCGAAGCTAATTCCAAACTCATTAAATGAATCATTTATCAGATTATAATAATAATCAACCACTTCTTGTGGTGATTTTTTTTCATCTCTAGCTTTGATTGTTATAGGGACACCATGCTCATCAGTACCGCTAATGAATTTGACATCCTCCCCTTTTGATCTTAAAAATCGAACATAAAGATCTGATGGAATATAACATCCTGCTAAGTGACCAATATGTATTGGCCCATTAGCATAAATTAAAGCTGCAGTAACAAGATGTCTTTTTTTTTGATTCATTATTTTTTCTTTCTCATCATCTCAAACATATCCCACATCTGATCTGTAATAATCTCTAAGTGATTAAATTGCCCAGCACCTTTCAGCCATTCTGCGCCATCAATTGTTATCACCTCTCCGTTTATATATGATGAGTAGTCTGATAATAGGTAAGCAGCTAGATTAGATAACTCTTGGTGTTCACCGACCCTTCCAACAGGAACCTTTTTTGATAGATCTAATTTATCTTTTAAGTCTCCTGGAAGTAGTCTATCCCATGCACCTTTTGTTGGGAAAGGACCAGGTGCAATAGCGTTTGACCTAATTTTATATTTTGCCCATTCTACTGCAAGTGATCTTGTCATACTTAAAACACCTGCTTTAGCACATGCAGAAGGAACTACATATCCAGATCCTGTCCAGGAGTATGTTGTTACAATATTTAAAATATTACCTTCTGATTTATCCTTTATCCATCTTTTTCCTAGGGTAAGAGTAAAATTTATTGTTCCTTTCAAAACGATATCAATAACAGCATCAAAAGCTCTTGTGGAAAGTCTTTCTGTTGGGCTTATAAAGTTTCCAGCAGCATTATTTACAAGACAATCAATTTTACCAAATTTTTTAAAAGACTCATTAATTACATTTTCTACTTCATTAATTTTTCTAACATCACATGCAATTGGAAAGACTTCAGACTCATATTTAGAGTTAAATTCTTTTGCAACATCATTTAATACTTCTTCACGCCTACTTGTTATAACTACGTTGGCACCAAGCTCTAGAAAATATTTAACCATAGACTTACCAAGTCCAGATCCTCCACCCGTAACAAGAATCACTTTATCTACTAAACTATTTTCTTTAAGCATTCCTTTCATAAATTTATTTTAAAGTGATGAGACATCAGAATCTCTATTTATTTTTTTTACTAAACCCTGTAAAACTCTTCCCGGACCACATTCAATAAAGCTTTTTATATTATCATCAATCATATTATTTATTGACTGGGTCCATCTAACTGGAGATGTTAATTGACTCACTAAATTAGATCTAATTTTATTAATATCAGTATGCCCTTTTGCATCATAATTCTGATAAATAGGTGCACTTGGTGTATCTATATTAGCTTGATTAACAGCATCTTCCAGTTCTATCCTAGCTGATTCCATATAAGGAGAATGAAAACCTCCTCCTACTGGTAACAGTATTGCTTTACCACCTTTTTCTTTAAATTCTTCACATGCCTTTGAAATTCCTACTTTTGATCCTGATATTACAATCTGACCTGGACAGTTATAATTTGCTGGAATAACATTTTCTATACCTTCACAAACAGCATTTACCTCACTATCAGATACGGCTAGGATTGCTGCCATAGTAGAATCATTATTTTTGCATGCATTCTGCATAGCCCTAGCTCTAATTAAAACTAATTCTAGTCCCTCTTCAAATGATAAAGAGCTCGAACATGTTAAGGCAGAAAACTCACCTAATGAGTGCCCAGCAAAAGCTGAAATGTCATTTACTTTATTATGATGAAAAGTTATACAAGAATGAATAAAAATAGCTGGCTGAGTAATATCTGTTTTTTTAAGATCATCAACTGTTCCATTAAACATGACATCAGTAATATCAAAACCTAAAATTTTGTTAGCTAATAAAAATTTCTTTTTTGCTGATTCATCACCCTCATATAGGTCTTTACCCATTCCAACAAACTGCGATCCTTGACCTGGAAATATTATTGCATTCATATATCTTGATTTCTTTCAAAAATAGCTAATAAGTTACTTATTAATAAACTGATCCCTTATTTCTTTGGGGGGAATATGACACACATCAGACTTACCAAACCATTTGTACCTATTATTTGCAAAAATATCATATAATATATCTCTAATTTTTGAAGGAAAAATCTTTAACAATTTGAAAACATGATAGAAACCTCCAATATCAATAAGAATTTGAATTACTGCATTAGATTTTTTATAAACTTTATCATTAGAGAGATAAACTATAAATTTACCTACTTGCTTTTTATCTAATTTTTTAGGTAGGACTCTAGATGCAAAATCAGATGATATAGCACTGAATTTAAATTTTTTTCTCTTATCCAATAAAACTATAAATCTTATAAACCTACTACACATGACACAGAAGCCATCGTAAAATATAATTTTATTATTTACCTTAATATCTGTACCCATCCTTTAATTTCTTTTACACTTTCATTTTCATCTAAAACATCAAAAGTAACAGTAGCATTGTAATAATATGTATCTGAAGGTAAATTTTTACCGCTTTTATTTTTTCCATCCCAATTTATATAGATTCCATCTATGATATTTTCATCAGAGTCATGAGAAAAAACTTCTTTACCAGTTCTGTCAACTATTGACATTTTTACTGATTTAACAAATCTAGGACAGTTTCCATAATTAAAATTCGTGATAGAACCATCAGTATAGAACGGTGTAAAGAAATCATTTTTACCATCATCATTTGGACTAAAGGCATTAGGTAAAAGATATTTTGGGCAATTATCCCTTCTGATTGTGTCAGAAGGGGTACTCTCATTAGCAGATCTATCTAAAGCTGTAATATAGTATGCTCCTTTTAAATTAGATAAATTCTTATGGACAAAATAATCATTTGATGTTGAACCAATATTTTGAAAATTATTTGCTCCATTTTCTGAAAAGTATACATTAAAAAACTTTGAATCTAGGTAGCAATCATCAGCACCAATGGTCCACTCTATCCTATTTTCAAAATCTTTCATGTCACATGACTTATCGTAAAAATAATATTCACAAGAATATTGATCAGAAATTTTAAATCCAATTGGAGGACATGGAGGTAACAGATCATTAGTTTGAGCACAAATTTTTTGTGAATTATTTAATAATAAATCATCATTTATACTATTTAATGGCAACTTATTATTTTCATAAGAACCAGAGGTTGTCACATAATAGCAATATATTTTGTTTTCATCTAAGTCTATACCCTCAAATTCTCCATTATCAATATATTTAAATCCACTCTCAATGACATTTAGTGAATCAATTAAAATATAATCTTCTTCATTACTTCCAAAAACATTATTTCTATATATATAATGCATAGGATAAAGAGAAGAGCTATTAGACCATGGCACATCAAAATCCCAATTTAACTCAATACTATTCTGTGACCCATTTAGTTCTAATCTAACAGTTGAAGCATTATAAGAAGATTCAAAAGAAGAGGTGTCCGAATCGGAAAAAACTTCTACTATATAATTATGTACATTTTCTAGAGTATTTACCTGGGCATCTGTGTAGAATGTATCCAAAAGAATATCTGACTGACTTAAATTAACATCTGAATAGAATCCTTCAAGTCTACTTACCCTGTATGAGTAAGGTTTAGGAAATAATACAGTATCTATCTCGAAAGGTGGAACCCAACTTAATTCTACCTTTCCTTCAGCTATATCTGTATCTAAAACACTAACATTTGTTATTACTGGAGCATCTGCATTAATAATTATACATTTCTCTTCTGAAACATAACTCGTTCCTCCCTCAGGTAATGGAAATTCTGCTAAAATCCTATAACAATACTTGGATCCAGGCGCCAATCTTTTACCTTGATCATCATCAACCATAATTATTTGATCACCTTCTGTTGTTCCAATTAACTTATAACCTGAGCCCTCCGGCATTCCTACTTCGCAAGTATCAGGTTCAAAATCATAACTTCCTATTCTCCTCCATATTTGTATCTCATCTGCATTATCACAACTATATGGATCCCATGAAAGTTGAATAGAACGATTTGGTAAAGGTGTTAAATCCAATCCTTGAGGAGCAGGTGCAACTATCTGAATTTGCCAGTTGGTAAATTCAACAAGGTTTGGTCCATATCCAGGTTTATCAGTAACCTTAAATTGTATGTCATATGGACGTTCTCTAATATGTGAACAGTTAGTCTCCCACTCAAACTTAAGAGAACCTGGGGATTTTTGAAATTGTGCAGGGTTAGGAAAATAAACAGCTGGTGATGACAAAAATTCAAATGGTCCACCAAAAGCCTCAATTTGTATATCATCAAAGTTAGGATCATCACCAGTCACTGTATCTCTTATAACTGAACCAGCCTCTACACAAATAGGATCTAAAACTTCTAAATTAGGTCTTTCATTATCTGAATCATCAATTATTACCTGCATATCTCTAGTAACATGTCCTAACTTAAACCACTGATCTCCAACTTTTCTCCATTCTACAACTCTAAATGCAAAATTGTATTCTCCCTCTGCTCCAGGAGCATCCCAAATTAGATCTCCAATTATAGAGTCTAAGGAAAATATTGGAGGGCCTAAGCCTCCTTCACTTCCTTCATTATATTCCTCATAAAATTCTTCTGCATTAGGAAACCTATAATTAGTTACCTGGTATTCTTTCTCTTGCATTGGAATAAGCAATTCGTAAGATAAACTATCTCCATCAGGATCAAAAGCACCTGGATTATGTATGTATCTTATTCCAACCACCCCATTATCAATTGGAGGAATCAAAAGGACAGGAGTATTGTTTAAACCAAAAAAAGGATCAATCAGTATCTCAGTCTCGATATAAAAAGGTGTATCAACAGAGTTTTCCATATTTACTATTTCAGCGTTTCTGTTTTGTTCAAAATAACTTACAACATATCTACCTGGTGCCTGAAATGTGTGGACAACTTTAAAGAGATTTAAAGCAACTTTATTTTCTAATAATATTTTTTGTGATGATATAGCAACTTCGTCTAAAACCTCAATTGAATTACCATCTCCAAATCCAAAACTACCTCCCCCAAACTCTACCTCAGAACCTGTATCTGTATACCCTATAATTGTAAATTCATATGTCAAACTTGTAGATGAAATTCTTTTAGCTATTATCTCACCTGCCCTTATGTGTGTAGAATAAAGATCAAAAGAAAAAAATAGCCCTAAAACTGAAAATAACCAAAACCTCATTAAGCCCTTAAACATATGATGATTACTATGTATTTATTAAACGTAAATAATATACAATATTATACTAAATATTAAGAGTTATTGTTCCCGTTTTAGTATTATATATACTGGTAAATGATCACTATACCCTCCTATAAAATTTCCTCCAGCAAAACTTCTAAAGGGGTAACCCTTGTAATTACCATCTTGATTAATCAGGTAAGATTCTGTATGGATATATGCACCATCAAAATAAAAATTAATTTTATTGTAATCTTTAAGAGAGTATTTACTTAATATTATCTGATCAAACATATTCCATACACCTCTATATTTCAGTGTGCCATAACCATCATCAAACATCTTCTCATAAGGATTATACATTTCAGAACTTAAAAGTTTATTTTTTTCTTTTACAGTTTTTAGAATTTTTTTAATACTCTCATCTGTAGGATCATCATTAAAATCTCCAATTGTAAAGATTTTAGCATTTTGATCAACAACATTTATAGAATCAATTATAAATCTATTTAACTCTGCTGCCTTATTTCTATATGGTTTTGACCTTTCTGCTCCACCATACCTTGAGGGCCAGTGATTAATAATAATAAAAATTCTTTCACCACTTAGTAAACCCTCAACTAGTAGTTGGTCTCTTGTAAAAATTTGTTTGCCATTATCAACATCAAACATTTCTAATGCTATATTTTTCTCCCTAACAATTTTAAAATAATCTTGATTATATATTAATCCTACATCTATTCCTCGGTTATCAGGAGAATCAAAATGAGAAATATTATAATTTATCCCTTTAAGTTTTCCAGTATTAATTAAATCTTCAACTACTAATCTATTCTCCACCTCACATATACCAATAATTGTAGGAAAAGAACCAGTCTCAGCAAAACCAATTTCAGATATAACTTTAGAAAGGTTTTTAAGTTTATTTTGATAAACTGATGTCCTATTCATGGAAGTCTCCATAATTGGACTTGCCTCATCATTTATAGTAACATCATTTATAGTATCAAATAAATTTTCTAGATTATAAAAGGCTATAGTATGCACTTCATTTTTATAATCTTGACAGTATAAATCAATATAATAAAAATATAGTATAACGATAAGTGTTATATTTCTCATATTACTTTTTTACAAATTTAACTTGCTTAGAAAAGTTTTTAAAATTTATTATAATCAAGTAGTTCCCCATATTTAAGTCTGAAAGATTCACTCTATATGAAGTTGAATTTACATTTTGATCTAAAAATTTTATACCACTAAATGAGTACAACTCTATACTATTAATCTTGTTTTTTTTAGACTGTATAAAAAGTCTATCACGAGAAGGATTTGGATAAATTGATATTTCATCTGATAAAGAGTAAGATTCTACATTTAACACTTCTCGAAATATTTTCTCATTACTAAAAATAATCTTTACTAGAACAGGCAAATGGTCTGAAGCGTCATGTAAGGATTTTGCAACACTCATAGATACTTCTTGATTTGGAAATACGTTTAAAGAAGAATTATAATGCATTCCATCATTTCCAAATGATTTATAAGTGGAATCTATTACAAAAATTCTATCCCCATACATAACAGAATCAGAAAATAATATAAAGTCAAATCTATCATCAAGACCACCATGAGAACCTCCTCCAAATTGTGAAGTTCTTGTTGATTGTGTATGAATTTTTGCGTTTAATGGGTCATTATATGTTCCAACAACACTTATTAAGTCATGCAAATTACCTTTTCCTGACTCAGTTATATCGAACAAATCTTTGTATGCACTTTCATCTGTAGAATAAATATTAAAATCGCCAGCAACTATATAAAACTTTGAATTGGTCTCTGATATATAATTTTTAAGTTCTTTTACCTGATCACTTCTAGCAAGTTCGTTATCACCTCCTTTTGATGCCTTTAAGTGTAAATTATATATTATAAATTGTTCTCCAGTCTCCAAATGTTTTAGAGTGAAAATATATATTGGCCTAGGGTATCCACCTATTTGTGAAATTGAAACAAAATTAAATTTATTTGAATTATAAAATAAAGCCTGATCTATATCAGTGTCATCAGCATCTATAAAATCAGCAGCTTTGTATTTTTCGTTTATATTTTTAAGAATATTATTTAAGAAGTTATTTACACTTTCCTGACCTATCATTTCCTGTGTAACCAATACGTCAGGCTCTATTTTTTCGATTATATTTTTGAAGTCTAAATTTCTATCTGTAGAAGAATTAAACCTTAGCAAATTATAAGATACAATAGTTACTGTGTCCTGTGACAACAAAACATTATTAAAAAGAAAAAAAATGAAAAAAAGAGAAAGAAATCTAACCATTATTATACACTAAATTTTAATATTTTTAGGGTTTACTAAGTTAGGAAAAAGTTATGGAATTTAATTTTTTTAAAACTTTTGTTTCATCGGTTTTGGGGTATATATTTGTTATGGTTTATAAGAAAATATGCTAAAAGAAGACTTATTAACTAATAAATTGAGAGATGACAAATGGTGGATATCACCTCTTCTCGTTTTATTAGGACTTTTATCTTTTATAATTTATTCAACTTGGGCGGCTTGGCAAGGGGAATACTTTTGGTGGAGTGGCGGAAATGAAGGTTTTGGTGGATATCTATCTCCATTTTACTCTCCTACTGTTTATATAGATCCTTCTAAACCTGGAGTGCCCCCAATGTATCATTCATTACTTGGATCTTGGCCAGAATGGTTAAGTTGGTTACCTGGTCAATCTCCTGCATGGTTAATTCTAATTTTTCCTTTATCATTTAGATTCACCTGTTACTATTACAGGAAAGCATACTATAGAGCATTTTCATTAAATCCACCTGCCTGCGCTGTTCAGCCTATTGAGGGATTACCATCTAAAGTATCTGCAATAACTAATGGTAATATAAACGCGTTCAATTCCGGTAAAAGATATGACGGAGAAAGAGGGCTTCTTATCTTTCAAAATATTCATAGGTATGCTATGTACTTCGCAGTTATTTTTATATTCATATTAAGCTATGACGCATTCTTAGCATTTTTTAACGATGGAAAATTTGGTTTTGGAGTAGGCACATTTATCCTTACAGTTAATCCTATTCTATTAGGCTGTTATACTTTTGGTTGTCATTCCATAAGGCACCTTATTGGAGGGAATCTAGACTGCTACTCTTGCAGTTTATACCATGACAAGGTTTCACATAGTAATTGGAAGATTGTTACATTTTTAAACAGAAGGCATCAATTATTTGCATGGCTTAGCTTAGTATGGGTTGGTTTATCTGACGTATACGTTAGATTAGTATCTATGGGAATAATTAATGATATTAACACTTGGGGAATATAGTATGTTAGATATATCAGAAATCAGGAGATTACAATTTGATGTTCTAGTTATTGGAGCAGGAGGTGCTGGGCTATCTGCTGCAATCGCAGCATCTCAAGAAAAAAATATCAAAGTTGGACTTATATGTAAATCTTTACTAGGAAAAGCTCATACAGTAATGGCTGAAGGTGGTATGGCAGCTGCTCTTGGGAATGTTGATAACAGAGATGACTGGAAAATTCATTTCAGAGATACTATGAGAGGTGGTAAAATGCTCAACAATTGGAAAATGGCACAAATTCATGCCAAAAATGCTCCTGAGCGAGTAAGAGAGTTAGAGCACTGGGGTGCAGTTTTTGATAGAACAAAAGATGGGTTAATTAACCAAAGAAATTTTGGTGGACATCGTTACCCAAGACTTGCCCACGTTGGTGATAGAACTGGTCTTGAGATGATTAGGGCACTTCAAGATCATGGAATACATCAGGGAATAGATATTCAAATGGAGTGTACCGCTCTAGATATATTGAAAGATAAATCTGGGAAAATTTCAGGTGTAGTCTGCATGTATAGAGAGACTGGAGAATTTATAGTTTTTGAAACTAAATCTTTAATATTTGCAACAGGTGGTGCAGGAAAAGCTTGGGAAGTAACATCTAATAGCTGGGAATATACTGGTGATGGTTACGGAATGGCATACGAGGCAGGAGCAGAACTTATAGACATGGAGTTTAATCAGTTTCATCCAACAGGAATGGTATGGCCTCCATCAGTAAAAGGGATTTTAGTTACTGAAGGTGTCAGAGGAGAAGGTGGAATATTAAAAAATAGTGAAGGTAAAAGATTTATGTTTGACTACATACCAGAAAAATTTGCAAACGAAACTGCAGACACTGAAGAAGAGGCAGCAAGGTGGCTAAAAGGAGATAAAAGTGCAAGAAGACCACCTGAACTACTTACACGAGATGTTGTTGCCAGAGCCATTAATAATGAAGTTAAAGCTGGAAGAGGTTCTGTTCACGGTGGAGCATACCTTGATATAGCAACTCAAAGATCAGCTGAAGATATTAAAAGAAAGCTACCTTCCATGTACCATCAATTCAAAATACTTGCAGAATTAGATATAACTAAAGAGCCTATGGAAGTTGGCCCGACATGTCATTACTTTATGGGAGGCATTAAAGTTGATGCAAAAACTTCTATGACTAATGTTGATGGTCTATTTGCATGTGGTGAAGCTGCAGGAGGAATGCACGGAGCAAACAGGCTTGGTGGAAACTCACTTTCAGACTTGCTAGTATTTGGAAATTTATCAGGAATTGAAGCCTCAAAATATTCTAGAAAAATTAAATCCATGCCAAAATCCAGTGATGAGGATATAAAAAGAATAATCAAAAATGCTACATCAATCTTAAATAAAGAGAAGGGAAATAACCCTTATCTTATCCACGAGGATCTCCAGAAAAATATGCAGTATAATGTCGGAATAATTAGAACCAAAAATGAAATTAAAGATGGAATATCTGAAATTGATAATCTTAAATCTCAGTTCAAAGATGTTAAAGCAGCAGGATCGAGTCAATTTAACCCTGGTTGGCATGAGGCACTAGCGCTTAGAAACTTACTTATTTCTGCTGAAGCAGTTGCTAAATCTGCTTTTATGAGGGAAGAAAGTAGAGGTGCTCACACAAGAGAAGACTTCCCATCTGAGATGAAAGAATGGTTAGAATATAATATTATTAATAAGAAAGGGAAAGACGGAAATATGGAAACTATAAAAGTTAAGAGATCTGAACCAGAAGCTGAACTTAAAAGAATTGCTAACTCTAGCATTGAAGAACTAGAAAAAGAAGTTAAATTAGATCACAATAAATAACATCATATGAAAGAGAGAGACTTTAAAATTTATAGAGGTGATGATGAAAGAGGTGAATTAGTTAGCTATAAGTGTAATGTTTCTGAAGGTATGGTTGTCCTTGATGTAATTCATAGGATTCAGGCAGACCAAGCTAATGACCTTGCTTGCAGATGGAACTGTAAAGCTGGAAAATGCGGCTCATGTAGTGTTGAAATTAATGGTAAACCTAGACTTGCTTGCATGACTAGGATGAATGAATTAGATGAAGACAAGACAGTAGTGATTACACCTTTAAAATCTTTTCCAGTTATAAAAGATATAGTTACAGACGTGTCATGGAATTATGAACAAAATATGAAAATAAAACCTTTTTCTCCTTCAGAGAAGGATAAGGAAAAAGATTTTGTCATGATGCAAAAGGATGTGGATAGAGTACAACACTTTAGAAAATGTATTGAATGTTATCTGTGTCAGAATATGTGTCACGTGGTAAGAGACAATGAAGGTAAAGATAAATTTGCTGGACCTAGGTACATGACTAGACTAGCTAGTTTAGAGATGCATCCTATGGATAGAGCTGACAGAATTGAAGATATAAAGGATGTTCATGGATCTGGAATGTGTAATATCACTAGATGTTGTACTGAAGTATGTCCTGAAGAGATTCAAATTACAGATGATGCAATAATACCACTAAAAGAAAGGGTTGTTGATAGATTCTATGATCCTATTATGATGTTATTTAGAAAGCTTTTTGGAAAGAAAAAGAAAGAAACTACGAATTAAACTTCATCTCCTCTAAAGAAATACCTTTGGTTTCTGGCATCATTTTTAATACAAATACCAGTTGAAGTATCATCATAAATCCAAAGAAGTAAAAAATCATACCTGGATTATTACCAAGCATATTAATAACATAAGGAGTTAGAGCTGTAATTAAAGCAGCAAAAACCCAGTGCGTTGCCGTACCAAGAGATTGACCCTTGGCCCTGACACTATTAGGAAAAATTTCAGAGATAAATACCCAAATCACTGTACCTTGTCCTATTGCATGAGATGCTATAAATAATAATATAAATGCTAGAAGAAGATAAGAATTGAGAGAATAAATAAAACAAACTCCAATACTAATTAATGACATAATATATCCTATTGAGCCAATTTTCATCAGGTATCTCCTACCATACTTATCAATTAGTCTTAGACCAAACATTGTAAAAACTAGGTTTACAAAGCCAATTGAAACAGAACTCATAAGAGAGTCACTAGCAGCAAGTCCAGCACTTTGCAAAATTTCAGGAGCATAATACAAAACAAAATTTATACCTGATAGTTGATTAAAAAATGCTATAAGGAAAGCAAGAGATATCTGAAAATTAAATAGCCCTGAAAAAATACTGCTATTATTCTTCTCTGCAGAGGTTTTAATTTGAGTAATTCTTTTTGAAATTTCTGATTCAGGATATATCTGCTTTAAAATTTCTTTTGCTTTTTCTTCATCACCTCTAAATAGAATTAACCACCGTGGACTGTTTGGTACTTTGAGAACAAAAAGAATATAGAAAATAGCAGGAATTGCTTCAATTCCAAGCATATATCTCCAGTCTATATCTCCTCCAAAACCTTGCAATAAATAATTTGAGAAATAGGCTATTAAAATACCAAAAACTATATTAAACTGATAGAGAGCAACTAGTCTTCCCCTACTCTCTTTATTAGATATTTCTGATATATAAGTCGGAGAAGCAACTGTTGAAGCTCCAACTCCTACACCTCCTATGAATCTAAAAAATGAAAACGAGTAAGGATCCCAAGCAATCGCAGATCCTAATGCTGAAACAAAAAAAAGTATTCCAATCCATATTAATGTGTTTTTTCGTCCTATTTTATCACAAGGAATAGACCCAAATAAAGAACCCAAAACTGTTCCCCATAACGCCATAGACATAATAAAAACACCATGAAAAATGGGAGATGTATTCCATAATTCTTTTATTGGAAGATTTGCTCCACTGATTACAACTGTATCGAAACCAAATAAAAATCCTGCTAGTGCTACTGTTATAGACCAGTTAAATATTTTTTTCTTATCCATAGTTTGATATTTTTACTTGGTAAATATAAAATAATTCCAAATGTTATTAGGTATAGACTTAGGTGGAACTAAAATTGAAGGAATTGTCCTTCAATCAAAAGAAAATCCAGAAGAAGTAATTAGGCATAGGATTAATACAGAAGAAGAAAAAGGATATTCTCATGTAATTGATAATATAAAATCATTAGTAGAATATATAGAAGAAAAAATTAACCATAAGTTTAATAAACTTGGCATAGGAACACCTGGAACAATAGATCCAGAAACAGGTTTACTAAAAAATTCTAATTCTCAGTGTCTCAATCGAATGCCAATAAAAAAAGATTTAGCTAATATTCTAAATAAAACTATTTTAATTCAAAATGATGCTAACTGCTTCGCACTTGCTGAGACTCTGCTTGGATCTGTAAAGGAACAATGTCCAAATGCTAAAAATGTATTTGGTATCATTATGGGAACTGGTGTTGGAGGAGGAGTAATAATAGATGGTAAAACAGTTTATGGTAGCCAGGGAATTGGAGGAGAATGGGGACATACTATTGTTACAGATAATGGAGATGACTGTTATTGTGGAAAAAGAGGGTGCGTAGAATCTGTGATATCAGGAAGAGCTCTACAAATTTATTATACCAAGATCTCGGGAAAAAAATTAAAATTAGAAGAGATATATGCTAAAAAAGATAGTGATAATCATGCTAAAGAGACATTTGAGAGGTTAATTACTCATTTTGGGAAAGGATTAAGTAATGTAGTTAATATCATTGACCCAGACGTAATTGTTTTAGGAGGAGGTCTCAGTAATATTGATGAATTATATAATGAGGGATATGATGAACTTAAAAAATATGTCTTTAACCCAACTTTTAATACCCCCATTTTAAAACCTAAACTAGGAGATAGTGCAGGGGTTTATGGTGCTGCACTCCTGTAATTTAATGCCCATATCTTGATTTGGTAGCATTATAATTTCGCTCTATTTCGGATTGTGTAAGAGTAGAAGAATACACATAAACAGAACCCATATTTCCATTAAATCCATATCTTGTAGAAAGATTTCCAAAATCTGGATCATGTCTATAATCTCTTCCTATACAGAACCAATCAGATCCATAATTTACATTATGAGAAGCAGTTATTGAAGCATCTAATGAAGTATTAATATAATATTTTCCAGTTGTCCCACTTTTTGTAAATGTAACAAATTTCCATGCTACAGGACTTTCTAAAACCGATGATGAAGATTGAGTACTAAAACCATATGATCCATCATGATCCCAAAATAATAATTTACCTGTATTCTCCTTTACTTGGAATACAAACTCATCATCAATATTAGTTGGCGTTCTAGATGATTCAACAAGTACACCATTACGATTTGTCACTGAAGTCACTTTTATCCATAGAGATATTGTAAGATTACTAGTATTTAAATCACTTATTGGATTAATACAAAAATAATCATATCCATCAAAAACGAGACTTCCACCATCATCACTAGAAAAAGTAACTCCACCATTTTTAAGAGCAAAATCATTATTGCTTGAAGATAAATCATTCCATGCAGTTAGATCATTAGAATCAAAAGAAGAAGAATTACTTGCGTCTAGATGAAGAATTAAATTAGATTCAATAATTCCATATGGCTTATGATGGACAGCATGACTCGATGGTAAAATCTGAGAAAAACTATAATTTGATATTAGCATTAAAATAAAAAACAATAGATTGTGCTTCATGAAAAAATTAAATTATATAATATCCCTACTTTTTATTTTAATAAGTATAAATATGAAAAGTTCAAATATAGAATATCGAAAAATTTACACAAAAGAAAAAAAAGTTATTTTTTTTGGCAACTCAATAACTCAAAGTTGGAGTGACTACACAGATTTTTTTAATAAAAACGGTTATATAAACAAAGGTATTTCAGGTCAAACAACTGATCAGATGTTACTTAGATTCAAAGAAGATGTGGTAAATGAAAATCCTTACTGTGTTGTGATTCTAGCAGGTATTAATGATCTAGCAGAAAATAATGGCCCTATATCTTTAGAAGATATTTTTGAAAATATAAAGTCAATGATAAAAATCGCAAATGATAATAATATTAAAGTAATTCTTAGCTCCATTTTACCAGCATACGAATTTTTATGGAATCCTGGAATATACCCCAGTAATGACATAATTTTTCTTAATAAGAATTTTATAGAATATTGTAAATCTGGCAATGCAATATATGTTGATTATCATTCATCAATGAAAGACAAAAGAGACGGACTTAAAGATGAATTAACATACTGGAGAGATGATTTTAATGGATATGATGGAGTTCATCCCAATAAAAAGGGTTACTTAAAAATGGAAAAAATAATTTCAAAAACTCTAAAAAAAATACTCTAATCCATTAACTCATTAAAGGTCTTAAGTACCCGATCATAATCTGCTTTAGAAATTTCATATGTCATTTCATGAGTTTTGGTAGGTAAAGAAGTAGTATTATTTAACTCCCAACTCATTCCTCCTAATCTGCTTTGTACTGACGGTGAAGATCCAGAATATACATCTGCATAATCATCTAGACTCCTAGTGCCAGTCAATATTAACCTTAAATCCATCAGAGAACCCTTTTTGTCATCCAATGACTTAACATCTTTGTCAGTTGAAGAATTAATTACTTTATTAATTTCCCCATCAACAGTTTCAATTGCATCCTCAATGTCGGAAACAAGATTTTGAAAATTTGAAAATAGTCTGTCAAACTTAACTTGGAACGCAAATAATTTCTCCCTATCATCTTGGGATGATTTACTTCCTAATTGTTCAACTTTAAATTTTATTTTATCTGATAATGAACTTAAAATGTTATTTTCAAATTTTTCTAAATGAATAGTATAAATACCTGGAGGTACTAAGGGGCCAGAATAATTATTTTCTTCATCAATATTTCTATTTGAAAAAGTTCTGAGATCCCAATACTTTTCATGATAACCTTTAGTTCTATTTGCATTAATCCTTCTTATAATATCTCCTTTACTATTCATTATTGTAAGTAGTATCTTAGGATTTTTTTCCTTGGATTCTTCTTCTAAAACCTGAGTTGTAGGATAATTAATAGTCTCACCTCTACTAGACTTTATTTTATCATCCTCCTGTCTAGACTCATATCTTGATTTTAAGTCATCCTTTAAGTAATAAGATAATTTAAGCCCATAAGTAGGGTTTGGTGATGAAAAAAAGTTGTGACCCGTAGCTGATTTTTCTGGTGAAGCAACAATATACTGGTATACATCTTTGACTGAAAATAAGTGAGCCTCTTTTGATAATAATTCACTTTTAAACTCTCTTATTGGGGAGTAATCATCAACAATATAAAAACCTCTGCCAAATGAAGCAGCTACAAGATCGTCTTCACCCTCATGAATTTCGAGATCTCTTATAGGAATAGTTGGTATAGCTTGGAATTCATTCCATGAGCTACCTGCGTTAACAGAATAAAACATACCAAATTCAGTCCCTACAAATAGCAAATTAGGATTTAAATGATCTTCAACTATTGTCCATACAAAATTGTTTTTAGGTAAATTAGATGCAATAGAACTCCAAGATTTTCCACCATCTCTTGTAACAATAAGATATGGTTTAAAATCACCATATTTATGATAGTTAAATGATACATATATTGTATTGATATCATGCTTTGAAGCAATAACATCAGTAACATAGGCTCTTGATGGAACTCCATTAAAGTTCTCATAAGTTTCCCAATTATCACCGTTATCTCTTGTTACCTTAACAAGCCCATCATCAGTACCAACAATAATTAATCCTTCTTGAAGTCTTGATTCATCAAGAGCAACTATTGTTCCAAGAGGAGAAGTAAAAACATTTTTAAATATCGCGTCGATACCCCATATTTTTCCCATTACTTTTTTCTTATTCCTATCCTCATTTCTTGTCAGATCTGGACTAATTTTCTGCCATGAGTCTCCTCTATCGTCACTCTGAAATAAATAATTTGAAGCAAAGTAAAGCCTATCAGTATTATGAGGACTAATCACAAGAGGTGAATCCCAATTCCACCTAAAGGCAGATTCATTAGGACCTGGCTGTGGTCTAATTCCTATTTTTTCTCCATTTGACTTATCATATCTCATTATTCCTGCATACTGAGACATAGTATATAATATGTTTGGGTCTGATGGATCTACCCTAACCTGAAAACCATCTCCTCCTGTTGTAACAAACCAATCACTATTTCTGATACCAGACCTATTTTTTGTTCTAGAAGGACCGCCAAAACTATCATTATCTTGAGTTCCACCATAGACATTGTAAAATGGTTTCTGATTATCAATACCAACCCTATAAAGCTGGATGATAGGTAGATTATCAATAAATCTCCATGTTTTCATCCTATCAAAACTCTCATATATACCTCCATCGCAACTAATCATAATATAATCTGGGTCATTTAGATCAAAAAGGACATCATGACTATCAACATGTTTTTTATTTTCAGGAATTCTATTAAATGTCTTCCCTCCATCCTCAGTAACATACGACCTCATATCTACAGAGTATACTTTATCAAATTGATGAGGATCAGGGAATATCTCAACGTAGTACTGAGAGTCTACAACTTGATAATCACTCATTTTCTTCCATGTCTCACCATAATCTTCTGACCTGTAAAAACCTTTAGTTTTTTCTTTAGCTGTAATTAAAGCATAAACAACATTTGATTGTTGGGGGGAAATAGCAAGTCCTATCCTTCCTAAATCTCCTCCAGGAAGTCCATTTTTTAACTTTTTCCAAGTCTTTCCCTTGTCAATAGATTTAAAAATCCCACCATCTGGACCACCAGCAACAACTATTCCAAAATGTCTTCTTCTCTGGTATGTACTTGCGTACATAACATTATTATTTTCATGGTCCATAACCACATCTGATATCCCTGTATCATCGTTAACGTGTAATATTCGAGTCCAGTTTTTACCTCCATCAGTAGAATTGTATAAACCCCTCTCACCACCAGATCTCCAAAGTGGTCCTTGAGATGCCACAAAAATATTATCAGAATCATTTGGATCAACTATAATTTTAGCAATATGTTCAGATGTTTTGAGTCCCATATTTGCCCATGTAACTCCCCCGTCAATACTTTTATATATTCCATCTCCAAAGCCTACAGATCTTTGGCTATTATTCTCTCCTGAACCAACCCAAAGTATTTTAGAATTATGAGGATCCATAGTAATTGTCCCAATTGAAGATGATCCATAATGTTCAAATATTGGAATCCAAGTGGTCCCTGAATTCTCAGTTTTCCAAATATTGCCTGAGGCAACTGTAACATACCAAATATTTTTATCTGAGTGATCCTTAATAACCTTTGTTATTCTACCAGAAACTTTTGCTGGGCCTATGTTTCTTACCTTTATATTTTCAAATAATTTAGTGTTTGAGAATGTATTATTTCTTTTTTGAGAAAATGTATAGTTTCCATAAAAAGAAAAAATCATGGAAAAAATTAATATTAAAAATTTCATATTGGTTAATGTTTAGTTAATCAAATATATAATTTTTTTTAAATAACGGTTTATAATTGAAAACTGAACTGTTTAGAAAATAAGTGTACTAACAATACCCTATCTGATTATTATTTTGAAATAATTTTTAATGTTTTCCTTTATAAAAAAAGAAATCAGTTATAAATAAAATAAGAAATAAAAATATAGAAATAATAAAAAAATCATAATTAATACCAGGAATCATCTGATCCATTATTGTCCATCCTGATAGTAAATAAATAATATAGTTTATTAAAATAAGAAGTATATAGCTTCCAATACCAGACTTAATGGAATTAAAAATTTTATTTTTCATATTGATCCAAATTTATCAATGTCTGGATACAAAAAGTTATTATATGGATACCTCTTTATATGTATCTTTCTCACTTCTCTGTATACTGTTTTTTTGAATTGATCTATATTTAATTTTTTAGTAGCAGACATAAAAACTACATTTTCACCAAGTTTAGAGATCCACGTATCTTTCCATTCATCTATAGTGAAATTTTTTTCTGAATATTCATTTAAAAGGTCAGTATCATCATATTCCTCTCTCTTAAAATTATCAATTTTATTAAACACCATTATAACAGGTTTATTAACACCTTTTATTTCCTCTAAAATCTTATTTACAGAATCAATGTGTTCTTGGAAGCTTCCATGAGAAATATCAACTACATGTATTAACATATCTGCTTCTCTCACTTCATCTAGTGTACTCTTGAAAGACTCAATTAATTGGGTTGGGAGTTTTCTTATAAAACCTACAGTATCTCCTAGCAAGAATGGTAAATTCCCAATTACTACTTTTCTTGTTGTAGTATCTAAAGTAGCAAACAACTTATCTTCAGCAAAAACATTTGACTTACTTATTGAATTCATTAGAGTTGATTTCCCAACATTAGTATAACCAACGAGTGCCACCCTTATTAATTTCCCTCTATTTCCTCTCTGTATAGACATCTGCTTATCTATACTTTTAATTTTAGACTTTAGTAAAGCTATCTTGTCACGTACAATTCTTCTGTCTGTCTCTATCTCAGTTTCTCCAGGACCTCTCATCCCAATACCACCCTTCTGTCTCTCTAGGTGAGTCCACATTCCTCTTAACCTTGGAAGAAGGTACTGGCACTGAGCAAGCGCAACTTGAGTTCTTGCATAGCTAGTCTTTGCCCTCTGAGCGAAAATATCCAAAATCAGATTAGTCCTATCTAAAACTTTAATTTTTAAAATTTTACTTATATTTTTTTCTTGTGCAGGTGAAAGTTCATCATCAAATACTATTGTCTGAATATTTTTTGCTTTAACATAAGTATTAATTTCATCCATCTTACCCTTGCCTATCAATGTACTTGGGTTTGGAGTATCAATCCTTTGGGTAAATCTCTTTTCAACCAACCCACCAGCAGTAATAGATAAAAACTCTAATTCATCAAGATACTCTTGGGATTTTTTTTGATTTTGATTCTTATTTACAAGACCAACAATAACTGTCTTTTCCATTTTTTTATGTACCAAAGGTGGGAATCGAACCCACACTCCATAAGGAACACGATTTTGAATCGTGCGCGTCTACCAGTTCCGCCACTTTGGCAATTGGAAGCAAAAATACATTATTTACTATAAAAAATTTATGGTGATAGGAGTATGATTTTTAATGCCTAGCAAATTGGAGGCATTACCTCTATTCATGCCAATTTCAAGGTTATTGTTATAGTTAAAAAGAGCAAATAAATCAGCTATTCCAACATCATTATAAGAATCAGATATAGTTATTATCTTGTCAACACCTAAGTTAATTTCAAAATTACCAGCATTTTTTGAAAGCATATTATAAAAATCAGACTTAGATATATTGGTGATAATATTGCCATAATTATCTATCCTAATTGAGTGTCCTATAATCTGATTTTTTTGAATTCTAACTTCTCTATCTAGATATTGCCTAATATCTTTTACAGGACTACCCAAAGTAGTATAGTTTATTCCAGAAGCTAGCTTTGATGAAACCTCTCCCATGAATTTTTCTGGAAAGGAAGGATGTTTATTATCATCTAATTTAATCGCATTAATATTTTCGCTTGAATCAATTAAACTTATAATTCCTGAATCATATGTTATAACAAATTGGTTATCTAATTGAAATAAAATAATATCAGAATCATCGTCAGAATTATTTACAGCAATTATATGAACTGAATTTTCAGGAAACTCCTTGAATACATTTTTAAAAACATAAGCAGCATGAGATAAATCATACTTCTTTATTTCATGTGATATATCAATCACTTTATTATTAGGATTATACTTTAATATAGAAGCTTTTACAGATGCAACATAATGATCTGTAGTACCAAAGTCTGAAATAAAGGTAATTATTGACATAAGCAAATTGAATAATTTTTAAATTTGCATCAAAAAAAGATATAATAAATTTTGGTAGAAAAAATAATAGACCTAGATAATATTGAGCTAGTTAGCTTTTTAGGAGTAAAAAACAAAAATATCCAGGAGATTGAGACAGCTTTTCCTAAAACTAAAATAGTATCAAGAGGAAACAAAATTTCTATTAAGGGTAATAAATCACAAATTATTGAAGTTGAAAGCATTATAAATTCACTTTTAATACATTTTGAAAAATTTGGAAAAGTAGATAAAAAAATAGTTTTAAATCATATTAACATCGGGCATAGTAATGAGGAAAATGAGTCAATTGTCTATGGTTCAAAGGGCAATAAAATATTAGCTAAAACTTCAAATCAAAAGAAAATAGTTGAACTTCATTCAAAAAATGATTTATTATTTGTTGTAGGCCCTGCTGGAACAGGTAAAACTTATGTTAGTGTTGCTTTAGGAGTCAAAGCTCTAAAAGAGAAGAAAATTAAAAAAATTATAATTACAAGGCCAGTAGTTGAAGCTGGTGAAAATCTTGGATTTTTACCTGGAGATCTTCAAGATAAAATTGATCCTTATCTTAAACCAATCTATGATGCTCTGGAAGATATGATTCCTATATCCAAAATGAAAAAGTTCATTGAAAACAAAACTATTGAGATAGCTCCCTTAGCATACATGAGAGGAAGAACTCTTAAAAATGCTTTTATTTTACTTGATGAAGCTCAAAACACAACTGAATCACAGCTAAAGATGTTTCTGACAAGGTTAGGTCAAAACTCTAAAATGATTGTAACGGGAGATGTATCTCAAATAGATTTAAAAAAAAATCAATCATCTGGGTTAATTGATGCTCAAAATAAATTAAATAATTTAGAAGGAGTTGGATTTACCTTTTTAGATAGCTCTGACGTACAAAGACATAGTCTGGTTAAAAAGATATTAGATAAATATCAGAAGTCATGAATAATATAATAATCGACTATGATTCAACTTTTATAAAAGTTGAATCACTAGATGAATTAGCAAGGCTATCAAAAACAAGTAGTGCCAAAGTCAATAATAAAATTAAAGAGATTACAAATTTAGGTATGGAAGGAAAAATTTCTTTTTCTGAATCTTTACAAAAAAGGATAATATTAATTAACTCTGATAAAGAAGATATAGAAAAGACAGTTTCATTTCTAAAAAAAAATATATCTGAATCATTTATAAGAAACATGAGTTTCATTAGAAAAAACCATAATAAAATATTTATAGTGTCAAGTGGATTTCATGAATTAATAGATCCAATAGTTAAAGAATATGGGATAATAAGCCAAAATATTTATGCTAATAATTTTCTTTATAAGAATAACAAAATAATTGGTTTTGATAATGAGAATCCTCTTTCTATGTCAAAAGGTAAAGTTAATATTTTAAAAAATTTAAAATTAAAAGGTGATACTCATGTCATCGGAGATGGTTTTACAGATTTTGAAATAAAAAAAGAAGGATACGCAAAATATTTTTATCTTTTTACTGAAAACATAAAGAGAGATTCTATTGTAAAAAGTGCAGATTATTCACTAAAATCGCTTGATGAATTTATTAAAATTTACAAATGAAAAAATTATCTTTTCCAAAATCTAAAATAAAAGTTCTTCTTCTTGAAAAACTTGATAAATCAGCAAAAGATTTATTTGAAAAGGAAGGATATGATGTTGAGACTCATGACGGAAGTTTGAGTGAAGATAATTTAATTGATAAAATCAAGAAAGTTTCCATTCTTGGGATAAGGTCTAAAACTCATATATCAAAAAAAGTAATTAAATCATCAAACAGGCTTTTAAGTATTGGAGCATTCTGTATAGGAACTAATCAAATAAATCTAAATGCGTGTGCTAAAGCTGGGATAACAGTTTTTAATGCTCCATATAGTAACACAAGGTCAGTAGTAGAAATAGTAATTGGTCAAATTATTAACCTATTAAGAAGTGTTATTGAGAAATCAAATGATTTACATGATGGAATATGGAGAAAAGATTCTATTAACTCCTATGAAATAAGAAATAAAACTATTGGAATTATAGGATATGGGAATATTGGATCTCAACTTTCAGTAATATGTGAATCATTGGGAATGAAAGTGATATACTATGATATTGTTGATAAGCTATCTATTGGAAATGCAAAAAAACATGATAGTTTAGATTCAATACTAAAAGAATCTGATATTGTATCACTACATGTAGATGGAAGAGAGGACAACACTAATCTTATTGGAGAAAGAGAAATTAATTTGATGAAAGAAAAATCAATTTTAATTAATTACAGTAGAGGAAATATTGTAAATATCAATGCATTGAAAGAAAACTTGCTTAATAATAAATTAATGGGTGCAGCAATTGATGTTTTTCCTAAAGAACCACTTAACAATAGTGAAAAATTTGAATCATCTCTAAGAGGAATACAAAACTTGATTTTATCACCTCATATAGGAGGGAGTACGAAAGAAGCTCAAAAAAATATTGGATCCTATGTTCCCGATAAAATTATTGATTTTATTAATACTGGAAATACTTCTAGTTGTGTAAATTTCCCAGACCTATCGCTTCCAGAACAAAAAGAGTCACATAGATTAATTCACATTCACAATAATGAACCAGGAGTTCTATTAGAAATAAATAAAATTATATCCAGTTTTAATATAAATATAAAAGGTCAATACTTGAAGACAAATGAAGATATAGGATACGTAATAACTGACATAGATAGAGAATACAATAGTGATGTCGTAAACAAATTAAAAAATATTTCTCAGACGATAAAGTTAAGAGTTTTATACTAATCAAATGAAACAAATATTTTTTACTCCAGGGCCATCAGAATTATTTTTTACAGTAGAAGAACACATTAAAAGCGGATTAAAAAACAATATTTACTCAGTATCTCACAGGAGTAATGAGTTTAAAATTATTTATGAGTCATGTGTCGAAAACCTAAATGAATTAATCAATATACCAGATGGATATCACGTGTCATTTTTATCTTCAGCAAATGAAATTTGGGAAAGATTAATTCAAAACTTAGTATTAAAGGATTCTGGTCATTTCATTAATGGATCATTTTCAAAAAAATTCTATGAATTTGCCTTACAAAATCATATTAATGCAAAATCATACATATTTGACAAGGAAGAGTACTCAACTGAAAACCTATCTCAAACACACGAATTATTATCTCTCTCATTAAATGAAACAAGCACTGGCATAATGTGTGATAAAGAAAAAATATCAGATATTCGATCAAAAGTAAATAAGTCATTAATTTCATTGGACTGTGTAAGTGGATTACCTTCGATTCCCTTTAATATTAAAGATGTTGATACTTTCTATTTTTCAGTACAAAAATGTTTTGGATTACCTTCTGGTCTTGGTGTATGGATTTATAATGATAAATGTTTAGATAAGTATCATGAATTAAAAGAAAAAAAAATTACAGGAACATATCACTCACTAGGAAGATTACATAAGATGTCTTTAAAAAACCAGACACCAGAAACACCAAATGTGCTCGGAATATATGTTCTATCAAAGGTGTTAGAAGATATGAATAATATTGGATTAGAAACAATAATTAGGGACACAAACTATAAATCATCTTTAATTTATGACACAATTAATAAACATCCTGAACTAGACATATTTATAAAAAATAAAAAAATTCAATCTAAAACTGTAATAGTAGCTACAACTAAAAAAGAAAGTACTAATTATATAGAAAGACTCAGAGAAAAAGGCCTTATAATAGGAAAAGGATATGATTCTGCAACAAATCAAATAAGAATTGCTAACTTTCCTACACATTCTAAAGAAGTTTTTGAGCTTCTTTGTGATGAATTAAATAATATGTAATGAAAACATCTATAGTCACTGGTGGAGCAAGTGGAATTGGTCTAGAATTTGTGAAACTTCTACTGGAGGACAATTATAAAGTATTCATTATAGATAATAACAAAAAAAATTTAGAAAATCTTGATAATAAACTAAAATCTAAAAATTTCGAATGTATCTACCAAGATATGAGTAAAACTAAATCTCCCAAGAAGATATATGATAAACTTAAGAAAAAAAATATTGATATCTTAATTAACAATGCTGGCTTTGGAACATTTGGAAAGTTTTATAAAACAAAATGGAAAATAGAGAAAAAGATGATTAACCTTCATGTTCTAAATACAACTCATCTCACAAAATTATTTTTAAAAGACATGGTCAAAAAAAATGATGGTAAAATTTTAAATATTGCATCTGTAGCTGCTTTTCAACCTGGTCCACTAATGTCATTATATTATGCAACTAAAGCATTTATTTTGCATTTTACAGAAGCTATATCTAATGAGGTTAAAGATAAAAACATTAGCATATCAGTTTTATGTCCGGGACAAACTAAAACCAACTTCCAACAACATGTCTCGTCTAAGAAAAATAAAATAAATTTTAATGCTGGCTGCCCAGTAAAAGTTGCAAAATATGGATATAAGGCTTTAAAGAATAATATTACAGTATCAGTTCCCGGACTAATTAATAACTTTGTTGTTTTCTTAGGAAGAATTTTACCTAGGTCAACCTCAACTAACCTTGTAAGATATATTCAAGAAAAAAATAGAGATTAATTTATCTTTAAATGCCAAATTTTAATTTTACTATATCTCAAAGAATGGATAAGAATTTAATTAAAAATGAGATCAAAAAACTTAGAGAAGAAATTGATTATCATAATAAATTATACTATGATGAAAGTGAAAATATAATTTCAGATTATGAGTATGATCAGAAAATGAATAGTCTCATTAATCTTGAAAAAAAATATCCAGAATTCAAGTCTTCTTCATCACCTAGTATTAAAATTGGAGGCAACATAACAAAAGAATTTAAAACGTTTAAACATTCTGATAAAATGTTATCTCTTTCAAATACTTATTCAAATGAAGATTTAGATGAATATGATAAAAGATTAAAAAAAAATCTCAATAAAGAAAATATTGAGTATACATGCGAACTAAAATATGATGGAGTTGCCTTAAGTATATTATATGAAAATGGGAAATTTAAAAGAGCAATTACAAGAGGCGATGGGAATTATGGTGATGACATTTCTAATAATGTACTTACCATAAGAACATTACCAATTAAATTAAAAAATAATAAAAGCTCAAGTCTAGAAGTTAGAGGTGAAGCATTTATATCTAAAAGTGATTTTAAGAAGTTGAATGAGAAAAAGAAAGAAAGAAATGAACAATTATTCTCTAATCCCCGAAATACAGCCTCAGGGTCCCTTAAATTACAAGATTCAACGCAAGTAGCTAAAAGAAGAATTAATTGCTTCATTTACTCATTAAATAGAGATTTTGAGGATATTATGACCCATGAAGAAAGTCTAAAATTCTTAAAAAATATTGGGTTTAATGTCCCTTCTACTTTTAAAAAATGTAAAAATATAAATGAAGTTAAAGATTATATTAATTATTGGGAATCTAGAAGACAAGGTCTTAATGTGGAAACAGATGGCATAGTTATAAAAGTTAATAATCTAGATTATCAAAAAAAGCTTGGCAGTACTTCTAAAAGTCCAAGGTGGGCAATTGCATATAAGTATAAGGCAGAAAGTAAAGAAACAAGAATAAAAGACATCATATTTCAAGTAGGAAGAACTGGTGCAATAACCCCTGTTGCAATCCTTGAACCAGTACATATTGGTGGTTCGATAGTGAAAAGAGCATCCCTACATAATGCTAATGAAATAGAAAGGTTAGATATAAGACTAGGTGATTATGTGAATATTGAAAAAGGAGGAGAAATAATTCCAAAAATCACTTCAGTAGTTACCAAAAAAAGAAATCCTAAATCAGTTGTATTTGATTTTATAAGAAATTGTCCCTATTGTAAAAGTAAACTTTATGTAGAAAAGAATCAGGCAATACATTATTGTAAAAATGATAGAATTTGTTTACCTCAAATATCCGGTAAAATCGAGCATTTTATAAGTAAAAACGCTATGGATATAGAAAATATAGGACCAGAAACAATAAAAGGACTTATTAACAAAAACATTATAAATAACCCTTTTGATTTATATACTATAAAATATGATGATATTATCAATCTTGAATTCAAATTAAATCAAGATGATAAAATAAGATCTCTCAAGAAAAAGTCTTGTAAAAACATCTTAGAAAGTATAGAAAAATCAAAGAAAAAATCATTCTCCAATTTACTTTTTGGACTAGGTATTCGTTATGTTGGAAAAACAACTGCTGAAAAATTAACAGCTCATTTTAAAAATATAGATAATTTAATAAGTGCTGATTTTAATGGAGTGATACAAGTTGATGAGGTTGGAGATAAAATAGCTGAAAGTATTATAAAATATTTCTCTGAAGAAGAAAATATTAAATTAGTAAATAACTTAAGAAAAGTCGGCTTAAATCTAAGAGAAGGATCAGATATCAAAAAGTCTAATAAACTAAATGGGATAAACTTTGTTATTTCAGGAAAATTTCTAAAATTTTCAAGAGAAAGTATACAAAATGAGATAAAAATACATGGAGGTAAAGTTTCAAAATCTCTATCGTCTCAAACAACTTTTTTAATCGCAGGAGAAAACATGGGTCCAAAAAAGAAGATTAAGGCAAACGATTTAAAGATTAAAATAATAAGTGAAGATGACTTTATCTCAATGATATGAAAATATTACTACCTACAATTAATAAAATAAATAATAAGAGACTTAAGATAAATAGGGCGTCTATTAGTTATCCAAAATCTAATCATATTGGGATTCTTTATTCATATATTGATGAAAATAAACAAAAGGCAATAAATGAATTAGTAAAAAGTTTAAAAAAAGATGGTAAAAAAGTTGATTTGTTACCTGCAATAACTAAAAAAAACGCTGACAATAGATATTTTAAAACATTTAAAATTAATGATATCAATACTTTTGGAAAATGGAAAAATAACAATGTTAATTTATTTATTTACCAACAATATGATTTTATTATTTACCCAGATCTTAAACTTATCCCAGAAATGGAGAATATTTTAATAAAGTCATATACTAAATGTAGAGTTGGATTTATTGAAAATAAAACTAATATTTTTGAGATGATTTTGAAATCTGATTTAGAATTTGATATTGATCATAGACTAACTAAACTCTATAAATACTTAATAAAGTTAAAATAAAAAAGGCGGTTATAAAATAACCACCTTTAATATTAAAAAACTTTTTTTTGGTAATTAAGAAGCGTTTTTCTTAGCCTGAACTTCTTTTCTAACATCTTGAGCCCAAACTTTAAGAGCTTGCATTCCTTTTCTTACTCTAGTTCCAGCTGCTTTATTTCCTTTATCATAAAATTTTGCAAAATCAGGACCTAAATCATTTACTAGGTTAGATAATTCATCGTATCTACTCATCTTATATAAATTTAAATTAAAAATAGTACTGAGTCCAATTTAAGTAAAAAAAGCTAATAATTCTACTAGATAGGGGCGTTTTTTAATGATTTTATGATAAAATCGCTCCTTTTTCACCCATTTCTTGATAAATTCCCTTATCAAGCTTCATTTTTACCTCTTTAAATGTATCAATTGTCATTTTAACATCCTCCAGAGTATGTGATGCTGTCGGAATAATTCTTAACATTATAATACCTTTTGGCACAACAGGATAAATAACTCCAGAACAGAAAATACTATATTCTGATCTTAAATCTTTTATTAAATTGGTACATGCATAAACATCTCCCTTAAGAATGATTGGAGTTACTGGAGACTGTGTAGTGCCAATATTAAATCCATTCTCTTTTAAACCTCTTTGAATTGAATTTACGATTTCCCATAACTTTTCTTTGAAAGAAGGGTTAGATCTAATTAATTCTAACCTTTTTAAGTTACCAATCACTAATGGCATAGGTAATGATTTAGCAAAAATTTGAGATCTAAGCTTATATCTCAGATTATCAATAATATCAGCATCTCCTGAAACAAAAGCACCAATACTAGCCATTGACTTTGCAAAAGTTGAGAAAAACAAATCAATTCCGTCTTGAACACCTTGTTCCTCACCACTACCAGCACCAGTTTTTCCCATAGTACCAAATCCATGAGCATCGTCAACAAATAGTCTAAAATTGTAATCATTTTTTAGTGAAACTATTGAGGATAAATCCCCCATATCTCCAGACATACCAAAAACTCCCTCGGTAATAACTAAAATTCCTCCACCTGTTTCTTTAACAATTTTTTTTGCTCTTTCTAATTGACTCTTTAAGTTATCAATATCATTATGAGGGTATACAAATCTTTTACCAATATGCATTCTTAAACCATCAATTATACATGCATGACATTCAGAATCATAAACAACTACATCTTTTCTGTCAAGAAGAGCATCTACAATAGATAAAACACCTTGGTATCCATAATTCAGTAAAATAGTATCTTCTTTTTGTACAAATTCAGACAATTCTTTTTCTAGTCTTTCGTGATGCACTGAATTACCTGACATCATTCTTGCACCCATTGGATATGATAAACCCCAATCTTTAGCTGCCTGAGCATCAGCTTCTCTTACTTCGGGATGATTAGCAAGTCCCAAGTAATTATTTAGACTCCAATTCAAGACATTTTTTCCTTTGAATTTCATCCTTGGACCAATTTCACCTTCCAACATAGGAAACATGTAATAATTATCATCAATATGAGAATATGCACCTAAAGGGCCTTTTTCTTTTAGAATTTTTTCAAATAAATCCATAAGTATATTGTATTATATATTTGCAAAAATAATAAGTAATGATTGAATTATTAAAGAGATGAGTAAAATGTTTATGAGCCAATTCTAATGGTAACCCCACCCTCACTTTTACCTTCGGAACTATCAACTTTCTTATCATCAACTTTGGTAACATTTACCTTAGAGTCTTCTTTTAGTTTTTGAGAAATAGCTATATATGGACCACTTATAACCTTATCATTTTCATTTAGTCCAGAAAGTACTTCAATGTTCTCAAAATCGCTTATACCAGTGGTTACCTCTATCATTTCTGCCTTGCCATTGTTATCAATAAATACAATTTGTTTAATAGACTCATTCCCAAGACTATCTTTTTCATTTTTTGTTGTTACTGATGATATAGGCACTAGTAATATTTGATCTTTTTCTTGAGTAATTATTTCAACGCTTGCAGTCATACCTGGTTTAAATGGATTTTTTATTCCTTCTTCAATAGTTAGCTTATTATATGATTCATTTATCACTCTAATCTTTACTTTGAATTCTGTGACAGCATCAGGAGAAGGTTTAGGGTTTGCTGTACTGGCAATTTCAGTGACTATTCCCTTAAAAACTTGATCATAAGTATTGTAAGCATCTACATCAATATTTGTTGTATCGCCAATTTCAACCCTTACTATATCATTTTCATTAACGTCAACTCTAACTTCCATAATGGATAAATCTGCAATCCTAAGAAGTTCAGTACCAGCCATTTGAGATGTACCAACTACTCTCTCCCCAAGTTCAACACTTAGAAGAGAAACTGTACCGGTCATAGGAGCAACTATACTAGTTTTTCTTAAATTTTCTTCAGATTCATCAACTGTAGCTTTTGCACTTCTCACAACGTATTCACTTGCTTTTACACTTTGCTTACTAGATTCTAAATCTTGTGTTGATACTTTAAAGTTTGTTTCAGCTATTTCATATTCAGAGTCTGAGATAACATTCTGCTCAAACAAAGATTTTTGTCTATTAAACTCTAGTTTTGATCTTAAAAATTGAGCTTCTGACCTTGATAGATTAGATCTAGAACTAGATAGATTAGCTCTAACTTGATTATAGTTAGCTTTTGCTCTTTCTAAAGCATTTATAAAATTATCAGGTCTAATTTTTACTAAAAGCTTTCCTTCATCTACAAAATCACCTTCCATTATCGTGAGTTCTATAATCTCACCAGGAACTTCAGGACTAACTCTAACTTCAACCTCGGGTTGAATTTCACCAGATGCAGTGACTAATTCAATTATTTTACCCTTTTTTGCAGTCATTACCTGTACGTCAATAGGTTTTATTCCACCTATCCATCCTAATCTTTGACCAACAGTAATTCCTAAAATTCCTGCAATAACTATTGAACCAATTATTAATAATATTTTTTTATTTTTCATGTCCTAAAATGTTAATTTTTTACCTTGATAAAAGTCCAATACTTTTAATTTAAAAATATAATCATATTTTGAAGATAATAAATCATTTGATGCTCTGACTAGATTATTGTTTGAAATCTGATATTCCGTGTAATTTATTGACCCTAAATTATATTGACTTTTTATAATTCTAAATGATTCTTCAAGAGCTCTAACCTGCTTTAGCGATGCTGCGTAAGATTTAGATGCAGCAAGCGCATCATTAAATGATGTCTCAATAGTTTGTCTAACTTGATTTCTCGCCTCTATAACATTTATATCAGCAAGTTCTTTATTTAGCTTCGCTCTCTTAATATTAGCAGATGTCTGATATCTATTAAATATTGGAATTGAAATTGAAAATGTGAGAGATTTACTTAAATAATCTTTCCATTGTTCAATTAGCGTAAAGTCTTTATCTGACCCAACAACATTCGGCACTAATGATAATGAAGAAACAGTTTCTAAAGGGTTATTAGTAAGATACCCAATGGTAGTAGGTTGCATTGTAAACCCATCATAGAATTCTCTCTGTCTATTAGCAAAACTTGAGTAGTTAGAACTAAAGCTAGAAGATACACTTAAAGAAGGGTATCTACCACTTCTTGATATCTTTAAATCATAAAGGCTAGATTTTGCGTTTTTTTCAGCACTTTTTATCTCTGGAAGGACATTAATTGCTACCTCATAAATATTATTTGGATTAGATTCTATTACAGTTGATGGAGATAATTCAACATTAGGTTTAACTATCTTAATCTCTTTGTTAGTTTCAAGTAATAACAACTGTTTTAGTTGTAAAATAGATAATCTATAATTATTCTCTTGTTGAATTAAACTTAGTTCATCACCAGCTAACTGGGCTTCTAAATTAAGTTTATTAATTACTGGAATTGAACCAGCATCAACTAATTTAGATGTTCTACTTAATTGTTCTTGAGTTGACTGAACTTGAAATCTAGCATTATCTAGTCTATCTGTATTTAATAATACATTTAGGTAGGAACTAACAACACTAAGCATAACATTATTTCTTGTGTTTTCTAAATCAAAAACACTCTTTTCTAATAAAGTTTTTGATTTCTTAATATTATTACGAACAGAAAAGCCAGAAAAAATATTCATATTAGATGAAGCACTAACTCCAGAGAAACTAGAATTATTAGAAATAAAGGTATTAGTAGTAGGGTCAATAGATCTACCATAATTATTCCCATAATTTGAAAATAAATTTAATGTAGGTACCTGTTGTAATAAAGACTGATTGTACCCTACTTTTTGAATTTGCTCATTAATAATACTTCTTTTTAATTGTAAATTATTTTCAAGAGCTATTTCAAGACACTGTTGCAAATCCAATTCAAGGTATTTATTTGACTGTGAATGAAGATTAAAGGAAATAAAAAAAACTAATAAAATTCTTAACATATATAAATTTGATGTTTTTAATTATTATTTCTTGCTTTTAAAGCGATGCAAATATATGATTTAGTAGGCAATGAAAAAATAATTATATAGAAACCTGACCCTTAATATGAGGATGAGCATTATAATTTAATAATTTAAAATCATCATATTTAAAAGAGAACATATCTTTAACTTCTTTGTTAATTTCCATTATTGGAAGAGCATAAAATTCTCTTTTTAATTGTAATTTAACCTGATCAATATGATTAAGGTAAATATGTGCATCACCAAATGTATGAACAAAATCTCCTAATTTAAGATTACACACCTGAGCTACCATCATTGTCAATAATGCATAAGAAGCTATGTTAAAAGGAACTCCCAGAAATACATCTGCACTTCTTTGATATAGCTGACATGACAATTTCCCATTTATTACATAGAATTGGAATATAGTATGACATGGAGGTAATGCCATTGAATCTATATAAGGGACATTCCAAGCACTAATAATGTGCCTTCTTGAATAAGGGTTGTTTTTTAGATCATTTAATAACTTTTTAATTTGATCATGTGTATCACCATCTTTACCTTCCCATTTTCTCCACTGGACTCCATAAACTGGGCCTAAATCACCATCTTTATCTGCCCACTCATCCCATATTCTTACTCCATTTTCATTCAAATATTTAATATTATTATCTCCGTTTAAAAACCACAATAATTCATGTATAATAGATTTTAAATGAAGCTTTTTAGTAGTTATACATGGGAATCCATCATTTAGATCAAACCTCATCTGATGACCAAAAATACTAATAGTTCCGGTGCCGGTTCTATCTGATTTTTTTTCTCCTTCCTCTAGTATTGTTCGTAATAAATTGTGGTATTGCTTCATTTAATTTAAGTAAATTTAAATAGTAAAAACAAATTGATAAACTTTTTAATAATTAAAAGATAATATAGTTAGACTTTATTCACTATGAAAACTCGAATCGTCTTTTTTATCTTCATTCTTCTAGCATCTTTTTATACTTTTAATCATTTCAAATTCAAAAAATCAAATCATAATATTTGGGATTTAGTGTCATCAAAGTCTTCAATTATTCTAGAATTAGATGACCCCTTTATTCAATATAATAAAATGCTAAAATCATCAATTATAGAAAAAAGTTTTACTGAAATAAAAAATGATTTTGATGCGTTCAACTTATTTTTAAATAATAACATAGAAAGTTTTTTAAATTCCAATAAGATTATAATATCTTATTTTAAATTATCTGATTCTAAGTTAGAACCTATATATACAAGTTATAAAGGGGCATTGGACATAGATTTTATATTTAAAAAAATTAAAGAAAGTGGAGTTGGTATAAAAGAAAGAAAATTTAATAACCAAATTATTTACGAATCCATAATCAAAGACAAAAACTATACATTTTCTATTATAGATAATATAATTATACTTTCTAAGAATTCTCTTTTAATAGAAGACGCAATAAGAACTAAGGCAAACTCAAACCTTCAATTCAAAAAAAATGAATCTGATCTTTTTTCTCAAGTAAAAATCAGAAAAGATATTGGTAACCTATACATTAATCATCCTGACATTTTTGATTTGCTGAATATTGATTCAAAAAATAATTTGATATCATTTATCCAAAAAATAATACCAAAAAAATCTTTCTTTGATATGAAATTAGAAGGTCAAATGCTAAGACTTAATGGTTTTTCATCCTTCTCTAGTGAAAGCTTTAATAAAGATAAATCAAGACACGATTCAATTATTGATATTTTACCTTATAACACAATATCTTATATAAATATTAACTCAACAAATGAAAAAAATTTTTTTAAATTCAATAAAAAAAATATAATTGAAAAATTTAGTAAAAATTATAAATTAGAAATTGGAAGGGCAATAATTGAGAACTCAAAATCTAATAAATATGATGAAATAGTAATTTTAAAAAGAAAACCATCATCTGACTTTCAAAAAACTGACTCACTACTATATGATGGGATTTTTAAATTAGATGATCAAGAATTAAATGAAATTATTAATAATACAGACAAACAAGATAATAGGGAAAAATTTTTTATCAAAATAGAAGATTATATATTAATATCAGAACAAATAAGTTCTTTAATAGAAATAGAATATAATATCAAAAAAAATAAATCTTGGACAAAAAAATTAAACATTAGTAAGTTCAAAAATCAAATGAACGAATCTCATAATATTTCTGTTGTATTAGACTATTCTAGGTTTACAAACAATTATAATTCAAAAATAAATTTGGTCTCATTTCAGATGAGTTTAATTGATAATAAATTATATACAAGTTTAAATATGTCTAATAAGGATAATGTCACAGAAGAATTTTCAAATGAGAACATTGTAAAAGAATTCATAGCTAAGAATAATTTAATAATTAAACCTAAAATAATATTTAGTCATTTAGATAATACTCCAGAGGTAATAACTCAAGATGAAAAAAATAATATTTATCATTTGTCAAAAGAATTTAATCTAATATGGTCAGATTCTATCGAAAGAATAAACTCAGAAATTTATTCTATTGATTATTACAAAAACAACAAAAAACAAATTCTTTTTTCAAGTAAAAATAAAATTTATAGCTATGACAGAAAAGGTAATCCTCTAACTGGCTTCCCTATTAAAAATCCTTCAGAAAGCAACATTGAACATTTAAATGTCATTGATTATGACAAATCAAAAAGATATAGGATAATAACATCTCATGATAATGGTGAAATATATTTCTTAGATAAAAGTGGACGAAAATTAGATGGCTGGTCACCTATGAAAATGGAAGATCAACTTGTTCAAGAACCTTTGCATGTAAGAGTAAGAGGAAAAGATTATATTATTATTTTACTTAAAAATGGCACCATATATTTAAAGAACAGAAAAGGATCAGATTATCCAGGATTTCCTATAAAAACAAACAATGATTTTACTAATAAAATAAGAATCAATATTTCAAATTCACCAAAAAATAGTGTAATTGAATTACTTAGTGATAATGGTACTCTTTATAAAATAAATTTGAATGGAAAAATTGTTTTGCAAAGAGATCAATTCAGACCAGAAAAATATTCAAAATTTAAAATGATAGAAGATCCTTCAGGAAAAAGCAATTTAATTTTTTCATATGATAAGAGCTATATTTATGTGTATGATAAGAGGTTAAGTTTTGATAATATTAATGATCTTAAATTTCAGTATTATGATCTAAATAAAAACACAAAATATTTTATAATAACAGACCAAAGGACTAAAAAAACTATTTTTCTTGACAAAGATTTGAGTTATAAATTAAAGTCTGTAGATAATGAAAATAAAATATCTTTAATAGATTATAATAAATCAATAAATATTTATAAATCAATAAATAATATTATATCTATGATTGAAATAAAAAAATAAATAGATTTAAGAGACTAAATTAAACCAAAAATGAAAAAAATACTCTCACTAATTATTCTTCTAACATTTTCTTTTGATTCACAATCTCAAAGAAAACAAAAGAAAAAAAACATTAATTCAAATCCCTTAAGCTATGAAATACCCAACTTAAAATGGAGGTCTATTGGCCCTTATAGAGGAGGAAGAGCATCTTCTGTAGCTGGAACTTCACACTCTAAAAGCACTTATTATTTTGGAGCTACTGGAGGTGGTGTGTGGAAAACAACTAATGCTGGTGTTACATGGAAAAATATTTCTGATGGATATTTTGGAGGTTCAATTGGTGCTGTTAGTGTAAGTGAATCTGATCCAAATATTTTATATGTTGGAACAGGAGAACAAACAGTTAGGGGTAATGTATCACCTGGTTATGGTGGATTTTGGAAATCGCTTGATGCAGGAGAAACATGGAAAAAAATGAATTTAAATATTGATCAAGTTCAAGTAGGTCGTATTGCTATTCATCCAAAAAATCCTGATGTAGTACTAATAGCTGTTATGGGAGACTTATTTAAAAACAGCAGTGATAGAGGATTATATAAGACAACTGATGGAGGGGACACTTGGAGCAAAGTACTTTACACTAATAATAGAGCTGGGGCAGTTGATGTATCAATAGATAAAAATAATCCTAGAATTGTATATGCATCCACTTGGAATATAAGAAGAACACCATATAGTCTTGAGAGTGGAGGTGAGGGTTCTGGTTTATGGAAATCTACAGATGGTGGAGATACTTGGAAAAATATATCTGGGAATGAAGGTCTTCCTAGTGGAACTTGGGGAATAAGTGGAGTAGCTATTTCTCCAGTAAATTCCAAAAAAATATTTGCTCTAATCGAGAACCAAGATGGCGGTCTATACAAATCTGATGATGGTGGTAACTCATGGAAAAAAGTAAATGAGGACAGAAATTTAAGACAAAGAGCATGGTACTATACTAGGATATATGCTGATACTCAGAATGAAAATAGAGTTTATGTAATGAATGTTTCATTTTGGAGGTCTGAAGATGGAGGAAAATCTTTTGATAGATATAGAACACCGCACGGTGATCATCATGACTTATGGATAGACCCAGAAAATAATAATAGAATGATTGTAGCAGACGATGGAGGAGCACAAGTTAGTAATGATGATGCTATGAGTTGGTCAACTTATATGAATCAGCCAACTGCTCAATATTATAGAGTTGCAACCGATAATAGTTTTCCTTACAATATTTTAGTTGCCCAACAAGATAATAGCACTCAGAGGGTAGCACATAGAGTTAATTCAGGTGGTATTGGAGAAAGAGATTGGGAAGCATCTGCTGGTGGAGAAAGTGCACATTTAGCAGCTAATCCAGATAATCCAGATATAGTATATGGGGGTAGTTATGGAGGATATCTTACAAGATTAGATCATAGTTCAGGTGAAACTAGATCAATTAATGTTTGGCCAAATAATCCTATGGGACATGGAGCTGAAGATATGAAATATCGTTTTCAATGGAATTTTCCTATTTTCTTCTCCCCTCACGATGCAAATAAATTATACACCACTTCTAATCACTTTCATCTCACAAAAAATGAAGGACAAACATGGGAGGTAATTAGTCCTGACTTAACAAGAAATGAGGCTGAAAAATTAGGACCATCAGGTGGACCAATTACAAAAGATAATACAGCTGTAGAATATTATGCTACAATTTTTGCTGCGTGTGAATCTCCATATGAAGAAGGACTTCTTTGGGCTGCATCCGATGATGGAATGATTCATATATCAAAAGATTCAGGAGAAAATTGGAATGATGTATCACCCCAAAATGCCCCAAAACATATTATGTGGAATAGTGTTGATCCTGATCCGTTTGTCAAAGGAGGGTTATATGTAGCTGGAACATTATATAAAAGTGGTGATTTTAAACCTTATCTATATAAGACAAAGGATTATGGTAAAACATGGACAAAAATAGTTGATGGTATTCCAGAAAACTTTTTCACTAGAGTTCTTAGAGCTGATCCTAAAAGAAAAGAACTTTTGTATGCCGGTACCGAATCAGGAATTTTTATTTCTTTTGATGATGGTATATCATGGAATTCCTTCCAAATTAATCTGCCACTTGTTCCAATAACAGATATGACAATAAAAGATAATAACCTCATAGCTGCAACACAGGGAAGATCAATTTGGATAATAGATGATTTGACACCTCTACATCAGCTTAATAAATTAAACCATAATACTAACTTTCATTTATTTAAACCTTTAGATAGTTATAGAATGGGTTATTCAAGTTGGGGAGGCGCTTCTTCTACATCAGGAAAGAATCACCACAACGGCGTTGAAGTCTTTTTTAATATTGATAAGAAATTAATTGATGAAAATTCTGATATATCTCTAGAATTTTTAGATGAAAATAAAAATTCAATAAAAAAATATTCTCTTAATAATAAGAAGTCAGTTCTTAAATTAGACGGCGAAAAAAACTCTTTTGTTTGGAATATGAGATATGATGATGCAGAGGGATTTGATGGTCTCATTATGTGGGCTGCAGGTCTTACAGGACCAAAAGCTTATCCTGGATCTTATTCTGTAAGATTAAAAGTTGGTGATTCAGTTCTTGAAGAACAATTTAAAATTCTAAAAGATCCTAGAAGTTCATCAACAAATGAAGATCTTAAAGAGCAATTTGACTTTTTAATAAGTGTTAGAGATAAAGTAACAGAAATTCATAAATCAATTGTTCAAATTAGATCAACTAGAGATCAACTAAAAAATCTAAAAGAAAAACTTAGTGATGACCACATAGAAATTAATCAATCAATAGATAGTATTCTTGAAAGAATTTCCAAAATTGAAGAAAATTTATACCAAACTAAAAATAGAAGTGGACAAGACCCACTAAATTTCCCTATAAGGTTAAATAATAAACTTGCACATTTATTAAGTGTTGCATCTAGAGGTAATTTTAAACCAACAGATCAAATGTATGGAGTCAGAGACGAATTAATTGAAAAAATTAATGCTCAACTCTTAAAGTGGGAAAATATAAAAAGTAGTGATTTAGATAAATTAAATGCTACTATATTAGAAAACAACATCCAATTAATAAGTATTAATTAAATTCGCAATTGATTTAATTAATACTTATTAATAATGAGTAATATAGTTTCAATTGTAGGAAGACCTAATGTAGGTAAATCAACGCTATTTAATAGATTAGTTGAAAAAAGACAAGCAATAATTCATGATGAAAGTGGAGTGACAAGAGATCGTCATTACGGTATTTCCGAATGGAATGGAAAGTCATTTACTGTCATAGATACAGGGGGTTACGTAGAGAATACAGAGGATATTTTTGAAAATAAAATAAAAGATCAAGTTGTTCTTGCTTTAAATGAATCTTCAATTATATTATTTATGGTCGATTGTAAAAATGGATTATCTACTTTAGATATTGACTTTGCAAAAGTTGTCAGACAGATCAACAAAGATGTAATAATAGTAGCAAATAAAGCAGATAATTATGAACTAGAGTTAAATTCAAATGAATTTTACGAACTCGGTCTTAGTGAGTCACAGATAATACCCATTTCATCTATAAGTGGGTCTGGAACAGGTGAATTATTAGATTTGGTAGTTAAAAAATTAGATAGTGACTCAGAAAATAAAAATGAAAATCTCCCTAGAATCTCTATATTAGGAAGACCTAATGTAGGAAAATCATCATTTACGAACTCAATATTAGGTGAAGAAAGAAATATTGTAACTGATATATCTGGAACAACTCGTGACTCAATAGACACAAAATACAATCTATTTAAAAAAGAGTTTATAATTACAGATACTGCTGGAATAAGAAAAAAATCTAAAGTAAAAGAGAACATTGAGTTTTACTCAGTCATGAGATCAATTCAAGCTATGGAGAATAGTGATGTATGCATAATAATGATCGATGCAAAACAAGGGTTTGAAAGTCAAGATATGAATATACTTTCGCTAGCAGCAAAATATAAAAAAGGGATAATTTTGATGATAAATAAGTGGGATTTAATAAATAAAGAAACTTATAGTGCTAGAGATTATGAAGAAAAACTTAATAAAAAAATAAGCCCATTAAA
>NTKI01000009.1 GCA_002457315.1 Rhodothermaeota bacterium MED-G19
TAAGGATGTGAATATTGCTGGTGGTCAAGTTGCTTTAGTGTCAAAAGATAATGCCGCCTCAGCGATATCACTTACCGCAAATATTGGTTCAAGTGAAACTATCGTAGTGACTAACACTCAAGGTACCACAGATGGTATTGATGATGCTGGTGCAATTGAATTAAGTGCAGCAGCTGGAGGAATTGGACTAGCATGGAGTGACAGCAAAGACTTATGGGCCGAAGGAGGTAGGACGGTAATAACTGCTAACGAAGACGCTGCAGACGCAATAAAACTGCACGCTGATGCAGGGACCTCTCAGACTATAAATTTGGTTAATGATGCAGGAACTAATGCCGCCGCAATAGCTCTTACCTCAACTGCTGGGGGTGTGACTATAACAACCGCTTCTTCTTCAGCGACAAGTGTAAATGGAAACCTTACGGGGACAAGCTCTAATACATCTGCAAATACAGGAGCCATATCAGGATTTGATGCCTCTCTTAATGCGGCAACTCTTTCTAGTAATAGTTATACTTTAGTTGCCTCTGACAATGGTAAAGTGGTAACTATTGATAACAATACAACCGCAGCTACAGTTGTTATCCCAACTGGTTTAGGAGATGGATTTAATTGTCTAATTGTACAGAAGGGGAATCATCAAACAACTATTAGTCCAGTAAGTGGATCAGTTACTATTGCCAATAGAAGCTCTGAGACTAAAACAGCTGCGCAATATGCTGTGATATCTATTATAAATATAGGATCTGAGACATATATCGTTTCTGGAGACACAGGATCTTAAAATCTTTATAATTGAAATATTTTTATTTCTTTTTTTTAATAAATATCAATATTTGTTTCTCACAGATTCTTCCACCTTCTGTTGCAGTACATCATAAATTAAGCTCTTCAGACTCTGATGAGTCTTTTGTTATAGACTTTGATAACGATGACGACTGTACTAGTAATTGCAGCTCTTCTTTCTATGGTGAGGTGCCATGGACTACAAATTTATCAACTTATTCAGTTAGCATGTGGGTCAAGTCAGGAGATACTGACCCTTCTGAGTGGAGAGCATTTTTTAATACTCACACCCCTAATTCAGGCGGTTTCCAATTAGATTCAGATGGAAATTATAGATACAGAATGCTCTCAACGGAGGGGAATGCAACGTTTGGAAATAATTCTTTAAAGACGACCTGGGATCATGTTGCTGTAGTGGCTGACGGTTCTGTTACAAGACTATACTTTAATGGGGCTCTTGCCAATACTGGAAATTGGGTGGAAAGCGACTGGAATGGAATTGAAATTGGAAGAAATAGAAACAGTGACAGACCAGGCAACTATTATCTAGATGAAGTTAGGGTATGGGATGTAGCACTATCACAAGCTAACATACAATCTTGGATGCATAAGCCACTTTCGAATTCTCACCCAAATTATGGCGACTTACAGGTTTACTTTCAGATGAATAGTAGTAGTATTTCTGGAAATACATTGTCTGACGCTAGTGGAAATAATAATAATGCAACACTATATAATTCGTCAGGAATTAATACATCGTCAAGCAATGTTCCAGTTGTTGATTTGATAAGTAGTTACCAAACTGATGTAGAAGGTATATGGACTTCAACTGGAACCTCTGACAGTGAAGCTTCTGATGGATTATCTATGGTTGTGGGCTCTGCCTTAGCCGAAGCGAACTTTGTTGTTTTTGGAAATAACAACGATGATACTGGCACAACGTCTTCAAGTCTGTCTGGAATATCAAAGAGATCTAAAAGAGAGTGGAACTGTGATGAGAAGGGGACAGTGACAGCAGATGTTAAGATAGATATCAGTAATGCAACTGGTCACAGCGGATCAATAAGCGCTGCATCAAATTATACACTTCTATTTAAGACATGTGAGTTCTGTACTTTCTCAGAAGTAGAAACAGGTGATAGTGCCTCTGGGGATATTATAACATTTTCAAGTGTAGCAATACAAGACGGGATATACTCTATAGCGTCAGCAGACTCTAATCTATAATTTTTCTTATATTTAAGAAAAATATTATAAACCCAAAATCAAAAACATGAAAAGAATTAATCTAATAATTACCCTTTTTCTAGGCGTAATAACATTTACTGATGCCTTATCTCAAGGTAAAATTCCTAAAGATAAGAAGCAACTTATAGATATTCTTGAGTCTAAGGAAGACAGGCTTATAGGAATTAGTGATAATATATGGGAAGCCGCAGAGACTTCACTTCAAGAATTTAAATCCACAAAATATCTTTCTGAATACGCAGAGGAAAATGGTTTTACTGTGGAGAGGGGAGTCGCAGGAATGCCTACAGCATTTACTGCTACTTACGGTTCAGGTAGACCTATAATTGGAATTTTGGGAGAATTTGATGCAAATGCTGGAATCTCTCAGAAGAGACAATCTACAAAGGAACCCCTTGTTAAGGGTGCTGCAGGTCACGGGTGTGGCCATAATATATACGGTACCGCAAGTCTAGGGGCTGCAATAGCTATAAAAGAGATGATAGAATCAGGACAGATTAAGGGGACAGTACGTTTCTACGGAACACCTGCTGAGGAAACAATCTTTGGAAAGGTTTGGATGGTGAGAGATGGTCTTTTTGATGACTTAGATTTATGTATGGACTGGCACCCAAGCTCTGAGATATCTGCCAGCACACAAAGTAGTAAGGCTCTAGTAGACTTTCGATTGAAGTTTTACGGAGACGCAGCCCATGCCTCTGGAGATCCTTGGAATGGTAACAGTGCAGTTGATGCTATGGAATTATACACTACAGGATTAAATTATTATAGGGAACACATCATGCCTACAGCTAGAATTCATTATGATATTGAGAAGGCGGGTGACGTTGTAAATGTTGTCCCTGAGTATGCCCAGATATGGACAAGACTCAGAGAAAATGACAAGGGAGAAGTGGATGTCCTTTATGAAAGAGCTAAAAAAATTGCTGAGGGAGCAGCTATGATGGCAAATGTAGACTATGAGTTAAATCTCATTTCTGGTATTTATGAGATTATCCCTAGTAGGTCTGGAGCTGCAATAGTTCAAAAGAACCTTGAGATGTTGGGTGATATAAAATATTCTGAATACGAGATAAATTATGCAAACACCATTCTTAAGGCATCTGGAAAAGAGCTTAAAGGTTTAGATGGAAAGATTAAACCAATAAAACCAACTATCCCAGCACAGGGTGGATCTACAGACGTAGGAGACGTTAGCCAGATTGTACCTGTTGTCAGGCTTGGGGTAACAACAGCAGGAAGTGGTGGGCCATGGCATTCGTGGGCAGTGGTAGCTTGTACGGGTATGTCTATAGGTCATAAGTGTCTTATGTATGCATCAAAGGCATTGTCAATGACAATGTTAGATTTCTATAAAAATCCTAAGATGATAGATGAGGTTAAGAAAGAGTTTATTGAGAGGAAAGGAGATAAAGTTTATGATCCAAGAATTCCTCCTGGACCACCAAAGTTAATAGATTAGTCTTTTTTGACATCATATTTTTTTGGAGCAAATAAGAAACCAAACGCTTTTGCACCCTCTTTTGTATGAACTTTATGGTGCACAAAGTGTGCATTCATAATTCTTTTCATGTAGGGACTAGTTGCCTTAAAGTTTATCTTAATTCTTCTGTGGACGATAATGTCATGGAAAATAAGATAAGCAACCCCATATAAGAAGATACCTATGCCAAAGTACTTAAGAATTGAGTAAGCCTCATAAGTATACCCAAGATATATTAGAAGAATTGATGGTATAGAGAAAACAACCGCAAAAAGGTCATTAAGCTCTAGGATGTGATCATGTTTTTTATGATGGGATTTGTGCCAAGTCCAGAGTATACCGTGCATGATATACTTGTGTGTAAACCAGGCTACTCCCTCCATAAAAAAAAATGTCCCAAGGACAATTAAAATATTGACTAACATATTTTTAAAATTCTAAAATTTTCTCTTTTACTTCTTCCATCAGCCACATTGGAGTAGATGTCGCACCACAAACACCAACCTTTTCTTTCTTTCCAAACCAATCTTTTTTCAGCTCTTCAGATGAGGATACGAAATAAGATTTCTCATTGTTTTTCTTACACACATTATATAATGCATTTCCATTAGAAGATTTAGTTCCTGACACAAAAATAATCTTGTCAAAATTTGTAGAGAAATCTTGAAGTTGAGTATCACGGTTACTTACCTGTCTACATAGGGTATCATTGACATTAACGTCAGTTCCAGACTTTGTTAAAGTGGATACAATTTCATGAAATTTTTCTTTACTTTTTGTTGTCTGAGTATACAACGTAATTGACTCTGGTAATGAGTCTAGGTCTAATTCTTTTATATCTTGAAATACTATGGCATCTTTCCCAGTTTGTCCCATAAGACCTTTTACCTCTGGATGGCCGTGTTTACCATATATATAAATTTTTTCTTCTTTATCATGAGATTTTTTAATTCTATTCTGGAGTTTAAGAACTACTGGGCAAGAGGCATCTATAAGAGTTATGTTGTTCTTTATAGCAAGCTCATAAGTAGAGGGTGGTTCTCCGTGAGCTCTGATGAGAACTTTAATATCTTTCATCTCCTTAAGTTTGTCGTGATCTATAATTTCTAAGCCCATTTTCTCAAGCCTAGTAACTTCTCTGTCATTATGTACTATATCACCAAGACAGTATAGCTCTCCCTCCTCATTTAAGATGTCTTCTGCCATTTCTATGGCATACTCAACCCCAAAACAAAATCCAGACTTAGTATCAATCGTTACGTCTAATGATAACATAATGTAAATTTACTTTATAAAATACTTTATAGTGATTTAGACTTAAATTTTTCATAAAATGTTACATTCATGAGTAATAAAAGCATGCTGTAGAAGAAATCTTCAACTGGAATAGTGACTACTCTGATAAATAAATTCTCTTCGTTATTATACCACACAACTGGATCTGTGAAATGATTGAAGTCAAAATTTCCATCAGTAAGGATTCCGTTAACTAAAATAAAAGGGATAAGATGAAAAAAATATGATACCAAAAAATTGGCATGATACTCTCTTACTTTATATGAACTATAAACAAGAAACCCTCCACAAAATAAAAAATTCCAGAATGTATAAGACCTCTCAAAATTAAGAAAAGATAAGACTAGGAGAGATACACCAGTTATTAAGAGTATTTTTCTAGAGACTTCATTGTATTTATTTAGACTAAAAAAATATTTAATGCTTTCATAGATAAACACACAGGAGAAAGGAATAATAATAAAAAAAAGCCACTCCTCAATAGGTAGAGATAATATATTAATACCTGATGTGTGGGTCTCACTAAAACCCCAGACACCTTCTTTTGTAAATATGACATCCCAAACTATAAAAAAAGATGCAGTTATACATAATGAGGGAAATAGGTATTTAAATTTTGAAGCATATTCAAATCGTCTGTCCCATGAGGCAAGAAGCGGAAATGATAATGTAAAAAGTAATAGCTTAAAGTATAGAGTCACTAAATAGGATTTAAATATGCTGATAAAAATATTATAAATTTTTTAAAGTTAGATACTCTAATCCTCTCGCTCTTTATTTTTTTATGGTCAAGTCTCTTTATCTTATTTAGTAACTCCCTATAATAATTATATGATAAGTACACACCATTCCTAGCAACAGCAGGAAGTTTTTTTATGCCTAAAAGCGCATTATTAAATTCTCCCTCAATATCATCTTCAATTTTTTTCTTATCTTCTTCAGTGAATGATTCAAAATCCACACTTGGGAAGTATACTCTTCCCCTCTCATCATAATCACTTCTTATGTCTCTAAGAAAATTTACCTTTTGAAACGCAGAACCCAAGCTAATAGCGTAGGTTTCAAGTTTATCATATGATTTTTCTTCATTACAAAAAACTTTTAGACACATGAGCCCGACAACTTCTGCGGAGCCGTATATATATTTCTTGTACTCTTGTCCATTGAATTTTTTCATGGAAAGGTCCATTCTCATACTGTCTAGAAATGCTTTTATGTGTTTCTCTTCAATCTTGAATTTATTTACTGTAAGCTGAAACGCGTGAAGTATAGGGTTTGTTGAGAAGTTATCTTTTATTGAGATAAATGTCTCATCTTCAAATTTATTTAAAATCTTTTCCTTATCAAGGTCATGGAAAGTATCAACAATTTCATCTGCAAACCTCACAAATCCATAGATATTATAAATGTCTTTGTGTATCCTTTTGTTCAGTGTGTATATCCCAAGTGAGAATGAGGTACTATAGCTTTTTGTTACAAGTTCACTGCAGTTAGTGCTAACTTCATTATATAATTTTATTGCACTTTCCATAAATATTACCCTCTACACTTGCTAAGAATTTTGTCTTTGAATTCACTTTCTGACTTCAATATATCAAAGAACGATTTTATGTATTTGGTTAACCTATTATACTCCTTCTCATTAAAATTATCCTTGTATACATTTAGTCTGCTATATATATTTTCTTCTTTTGAGATGTAAAGTTCTCTCATAGAAGCAAATATTTCTGGGTCTCTTTTGCAGAGACCTCTATATACTCTTTCTGTCACACTTGATATCTTAAGCATTGGATTAGGCTTGGCATAGTACGCATTAACTAATCCGCTATGATCAAAATCATAAGGTATAGCAATAAGTTTTTTCCCATTAAAAAACATTTCTGTATTATGCTGATATGCCATTGACCAGTCCGTATTGCCAATCATATACGAAAACATCGCAAAATTTATTGCAGACGAATCGGTAACGATTAGAGGACTAACTCTTCTCTTAGGAAATTTTTTTATATCATGTCTTTTTGCAACTTTGTTATCATCTTCGATCAAGAACGCAAACATGGTGTGTTCAATCTCTTTATTCCCTTTCTTTTCAATAATTTTCAAGGTCAAGGGTTGAGTTTTGAGGTAAACACCAGAAACCTCCTCAAAAAACTTATAAGCTAACAACTCTTTATATATAAGTTCGTCTTTTCCTTTCTCATTTTGACAAGGCACCACTAACTTAAGTTTTCTGTTATTTTCAAATATTGTATTTTCAGCCTGTTTCTTTTTAATCTCCAATCGCATGGGCTTGAAATAACAAATCTTCTTTCTAAAGTTTCCTCTTACCCTAATTCTTACTGTCATAGAGTCTTTCTCTAGTCCATTTCCAGAAAAGACCATTGTAGACTTAATAAAAGTTGAGTCATTAGTATTTTTATAGAGTTCTTTAAAGTCAAAAGACAACTGAGCATTTAGATTTAAGTTATCAGAAAACAATTCTGAATTTTGAGATTGAGCTATATTTATAAAATTAATAAAATATAAAGTACATAATAATAGAATATTTTTAGTTTGTTTATTAAATTTCATTTCTATGATATTAAAAAAGTATACAAGCGCATTAAATTTTAGAACTCTAATTTCTGTAATTATTTCTTTGATTGCAACCTGGATCGCATATAAGTATCAACTAACATATAATTTAGATTTGACAATTATTTCGGTAGCAGTTGTTTTCCCAATTGTCTTTACTTTGGGAAGCGCATTTCAAAGGAGGGAGAAGGCTTTAGAACACTTGGGAAGAGCTAAAGGTGCTTTAGCATCTATAAAATATTGCTTCTCTGCCTCAAAAAAAATATCAGATGCTGATAAAGAAAAAGTTTACAGTCAAGTGGTTAATGTTAAAAAACAATTAATTACTTTTCTTTATTCTGAGTCTAATGATAAGACAGAGTTAAATAATTCAATAGCAAAAATTCAAGATTTCATTATGTTACACAGGGAGTCTCTCGGGGGGAGTCTCTCTTTAAGAGTATATAGATTAATGCGTGACGTGATCATGGGAATTGAGAACACTATTTCTATAAAGGTTCATAGGACGCCACAAAGCATAAGAGCATACTGTGAGTTATTTATATACATATTCCCATTTTATTATGCACCAACTCTTATTTATAATATTGGTAATGCTTCTATGGGGCTGGAGATAGGTTCCACATTTGGAGGATCAGAAATTGTTGATACGACATTTCTTGTTTATGCACTGAATATTATAATTTCATTTATTCTCATATCATTGTTTAATGTACAGGAGCAAATTGAGAATCCTTTTGATGGAGACGGAATGGATGATATTAAACTTGAAAACTACGAATTAGATTATTAGTTATTTATACTTTTTAGTAATTCTTTTGCAACTACATTTCCAGAAATAAGAGAGGGAGGGACACCAGGCCCAGGCACAGTTAATTGTCCACAGAAGTAAAGATTATTTAAATTTTTGTTCTTGAGAGAAGGTTTTAAGATTGCCGTCTGGAATAATGTGTTAGCCAATCCATATGCATTCCCTTTAAATGAGTTGTAGTCTTTTTTAAAATCTCTTATTGCATAACTTTTCTTGTATATTATGTGATCTTTTACATTTTGATTAGTAAGTTTTTCAAGTCTAGAAATTATCAACTCGAAATATCTTTCTCTTATAATTTTATTGTCTTCTAAGTCTGGAGCTACTGGCATTAACAGAAACATGTTCTCGTGACCTTTTGGTGCAACAGAATCATCAGATTTTGAAGTGAAAGAAGCATAGAATAATGGTTCAGATGGCCACCTAGGAGTCGAATAAATTTCTTCAGCATGTTTCTCAAAATCTTTATCAAAAAAGAGACAGTGGTGTGAAATATTTTTTATTTTTTTGTCTAAGCCGATATAAAATAGAAGTGATGAGGGAGCAAGAACTCTTTTGTCCCAGTAGCTTTTACTATAATTTCTAAATCTCTCTTCAATTACATTTTGATCAAAATGATGGTAATCTCCAGAACACACAACATAATCTACATCAAATGTCTTTTTTGAAGTTATAACATGAGAAATGCTTTTATTAACATAGGAAAACTTTCTTACGTCTTCTCCACTGTAGAATTTTACTCCATTTTCTTTAGCAAGTTTTATCATGGCATCAACTACCTTATACATTCCTCCTTCTGGATACCATGTCCCTAACTTAATATCTGCATAATTCATTAAGCTATATAATGCAGGGGTATTTTTTGGAGTGGCACCAAGAAATAAAACAGGAAATTCAAGCAGCTTGATTATTTTCTCATTCTGAAAATATTTTCTAATATGGCTGTACATTGACTTAAAAACATCAAGTTTAAATATTCCACTTATTGTATCTCTGTCTATAAATTCAGAGATAGAAAGTCCTGGTTTATATACAAGATTTTTTATCCCTACTTTATATTTTTTTTCTGCCTGAGACAAAAACTCATCAAGTTTGTCTCCGCTTCCTTCCTCCATAGTTTCTAATAATTCTTTTAAAGAATTATAGTCTGCTGGGACATCTATTGTCTCATCGTCAAAAAACACTTTGTATGATGGGTCTAATCTCTTTAATTTTACATAGTCGTTTATGTCTTTTCCAAAGTCCTTAAAATACTTTTCAAATACATCAGGCATCCAGTACCATGAAGGCCCCATGTCAAACGTGTATCCTTTTGCAGAAAATTGTCTTGCTCTGCCTCCTAGTTTTGTATTTTTTTCAAGTATATAGACATTGTGCCCCTGACTGGCAAGGTATGTTGCGGAGGATAATCCTGAAAATCCGCTACCTATCACACAAATGTTTTTTTTATTTTCCATCAAATTCTAAGTAACAATTTATCCATTCGTCATCAAATTTCATATTGTATTTTTTATAGAAATTTATCCCTATCTCATTCCAGTCTAATACTTGCAATGACAGCCCAATACAAGACTCTTCTTTAGCAAATTTAGTTACTTCATCAAATAGTTTTTTCCCTGCACCTTGTCTTCTGTGATTACTTTTAACAATGAGATCTTCCAAATACAAAACCTTACCCTTCCACGTAGAATACCTAAAAAAAGTTAGGGCAATGCCAATTATATTTTTGTTTTTTTCAGCCACGAATAAATTAAACACAGGATCTTCCCCAAAACCATCTTTCTCTAGAACTTCTATTGTATTAGATACTTTATCTAAAGAGTTTTCATATTCGGCAAGTTCCTTTATTAATTGTAATGTCTGAGGTATGTCTTCTTTTACTCCCCTTCGAATAATCATAAATTTATTTTTTTGAATCCGGTATACTTATGAAGTGCTTTAGGGATATTAATTTCATTACCATTTTGATGTGTCTCAAGTATTGCTGCTACGATTCTAGGAAGAGCTAGAGCTGACCCATTTAAGGTATTTGCTAAAAACTTATTTTTACCGTCTCTTACTTTTAAATTCATTCTGTTTGCCTGATATGTTCTGAAATTACTAACTGAACTACACTCCAGCCATCTGTCTTGACCAGGGGCATACACCTCAAAGTCATAAGTGACACTTGCAGTAAAACCTAAGTCTCCAGCACAAAGTAAAAGTTTCCTGTAGGATATCTCTAAAGATTTGACGAGACTCTCCACATAATTACACATTTCTTCAAGTGCCTTGTCAGAGCCACTTTCATTTTCTATCTGTACTATTTCAACTTTATCAAACTGATGAAGTCTGTTAAGTCCTCTGACATGTGAACCCCATGAACCAGCTTCTTTCCTAAAGCAGGGTGTATATGCAACATTCTTTATGGGGAGTGTGCCTTTATCAATTATCTTTTTCCTGTACATATTTGTTATGGGAACTTCTGCAGTTGGTATCATGTATAGATTTTCATCTTCTATCTTGTACATTTGACCTTCTTTGTCTGGTAATTGTCCTGTCCCAAAACCTGATTCTTCATTTATTAGAATAGGAGGTTGAACCTCTGAATACCCATTAGAGTTGGCTTCATCTAAAAAATAGTTTATCAGAGCTCTTTGTAGTTTAGCTCCCTTTTCTATATATACTGGGAAACCAGCACCAGTAATTTTATTCCCTGTGTCAAAATCAATTAAATTAAAATCCTTTATAAGGTCCCAGTGTGGTTTATATTTTATTTCATTTGATATCTTTAATTCTTTACTTGAAACTATTATGTTATCTGTATCTGAATTGCCTTCTGGAACAATTTCATCTGGTATATTAGGAATATTACATAGCATATTCCTAAGTTTTATTTCTATGCTTTTAAGTTCTTCTGAGACTGATTTACTTTTTTCTTTAAGCTCTCCTGATCTTTTTTTTAGTTCATCTACTGAGTCTTTCTCACCATTTTTAATCTTAACACCAATATCTTTAGCTATAATATTTGATTCCTCTAGAATTTTATCAAGTTCGGACTTTAAATTTTTCCTTTGATCATCTAGCTCAATTACTTTTGATAATTCATTATCAATTTCTTTTAAGCCTCTTTTCTTTAGTGCTGATGCAATTTTATTTTTTTCAGATCTTAACTTATTAAGTTCAATCATACCATGAATTTTTTATATGAAGTTAACACGATTGACAATAATAATTCAATCTAATAAAAATTAATATTTTTTTTGACAATATGTATAATAATGGTATCATTGCGGTGTCAATTGTTATTAGGCCAACCTAAAAACAGAATCTTACAGTTAATAAATCAATTAAATTTTTTTCGATATGTACACAATGGACGACTTAAATGATAAGCTTTTATCAGAGCTTAAAAAAATAACAGAAGAACTTGATATAAAGGGCGCTTCTAAGTTATCAAAACAAGATCTTATTTATAAAATTCTAGACGAACAGGCTATTTCGAAGCCAAGAAAATCTTCAAAGGATTCCAAGTCCTCTTCAAAGGACTCTAAGTCTTCTCCAAAAGATTCTAAACCTTCACCTAGACCTACTAAGAGTAGGCCACAAAAAGGGTATTCAGATAGATCTAACGACAGGGGAAGGACTCCAAAAAAGCCATCAGAATATGAAAAACAAGTAAAAGAATTTGAGGGCGTGATCGAAAGTGAAGGAGTATTAGAGATGATGCAAGATGGTTACGGTTTCTTGAGAAGCAGTGATTATAACTATTTAGCTAGTCCTGACGATATTTATGTCTCACCTTCTCAAATTAAATTATTTGGCCTAAAGACTGGAGATACTGTTTTTGGAAAGATAAGACCACCTAAAGAAAATGAAAAATATTTTGCTCTGATCGAAGTATCGAAAATAAATGGTAAAGCTCCAGATGAGGTTAGAGATAGAATACCATTTAAATACCTAACGCCATTATTCCCTGAGGAGAAGTTAAACTTGAGCACAAATCAAGATAATTATTCTACAAGAATTTTAGATCTTTTCTCACCGATAGGTAAAGGTCAGAGGGGTATGATAGTCTCGCAGCCAAAAACTGGAAAGACAGTTCTCTTAAAACAAATTGCTAACGCAATAGCTGAAAATCATCCTGAGGTTTATCTTATGATTCTACTTATTGATGAAAGGCCTGAAGAGGTAACTGATATGGCGAGGAGTGTGAAGGCAGAAGTTGTGTCTTCTACTTTTGACGAACAAGCTGAAAGACATGTTAAAGTTGCTAATATAATCTTAGAAAAGGCTAAGAGAATGGTAGAGTGTGGTCATGATGTTGTTATCCTACTTGACTCTATTACTAGACTAGCAAGGGCTCACAATACAGTGATACCATCTTCTGGTAAAATTTTATCAGGTGGTGTGGATGCTAATGCTTTACATAAGCCTAAAAGATTCTTTGGAGCTGCTAGAAATGTTGAAAAAGGGGGTTCTTTAACTATTATCGCAACTGCATTGATAGAAACAGGCTCCAAAATGGACGAAGTGATTTTTGAAGAATTTAAAGGTACAGGTAATATGGAACTTCAATTAGATAGAAAATTATCTAATAGAAGGATATACCCTGCCATTGATGTTACTGCTTCTGGGACGAGAAGAGAAGATCTACTTATAGGTAAAGAAGAATTGTCTAGATTATGGATACTCAGAAAGTATTTAGCTGACATGAATTCTGTAGAAGCAATGGAGTTTCTTCTTTCAAAAATTAAAGGAACTAGAAACAATGAAGAGTTTCTTGTTTCCATGAACGGATAAAAAGCTAAATTTTTCTGTTAAATAATAAATTTAATTTCTACATTTATTTCCATGTTTTTAGAAACTAGAAATTTGGATGAGAAGAAAGTTTTTGATCTGGTGTCAGATGACTTTAGGTACGCTAAGGCTTTAGACTCTTTCGGTATAGACTTTTTTGATCATTATAATTCCACAATAAAAGATATTTGCAGCCAAAATAACTTGGATAAAGAGTTATTAGTGGGTTACAGGGTTTCTATGGATGAGTCTTTCGACCTGGATTTAGAAACTTTAAAGTCTTCTCCAATTAATTTAGTTATTGAATATCTAAAACATAATCACAGCTATTTTATTAAAAACAAACTGCCTTATATTAAAAATTTAATTTCATCACTTAGTGTAGAAGACAAAAAATATGAGTTCTTTAATGATCTAAAGTTTATTTTTCCTCTCTTCTATGAAGATTTTGTCGATCATATCCTAGAAGAAGAAAAATATATATTTACCTATATACAAAACCTTTATCATCTAGAAGGAAATGTAAAAAATCACGCGAAAATGTTTTTTCAAATGAAAAATATATCCCTAAAGGATATTGCAGAGGAACATCTTAATGAAGATTCTGAGATGGCTGGTATAAGAGGGTTAACAAAAAACTATTCTCTAAAATACATTAATAATTTACATCTTAAAGTAATATTTCAGGAGCTAAAAGAATTTGATAATGAATTAGAAGTTCACTCAAATATTGAAAATCATATTTTATTCCCTAGGGCTTTAGATCTACAAGATAAGGTCTCTGATGAGATTAGAAACCTCTCTTTTCTTAATTAATGAGTAGAATACTCTGTATAGATTATGGACTAAAAAGAGTGGGTTTAGCGGTAACAGATGAACTTAAGATAATAGCTTCTCCTTTTAAAACAGTTAATACGTCTGAGATCATTTCATTTATCAACAATTATATTAATGAAACAAAAGTTGAATTGATAGTAGTGGGACTCCCTTTTAATTTACGAGGAGAAGAAACTGATGCAACAAAAAAAACACTTAGTTTTATAAGTGTTTTAAGAAAAAAATATCCTCAGATTAAACTAGATACTTACGATGAAAGGTACACCTCAAAGATTGCAAAAGAAACTATTTTAATGATGGGAAAAAGTAAAAAATTTAGACAAGATAAATCTAATATTGATAAGGTAAGCGCATCAATTATATTACAATCATATCTAAAAAGAAAAGGTTTATGATATATCCAATATTTCTGTATGGGGATCCGGTTCTTAGAAAAAAGTGTGACATGATTTACAGAGATGAATTAGATGTTAAAACTTTAGCTAATGATATGTTTGAAACTATGATGAAAGCTGATGGAATAGGTTTGGCTGCGCCACAGATAGGTATATCAAAACAAATTTTTGTTGTGGACGGATCTTCTCTTGAAGATGAGGAGATGGCTTCTTTTAAAAAAGTTTTTATTAATCCTATTTTAAACCATGAACAAGGTGAATTGTGGGAATTTGAGGAGGGATGTTTAAGTATTCCTAATGTGAGAGGGGGTGTAAATAGAAAATCAACAATTGAGATAACTTTTTATGATGAGAACTGGATCAAGAGAACAGAAACTTTTAAAGGTATGCAGGCGAGGATTATTCAACATGAATACGACCACATTCAAGGCAGACTTTTTGTTGACTATTTATCTTCTCTAAAAAGGAAATTGATTAAAAATAAACTCTCAGAGATCAATAAAGGAAACACAGATGTTAGTTATGAAGTTAAGAGACCATCATGAAAAATACTGTTATAGAAAAGCTTTATAATTCCTATCTAAGTTCAAGTGGAATTTGTACTGACACGAGGAAGCTTATTAAAAACTCAATATACTTTGCTTTAAAAGGCCCAAATTTTGATGGAAATAATTATGCAAAAGATGCCATAGCTAAGGGGGCTAAATTATCTGTGGTTGACGACTTTTCATTAAAAGGTAAGAGTAATGACATAATGTATGTGGAAGATGTTTTAGGCGCATTGCAGGGTTTAGCTATTTACCATAGAGGTAAACTTGATATACCCGTGATAGGTCTCACTGGGTCTAACGGAAAGACTACCACTAAAAATTTAATGGAAAAAGTTTTAGCATTAAAATATAAGGTTGCGGCTACTAGAGGGAATCTTAACAACCACATTGGTGTGCCATTAACAGTTTTAGAAATTAAAGATCAACACGATATAGCAATTGTAGAGATGGGTGCAAGTGCTGTAGGAGAAATTGAATTGTTATCAAAAATATCAAGGCCAACTATTGGAATGATAACAAATATTTCAAATGCTCATGTTGAAGGTTTTGAGAATTTAGAAGGGGTTATTAGGGGCAAGTCTGAATTATTTGATTTTTTATTAAAAAATGGTGGTAAGGTGATAATCAATAATGAAGATGAGATAATAAATAATTTTTCTAAAAGATTTAAAGATCCTATCAATTTAACTGGAGGTGGGTCTATTGTTAATGTTCAATTAATTGAGTCGGTTCCTAACTTAAAGTTTAAAATAAAAGGGGATGTTTTTGAGTCGTCCTTATTTGGTGATTATAATTTTCAAAATATTCTTTTTGCTCTGACTATTGCTAAAATTTTTGAAATAGATCTTAAGCAAGCTTCTAATGAAGTTTCTAAATATTTTCCCGAAAATAATAGGTCTGAAAAAATCTATGAAAAGTCTAACTGTATAATTCTTGATGCTTACAATGCAAATCCTAAGTCAATGTCTAACGCAATTAAATCTATCAATAGATTCCCCAATAAAAATAAAGTTGTGATTTTAGGAGATATGAATGAATTAGGTGTGGAGGCAAAATTAGAACATCAGAAGATAGGAACTCTCACAAAACAATTAGAAATTGAAAAATGTTTTTTTGTTGGTAAGAATATGAAGTACGCTCACCAGATAAATAAATCCTCATCTTGGTTCCTTGATAGAAGTAGTTTAGAAGATGAAATTGTTAATCATAAAATAAAAAAAGCAGACATTTTAATTAAAGGCTCGAGATCTTTTGAGCTTGAAATGATACTTCCTCTTGTTAGGCGAATATCAGCTTGATATTAGTAGTAAATAATTTTATTCCTATAGCTAAGAGTATGATCCCAAAAACTTTTCTGAGAATATTTATTCCCTGAGAACCTAAGAATTTCTGTATTTTTTCAGATGACTTCAAAACAAAATAAACAAGGATCATGTTTATTACTATTGCTAGAATTATGTTAATATCATCATATTCTGATTTAATAGATATTAGTGTGGTTAGTGTTCCGGGCCCTGCTATAAGAGGAAATGCGATAGGGACTATTGAGGCGGTTTTAGGGTTGCTGTCTTTATAGAGTTTAACACCTAATATCATTTCTGTAGCTAAAAATAAAATAATTATAGATCCTGCTACTGCGAAAGAGTTTATATCAACTCCTAATAAGTTCAGAATTATTTCTCCTAAAAATAAGAAAACAATCATTATGATAAGGGATACTAGTGAAGCTTTTTCGGACTCAATTACCTTATATTTCTCCCTCAATAAAACTATTAGTGGAATATTTCCTACCACATCTATAATAGCAAAAAGTATCATAGATGACGAAATAAATTCTTTTAAATCAAAATTCATAATTAAAATTTAGCGCGCAAATATATAATAATAATTATAAAAGAAAAATGCCCCAATAAATTGGGGCACTAACTAACTAACCGAGTTTGTTTTAAACCAAACTATAAAAAATGAATAATCAAAATTACAAATATTTTAATTTAAAGATCGTATATATTAATTAATTTTACATTTTTATTCATAAAAATATAATATTTATAAAATTTTATGTTTTTTTTAAAAATAAAATAATTTTATATAAAAAAATATCTGTTTTTTTTTAAAAATTGAAAGGGTTTCTACTTCACTACTGAAGTAGTTACTGCTCTTTTGAAAAGGTCAGAGGAGTTGTCTTGTATGTTTTGAGTTTGTTTATAAATTAGTCCAATAAATTTATCATTTGGATCAGCAAAAAAATTAGTGTTCCAGTAACCTCCCCAAGATATGGTTCCTTGACTTCCAGTTCCTCCATTTTTAAGATCTTTTTCTAGAACAATACCAAAAGCTAAACCAACACCCAATCCAAAAGACTCAGGTAACTGATTTTGAAATATTAAATCATTAGTCTGTTTACTAATAAAACTTTTTCCTTTATAATTTCCGTCATTTAAAAATACTGTAAGGAATTTATAGTAGTCTTGAACTGTACTTGAAAGACCACACCCACCAGCAAAAAATTTTTTCTTGCCTTCAACTGGATAATTTACATTGAATCTATTGTCTTCAAATATTACCCATTCGTTATCTTTTTTTGATAAGACAGGAACTAACCTGTTTTCTTTATTACTAGGCAAATAGAAATAAGTATCATTCATTTCTAAAGGAGTAAATATTTCATCTCTAAAAAATTTGTCAAGTTTTTTTCCTGATATAATCTCTATCATGTACCCAAGGACATCAAGTCCTATACCGTAGGTGAACCTTTCTCCTGGCTCATGATGCAAAGGGACATCTGCCAAATTTTCAATTGTTTGTCCAATGGTTACGTCTTCATCACAAAAACACAGGACTCCATTTTTCATGAAACTTTGTTTTTTCTTATGGTAGATAGCCTTAATTGACTGGTTTCCATCAATAAAACCATAGCCAATTCCAGATGTGTGAGTTAGTAATTGTCTAATTGTAATTTTTTTTGTTTTGGCTATAGAGGTATAGGATGTATCTTCTTTACTAAAGCTTTCAAGAATTTCAACGTTTTTGAATTCTGGAATATATTTCTCTATAGGATCATCTAAACCTATTTTTCCATTTTCCCATAGCTTTAAAACAGCAATTGAAGTTATAGCTTTTGTCATCGAAGCTATTCTGAAGATATCATCAACTTTATACTTTTCATTTGTTTCGGGATTTTTTGTTCCGTATGCTTTCTGAAAAACTATTTCTTTTTCATTACCAACAAGAACAACTGCTCCAGGTATTTTGTTTTCTTTTATATCTTTTGTTATTAACTCATCAATTAAGTTAAGTCTATCCATGTCTAAGTATGAACTTTTTGTGTTGTTGCAGGCCATACTAATCATGAGGAAAAAAATATATATATTACTTTTCATAGCATTCTTTTTTTTGTTTAAGTTAATTAAATTAATATGTATAATTTATGAACAAATATCTTAATTCATTCGCACAATCAATTTTGTTAATGTTTTTTTGCTTGTCTAACTTATCTTGTAATGAACAGAAGGCACAACATATATTAAACACATATGTTATGCCTGAGAATGCTGGTGAAGTAATACCGGAGAGTGGGAGTTATGACAAAGGATCAAGTATAACTCTTGAAGCAAAAAGTGATAATAATTATGAGTTCACTAGGTGGTCGGGAGATATCTCAGATACATCAAATCCCTTTACTATAATATTAAATTCAGAGATGAATGTTGTTGCAGAGTTTTCTGAAATTATTGTCTCCTCAAAAGATACTGATGGAGACGGAGTAGATGATTCTAAAGATTTATGTCCAAGCACACCATCCGGGTTTCTTGTAGACGAATCTGGATGCAAAATTAAAAATGAGTTTGATGACAATTATTTTCTAGTATGGGGAGATGAGTTTTCCTATGATGGAAATTTAGATAATTCAAAATGGCATCATCAGGTAATTCCCCCAAATAACGGAAGTTGGTGGAATGATGAATTACAGCACTACACTAATAACTCAAAAAATTCATTTGTTAGTGATGGAACTATGAAGATAGTTGCAATAAAAGAAAATCATACGGTTAATAATTCAACTAAAAATTATACTTCAGCTAGGCTAAATTCTAAATTTGGTTTTAAGTATGGAAGGGTAGATGTGAGAGCAAAGTTACCATCTACTCAGGGAACATGGCCGGCAATATGGACTCTTGGGACAAATATTAATGAGGTAGGAAATTACTTTGGAGATTCTGAAGGAAGTGTGGGATGGCCAAAATGTGGAGAGATTGATATAATGGAACAGAATGGATGGAATAAAAATGAACTTTATGGTTATTTTCATTTCGCTAATTCACAAGGCGTATATAATAATCACGGTGATGTAACTACTATAAACAATGCCTCAGGATCTTATCATGTTTACTCTATGGAATGGACAAATGATAAAATAAGGATTTTGTTAGATAATAATGAATTTGTATCATTAACCAATAACAGTAATGTTCCTTATGACAACCCTCATTACCTTCTTTTGAATATCGCAGTAGGTGGAAATTTAGGTGGGGATGTTAGTTCAAGTTTTAGCGAAGACAGTATGGAAATTGATTATGTTAGAGTTTTTAAGAAAGAATAAAAAATTAGATGAAAGTTAATTTTAATATACAGCTAGTAACTTTTGTCATGGTGGTATTTTTTGTGATATCATTTATAACAAATATTATAGGTCCTCTAATTCCTCAGTTTATTAAAACTTATAATTTAAGTTTAGTATTAGCCTCTTTTTTGCCTCTATCTTTTTTCTTTTCGTATGGTGTTTTTTCAATTCCAGCAGGTATTTATCTTGAGAGATATGGAGGAAAAATTATTATGATTTTTGCTTTTTTGATTTCGTCAGTTGGAGCAGGTTTGATTATTGCTTTTCCTGGATATATATCATTTATTATTTCTTTCTTTTTAATTGGTACTGGGATGGCTATTCTCCAAGTAGCAATTAATCCTCTACTAAGACATGCTGTCTCAGGAGAAAATTTTGCATTTTTTTCAATAATAGGTCAGCTGGCTTTTGGTTCAGCTTCTTTTCTTAGTCCAATTTTCTACAAATTTCTTTTAGAAAAAAATAACCCATTAGGAATAATTTATTTTAATGATGCACCCTGGATATGGATTTATGTTTTATTTATTTTTGCTGTAATAATTTTACTATTTTCTCTCTATTTTTTAAAAATTCCAAAAAGTGATTCAAGCTCAGAAAATTTTGATATTAATATTTTCTTTAATTTTTTAAAAAGTAGATCTACATTTTTTTACTTCTTTGGGATATTTTGTTATGTGGGTGTTGAACAAGGAATAAATAATTGGTCTTCAGAGTTTTTATATCAGTATCACTCTTTAGATCCAGAGGTTGTTGGGGTTGAGGTTATCTCATCTTTTTGGGGGAATCTTACTATTGGGACAGTCGTCAGTCTTTTCCTTATAAAAATTATTGATGAAAAGAAATTATTAAATCTTTATGCCCTCTCTTCATCTCTACTAGTTTTAATGACAATTTATGGGGATGCAGAACTTTCTGTCCTATCATTTAAGCTTTTAGGGTTTTCAATTTCTGGCATATGGTCAGTAATGATATCCTTAGGATTAAATTCAGTTCCTAAAAATCATTCAATTTTTACTGGAATTCTTTTAACAGGTATAGTTGGTGGTGCCATTTTTCCTTTTATTATTGCTGTTATTGGCCAAGTATTTGGTTTAAAGGTAGGAATGCATACCATATTGTTTGGGTTACTATATTTATCATATGTTGGTTTTACAGCAAAACCTCTTATATCTAACAATAAAATAAACTTAACTTAAATGAATGAAACCCACTAATCCCCGGCTAGCGAAGAAACATACCAAAGCACCAAAGAAAACGCTTGGTGAGTTTATTATTGAGAATCAAAATCAATTTGGATATTCAACTGGTGAATTATCTCGCTTACTCAATGCAATAAAACTCGCATCTAAAGCCGTTAATCATGAAGTAAATAAAGCTGGTTTAGTGGATATCATAGGATCAACTAATCAAATAAATCATTCTAATGAAGAACAACAAAAACTAGATGTTTTTGCAAATCAGGTCTTTAAAAGAGCACTTATAAATCGCCAAATTGTTTGCGGTTTTGCTTCTGAGGAAGAGGATGATTTTGTTGTTATCTCAAGTTCAAAAAATAATAGTCAAAATAATTATGTTATCCTCATTGATCCGCTAGATGGTTCATCAAATATTGATACTAATGCCTCAGTTGGCACCATCTTTTCAATTTACAGAAGGGTAACATCAAGTGATAAACCAGTCTCAGAATCAGATTTTCTTCAAAAAGGAATTAATCAGGTTGCAGCAGGTTACATCCTTTACGGCACCTCAACCATGTTAGTATATACTACGGGATTTGGAGTTAATGGCTTTACATTAAACCCTGCTTTAGGAACTTTTTATCTTTCTCATCCAAATATGAAATACCCTTCATCAGGAAATATTTACTCCATAAATGAAGGGAACTATTTCCATTTCCCTAAGGGCATAAAGAAGTATATCAAGTATTGTCAAGAAAATAAGAATGGAAGACCCTATACGTCAAGATATATTGGATCATTAGTTTCTGATTTTCATAGAAATCTAATTAAAGGTGGAGTGTATTTATATCCATCTACTCTAAAAAACCCAAATGGAAAACTAAGGCTGCTATATGAATGTAACCCAATTGCCTTTCTATCAGAACAAGCAGGAGGTGCAGCTACTAATGGAAAAGGTAGGATACTAGAAATTTCAACTGAAGAATTACATCAACGTACTCCATTTTATTGTGGTAATAAAGCTATGGTGAAAGAAATAGATAACTTTTTAAAGCTTTCATAGAATACTTAATTTATTAGTATAAATCTTATTACTTATATCACAAAATACATTTAGTTTATCTACAAATTTGAATAATAAAGAGGGCTTGGATTAATTGACTGAAAGATATAGATTTGCTCACAAATTTATGGGCTCTTAGCTCAGTTGGTTCAGAGCACCTGCCTTACAAGCAGGGGGTCGCTGGTTCGAATCCAGCAGGGCCCACCAAAGCGAAATTCAATATTGTTTTTCGCTTTTTTTTTTAATTTTTTTTAAAAAAATTAAAATTATGAATACATCTTTTGTTTATTCTCGTATATTTAAAATAACAACAATATTAACTCATGATCGAGCTTGATCAGTACAATATAACTGATTCAAAAATCCACTATAACACGGATCCTAAAGATCTATATAAGATTACTATTTCACAGGGTTTAGGTAGTTTGACAACTGATGGAATTCTGTCAGTTAATACCGGTAAGTTTACAGGAAGATCCCCAAAAGATAGGTATATTGTAAAGGATGAAAAAACAAAAAACAAGGTGTGGTGGGGTGATATTAATAGGCCATTTGATGAAATACTATTTTCTAAAATAGAAGATAAATTATCTAAATATTTATCAGGAAAGAATCTCTTTGTAAGAGATTGTTCAACATGTGCTTCTATAAATTCTCAAATAAAAATAAGGACTATCTGTGAGTTACCATGGAATGACCTATTTGTTCACAATATGTTTTTAAGAGATTCTCTAGAGGGTAAGCAAGTTGATTGGACAATAATTTGTGCTCCAAATTTTCTAGGAGATCCTGTAGAGCTTGGAACTGATAATGATAACTTCTCAATAATCAATTTTTCAAAGAAAAGAATTCTTATAGGAGGGACTGCATATACCGGTGAGATTAAAAAAGGAATTTTCTCTGTTTTAAATTTTTCACTTCCTGTAAATGAAAATATTCTGCCCATGCATTGTAGTGCAAATACTAGCGACAAAGGTGAAACATCAATTTTTTTTGGATTATCTGGCACAGGTAAAACAACTCTGTCTACTGATGAAAAGCGCAAGCTAATTGGTGATGACGAACACGGGTGGAATGGTGATAATACCATATTTAACTTTGAGGGAGGCTGCTACGCCAAAGTTTTAAATTTATCTAAAGAGAAAGAACCTGATATTTTTAATGCTATAAGACCTTGTGCATTATTAGAGAATGTGGTTTTAGATAAGGATGCGGTAGTTGATTATAATGATCCCTCCATATCTCAGAATTCTAGAGTTAGCTATCCAATTCATCATATTGAAAACTCAGTTAAGCCATCATTAGGATCAAATCCAAAAAATATTTTCTTCCTAACTGCCGACGCATTTGGGGTATTACCTCCTATATCAAAATTATCTCCAAGTCAAGCTGCATACCATTTTATTTCTGGTTATACATCTAAATTAGCTGGGACAGAGGTTGGAATAAATGATCCTATACCTAATTTTTCTGCATGTTTTGGTGCTCCATTCATGCCCTTACATCCTGGTGTATATGCCAAAATGTTAATTGATAAGATAAATAATTGTGATGTTAAAGTTTGGCTGGTAAATACTGGATGGATAGGTGGTCCATTTGGAGTAGGTAAAAGAATTGCCCTCAAGTACACTCGAAGTATTATTAATGCTGTTAATACTGGAGAATTACACAAAATAAATCATGGGAAATATAGAGAACACTCTATTTTTAAATTTAAAATTCCGATAGTCTGCCCTGAGGTGCCTTCAAATATATTAAGTCAAAAAGAGATGTGGGGGGATGACAAAAAGTTATATTCATCCTTAGTTGTTTTAGCCAATCACTTCAACAAAAATTTCGAAAAATATAATAATGATGTTTCAGATGATACCCTTAGTGGAGGCCCTAGATTCTGAAATTATTTAATGAAATAAATACCAAGAAGTTTTTAGTTTTTACATTCACCCATCTCATATGAGATTATTCCTGCATTTGTAGCTACACAAATATTTGAGTAGGTATTATTATCACATCCACATACCGGATTATATTCTTTAGTACACGCAGCATTTTCGACAATTAAACTTTCATCTAAACAAACCACATCTTTATTGCATGATACCAAAGTTATTTGTGTAATAAATAAGAGTATAATAATTCTAATTATCTTCATTTTTAAAAATTTCCGCTAATATATAATATTTATTTTACTCTTTTAACTTATATGTTTTTTAGGATTCCAATTCTTGATGAATTTATTTCCTGATTCTAGGGCTCCCTCTTCAATTGGTGTCCCCATCGAGTCATTCCACCTATTTAGAAAACCAAAAAGAGAAATCACCCCTAGCATTTCTACAATTTCTCCATCATCCCAGTACTCTCTTAGTTTTGATGAAATTTCATCGTCAACTTGGTTAGGAATAGAAGACGCAGCTATTGTGAATTCAAAAGCAATTTTTTCTTTTTCAGTAAATGCAGAACTTTCTCTAAAGTCCCAAATTTCATTAAGTTGTTTATTGTTCGATCCATATCTTTCTGCTGCTCTTATGGTATGAGCCTGGCAGTATTTACACCCACTAACAGTACTTGTTAAATAACCAATTAGTCTTTTTACTTTACTTGAAAGTTCACCTTGGTTCTCCATAACTGCTTTGTTAAGATTAATAAAAGCATAAGCTATTTGAGGTCTGATGAACATAGTCTTAATGCTGTTAGGGCAAAAGCCCAGAGTCTCATCATAAAATTGTATTAGTTTCTTTAATTCTTTGTCCTCGGAGTTTAGTGGTTTTACTAGTGGATTACTCATAATATTAAATTTATTAATCGTTAATTAGTTAAATTTGAAATAAAACTATGACAAAAAAATTTATAACCGTACTTTTTTTAATCATACTAGGATCAAGTAGTGCTTTTTCTCAAAAACTTAACGTTGGTTTGAAAGTTGGATCCAATTTTGCTACCCAGAAATTATCTTCGATACAGGGTGTTGAATCTATTGCAGGGTATCATATTGGTGGATTTGTTTATTTTAAACTACCATTTTTATTTGGAATTCAAGTAGAGGGTCAGTATTCAACACAAGGAAGTGAGTTCCAAGTAAATCAGATAATTAATAAAAACAATCTTAGTTATTTAAATATTCCCATTCTTATAAGAAATGATTTTGGTCCATTTAATTTTCACTTTGGCCCTCAGTTTGGATTATTAACAGATGCCAAATTATCAGTAAATGGAGTTAAAAATAATTTCAAAAATCAACTCCTTGATAGAGACTTTAGTTTTGTTGCAGGGTTAGGTGTCAGACTTCCAGAAAATTTAGGGTTAACTCTGAGATATGTAAAAGGCCTAAGTAATATATCAGACACTAATATTTTAAATGCAGAAACGAAAAACACGATGTTTCAAATTTCTCTAAAATACTCTATCATTAAATGGGGAAAAAAAAAGAAGGATAAATGAATGAAATAAAGTTTAGAAAAATAATAAGAGAAGACCTTGCAGATGTTTTTCTTTTATTGAATCAATTAAAAGAGAAAGATATTAACACCATAGACTCAGAAACTGCGTGGAAAAATTTTAAATCTAATTCTAGCTCGAATTCAATTGTTTGTATTTATAATGATAGGGTTGTAGCCTATGGTAGTATTGTTATTGAAAATAAAATAAGGGGAGATATTGCCGGGCATGTTGAGGATATAGTTGTGGATGATAGCATGAGAGGTAAAATGGTTGGAGTGAAACTCATTAATAAATTAATTAATATAGGGAGTGAAAAAGGATGTTATAGAATAACGTTATTTTGTGAGGAAAAACTTATAAATTTCTATGAAAGAACTGGATTTAAGGTGAATAATATTATGATGAAAAAGTTTTTGTGATCACTCCACCGTTACGGACTTTGCTAGATTTCTTGGCATATCAACATCACACCCTCTATAAATAGCACAGTAATATGCAATTAACTGAAGTGGTATCTGATTTATGATTGGTGAGAAGTCCTTTGAGGTATCTGGAACTTCAATATAATGATCAAAGTGCTTTTTCATATGAAAGTTTTTTGGATCTAAAACCCCTATGACTATTGCTTTCCTTGCTTTGATTTCCATCACATTACTTAATATTTTTTCATATTCATCACTCTTAGTACAAATCACAACAACAGGCATATTCTTATCTATAAGTGCAATAGGACCGTGTTTAAGTTCAGCTGCAGGATATCCTTCTGCATGAATATATGAGATCTCTTTGAGTTTTAGTGCACCTTCCAATGCTACAGGAAAATTATTGCCTCTACTCATGAACAGACAATGGTCTTTTTTGTATATTTTTTTAGCAACTTTTTCAATTAAAGAAGATTCTCTAATTATTTCATCAACTTTTGAAGGTATTTCTTTTAGCTGATTTATCATTTTATAGTACTTTGATTCTGAGATATGCCTTTTTAAATAGCCAGCCTTAATCCCTATCATAAATAACACTAAAAGTTGAGACGTAAATGCTTTAGTACTTGCAACTCCAATTTCTGGTCCAGCATGAAGATAACACCCCTCATCAGTCTCTCTAGCAATTGATGAACCCACTGCATTAACTATCCCAAGAACTACTGCTCCCTTTTTTTTTGCTATTTTAGTTGCTTCGAGTGTGTCAGCAGTTTCTCCTGATTGTGAAATTACAAACACTACATCATCTTTATAAATTATAGGTTCCCTGTACCTGAATTCCGAAGCGTATTCTACTTCAACAGGTATTTTTAAATATTTCTCTAGAAAGTATTCAGCGGTGAGTGCTGCATGCCAAGATGTTCCACATCCAACAATTATAATTCTTTTAGCTTCTATTAAATTATTACCATTTTCATCTGTTATTCCACCTAATGTTATGTCATTGTCCTTAACTCTTCCTAACATAGTTTGAGTTAGAGAGTTTGGTTGCTCCATAATTTCTTTTAGCATATAGGAATCATATTTTCCTAACTCAACTTTTTGAAGTTCTAAATCAACTTCTATAAAATTTTTATTTTTTGATTTTAATTTAAAATCAAAAATCTTAAATGAATTTCCAGATATTTTAAGAAATGTGTCATTTTCAAGGTAAATAATTTTATTTGTATACTTAATAATAGGAGATGCGTCAGAAGCTAAAATAAAATTGCCATTAAATTGTCCTATTGCCAATGGGCTCCCTTTCCTTGCAGCGTATAGAATATCAGGGTTATTGTTTACCATAAGAACAATTCCAAAAGCACCAGTAACTTTACTTAGAGCATAAGAAAATCCTTTAGCAAAATCTTCTGATTTTGATGTGCAGGACTCAATAAAATTTACAAGAACCTCTGTGTCGGTATCAGTTTGAAATTTATATCCTTCGTCTTCAAGAAGACTTTTTAACTCTTTATAATTTTCAATAATCCCATTATGGACGATAGTATACTTTTTATTATAAGAAACTATTGGGTGAGAGTTGACGTCACTTGGCTCTCCGTGCGTTGCCCATCTTGTGTGTCCTATGGCAATATTTGAACTTATTTTTGAATTTTTAAAAAGCTTTTCAGAATTTTTTACTTTCCCCTTTTTTTTAAAAACTTCAACATTACCATTATTATGAATTGCAATTCCTGAGCTGTCATAGCCTCTGTACTCTAATAGCTTGAGTCCGTCAAAAACGACTTTTCCAGCATTCAACTTGGGCCCTTTGTATGCTACAATTCCACACATACTGCAATGGTAAAAAAAAGAAATTACTTAATCATGATTATTACAAAAAAATCATTTTTTAAAATCATTTTTTCTATAGTTAATATCTTTCTTATCAAGAAAATATTTGAAAAAATTTAATCTCTTTTTAAACTCCTCAAGGTTTCTGTCTTTTCTTTTAGACCATACTATTTCTGATAAAGCTGTCATCCTTGGTACAGACATATACTCAACCATTTCTGGTGTTTTTATATATTCAGTCCATACATTTGCCTGAGCTCCTAGAATTTTTGTTGCCTCATTTAAATCTAGTCCTTCTGGAATGGGCTCGTAGGAATAGACTTTGTCAAGAGTTAGAAGTCCGCCTATAGCCAGGGGCTCACCTGACTTTGCCTGGTAGTAATCAAAATAAAGGTGAGATGTTGGTGTCATTATTGCATCATTTCCAGATTGGGCAGCAATCACTCCTCCTTCTTCTCCTCTCCAAGACATCACAGTAGCATTCTCAATTAGTCCGCCTTCTATAATTTCATCCCATCCTATGAGTTTTTTCCCATATTTATTTAGGATATTCTCAACTCTACTAACAAAGTAAGTTTGGAGGCTGTCTTCTTCTTCAATCTCTAATTCTTTCATTATATTCTGAACTTCAGATGATTCTTCCCATTGTTTTTTTCTTGCCTCGTCTCCACCAATATGAATGTAATTAGAGGGGAACAATGACGCTACTTCCTTAAATAAATTATCTAAAAAATTAAATGTGTTCTCAGTAGGTTTCAAGATTTCATCTTGTACTCCCCAGATTGTTTTTACTTTAACTTCTTCTTCTGAAGTTCCTAACTCAGGGTAGGAGGCTATTAGAGAAGCCGTGTGCCCGGGCATATCTATTTCTGGGATAATTTCAATAAACTTTTCATTAGCGTATTCGACTATTTCTTTGATTTCATCTTGGGTATAGAATCCCTTATGTATAATATTATCATACCTAGGGTTTTTTCCTGCAAATCTAGCATGACCAATTATTGTTTTCTCTCTTATGGATCCAATCTCTGTAAGTTTAGGATAATTTTTTATCTCAATCCTCCAACCCTGATCATCTGTAAGGTGCCAGTGGAACTTATTCATTTTATGCATTGCAATAATGTCAATAAATTTTTTAATAAAATCTTTTGACATAAAATGTCTTGAGACATCTAGCATCATCCCTCTGTACTTAAATCTGGGAAAATCCTCAATTATCATAGGTGTTATATTATACACATCCAATGATTTAGTTTCTACCTCTTCTAGTCCCTGGTAGTAACCTGTTTCGTTTACATTTTTATATCCTGATGTAGTAAGATTAGCAGCATTAAAATTTTGTTTATTAGAAGTCTCTTTAAAATTTGTGACTAATACTTCAGTATCAAATTCATTAAAATTATCTTCTTCTCGTTTCCTTTTTGTAAAATGTATTACTTGTTTAAGAGTTTCTAGTCCATAAAAAAGTCCTTTTGAAGAATTTGCTTGTACTGTTAAATTTTCTTTTGGAAGAATAGTGATTTTATATCCTTCCTCTCCAATATCTAGAGATCCTTCCTCAACAGATAGAAAAATATTTGATTTTTTATTGACTTTTGATTTTAATTCAAAACCAGTCTCAATAGTTAAAAAAGAGATAAAATTTTTCACAAATGGTTCTTCTGGACTTACACCTTTTATCTCTATTGAAGTTTTTTTTGACAATCTAAAGCCAGATTGTTTACTCTCTGGGAAAGAGATAATTTGTGGTTCTGGTACAATATAATTTCTTTGTGCTTGAAGGTTAAAGCAAAATAATACTAATGTTATTATGTATGTGTATTTTATCATATTCTTAATTTAATTATTAGTCTAATTTTCATTCAAATTTTGTAAATAAAAGGTAGTGATCAAAAAAAAAACTAATTTTGTGAAAAAAAATAATAAATAGATATGAAAAATCTACTGCAAATAATGGTAGTAACAATTCTTTTTTCATGTACTCCTGAGGCACAAGAAGAATTAAATGCTGTAAATAATGAAGCTTCTTTCCAAAAAAATGTAAAGAAATTCATGAATTTCACAAGGGAGTTTAGGAATGAAAATATTGATGGTGTGATGAATATGTTTGCTGATTCTGCTCTATGGAGTCCTCCTGAATATAATTCTTATACTTGGAAATCTAAAGATGAGTTAAGAGAGGCCTTGCTTAATTATATGAATTCTTTTGATGATTTAACTTTTATGCCAGGTATTAACCTTCCAGGAGAGAATGTTGTCGATGGATTTTGGGGAGGTTCTAGGTACAGATCTGATGGAAATGAGAATACTTCATCTCTATCAAGTGCAAACCCTAATAACCTTAGAATATATGGAACATGGAGTTCAGTCCATACAGAAACCGGGAAAAAGACTTATAGCAAGTGGTACGCAATTGTTAACTTCAATGAGGAAGGTAAAATTGTTAGGTTTAATGACTGGTTTAATGTAGATGGACTACAAGTTCAGATCAACGAGTAAAGAAATTTTTAATTTTTAATTTAATACAATGAAATATTTACTAAACTATATTTTGATTTTTGTTTTAGTTTCTGGTTGTAGTCAACCTGTAAGTGAAACTAATTCTGAGTTTGATGCTGGAATGGCAATGTTTGAAAAAAATAAGGCTATTGCAGACAAAACTTTTAACCTTTTCGTCGCAAAAGATTTAGAGGGTATGATGGATCTGTATATGGAAGATCTTATTTGGTCTCCAGCTAATACTACTGACTCTTTATCTAAAGATGCTTTCAGAGAAGGTATGATGGGATGGATGTCTGAATTTGATCAATTTGAATTTGTAGACAGACAATATTACCCTGGTGTTGGTGATAACTTTGTTCCTGATGGTTCTGTGAGAACATACGGGACATGGTTAGGTACTCATAAATCTGGAAAACAAACTGTAACAAAATATTATTGTGTATTACAGTTTAATGAAGATGGAAAAATAACAGCTGATTTAGAGTGGTTTGACCTTGGAGGTGTATTTGATCAACTTGAAGATTAATTTTTTAATTTTCAATTAATAAAAAAGAAGACAGAATTTATTTCTGTCTTTTTTTTTAATGAAATTTATCTTATAAAAATTAAATGAATCCAAAAGAAGTAGTTGTATTATCTCCAGGTAGAATTAATTTAATTGGAGAGCACATAGATTATAACGGTGGACATGTATTACCTGCGGCTACAGATTTATATATAAGATTACATTTTTATAATAATAAAAATCATTTTTCTGAGATAGAATCAAAGACAATCAAAAAGTCGGTAAAATTAGATGTCAATAATCTTGAAAAGAGTAATGTAAAATGGGAAAATTATCTAATTGGGTCACTTATTTTTTTAATAAAAGAAAGGAATGTTAATCTGAAAAACTTTAAGTGTATAATAGATGGTGATCTTCCGGTTGGTGCGGGAATAAGTTCTTCATCTGCTCTTATATGTGGCTTTATAAAAGGTATTGGTATTCTGAATAAATTGGATCTTAGAGATCAAGAAATCTTATCAATTTCAAGAGAAGTAGAGTATGATTTTATTGGTGTTAAGGGTGGAATAATGGATCAGTTTTCAATAATTCACAGCAAAGAAAATAAATTAATTTTTCTCAACTGTAAGTCAAAAACCTTTGAACATATTAATGTAGATCTTGGTGAATATAAAATTCTTCTCCTTGACACTAACATAAAGCATGACCTTATAGAGAGTTCTTATAATGACAGAGTAAGAGAATGTGCAAAGGCGCTAGAAATAGTTAATAATGAAAATGGTAATTTTAACTTCCTCACCGAAATTAACATTGAAAATTTAAATCTACTAATGAGAAAGATGCCTGAAAAAATTTATAATAGAGCTCTTTTTGTAGTGGAAGAAAATAACAGGACTTTAATTGCAAAAGAAAAACTAAAAAATTCAGATTTAAAAGGTTTTGCTGATTTGATGTATTTATCTCATTACGGATTAAAAAATTTATATGATGTAAGTTGTGAAGAGTTAGACTTCCTGGTAGATCAAACTGTTGATAATAATAGGATATTAGGTTCAAGGATGATGGGTGGAGGTTTTGGAGGATGTACTATCAACATAATTCATTCAGAAGAGGTAGAAAGTTTTGTTAGAAATATCTCTAAAAAGTATTTAAAGAAATTTTCAAAAAATTTGACACCAATAATAACTACTCTTGGAAAAGGTTTAAATTATGCAATCATAAGATGAAAGAGATATTAGTAACAGGAGGTCTAGGATATATTGGTTCGCACACAGTGGTCGAGTTAATGATGAAAAATTATAATGTCTCTATTATAGATAACTTATCAAACTCTGAAATTTTTATATTAGAAAATATTGAAAAGATTACAGGGAGAAACCCTATTTTTTTTAATATTGATTTGACTGATTATAATAAGACTAATTCCTGTTTTACTAAAAAAAATTATGATGGAGTTATACATTTTGCTGCATTTAAATCTGTCTCAGAGTCTGTAGAATATCCAGAAAAATATTATAGTAATAATCTTAATTCATTACTTAATATATTAAGATGTATGAAAGAAAATAAGGTGGATAATATTGTATTTTCTTCTTCTTGCACAGTCTATGGTCAACCAGATGATCTCCCAGTATCAGAGAAATTTCCTTTCAAAGAGGCGGAGTCTCCATATGCAAGAACAAAACAAATTTCAGAAAATATCATTAAGGATTTTGTTAACTCCACCTCTTTTTTATCTGGAATTTCATTAAGATATTTTAATCCTGTGGGTGCTCATCATTCAGGGCTCATTGGAGAGTTGCCTATTGGAATACCTGATAATTTAGTTCCCTATATAACCCAAACAGCTGCTGGTATTAGGAAAGAACTTCAGGTTTTTGGAGATGATTATGATACTCATGATGGTACTGCTATCAGAGATTACATTCATGTAGAGGATTTAGCAGAAGCTCATATTGCAGCTCTTGAGAGAATGTGTGAAAATAAAATGGACAGTGAGTATGAGTACTATAATATAGGAACAGGGGTGGGAAATTCAGTACTTGATGTAGTGAAATCATTTGAAAGAGTGAACAAACTAAAATTAAATTATTCAGTCATAGAAAGAAGAAGTGGTGACATAGAAAAAATATTTTCTGATTGCAGAATTTCTAACAAGAAGTTAGGATGGGCCACAAAGAAGGGGCTTGATGAAATGATGAATTCTGCATGGAAATGGCAGAATAATATTTCTAGTTTTTTAAAAGGTTAAACTGCTGTTTTTTTATAAAATTTTAATAAAAATGAAGGTTAATCTTTTTGCAAAAATCCTTTCAATTTCTAAATTATTTAATGCAATTTTGAGGCAGTTAACTAATTAAAAATGTTGTCGACGACCAAACTATTATTTAGAGCACCACTTTCTGTGGTATGCTTTCTAAATATTCAGTGTGCTTGTCTATAATTTTGATTAACTATTTTAAGTTAAATTTTTAAACTAAACTATAAAGCGTAATATGAGAAAGCTTTTACTATTAGTCCTGGTATTTTTATCAGGTATGAGCTATGCTGTAGCTCAGAATGCTGTAACTGGAACAGTTACAGATGAAAATGGTGAGGGTGTCCCAGGTGCCAATATTATTATTAAAGGTACTTCGAGAGGAACAATTACTGACATGGATGGTGCATATTCTTTAGATGCTGCATCATCAGATGTACTTGTTTTTACTTATGTAGGATACTCGACTGTTGAAATTCCTGTAGGCTCTCAGAATAGCATAAATGTCTCACTTAGTGAAGATATTGCTGCTCTTGATGAGATTGTAGTTACCGGTTACGGTACACAGGAAAGGAAGGAGATAACCAGTGCGGTTACCAGTCTTAACGAGGAAGACTTCAATAAAGGATTAGTTAGTAATCCAATGGGTCTACTTGAAGGTAAGGTTGCTGGATTATCTATAACTAAGCCAGGAAGTGATCCCAATGGAGGATTTACACTCAGGCTTAGAGGTATATCAACTGTAGGTGCTAACGCATCTCCTCTTGTTGTTATTGATGGTGTTATTGGTGGTAACCTAGATTTGGTTGATCCTGCTGATATCGAGTCAATTGATGTTATCAAAGACGGTGCTGCGGCAGCGATCTACGGTACAAGAGGTTCAAGTGGTGTTATCTTAGTTACTACTAAGAAGGGTACTGCTGGAACAACTAGAGTTGATTATAATGTATCTACTTCTGTAGATCAGATAGCTAGATCTATGAAAATTATGACTGCGGCAGAGTATAGAGCTCTTCCAGGTGCAGTTGACTTTGGTGCTGAAACAGACTGGTTGGATCTTGTGACTAGAGATGGAGTATCTCAAGTTCATAATCTTGCAGTTTCAGGTGGTACCGCTAATACTACTTATAGAGTGGCTATGAACTACAGAGATCAACAAGGTATTTTAAAAGGTACTGGTTTTAGTAATGTAAATACAAACTTAAATCTTTCGCAAAAGGCGATGGATGGTAAGGCTGTATTTGATGTTAATATCTCTTACTCTAATAAAGATGCTAGTTATGGATTTGGTAATGAAGGATTTAGATATGCTTACATGTCTAACCCTACTATGCCTATATACGATCCTAACTCTATTTATGGAGGTTATCATGAGAGAACTATTTTCGATTATTATAATCCTGTATCTATTGTAGAGCAAAACACAAACGAAGGAAATGATAATTTATTCCTTGGTTCACTTAAAGGTACTTTTGATTTAAGTGCTATTGCAGAAGGTCTTAATGCTTCTGTATCATACACAAGACAAATCACTGACACAGAGAGAGGACAGTACTATAAGAAGACTTCTAGATTTAGAGGTTCTGATAGAAATGGTTTAGCTGTCACTGATAATGCACAATATACTTTCGATTTATTTGAGGGTACTCTTGGGTATAATGGTCAGACTGGTGATTTGGGTGTTAATGCTCTAGTAGGATATTCCTACCAAGAATTTTTTAATGAAGGTTATCACGCTGAAGGTGGAGATTTCTTAACCGATGCGTTCTCTTATCATAACTTAGGTGCTGCTGCTGACTTTAATAATGGTCTTGGTAGTGTCTGGAGTTGGGCTAATTCAAGCAAGTTAATTGCTGGTTTAGCTAGAGTTAATTTAAACTATGATGATACTTATTTCCTTAACGCAAGTTTAAGGTATGAGGGTTCTTCAAGGTTTGGAGCTAATAATAAGTGGGCTGCATTCTATGGTGTTGGTGCTGGTGTTAGTATCCATAACCTTATCGATGTTGCTACAATTGATAACTTAAAATTAAGACTAAGTTATGGTCAGACTGGTAATGAGCCTGGAAGTTCTTATCTCTCTTTACAGAGATTCGGTCCTGCAGGAAACTTCTACTATAACGGTGCTTATACTTCAAGTTACGGTCCTACGAGTAATGCAAACCCTGATTTAGCTTGGGAGATTGCAACACATTTGAACGTAGGAGTTGACTTTGCTGTTCTTAACTCAAAACTATTTGGTGCTGTCGAGTATTTCACAAGAGAGACCAAAGATCAGTTGCTGAGTGTTAATGTCCCTGTACCACCAAATCTTGTTGGTCAGACATTACTTAATATTGGAACAACAAAGAATACGGGTATAGAAGCTAATGTTAACTATAATGTTATAGATAACGGTAATATCAACTGGACAACTGGTGTTGTATTTGGTACTAACACAAGTGAGCTTGTAAGCTGGACTAAAGATGACCTTTCATTTGGTGGAGGTGTCCTTTACAGAGCTTCAATGGGTTCTCCTGGACAAAGTGATGTGTCACTTGTCAGAGTTGTTGAGGGCGAAACTTTAGGTCAGATATGGGGGCCAAGATTTGAAGGTGTTGCTTCAAATGGTACTTTCCAATTTGCTGACTTAGACGGTGATGGATCTTACTGTGACTGTGATGATGATAGAGAGGTTATTGGAAATGGACTTCCTGACTTCACTCTTGGTTGGACTAATGCTATGACAATTGGAGATTTAGATATCTCTATGTTTTGGAATGGTGAGTTCGGTCATGATCTATTTAACTCTTACAGAGGATTCTATGAAAATGCTGGACCTACAGTTGTAGGTAACTGGAATGTTGTAAACACTAGTTATTTCAATCAAGATGTAACTGCTGCGGCGGCTAATAGCTCGCACGTAGAAGACGGAACATATTTTGAATTAAACAACATCACTGTTGGATATAATTTAAAAGATGTAACCAAGTTTATGAGAAACTTAAGAGTTTATGTTTCTGCTCAGAGGCCAATTATGTTCACTAATTACGAGGGTGTTGACCCTGTTTCTAGATGGACAGATTATGGTGATCCTTTATCTCAAGGAATTGAGAGAAGAGAGACTTATAGTCGAGCAAGAACGTTCACACTTGGTGTTAATATAACTTTATAATTATATATATTATGAAAAATTTATTTATAAAAATGAAAAAGTTAATGTTGTTAGTTGCGGGAATGATTTTTATTGTCCCTGCATGTACAAACCTTGACGAGGAATTATATAGCGATCTTGCTGCGGAGAACTTCTTCACTACTGATGAAGAAAATATTGCTGCACTTGGACAGGCATATTCTTCTATGACTCACTGGGGTAATCACTTCAATATATGGACTGCTAATGAGCTTACTTCGGATGAGCTTGTTATACCTACAAGAGGTGGTGACTGGTATGATGGTGGAATTTTATTACAATTACACCAGCATGATTTTACACCTGATAATGGTATTATAGGTAATGCATGGGGTGTTTCTTATGGTGCTATTAATACAGTTAATAGACTTATATATCAGTTTAGTTCTATAGAAGGTGCTGATGCTTACGAAGCTGAGCTTAGAGCAATCAGAGCATTCTATTACTTCCATCTTCTTGATATGTTTGGAAATGTTCCTTTATCAACAGATTTTACTGATACTGAGACTAAGGCAAACTCTACAAGATCAGAAGTTTTTGCTTTTGTTAAATCAGAGTTAGATACCGTTATTCCACTACTAAGTGAGAAGAAAGATGGATCTACTTATGGTAGAATGAATAAGTGGGCTGCTTTAGCTTTAAGGATGAAATTACATCTTAATGCTGAGGCCTGGACAGGAACTGCTTCTTGGGCCGGTGCTAAAGCTGATGCTGACGCTATAATTAATTCTGGACTTTATTCTCTAGAAGCTACTTATTCTGATAACTTCAAGGAAGAAAACTCTGGTTCGTCTGAGAACATATTTGTTGTGCCTTATGATGAAGTATTTGCTGGTGGTTTTAACTGGGTGGCTATGACATTACATTACGCTAGTCAGAACACTTTTAATTTAACTTTCCAACCATGGAATGGGTATGCTACAGTTGAAGAATTTTATAATTCTTATGTAGATCCTGCTCATAATCCTGGTCCTCAAGGAACAGTCGTTAGAGGGAAAACCGCTGGAACTGGTACTTTAGACAGTAGACTATCAAACTTCTTAGTAGGTGATCAGGGAACTGATGACTCTGCTGGTGGTGAAGCTGGTGATGATGACGGTACTGGTCTTTATTTTACTCCATATATCAATATGATTTGGCCTGATGCTTGTCGTCAGTGTGGAGCTAGAATTAACAAGTACGGACACGTACAAGGTGGTAGAGAGAACATGAATCATGATTTTGTCCTATTGAGATATGCTGATGTTTTACTTAGTAAAGCTGAAGCTCATCTATGGTCAGGTGATGCTTCTGGTGCTCTTGGAATTGTTAACCAAATTAGAGTTAGAGCTGGTGTTACTCCTTTTAATAGTCTAGATGCAGACAAAATGCTTGCTGAAAGAGGCAGGGAGATGTATGTAGAGAATGACAGGAGAAGAGCTCTTATTAGATTTGGTAAGTTTAACGACGCATGGTGGGAAAAGAATGCCTCTGATGCTAAGTATAAGCTATTCCCAATTCCACAGGATCAAATTAACGCTAACTCAAAGTTAACTCAGAATCCTGGCTACTAATAGCTAATAGTTATATTTAGTTAAAAAGTATAACTTAAGATTAAAGCAAGCGATTTTATCGCTTGCTTTTTTTTTACCTTTGTCTTTATAGATCATGGATAAAATTAAACTTTCAATATTCTTACTCCTTTTTCTTATTTCTTGTACAGAGAGAGAAGATCATTCGCTATTTGAATTAAAAAAAAGTTCCTATACTAAAGTAGATTTTACAAATACACTTAATTACACGGAAGAACTAAATCCATATACTTATAGAAATTTTTATAATGGAGGAGGCGTTGGAATAGGTGACTTTAATAACGACTCATTGCCTGATATTTTCTTTACTGGTAATCTTGTTTCAAATAAACTTTATGTAAACAAGGGAAATTTAATTTTTGATGATGTAACTGATAACGCTGGATTAAATTCTTCAGGTATATGGAGTACAGGAGTGAGTGTAGTAGATATTAATCATGATGGTTATCTAGACATATATGTTTGTAAGTCAGGACCTCCCGGTGGAGATAGAAGAAATAATGAATTGTTTATAAATAATGGAAACCTAACTTTTACTGAAAAGTCAAAAGATTATGGTCTAGATAATGAGGGTTTATCAACACATGCAGCTTTTTTTGACTATGATAACGATGGGGATCTAGATTGTTATCTATTAAATAATACCATTAAGTCTATTGGTGTTGGCCTTGATATGGTTAAGGGTTTAAGGGATATAAGTAGCGACCAGGGTAATAAGTTATTAAGAAATGATGACGGTTACTTTACTGATGTCTCATCTAGTGCTGGAATCTATACAAGTGACATAGGTTTTGGTTTAGGTGTCACAGTTGGTGACATCAATCTAGATGGTTGGTCTGATTTATTTATATCTAATGATTTCTTTGAGAAGGATTATTTATATATAAATAATAAGGATGGTTCATTTACTGAATCTCTCGAAGAGTATGTAAATGAAACATCTATGGGTTCTATGGGAGCTGATATGGCAGATATAAATAATGATGGGTACTCTGAAATTTTTGTCACGGAGATGTTACCAGATAGGCATGACAGGAGAGTCTCTAAAGCAGTTTTTGATAATTGGGATAAGTATCAATTCTCTATAGATCAGGGGTACTTCCACCAGTTTAATAGAAATGTTTTACAACTAAATAACCAAAACGGATCTTTTTCAGAAATTTCAAGAATTGCAGGTGTGGATGCTACTGACTGGAGTTGGGGTGCTTTAATATTTGACATGGATAATGATGGAAACAAAGATATTTTTGTGGCTAATGGTATTTATAAAGACTTATTAGATCAAGATTATGTCAATTTTTTAGCGAATCCATCGATCATCTCAAATATGATTCAATCCGAGAAGGAACCAGTAAAAAAACTTATTGATATGATCCCAAGTGAGCCATTATCAAACTTTGCGTTTCAGAATTTAGGGTCTTTAAAATTTAGAGATGAAACTAAAAATTTTGGTCTTGATGATTTAACATATTCCAATGGTTCGGCATATTCTGATTTAGACAACGATGGTGATCTAGACTTGATAGTAAATAATGTAAATATGTTATCTAATATTTATGAGAATAAGTCTACTAATCAATGGGTCTCTTTCTCTTTTGATTCAAATTCAAAAAATAGATATGGAGTTGGAAATAAAGTTTTTGTTTTTGCAGACAATAAAATGCAATACCAAGAATTATCTCCTATGAGAGGTTTTCAGTCTTCAGTAGACTACAGAATGTATTTTGGTTTAGATAATATTGATTTAATTGATTCTGTTAAAATTATATGGAATGATAAAGAAGTTTCTATTCTAAAAAATATAAAACCTAATTCTCATTATACTCTTAACGAGGATGAAATTGATAAGAATTTTATAACTCATAAAACATCTCCTAACAAAACATTTTTAAAAACTTCTGATTATCAGCTTAATTACTCTCACAGTGAAAATAATTTTGTTGATTTTGATAGAGAAAGACTTTTATTTAAAATGTCGTCTAATGAAGGACCATGTACTTGTGTCGCAGATTTTAATGATGATGGTAGAGAAGATTTATTTGTAGGCTCAGCTAAAGGTCAAACCTCTAGCATTTTCTTTCAAGAACTTAATGGATCATTTAAAAATTATAATTCTGCTTTTGAACAAGATATTCTTTCTGAGGATATTAATTGTCTCGTTGATGATTTTAATGGTGACGGAAGACTAGACTTAATTGTAGCAAGTGGAGGTAGTGAATATTCTAATTTTTCACCAGAGTTAAGAGACAGATTGTACCTAAACCTAGGAGATAAAAACTTTAAAAAACTTACTGGATCATTATCTTCAATTTCTTCTTTTGAGAGTACTTCAACTATTTCGAGTTATGATTTTGATAGGGATGGAGACAAAGATTTATTTTTGGGAACAAGGTTAAATCCAGGCGCTTATGGAACTAAGACGCAAAGTTATCTTCTCGAAAATAATGGAGCTGGTGTTTTTAAAGATATTTCAGAAAAATATTTAGGTGACTCAAGGTTTATGGAGATGGTAACTGACAGTGAATTTTTAGATATAGATAATGATAATATCAAAGAACTAGTAGTAGTGGGAGAGTGGATGCCGGTCAAAATATTCAAATTTTTACAAAATAAATTAGTAGATATCACAGACTCATTAGGATTATCAAAAACTAATGGACTATACAATAATTTGCATTCTGAGGATTTAGATGGAGATGGATATATTGATTTAGTATTAGGAAATTACGGATTAAATTCAATGTTTAGGGCCAGTGTAGAACAACCTTTAAGCCTATACGTAAATGATTTTGATAATAATGGAAGGACAGAACAAATTCTGGCTATGTATTATGATGAAAAATTATATCCGATAGTGCAATTAAAAGATTTATGGATGCAGATTCCTTCACTAAAGAAGAAATATTTGAAGTTTGAAAATTATAAAAACGTAACCATGGACAAGCTATTCGACCCATCTACTATCAGAGATTCAGAAATAAAGAAGGTTTATAATCTATCATCAGTATCTTTATATAATAAAGGAGGTGAAGAGTTTGAGATGAAAGAACTACCTTTTATGGCTCAGCTATCACCTACATATTCAATTATATCTGATGATATAAATAATGATGGTATTACGGATTTAATACTTGGAGGTAATTTGTCAAGGATTAAACCTGAGTTTGGACCCAGTAGCTCAAGTCATTCTATCTTATTATTAGGTACTGAATACAATAGGTTTAAATACGTTAACTCAAAACTCTCAGGGCTATTTATTTCTGGAGAGATAAGAGATTTAAATAAAATTAAAATAAATAACAAAGACAGTTATATTTTTGCAGTAAATAATTCAAAATTAAAAATTTTAGAAAGTGAATAGATTTGTAGTTTTTATATATTTAGGTGTATTTACAATAGCGTGTCAGACAAACCCATACCTGAGTCTAGAAAAGAAAGAGTTGTCATCAGGATTAAGATATGATTCTCTTTTTTTAGGTGTTAATTTTGGAATGACCTCAAAAGAATTCTACGCACATTGTTGGGATTTAAATAGAAAAAAATTAGTATCTCAGGGACCATCTAATAACTCTGTTAGATATTTGATTCCAACAGAGTCTATTGGCCAAAATATTGAGATGTTATTTTACCCAGTATTTAATAAGGATACCGTATATGAGGTTAATACAACATTTTCATATACTGCTTGGGCGCCTTGGAATAAAGAAACTTCTGCAGAATATTTGATGAAAGAAATTGAAGGTCTTTTATCAGAATGGTATCGATCAGAATTTTATGAGATTGAGGGCCCAAAAAACAGGAGTAAATTATTAGCTACAGTAAATGGTAATAGAAGGATAGCATTAACTAAGGTTAGTGAGAGAGAAGTTAGGGCTAGATTTACAGATCTTTTAATCGAAAAAAGATTAAAAGATGAATAAGTTTTTTTTTTATTTTCTTCCAATAATAATACTTATATCATGTTCTGAAAAAGAAATAAAATTATTCGAAGAGGTTTCTTCAAATGAATCTGGAATAGATTTTGAGAATAAGCTTTTTTTTAAAAAGGACTTTAACATTTTTACTTACAGAAATTATTATAATGGAGGAGGAGTGGGATTAGGTGATATAAATAATGATGGTCTTTTAGATATATATTTCACATCAAATCTTAATCAAAATAAACTTTATTTAAATAAAGGAAATTTTCAGTTTGAAGATATCACAGCAACTGCTAAAGTTGGAGGTAGTAAATCTTGGAGTACTGGTGTGAGTATTATTGATATTAATTCAGATGGTTTCTTAGACATATACGTATCAAATTCTGGAGATATTAAGGGAGACAACAAACAAAATGAGCTTTTTATTAATAATGGTGATCTAACATTTACGGAGATGGCAAATGCATATGGTTTAGATGATAAAGGTTATTCTACTCATGCAGCATTTTTTGATTTTGATAAAGATGGAGATCTGGATTGCTACTTATTAAATAATTCATATAAAGGTGGTTTTAGGATTACAAGTATTGGAAAAGACCAAAGACCAGTTCGTGATGAAGTAGGTGGAGATAAGTTGTTTTTAAATGATAATGGGAAATTTATTGATGTCAGTGAGAAAGCTGGAATTTATGGAAGTGTAATAGGATTTGGGTTAGGAGTGACTGTTGGTGATGTAAACAATGACGGGTGGATGGACATATATGTATCTAATGACTTTTATGAAAGAGATTATTTATATCTCAATAATAGAGATGGAACTTTTTCTGAGAGTTTAGAGGGTATGATTAAAAGTATAAGTGCTGCCTCAATGGGAGCAGATATGGCAGACATAAATAATGATGGATTTTCAGAAATTTTTGTTACAGATATGTTACCTGAACCTGATGAAAGAATTAAAACTGTTACAACTTTTGATAGTTGGGACAGACATCAATTTATTAAATCAAGCGGTTACTGGAATCAGTACACAAGAAATACTCTTCAATTAAATAATGGAAATTCTACATTTAGTGAGATAGGTAGATTAGCTGGTGTTGAGGCCACAGATTGGAGTTGGGGTGCGCTGATGTTTGATTTTCAGAATGATGGTAATAAGGATATTTTTGTTGCTAATGGAATTTATCAAGATTTAACTGACCAAGATTTTTTACAATATGTTACTCAAGATGAAGTAATTAATCAGATTGCATCACCAGGAAGTGTAGATTTTCAGAAGTTGATTGACTTTATACCAAGTGTTCCTATTCCCAATTATGCTTTTGAGAACCGCGGAGATCTTGACTTTATAAATAAAACTGAAGTGCTCGGCCTAAGTAAACCTAGTTTCTCTAATGGCTCAGCTTATGGTGACCTTGACAATGACGGAGACTACGATTTGATAGTAAATAATGTAAACATGAAAGCATTTGTTTACAGAAATAATACGGATATTTTATATCCTCAAAACAGTTATTTGAAATTAAATTTAGTGGGAGATAAAAATAATATTGATGCAATTGGCTCATCAGTAACCCTCTATTCGGGTAGATCAAAATTTTTTTTAGAGCAAATGCCAATTCGTGGCTTTCAGTCTACTGTTGATAATAATTTAATTTTTGGTATTGGGGACAATGTTAATATAGATTCTTTAGTAATAAGATGGCATGATGGATCTTACTCTAAAAAATATAATATCTTAAAAGATACTCTTATCTCTATTAGTAAAAAGGATGAAATTTCATTCTCTTCAATAAATTTTGATAATGATAGAAAAGTTTTTAATGATCTCTCAAATCAGTATATAAGTCACACTCATTTAGAAAATAATTTTGTTGATTTTGATCGAGACCGGCTACTTTTCCATATGACTTCTTCAGAAGGTTCTTGCATATGTGAAGGAGATATAAATAATGATGGATTTAATGATCTTTATATTGGTGGAGCAAAAGGTTACCCAGGAACTATGTATCTATATAATAATTCAAAATTTATTAAATATGACGTGCCATTATTAGTTCAAGATAAGGAATCTGAAGATACAGACTGTCTCTTTTTTGATGCAAATTCTGACGGTTTTCTGGATCTGTATGTGACCAGTGGTGGAAATGAATTTTCTATGTATTCAACTGAATTAAGAGATAGACTATATTTCAATAATAAGAATGGTTTCTATAAGTCAGACCAAATTCTTCCTGCTGGATTATTTGAAAGTTCTTCTGTTGTGAAAAATTTTGATATTGATGACGATGGAGACCAAGATTTATTTGTTGGCACAAGACTTATTCCCCAGAAATATGGTCTTCCCTCAAATGGATATTTACTTGAAAATGATGGAGAAGGTAATTTTATTAATTTGACAGATTCTATTGCGCCTGATTTAAATAAAATAGGAATGATTACGGATGCTAGTTTCATAGATTATGAAAATGATGGTGATAGTGATTTATTAGTAGTGGGTCATTGGATGCCAATTATATTATTAGAGAATAATAATGGAATATTTAAAATTAAAAAGATTGATCAGTTACATAACACTCATGGGTGGTGGAATACAATAAAAGTTCAAGATATTAATGATGATGGATTTGATGATTTTATTGTAGGGAACCACGGAAATAATTCTAGATTTAGAGCTAGTCTATCTAAACCTATCTCAATGTATGTTAATGATTTTGATGATAATAATAGTATTGAACAAGTGATTTTTCAATATAATGGTGATAGCTCCTACACCGTAGCATTAAGACATGATTTAGTTATGCAAATGCCAACTTTAAAGAAGAAATATCTCAAATATAACAGTTATAAAAACCAAACTGCAAATGATATTTTTCCACTTTCTAAAATTAACTCCAGTCAAATTAATTATGTTTATGATCTTAAGACCTCACTATTTATAAATAATAATGGTGATTTTAATTCTGTTGAGCTTCCTATACAATCTCAGTTCTCAACAGTTCATGCAATAGAAATTGAAGATGTGAATCATGATGGAATTAAAGATATAATTTTAGGAGGTAATTTATATAATGTAAAACCTGAAGTTGGTAGATACGATGCAAATTATGGACAGTTGTTTTTAGGAGAAAAAAATTTACAATTTAATCCTACATCTTCATTAAAATCAGGATTATTATTTAAGGGACAGGTAAGAGACTTTTCAAAAATTAATAATATTGATGACAAAAACTTATTATTAGTTTTGAATAACAATGATACTCTTCAAACTTACTCTTATTAAATGTATTTTAGATTCAAATCATTAATATTATTATTAAGTATTCTATTTTACTCTTGTAGTAATAATGAAACTTTATTCTATAAATTTCCTCCTCATGAGTCAAATATTTATTTTAAAAATCAATTAGTTGATAATGAAAAATTTAATCTTATTGAGTATTTATATTTTTATAACGGAGGAGGTGTAGCAACAGGGGATATTAATAACGATGGGTTATCTGATATTTATTTTGTCTCAAACCAGGGTAGAAATATTTTATTTTTAAATAAGGGAAATTTTAATTTTGAGGATATATCTAAAGCTTCAGGTGTTGAGTCTTTCGGTGAATGGAAAACAGGTGTTAGTATAGTTGATGTTAATGGAGATGGGTATCTTGATATCTATCAAACTAGACTAGGGGGATACAAAAATATTGAAGGTAAAAATGAATTATATATAAATAATGGTGACCTTACATTTACAGAGAGTGCAAAAGAATACGGCCTTGATTTTGAGGGTTTTTCTACTCACTCTGCTTTTTTTGATTATGATTCTGATGGAGATTTAGATGTTTATTTACTTAATCACTCAGTACATACAGAAAGAAGTTACGGAAGTTCAAAACTCAGATATGAAAGAAATGAGAGATCTGGTGACAAGCTTTACAGAAATGAAATTAGTGAAGGAAAAAATATTTTTACTGATGTTTCTGAAGCGTCTGGAATTTTAGGTAGTAATATAGGGTATGGTCTAGGGATTTCAATCAGTGATATTAATCGTGATGGATGTGATGATATATACATTTCAAATGATTTTAGAGAAAATGATTATCTCTATATAAATAATTGTGATGGAACCTTTACTGAAAACTTAGAAAATAATATAAACTACACGTCAAGATTCTCAATGGGAAATGATATTTCAGATATCAACAATGATCTATACCCAGACATATTTGTTCTTGACATGCTTCCAGATGATGAAAAAGTTTTAAAAAGTTCTGTAGGCGATGATTCATATGAGATTTATAAATTAAAACTTGGATTTGGATTCAATAAGCAATTTGCGAGAAACACATTACAGCTAAATAATGGAAATAATTCTTTTTCTGAGGTTTCTCAGTTACTTGGAATTCATGCAACCGATTGGAGTTGGTCAACATTATTAGAAGATTTTGATATTGATGGTAATGCTGATGTTTTCATATCGAATGGGATAGTTAAAAGACCAAACGATATGGACTACATAAACTTTTTATCTAATGAAAAAATTAATAGTGGTTTAATTCAAAATCCTGATTTAAATAATCAAGATTTATTAAATGAAATGCCCGACGGAAAGGTTTCAAACTATGCATATAAAAACTTATCAAATTTGAAATTTAAAGATGTTTCAATAGAGTGGGGGCTTGACTATGAAGGGTATTCTAATGGCGCAACATATGACGATTTTGATAATGATGGGGATCAGGATTTAGTAATAAATAATATCAATGATTACGCATCAATTTACAAGAATAAATCTATAGATAATGAACTTGGTAATTATTTAAAAGTTGAATTTTCTGGAATAGATTTTAATTTATTTGGGGTTGGCGCAAAGGTTCTTTTATGGTTCAATGATAGGGCCATTTATAAAGAAAACTTCTTGAATAGGGGATTCATGTCTAGTAAATCTTCAGGATTAAATTTTGGACTAGGTGACACTAAAATTGTAGACTCTTTAGAGGTAGTATGGCCTTCAAAAAAATCACAAAAAATTTATTCTATAAATGCAAATCAAACTATTTCTCTAAATGAAAATAATGCTTTAGAATTATTTGATAGTAAGACAAATAATCAAACAATATTTAAGGATTTATCACATAAAAATTTAATTGAATATAAGCATATCGAAAACGTTTTCAATGACTTTAATAGGGAGGGCTTAATTCCTTACATGGTATCTAGAGAGGGACCCTCAATTGCAGTAGGTGATATAAATAATGATGAGATATTAGATGTATACATTGGATCTCCTTCTTTTCAAGAATCAAAGCTTTTTCTGGGTAAGAAAAATGGTAATTATAAATTAAGTAATCAAATTAGTTTAGAGAAAGATTATCTTTCAGAAGATGTTGATGCATTATTTTTTGATGCTGATAACGACAATGATTTAGATTTATATGTGGTGAGTGCAGGTAATGAATTTTCAATTAACTCTAAAAGTGTTAGAGATAGGCTTTACTTTAACATTGATGGGATCTTTAAAAATAATGATAGTTTAGTTCAGCTTAATCAACATAATTCCATTGTAAAAAATTATGATTATGATAATGATGGAGATCAAGATCTCTTTGTAGGAGGTAGAGTTGTTCCTGGTGAGTATGGAGTTTCTCCAAAAAGTTATTTGTTAAAAAATGATGGTAAAGGAAACTTTAAAATAGATAAAATATTTAAAGATTTGGGAATGGTAACTGATGCTAAATGGGATGACATGAATGGAGATGGTCTTAAGGATTTAATAACATGTGGAGATTGGAACAGCATTAACATATTCAATAATCATAACGGAATACTTGGTAAGGATTCTACATTTATAGGTAATTCATTAAATGGGTGGTGGTTCTCAATAGAAACTGCTGATTTAAATAATGATGGTAAAATGGATATTATTGCTGGAAATTTAGGAAATAATTCTAAACTAAAACCGACAGAAAAAGATCAAGTTTCAATGTATATAAATGATTTTGATGACAATTCTAGATTCGAACACATTATAACCTATAAAAAAAACAGCAAAGAATATCCTATTGCAAATAAAGATGAATTATCAAAACAACTTAATTATTTAAATAGAGATTTTTTCTATTATAAAGACTTTGCGGGTTTAGATATTACAGAAATATTTTCTAAAGAATCTTTATCAAATAGTAAAAAACTCACTGTCAATAATTTCAAATCTATTGTCTTACTTAATGGTGAAAATAAGTTTGATTTGATAGAATTACCTTTATTGTCTCAGGTTTCACCTATTAGAGATATTCAGGTATTAGACTACAATAATGATGGTAATAAAGACCTTTTACTTTTTGGGAATAACTCTAATGTATCACCTTTTTTTGGTTCATTTGATTCAAATTTTGGTGTGCTTTTGGAAGGAGAAGGAAATGGTTATTTTAATTATATTAAGCAATCTAAATCAGGTCTTAAGATAAGAGGTGATATAACTAAAGTCTTGCCATTAGATAAAAATAAATCTAGATTTGTTATTGGAAAAAATGATAATAATATCTCAATAATAAGTTTAGTCAATGAAAATTAAAACCGTTTTTATAATACTCTTTTTTCAGTTTTTTATTTCATGTTCATCATATGAAGAATATAAGAGCAATGTAAACTTTTATAATAATCCTGATCTATTTCATAGATCTATGCAAAAATTAACTGATATAATTGTCTATGACATTTTTTCTCCTCCGGTTGCATCTAGAATTTATGTTTATCCAAGTATAGCAGCGTATGAAGTGCTAATTAACGATTATCCAAATTATAAAAGCTTAGCAGGGCAAATTAATGGATTAAGTTCTATTCCAAAACCAGATTTTAATAAGGAATACTCATTTCCAATTGCTAGTATATATGCTTTTATAAATGTAGGTAAAGACCTTATTTTTTCGGAAAATAAAATACTTTCTTTCCAAGAAGAATTATTTGATGAATTTCAAGAGAAAGGAGTCCCGAGAGATATTTTAGAGAGGTCAATGGACTATGGTTTATTAGTGGCTAACCATATAAAAATGTGGTATGCAAAAGATAATTATAAACAGACTAGGTCCTTTCCAAAGTATACAATCCAGAGAGATGATGAAGAATCTTGGAAACCAACACCACCGGATTATATGGAAGGGATTGAGCCTCATTGGAATAAAATAAGAACACTGGTTGTTGATTCATCTAATCAATTTATGATTAAACCTCCCCCAGAATTTAGCTTAGATAAAAATTCAATCTTTTTTAAAGACTTAATAGAAGTTTATGAAATTGGAAATAATCTTTCTGATGAAGAAAAAGAAATAGCAAGTTTTTGGGATTGTAACCCATACGTATCTCATCATAAAGGACATGCTATGTTTGCAACAAAAAAAATCACACCTGGTGGACATTGGATAGGTATAACTAAAATTGTATCGAAGAAAGCTAAATTAAATCTTATGGAAACCATTTATACCTATACTATGGTTTCGATTGGTTTGTTTGATGCTTTCATAATTTGTTGGGATGAAAAATGGAGAAGTATTTTAGTGAGACCTGAAACAATTATAAATCAACACTTAGATGAAGACTGGATGCCATTTCTACAGACCCCACCTTTTCCAGAATACACATCTGGTCACTCTGTTATATCAACTGCAGCCGCTAATATACTTACACATATTTTAGGAGATGATTTTGAATTCCTTGATACTACAGAAGAAATTTATGGCTTGCCTGCTAGAAATTTTAGATCCTTCCTTCATGCATCAGAGGAAGCAGCTATAAGTAGAATATATGGAGGGATACACTATATGCCTGCTATTACTTATGGTGTAGAACAAGGTGAGAAGGTTGGTGATTATGTTTTAAATAATATTAACTTAAAAAATAAATTAATTTCAAAAAAATAGAAATGAAGTATATAGTAGCATTAGATCAAGGAACTACAAGCTCAAGGGCTATTCTAATTGATACTGAAGGAAATTTGATTAGTATAAAACAAAAAGAATTTAATCAAATTTTTCCAAACCAAGGATGGGTAGAACATGATCCGATGGAAATCTTAGAAACCCAAATGGAGGTTTTTGAAGAGTTACTATCTCATAACAATGTTAAGGCAGAAGATATAATAAGTTTAGGAATTACAAATCAGAGAGAAACTGTAATAATGTGGGACAAACAAACAGGAAAACCATTATATAATGCTATTGTTTGGCAAGATAAAAGAACATCTGATATCTGTCAAAAGATGAAGGAAGATGGTCTAGAAACTTATATTAAAGAAAATACAGGTTTAGTAGTTGATTCTTATTTTTCAGGAACAAAGATTAAGTGGATAATGGATAATGTAGAGGGTGTGAAATCAAAAATTAATCAAAATAAGGTTATTTGTGGCACAATTGACTCTTGGTTAATTTATAATTTAACCTCCTTCAAAAGCCATGTTACTGATCATACTAATGCTTCAAGGACAATGATTTATAATATCAAAAATTTGAAGTGGGATAAGAAGATTCTTGATTATTTAGAAATACCCATTTCCATCCTACCTAAAGTTCAAATGTCATCTTCAAATTTTGGAACATTTAAATATAAAGGAGTAGAAATTCCTATAAATGGAGTTGCTGGAGATCAACAATCAGCTTTATTTGGTCAAGCATGTTTTGAAGATGGAATGGTAAAAAACACTTATGGTACTGGTTGTTTTCTATTAATGAATACCGGAAATAATTTTAAATTATCTGAAAATGGATTAATAACAACAATAGCATGCTCTTCTAACGATAAAGTTAATTATGCTCTTGAGGGTAGTGTGTTTATTGCTGGTGCTGCAATACAGTGGCTCAGAGATTCATTAGGTTTAATAAAAAATGCTAGCGAAACTGAAGACATTGCAAACTCAATTGATGATTTAAAAGATATTTATGTTGTACCTGCATTTGCTGGGTTAGGTGCTCCGTATTGGGATATGTATTCTCGAGGAGCAATTTTTGGATTAACTAGAGATACAGGTAAAGACCATATTATTAAAGCTACCTTAGAATCATTAGCTTATCAAACTAGAGACATCATTGATGTAATGCAAAAAGACGCAAATATTAAGTTGTCATCTTTAAAAGTTGATGGAGGAGCATGTATGAATAATTATTTGATGCAATTCCAATCGGATATTCTTAATAGTGATGTGATAAGACCTGATGTTATTGAGACTACAGCTATGGGTGCAGGATACTTAGCTGGAATATTTAGTGATATTTGGGATGAGGATAAGATAATCTCTTTACAAAAAATAAATAAAACTTTTTCTCCAAAAATAGATGAGAGAAAAAGAACTAAAATTTATAATGGGTGGAATAAAGCTGTGAAAAGAACATTCAATTGGATAGAAAAATAAATTTTTTTGATTCTAGAAAAAGGGATGAATACAAAAAAACCCTTTCTAAAAATAAGTTTGATGTCTTGGTAATAGGAGGTGGGATAACTGGAGCGGGGGTCTGTTTAGATACAACTTCTAGAGGTCTAAAGACTTGTCTTATAGACATGAATGACTTTGCTTCAGGTACAAGCAGTAAATCAACAAAACTAATTCATGGGGGATTAAGATATCTTGAACAATTTAAATTTAAACTTGTGCATGAGACAGGTAGCGAGAGGGCTGTCCTAAGTAAAATTGCACCACATATAGTAAAACCTGAAAAAATGTTACTTCCTATAAAAAAGGAAGGAAAACTTAATATGTTTTTAACTAGAATAGCATTAATGATTTATGATTATTTAGCAAATGTTAAAAGAACTGATAAAAATAAAATCTTATCAAGAGAGGATACCTTTTTAAAGGAACCTTTACTCAAAAAAAACAATGTTTTAGGTGGGGCCTATTATTCTGAATACCGAACTGAGGATAATAGACTAACAATTGAAATTATAAAAAAATCCTATGAATTAGGGTCATCACCAATAAATTATATGAAAGCAATTAATTTTATATATAGAGATAATAAAGTAATAGGAGTGAAGTGTAAGGATAAAATTGATGGTACTATTTTAGAACTTTATGCTCAAAATATTATTAATGCATCTGGTTCATGGACCGATGAAGTGTTGAATGATAAAGAAAAAAAATTAGTATTATCTAAGGGCATTCATATAGTGGTCTCAAGAGAAAAATTTAACCTGTCTCAGTCAATTTACTTTGATGCAATTGATGGAAGAATGATTTTTGCTATACCGAGAGAGGACAAAGTTTATATTGGGACAACAGACACAGAGTTTAATAAAGAAAAAGATAAATTAATAGTGTTAAAGAAGGAAGTTAATTATTTGCTTAACTCTTTAAATGAAACTTTTTCAGTTTCTTTAAAATTGAAACATATAGAGTCAAGTTGGGTAGGTCTTAGGCCATTAATTAAAGATGGCCATAAAAAGGTTTCAGAGGTCTCAAGAGAAGATGAGGTTTTTATTTCTAAAGAAGGAATTATAACTATTACTGGTGGAAAACTGACTGGATATAGAAAGATGGCAGAGAGAGTAGTCGATTTAATATTCAGAAAAAATAATATGCCAAAGAGAAGATCATTGACAAAAAATTTAAAATTATTTGGCAATAAGCATGATAAATTAAGATCCGAAATAATGGAGTTAGGATTTTCAGAAGAACAATTCAATAAGTACTATAATAATTATGGTGATAAATGTTTTGAAATTTTTAAAACTCTTAAAAAGAAATCTAAATTAGATGATGTTAATCTTTTAATTTCTGAATTTGCGTATTGTCTTAAAAAGGAAATGTGTCATAATCTTTTAGACTTTTTTTCCCAAAGAAACTCAATGATATACTACAATATAGATAAAGTGCTTTCATTAATTCAAGAAAATAGAAAAGAGTTAGCCGAAGTATCTGGTATATCAGAAAAAAAATGGAATGAACAGCTTATAGATTTGAAAAAATATATAGATCAAATAACTACTTTTAATTAGTAAGACCTTTTACACTTTTGATAGAATAGTCTATGTTAATAACATCTTTAATGCCGTAGGCCTTTGCTTCTATTTCACCTTTAAAATGAAGACCAACATCCTCGTTTCCTAGTATTATAGCTAAACCTTTTTTATTTATAAACTTTTCTAAATTTTTAATATCTACTTCTCCGTTTACATTTATAGTGGATTCAGCTAAATTTAGTAGTTCTCGAGGACTCTGTTCATTTATTTTAACAATAAGAATTTCTTCTGCATAAATTTCTACATCTATTTTAGTTATTGTAATTTTTGCCTTATTAGGATTATTTAATACTATGTCAGCAGAAATATTTAATTCATTGTTTTTTGAATTTTTAATTAAAACATTGTTTATCTCAACAAAATCTACTGGTTCAATTGGTTTGCACCCATACAAACTCAAAAAAATTATAATAAAATTTTTTTTCATACTCAAATCTAAAATTTATAGATTTACATACAATAATAATCTTATAATTTATGAATGAATTTTTATCTGAAGCAATTGGAACTTTTGTTTTAATACTTTTTGGTTGTGGTGTTAACGCAGGTACTTCCTTAAACAAAAGCTATTCTAATAAGGAAAGTAATAGTTGGATTGTAGGTACATTGGGTTGGGGTTTAGCTGTTACACTTGGAGTGTATGCTAGTAGTAAGTTTAGTGGTGCTCATATTAACCCAGCAGTTACATTAGGATTATATTCTTCCAATGAGATTGAATTAAATAAATTATTTATTTATATATCAGGACAGTCTCTTGGCGCATTCATTGCTTGTATTTTAATTTATCTTCATTACTTGCCTCATTGGGGAGAAACAGAAGATAAAGCTGTTAAATTAGGAGTTTTTGCTACTTCTCCCTCTATTCCATCTAAGTGGTCTAACTTGTTTAGTGAAATTTTAGGAACCTTTATATTGCTTTTCGGATTAAAATTTATTGGTATAAATGAGTTTGCTCAAGGATTAAATCCAATCATAGTAGGAGCTCTCGTCTGTGCTATTGGGATTTCTCTTGGAGGAACAACAGGTTATGCTATTAATCCTGTTAGAGATTTCATTCCTAGACTTGCTCACTTTATTTTGCCTATCAAAGGAAAAGGAGGCTCAAATTTTAAATATTCTTGGGTGCCAGTTTTTGGTCCTATAGTAGGTGGCATATTAGGTGTAACAACCTATCAATTTTTATTTGAAGGTTTAACTAATACATATTTCTTAGTTACATTATTTATATTTTTATCTGTTTCATTTCTCTCTTTTCTTGAAAACAAAAATTAATTTTTTTTCTATTTTATTATTCCTTTTTTCATGTGATGAATTTAAAAATTTTGATGTTCAAGGTCACAGAGGTTTTAGGGGTATGTATCCAGAAAACTCTATTTTGGGTTTTAAAGAATCATTAGATATTGGTGTAAATACTTTAGAGATGGATGTTGTTATTTCTAAAGACAAAAAAGTTATTATCTCTCATGAGCCTTGGATTTCTAAATACATATGTTTGGATGTTAATAATAAAAAAATAATTGAAGATAAATCCTCATTTAATATTTATGAAATGGATTATAATCAGATAATTAAATATGATTGTGGGAGTTTATTTAATTCTAAATTTCCTAAACAAGAAAAAATATCATCTATTAAACCTCTTCTTAATCATTGTCTTAATGAGATAGAGACATATATCAAAGTCAAGGATTATGAAGAAGTCAATTATAATATTGAAATTAAATCTTCAACTGAAAATGAAGGAGTTTTTCATCCTAATTATAAAGAATTTTCAAATTTAGTATTATCTGTTATCAGTCAATTTATTTCTGAAGAAAGGTTTACTATTCAAAGTTTTGATTTTAGAGTGCTTAGATACATTAATAAAAACTACCCAAATGTTAATTTATCTCTGCTAGTATCTGAAAATTATAATCCTAAATTAAACTTAAAAGATCTAGGGTTTTATCCTTATTCTTTTAGCCCTAATTATAAGTTTTTAAAACATGATGATATTAAGTATTTACAGAATAAAAAAATTAAAGTAATCCCTTGGACTGTAAACTCAAATGATGATATTGCAAAAGTTTTAAGCCTAGGAGTAGATGGAATGATATCTGACTACCCAGACAGGGTCATAGAGATAGTTAAATATGATAAAAAAATATGATGTTTTTGGAATAGGAAATGCATTAGTTGATAGTGTATGTTTAGTTACAGATAAGTTTCTTGAAGATAATAAAATTGAGAAAGGACTTATGACTCTAGTAGATGATCAAAAACAAATGTCAATTATAGATAAAATTAAAGGTTCAGAGCCATTTATTCAGTCAGGGGGTTCTGTTACTAACTCTATCTACACATTATCTCAATTAGGAGGATCAGGTTACCTATCTTTCCTAATTTCTGATGACGAATATGGCAAGTTATTTTTAGAAGATATTCGAAAAAGTGGTATTAATACTGGAGATGTAAATTTTTATATTAAACCTGGAATGACTGGTTCTTGTCTGGTTTTAACTACACCTGATGCAGAGAGGACCATGAATACTTGTCTTGCTGTCTCCTCTGAATACTCCTCTGATAATATAAATTTTGAAGATTTAGCTTTATCAAAATATTTATATATAGAAGGATATCTTGTTACTTCGGAAATAGCTATGGAGGCAATAGAAAAGTCAATCTTATTTTCTAGAAAAAATGATGTAAAGATTGCCCTTACTTTTTCTGACCTGAGCATGGTTAAATATTTTCGAAAAAATTTTGATAAAATTTTACAAGAAAAGATTGATTTAATCTTTTGTAATAAAGATGAAGCCGAAACTTTTACTGGTGAAAAAAATTTTAAGAAATGTTGTGATAAAATGTTAAGTTATTCTGACTTAGTTGTCATTACAATGGGCTCTGAGGGCTCTGTGATTTTGTCTAAATCACATGATTTAATAAAAATACAACCTTTTAAAGCTAATGCTGTTGATACAGTTGGAGCAGGTGATACCTTTGCTGGCGGGTTTTTATATGGGATTAATAATGAATTAGATTATGAAGAATCTGGAAAATTAGCTTCAGCTCTATCATCAAAAGTTGTTACTAAGTTAGGACCAAGACTAGAAAAAAATATCATAGATAATATTAAACACTCGATGAGATAATATATTAAAAGTATTTATCTTTACAATCATTAAATAAACACTTGTCATTATGAAAAGAACTTTTCAACCATCAAAAAGAAAGAGATCCAATAAACATGGATTTAGAAAAAGAATGGAATCCGCTAATGGGAGAGATGTAATTGCTAGGAGAAGAGCTAAGGGAAGAAAGAAGCTAACTGTTTCTGATGAGAAAAAACATAAGAAATAATTTATCAGCTAAGTTTTACTCATGAATTCATCGTCCAAAATCGGACAAAATACATTTAGCAAAGAAGAAAGGATTACAAATAAAAAAGTAATTGAAGAACTTTTCAACTCAGGAATAAGAGTCAGTTTATATCCATTTGATATAAGATATAAATTTGAAGATAAAAATCTTATTAATAAAGTATTAGTATCAGTATCTAAAGCTAAAATAAAGTCTTCTGTAAAAAGAAATCTTCTTAAAAGAAGAATTAAAGAATCTTATAGATTAAATAAAAATAAACTTCTTTTAGATCCAAAATGTAATATTGCTGTTGTTTATTCATCTGATAAAATATTATCATATAATGAAATAAATAAATCTTTAATTGAAGCATTCAACAAAATCAGTATTGAAAATGAGTAAAATTTTATGCGTAGATACTACTTCTGAATTTTGTTCCGTTTCTTTATTTGATGGCTATGAATTAATAAAGAGTGCTTCCTCAAAAATAGAAAGGTCACACTCAAAGTTAATTATTAGTTTAGTGGATGATATATTAAAAGCTAGTAAAATAGACATAGCTAATATTGATGCTTTTTCTATATCAAGGGGTCCGGGTTCGTATACTGGTTTAAGAATTGGTCTTTCTTGCTTAAAGGGTTTCTGTTATGCTTTAAATAAACCCTTGATTTCTATTAATACTTTAAAAATTTTAGCTAAGTCATCTATTGAAAAAATAGATAATAAAGATTCATATATCTGCCCAATGATTGATGCGAGAAGAATGGAGGTTTTCACTAAAATATTTAATTATTCTTTAGAGGAGATTCAAAAAGATAATGCACTAATATTGAATGAAAATTCATTTGATTCTTATAGTAATAGAACCATATATTTTGTTGGAAGTGGATCAAAAAAATTTGAAGATATTTCTGATAATAGTAATTTTAAATTTTTCTCAGATATAATTCCAAATTCAATTTATATGGGAGAACTTTCATATAATAAATTTATTGATAATGATTTTGAAGAATTAGCCTCATTTGAACCAAATTACATAAAAGATTTTTATCTTATTAAATAAAAGAAAAAGTGGATAAGATCATAAATAGAGTAAAAAAAAGTCCTTTAATAACTATTGACATTAAAGAGTACTATCAAGAAGGGAAAAGAGATAAAATTAATTTTTCTTCTTTTTTAGAGGATGACATATTAATTGAAAAGAAATTTCGAGAAAATTTAAAAAATTATAATTGGAACCAATTTAAAAATTCTTTTGTTTATGTTGTATTAGAAGAAGATATAATTGTTCCTTCTTGGGCATTCATTTTAATATCACATTACTTATCAAATAGCTGTAAGAATTATGTATTTGGAGATAGAAAAAATTTAGAGGAAAAATTATACCTTGAAAAAATAAATAATATAGATTTCCAATCCTTTAAGGGGAAAAAAGTAATAATTAAAGGTTGCTCTGAAATTCCTTATTTTGAGTATGTTTATTTTGAATTAACTAAAAAATTATCTCAAGTAGTTTTTAGTTTAATGTATGGCGAACCATGTAGCACTGTGCCTATTTTTAAAAATAAAATTTCAAAATAATATTCATATATAATTTTTCTTAATAAAATAGGCTTTCTAGCTATTTTAAATGCTTATTTTGACTATCAGTAAATTCTTTATAAATATGTTTTTATTTCTTGGTGATTATATAAATAATTTCTAATTTTGCGAGCGCTTCAAAAGAAGCCATTTTTTATTTAGGGATTTATCCCTCTTTTCAGAATCGTCTGAAAACGTTCTTTGAACTATTGTAATGACAACATACCACTTGAAAGAACTTTTGTTTTTTCCAAGAGCAGCCAGTTTTAAACACATTTAAGATTATATTACAATGGAGAGTTTGATCCTGGCTCAGGAAGAACGCTAGCGGCAGGCCTTATACATGCAAGTCGAGGGGCAGCATTTACTTCGGTAAATGGCGACCGGCGCACGGGTGAGTAACGCGTATGCAACCTACCTTTAACTGGGGCATAGCTCGAGGAAACTCGAATTAATTCCCCATAGTACATTATAATATCTCATGATATAAATGTTAAAGATTTATCGGTTAAAGATGGGCATGCGTCTGATTAGTTTGTTGGTAAGGTAACGGCTTACCAAGACTACGATCAGTAGGGGGTCTGAGAGGATGATCCCCCACACTGGTACTGAGACACGGACCAGACTCCTACGGGAGGCAGCAGTAAGGAATATTGCACAATGGAGGAAACTCTGATGCAGCAATGCCGCGTGAGTGAAGAAGGCCCTTGGGTCGTAAAGCTCTTTTATGGGGGAAGATGATGACGGTACCCCAAGAATAAGCACCGGCTAACTCCGTGCCAGCAGCCGCGGTAATACGGAGGGTGCAAGCGTTGTTCGGAATTACTGGGCGTAAAGGGCGCGCAGGCGGAATAGCAAGTCGGAGGTGAAAGCCCGGG